>NZ_CP081299.1:0-641250 GCF_019711195.1 Dyadobacter sp. NIV53
TCTGCATTTATCCGTGCTTCCTTTTCACCAAATAAAGCTGGGCTTTGCCTAATCCTCCCGGTATTACATTTCCTACATTAATTACTTCACGTGCATAATACAAAGTAGAATCGTAGCTTTTCAGAGTATAATAATTATCCATCAAGCCAATCCATGCCTGGGTTTGCTCTTTCTTACTTTCAGCATTTCTAAGCAGAACTCTGAAATTTGTTACGGCATTATTGAAATTACCTCTGCCAATTTCAAGTTCAGCAGAACGCTGCGCTGCGGCTGCCACAAAGGTGGACCGGTTTTCCTGTACAACCTTAGAGTAATATTGTAATGCTTCCTCTACATTATCCGTTTTGTCAAAAGATGAACCAATAAAATAGCGTGCATCGTACTGGTGCTTGCTCGCGGGATAGGTATTAATGAATTCCTGTAATGCCTTTTTTGCATTTTCATACTTTTCAGCATAATACAGGTTACGTAAATTGTCAAATTCAACTTCTTCCAGTTTTTCGTTACCAGGATTATTTTTACGTACTACACCGAGCACTTGCGTAAATTCTTCCGGACGGCCAACCGCGGTATAACTCTCCTGAATTCCTTCAAGGGCACTATTGGCGGATGGCGACTCAGGAAATTCAGTTAATATTTTCCGAAAATCCACAATCGCCTGTTCATATACCTGTAAATTGTAATACGACTGCGCACGACGAAGCAAAGTTGCAGGAATGAGATAACTTTTGGGTTTTTCATTAATCATCCTCGTGAAGCCTTTTACAGCCGCAGAGTAACTTTGATTTTGAAAATCAATATCAGCCAGCTGGAAATAAGCGTCATCAAGATATCTGGAAGATGGATAAGCACTGATCAATGATTCGAATTGCTTCCGGGCTTCCTGCTCGCGGTTCATATATACGTAAGCACGTGCTTTTTGAAAAAGAGCATAATCCTTATCTACTTTTCCGTTGGCCACTACTTTTTCATAGGTCCTGATTGCCTCATCATAATTTTTTGCCGCAAGGTAACAATCAGCCAGCCTTGCGTGAGCATCTTCAATTACCTGACTTTCGATTCCGTCCATGTTACTTACAAAATCCTTAAAATATCCTAATGCCTGACTATACTTTTTCTGGTTGTAATAAACATACCCTAATGCATATAAACTCTTCCTGGAATATATCCCGGCTTTCGGGTTTTTCGAAATTTGATTATACAATGAGATGGCTTCGTCGGTTCTTTTTAATCCGTATATAGATTCGGCTTTGTAAAAACCGGCAGCAAGAGATACTTGTTCATCAATAGGGAATTTCAAAGATTTATCAAAAAGCAGAATTGCAGGTTCAAACTTTTGAAGATTGAATTCAACCACACCCTGATTGTACGTGAGCCGCTGATAAGTTCCGTTGATTTTTGTATTTCTCTTGGAAAGGCCTTCAATGTATTTGATTGCTCCTACATTATTGCTTGCTCCGGAATAACCTTCAGCTACCAATTCTGTTGCTTCCTCTATATGCTTGCTTTGAGGATAACTGGCAATAAAGTCATTAAACTCTTTAATAGCATCATTGTTGCTTCCGGCTTCAAGCTGAATTTTAGCATGGTTATATGTAGCTTCTTCTTTAACTACTGCGTTAAAGTCAAGCTTAGATGCATTGTTGAAGGATGTTAAAGCATAGCTTAAATTACTTGTCTTTAAATAGCTGATACCTAACAGGTAAGAAGCGTACTGCGAAACAGAGTCCTTGCCAGGTGCAACCCCTTTTAAGGCCGTTATTGTACCATCATAATTGTTAGTACGGAATAAAGCATGGCCATAATGTAATGCAACTGCGGGAGGAATAGCCCCTGCTCTCATATTCTTATACCGTTCATATGCTTTAACAGCAGAGGCATAATCTCCTTTTTCATAATATACTTCTGCAACATATAATGCCACGTCGTCGAGCTTATTATTACCCTTCTGTTGGGTTAAAATCTTTTCACCATACTGCAATAGCTGATCATACTTCTTTAACTGGTACAGAGAAGAAATAATCCAGTTTGGCGCTTCATTTTTGTAATAAGGATGGTTCTCAATCCTTTGAAAATCCTGATAAGCCTCTTCAAAATTGTTCTTCTGGTAATTAATTACTCCGGCGTAAAAAGAGGCGTCTCCTGCGTTGGCAAACGCAACATCCATTTTTACCTGGTTAAATAAAGGCAATGCAGCATCCAGTTGTTTTGTATTGTAGTAAGACATAGCAAGCTGGTAAGCACTTTCCGTTTTCTTTGCATTGCTTCCTGGTAATTTAACAGATTTTTCCAGATAAGTTATTGCCTTTTCATAATCTCCTGCTTCATAATAATATTTTCCCAGATCACTATAAATCTGCTGTGCTTTGGGGTGTTCAGCATGGTTTTTAACAAAACGGTCTACCTGAACCTCTGCTTCCGGGTAATTCAGGTATAACCCGGTGACCGCAACATAATATTCAGCAGTTACTTTATTATAATCACTTGTGTTCAGTAGTTTATCCTCTGTATTCAAGTACTCACCAAATTCCTGGCGGGCAGCTACAAAATTAGATTTTTCATAATACTCAAGGCCATTACGGAAGTGTGCTTCCGGCTCCGTTATACTCATTGTACTCTGAGCCAATACCGTAGACGCACCAAAAGCGAAATATAACCCAAGGGTATAAGTGCTATTTTTAAAAAGCATAGGGGTTGGTTTGGATTGTAAAATAATTTAATGTGTTTTATAATAAACAGGCATTATACAAATAAAGGAATGAATTACCTTCAAAAATCATCAGCTATCTAACGAAAAGCATTTTAAAACCGTATACGTGTAAATAGGAACAGTCTTCATTAATGTATTAACTTAGAAAATAACTTCATTTCTTGACAGGGAATCCATAAAACCAGCTTCCATAGACTCGAATGTCCTGGCGACTCCTACCAGAAACACATCATCTATGCACTTTTCTATTTCTTCCACTTTTGCAACCTCGTATTCTTCGATTTTGTAAGTTTGCTCGTACATTCCGTTTTCAACCTTAATAATGTATTTATTATTCCATTGATAAATACTGATCTTGTATTTATTATTAACTATATCCTTTATATATCTCATTATATTTAATTTTTATCAAAAGTAATCATTTCAAAATTGGTATGAATTTCTCTTTCAAAACACAATTAGTACTAATATTTATAGTACTAATATTTTTATCTTGTGATGGTCAGGATAAAAAGGATGCAGCTGATTTTTTTAAAGGGAAATGTTGCCTTAACTCAAAATAATTATTCCGAAGCATTGAGAATGTATGACGAAGCAATCAGCAAAAATTCAGAATTTTCTGATGCTTATCTCAATAAAGGGATATGTCTAATGAAATTGAACAGGATAAATGACGCCTATGAGATTTTAACTGAAGCTATTAAAATAGATCCGACTCTTGTACAGGCAATTCTCGTTAGATCTGAAGCCGGGCTGTTATCAGGCAAATTGAACGAAGCAGAAGAAGATCTAAGGCAAATCCAAAAAGTTTATAAGGACTCTTCCAGGTATTTCCTGATACATGGAAATTTAATGGAAACCCGGGGACAAACGCCGCAGGCCCTTGCGGATTATGACCGGGCCGTATTGCTGGACATTGCAAATGTAGAGGCTTTGGTTAACCGCGGTGCGATTCAGTATAAAATGGGATTATATAAGCTGGCTGGAAAAGATTTTAGTGATGCTGTTAAAATAAATCCTCTTCAATCAGAAGCACTTAATAATTTAGGGCTAATTGCCATTAAAAATAAGAATTGGAAAGAGGCAATAGCTTATTTTGACAAAATATTGAACCTGAATCCGGCTGAACCCCTTGCATTAAACAACAAGGGTTATGTTTTACTTCAAACAGCACAATTTCCGGAAGCAAAGAAACTTATTGAACGATCACTGGAAATTTTACCTGTAAATGGTTATGCATTTAGAAATATGGGTATTTATTATCAAAGTATTGGACAAATGGATAGAGCACTGGCAGAATATAAAAAAGCTATTGACCTGGCAGATCCGGTGGATGAACTTTACGGCCTTGCAGGAATTGCTTTCCTGAAATCCAATGATAAATCGTCAGCATGCAAAATATGGAAACAAGGTATCATACTTAAAGATTCTGTTTCCATGGTAGAATATCGGAAAAACTGCAACTGATCATTCTTCTGAAAGCATAAGCGATTTAATTCCTTTCCAAACTAATGCATTTTCTTCCGGGTCAGTAAATATTTCTAATAGACCAATACCAGGTTTGTTTATAAATGTACTTAAACCTGAATCTAAAATAGTAAAATTGTTGATCTGCATATAAGGTATTTCCGAATCCTCAGCTGTTCGTTTGGCAGAGAAAGAATGCGTGGTTTCAAAATAATTCCCAAGCTCAGGTAATTTCGATGGCCCATCAATCATTCGAAAGATGTTTCCGCCTCTGTTATTAATTACAATAATTTTAAGATTAGCCGGTAATGGTTTTATTAACAGGCCGTTTCGGTCATATAGAAATGCGACGTCACCAACTATTAAGAAGGTAGGAAATTTACTTATAATTGCAGCACCTATTGCTGTACTTACAGAGCCATCGATTCCACTTGTGCCACGGTTGCAGAAAAGACCATTGATCCTATCCGTTTTTCCCAATGCATTCACGTAACGAATAGGCATGCTGTTCCCGACATGCAACTGAGAAGACAGGGGTAACTGTGTTAAAATGGCATTAATGGAAGTTAAATCATTTAACGTAGTTAGATTGGAAAGATACTGCTCCAATATTGCGCTTGCACGTTCGTCTTTACGTTTCCATTCACTAATGTACGAGCTGTCATTTTCAGGATCAGAATTCTGCACAAATAGCTGATAATCAATTTTTTCGAATAGATTATCAAAAAAATATTCAGGTGACACAGGGATTTGCGTCGTAACGGATTGTAAAGGATCTGTCCAAATGCTATCCTGACTTATGTGCCAATGCTGAATAGCGGGATTTTTCCGCAAAAAAGTCTTCAATTCCTTTGACAATAAGGACAAACCATAAGTTATCAAAAGATCAGGTTGCAGCTTATCGTTTTCCTTAGTTGCAGATAAAAATAAATCCTGATGATAAACAAATGATTTACTACCGGACAGATTAGTTATACTATCTCCTATTACCGGCACATCCAGCTCTTCGGAAATTTTGGCAAGAGAAGTATTTAATCTGTCACTTTTCCAATACTGACCACCTACAATTAATATTTTTGAAGCATCGTCCCATTCATTTAACAATTCATGCCATATCTCCGTGCTAAGAATAGCTTCTGTTTCTGTACGTCTGATAATCCTTATTTTATCAGATTGTAACAGGTTTTCAGTCAAAGCGGGATAAAATGGTTCTCTAATCGGAACATTGATGTGTACCGGGCCATGTGGTACCGTTTCTGCTATATTAATAGCGTCATTGGTAATCCTGTTAATTGACCATACTACATCTGCATTAGTATAGTCAGAAGATAATTCAAAAAATCTTTTGACATGCTTCCCATATATTTCTGACTGATATATAGTCTGGCCGTCATGCTGATGAATCCATTCCTTAGGGCGATCAGCCGTCAAAACTAACAAAGGAATATGCTGGAAAAACGCTTCTGAAACTGCGGGGGCAAGATTATATGCTGCACTGCCAGAAGTACAAAGCACAACGACAGGTTTTCTGGTTTGCTGTGCCATTCCTAGAGCAATGAACCCCGCGGAACGCTCATCCATTACAGCATGCATTTCAAAGCCCTGGTGACGCGAAAAAGCGAGGGTTAGTGCTGCACTTCTGGAACCAGGAGATAACACTACATGACGGATTCCATGTGCATAACAGATTGCCGCCAGATCAATTAAAGGTTGTAATATTGCCATTTTGCTATTGTACAAAAAAAGCCTCAGTTGAGGCTTTTTTTGTTTATTTTAATATTTACAGAAATTAGATCCTGATTATCCAAGGTAAGTTTTCAGGGCCTTACTTCTTGAAACATGACGTAATCTCCTGATTGCTTTTTCTTTTATCTGACGAACACGTTCACGTGTAAGGTTGAATTTCTCGCCTATTTCTTCCAATGTCATAGCATGTTCACCATTTAAGCCGAAATACAGAGCAATGACATCAGCTTCTCTTTGCGTTAGCGTGCAAAGTGCTCGTTGTACTTCCTTGCGTAAGGATTCGTTCACTAACCCTGAATCCGGCTTGTCTTCCAGGTCGTTTTCAAGAACATCCAGCAAGCTGTTTTCTTCACCCTGTACGAAAGGAGCATCCATAGATACATGCCTTCCTGATATTTTCATTGTGTCAACAACTTCTGACGAAGAAATTTCCAGTACTTCTGCAAGCTCTTCAGGTGATGGCTCACGTTCGAACTTTTGTTCCAATTCAGAAAAAGTCTTGGAAATCTTATTTAAAGAACCAACACGGTTCAAAGGAAGACGAACGATACGAGACTGTTCCGCCAAAGCCTGAAGAATAGACTGGCGGATCCACCAAACTGCGTATGATATAAATTTAAAACCACGCGTTTCATCAAAACGTTGTGCGGCTTTAATCAGACCTAAATTTCCTTCATTAATTAAATCTCCTAAAGACAGCCCCTGATTCTGGTATTGCTTAGCAACCGAAACCACAAAACGAAGGTTGGCTTTTGTTAATCTTTCCAGAGCTAGCTGATCACCGTCTCTAATTTTTTGAGCTAACGTCACTTCCTCATCCGGCGTTAACAAATCCACCTTACCGATTTCCTGTAAATATTTATCTAATGACTGACTTTCACGGTTGGTAATTTGCTTACTGATCTTTAGCTGTCTCATCTAAATTCTTTATTAATATGTATGAATAACGACATCATAAATGCCCTCGTTTAGAAAAACACTATTTTAAGCGTTTTTGTTCTCTGGTTTTGGCAGTAAAACCTTACGGGACAAACGATATTTACCTGTTTTCTTGTCGACTTCTACTAATTTAACCTGAATATCTTCACCAACTTCTAAAACTCCATCCATTGTCTCCAAGCGTTCCCACTTAATTTCGGAAATATGAAGCAATCCGTCTTTACCAGGAAGGAATTCTACAAACGCTCCGAACGGCATAATAGATTTTACTTTACCTTCATAAATTTCGCCTATCTCCGGTACCAAAATAATTCCTCTGATACGTGCAACAGCTTTATCCATTGAAGTCTTATCTGCTGAGAATATACTTACAAAACCTGCACCATCTTTTTCTTCTATCGAAACAGTTGCACCAGATTCCTTCTGAATATCCTGAACAACCTTTCCACCCGGCCCAATTACAGCTCCAATCATTTCGCGATCAATTTTTATTATGACGGCGCGAGGCGTGTGAGGTTTCAGTTCTGTACGACTTTCTTTTATAGTTTTATTCATTTCGCTCAAAATATGCAACCTGCCAGCTTTTGCCTGTAGCAAAGCTTCGGTTAATACTTCAAACGAAAGGCCTTTTACTTTCATGTCCATCTGACAAGCGGTGATACCTTTTTCAGTACCTGTCACTTTAAAGTCCATATCACCCAAATGATCTTCGTCACCAAGGATATCAGATAAAACAGCATATTTCCCTGTAACTTCATCGGATATTAATCCCATGGCAATACCGGATACAGGCGCCTTAATTTTCAATCCCGAATCCATCAAAGCCAATGAACCGGCACAAACCGTAGCCATGGATGAAGAACCGTTGGATTCAAGAATGTCAGAAACGATTCGAATTGTATAAGGATTATCTTCTACTGCCGGAAGTACTTTTTTAAGCGCACGTAATGCCAGGTTTCCATGACCTACTTCGCGACGTCCTGGTCCACGGTTAGGTTTTACTTCACCAGTAGAGAATCCTGGAAAATTGTAATGAAGAAGGAATTTGCTATACCCGTATTTCAAAGGTGTATCAATAATCTGCTCATCATTTTTGGTTCCAAGTGTTACAGTAGTCAGGGATTGTGTTTCTCCACGAGTAAAAAGTGCAGATCCATGTGCATTTGGAAGGAAATCTATTTCAGACGCGATTGATCTTACCTCATCCAGTTGACGGCCGTCCAAACGAATTCTTTCATCAAGCACAAGCCTGCGTGATGCTTCCCAAACAATATCTCCGAAATAACGTTTCAACAATGCATTGTTGATTGTTTCTTCTTCTCCGATTGTACCTAAAAATTCAGTTAAAACAGCTTTAAAACCATCTTTACGAACAGTTTTATTATTTGAACCAAGTTGCGTTACAGCATATACTTTATCATAGCAAAATACCCTTACCCTTGCTTCAAGTTCAAGATCCTGTTCGTCACCTACATATTCTCTCTTAACAGTTTTACCAACCTCAGCTTCAAATTCTTTCAGGGCAACACATTGCAATTTTATTACCTCGTGGGCAACTTTCAGCGCTTCGATAATTTCGTCTTCTGAAACTTCATCCATTTCGCCTTCCACCATTGCGATATCGTTATACGTTGCTCCAACCATCAGGTCAAGAGTTGCTCTTTCCAGTTCAGCAGATCCCGGGTTAACAACATATTTTCCATCAATTTTAGCAACACGAACCTCTGATACAGGTCCGCCAAAAGGAATATCCGAAGCCATTAATGCAGCAGAAGCAGCAAGAGCAGCAAGAGCATCAGGCAATGCTGATGGATCCGCCGATATTACAAGAAGATTCACCTGAGTTTCCGCATGATAATCATCAGGAAATAAAGGACGCAAAACGCGGTCAACCAACCGGCATATTAATACTTCATGATCTGAAAGTTTTCCTTCACGACGCATAAAACTGCCAGGTATTCTACCCGCAGAAGCAAATTTTTCCTGATAATCTACTGATAGAGGTAAAAAGTCAAGCCCCTCTTTAATGTCTTTGTTTGCAACCACAGTCGCCAGTATCATGGTATTACCCAATCTTACTACTACTGATCCGTCGGCTTGTTTTGCTAATTTTCCTGTTTCAATTGTAATTACTCTACCATCTGGCAGAGGTATAGTCTTGGTAACTATATTAAATAGCATAGAATATGTGATTTTTGAAAAGCTGTTGAAACGTGTCCTTACGTTTCGGAAGTTACCTCTGATAAAATTCTGCAAAAAATCAGGGAACTATCTTTATAGAAGTTCCCTGATCAATAATTACTTACGTATGTTCAATTCGGCAATAATCGCACGGTAGCGGCTAATGTCGTTTTTGAAAAGATAGTCCAACAATCTTCTACGCTTTCCTACCATTTTGAGCAGACCCAATCTGGTATCGTTGTCTTTTTTGTGCGTTTTTAAGTGATCGTTCAGATAATTGATACGATACGTAAACAATGCAATTTGTGATTCAGCTGATCCGGTATCTCCACCTTCTCTTTTAAAACCTTTAGTTTCGAAGATCTCTATCTTCTTTTCCGCGGTCAAATACATGATTGTAACGACAGATTAAATAATAATAAGTAATTTATAGCACCCTGCTCTAAATAAGGTTGCAAAATTAAGAACTTTAATTGGTATTATGAAAATATAATTTAACTATGACCCTATTACGTCGGATTTACCGAATCTGTCTGCCCATTTGGCTTTCATTCTTTTGATAAACATATGATATACATCCATCTCGAAAAGCCTTGAATCACTCCTGGCACGATCAACAAAATAAAGTCCGGTAAGGAATAAAACAGTATTGGCCATCCAGGCACCTATACTGACTCCTAAAAGCCCTTCTTTCACCCACTTGTCACCCTGATTTGTCAATACGTACAACAGAATAAAAAAGAGGATAGATATCAGAACCGGAACTCCAAATCCGCCTTTTTTAATAATTGCACCCAATGGAGCCCCTATTAAAAACATGATAAGGCATGATAGCGCGTTGGTAAATTTGTGATGCTTTTCCAGCTCATATTTATTTGCGTCCTTCAACTTGGTCTGCATATAATCAGCCTGTGAATTCACAAAACTGAGCATGCTGTTAGATGCATTTTTCGTATTAGTCAGAATTTCTTTTTCAAACTATCACTGACTGGCTTTATAAGCAAGGAGTCAATCCATTTTCCAGGCTTTATTTTCTGATCAGTTCCCGTTTTATAGTTGTACGAGTAGTATTGCTGGCTTCCGGGAACAAGATTCTTTTGTGTTTCATCATAGGATTTTCTCAGGGAATCAGCAGTTGCCGTAAGATCGCCAATATTTTTCATGAATTCGTGGTACTTAAACTGCCCTTCATCCGTACGTTTCATACCAAACGAAGCTAAACTTTCTGTCAGTTTATAGTGATCAAATGCATCACGCTGAAAATTATGGACAACAGCAGTTGAAATGCCAGGTGAAGAAATATAACTGGGCCTTGACCCGTTTGATCCGGCAACTTCCATGTAATGTGTCCCCTTATAAAGTTCAATTACGAGGTAACGGTTGTCATTAATGGAATACATCCTGCCGGAATCAGCCAGAATTATTTCTGTATTTCCTAATTCATATGATCTGTTATTGTGTTTATATATTACCATACCGATCAGCTTTCCATTCTCTTCTTTCTTATCTACTTTAATACTGTAACCAGGCAGGTCATTATAAAAAATACCTTCTTTTATTTTCAGTGTGGCTTTCGTTGTTTTGATATCATACAGGAGACTATAACCTTTTAAATTGGCCCAGGGCGATACCCGATCGTTGAAATAAAAGGAAAATATACTTATTCCGACTGCAACAATAAATAACGGAGCCATAGCTCTTACAACCGAAATACCAGCACTTTTGATAGCAGTAAGTTCAAAAAACTCTCCCAGGTTACCGAATGCCATAAGTGAAGACAGCAGCATTGCAAGCGGTAACGCAGTAGGAACGGTTATGAGGCTGAAAAAGAAGAACAATTGGGCATAATCCAAGAGTCCAAGATCTTTCGACACAAAATCATCAATATAAAAAATCATGATCCGCATCAAAAAGACAAAAACCACAATGGACATTGTAATAAAAAACGGTCCCCAAAAGGACATTAAAATAAGCTTATCAAGCTTTTTCATCAACTCCCGACAATTTCTTTAAGATTATCAATAAACCCATGCCATAAAGAATCAAGTTCAGCCTGATCACGATTTGACGAATAATCCACGACCCGCAAAAAGGTAGTTTGAGTTAAATCGCTTACTTCCAGTTTTAGTTCCACATGATTGTTGTCCAACTCATCCTCACTTGTATTTTCAAACTCAAACTTTACAGCTTTATTAATTCTGAGTCCTGTTTGCTTTGCTATATGGCTATCTCCATCCCATTGAAAATCAAAACGATGATCCGGCAATACTTTTACTTTTTCAGCGAACCATTGTTCCAGACCCGATGGTGTGGATATATATGGGAAAAGCACTTTGGGTGACGAACGCAATTCAAATTCAGTTACAAACTTATATTTTTCCATACTAACAAAAGTAAAAGGGTTAACCTCATCAGCGAATACTTTACTAACTGATTTAAAAATTGTAATATAGCATAATTCGGTTATATAAAGCATTAATATCCGCTCTGCTTTTTTTCAAAATTATAATTTTATACTGAATTTAATAAAACCCATTGCACCATAAATTATTTTAACATACTTTTGCACCACAATTACGGCGGGGTAGCTCAGATGGTTAGAGCGTAGGATTCATAACCCTAAGGTCGGCAGTTCGATCCTGCTCCCCGCTACGAAAGGCTCCTTAACAGGAGCTTTTTTAGTTTCACCTCAATTCTTTCACAAACCGAAAATTCACGTTTTTAACATCTGAATTTTTTGGACTGATTATCTTCCCCAAATCTTTTAATTCCTAAATGCAAACTTAATTATGCATTCATACATACGAATTTGACATCTGCTGCGTCTTTAAATCAGGTCTGTTATTAAGTTAATTACTACTACCAGCAAAAAAAATATTACATTAATATCTCACTATTTTCAGTCCTATTTCTCCTTGAATTACAATTAATTAACTGATTATTATATAAAATATTTTTTTAATTGGTGCCTATGCAAATACAGTAAATTTTTCTTTCCTTCGTAGCGTTTTAAGGAGAATTAAATAGCTTATTCCCAGAAAGTTTAATTCTTTAAGAATATGAAAAATAGCCTGGAAGAAAAACGAAAAGAAATATTTGAGTTGCATCAGTCATGGCTGAGACCTGAAACACCTCTTATGAGAAATCCTGCTCGACCATCAGCTACTGTAAATACTGAGAATGAAAAAGTAACGAATGCATCGATATCCAAAAAAAGCAGATTCAATACAGCTGTGATTATCATTACCATCATTGTTGTAATACTTGAATTTCTGTTTTTTGCCAATGAACTGGGATGGTTTAAATGATATCCTGAACTATTTCAATCAATTTTATGCCAGATTGATGCAAATTGAAGAATAACAATATTTTTATATTTGGACAATGTAAAACTTGCCCTGGTAAATGAGAAAACTGTATAGCTCAATCCGAAATAAAGTAATACTTACCAACGTAATACCTCTTAATTGAAATTTCAATAATAGGTTAAACTGTCAACTCATGGAAGAAAAAAGCATTGACCAACTCCGCCGTGAAGCACAAGAATTATATCAGTCTAAATTACAAGCGTATCAGCAGGCTCAAAATGAGACAACGCAAAAAAGTGAACCCGCACCCAGTCAATCAAGGAAATCCAACGAATTAAAGAAGTTTTTTGATTTGGTATTTTTTAGGCTGGAAAAAAAAATATACATAAGACTAAAGGTAATACAGAGGAATTATTTCAATCAAAACCGATACTAAATCACCAGATTAGAAGAGAAACACCCCAAATACTAAAAAAACCAGGGATAACGATAACTGAAAAAGTTTTGGAGCCTACGTTTTATAAATCCGTATCAAGGCAAAAAAGTATTGACGAACTCCGCAAAGAATCGCAGGAAGCAAATCAGTCAAAACTACAGGCATATAAGCAATCACAGCAAGAATCTGCAACAAGAAGAACTGCAGAAACCTAAAACATCAAAAATGGAGGCAGCATCTGCCGTAAGCAGAACATCATCTATACTTACTGGCAAATCGGAAACAGCTTCTGGTACAGGTTTAAAAAAATCATCTGAGCAAAAGAATAACCTGTTTGTGATATCAGTTTTTCTTGTAATGGTAATCCTTGTATTGGTAAAACTGCTTTTGTTTGCAGTATAAATATTGGAATGGAGCACTGATAAATTTAATTCTGTTCTGTTAACAAGAGAATTAAATTCGTCAACTTTCAGTTTGTATTACGTACAAGCATCAATACTCCATTCACCACTCTGTATAATGAAATTATTACTACACTATTTAAGCAGATATAAAGCCCTCATTTTCCTTGCCTTACTCCTAGCTGCGGTCAATCAAATTTTCTCTTTGTTAAACCCTTACATATTAGGAAATTACTTAATTGATCCGTTTGCCAATAAGGCCAAGTATTTTAGAGATAACGGTTTGAACAATGAATTTTTCAGAGGAATTACCCTTGGCCTGCTTTTGATTATTGGTACAGCAATGGTATCCCGAATTGCCAAAGCCTTTCAGGATTATGTAGTAAATGTTGTAATACAAAAATTTGGGGCAAATCTTTATACGGACGGGCTTCGTCACGCTTTAAGGCTACCATTTCAGGATTTTGAGGATCAGCGAAGCGGTGAAACTTTGTCCGTACTCCAAAAAGTAAGGGCAGACTGTGAAAAGTTTATAACCAATTTTGTGAACGTACTGTTTTCTACACTGGTAGGAATCGTTTTTGTGGTCATTGTTGCTTTTAAATTGAGCCCGATGCTTCCGCTTATTTATTTGGTTGGTTCCGTCGTTTTGGCATTGCTAACAAGCGTATTAAGCAGAAAAATAAAAAGCATACAAAAAAATATCGTTAAAGAAACCACTGCACTCGCGGGTTCTACCACGGAATCGTTAAGAAATATTGAACTGATTAAAAGCCTGGGACTTACCCAGCAGGAAATAGCAAGGCTCAATACAACCACATTTAAAATATTAAAGCTCGAACTAAAGAAGGTAAAAAGCATCCGCTCAATCAGTTTTATACAAGGAACATTTGTTAATTTTTTACAGCAATGTATCATGTTCGCATTGCTTTTCTTTGTCTTCCGTGACCAGATCACAGTTGGCCAGATGATGATGATGCAGTTTTATTCATTCTTCATTTTCGGTCCCTTACAAGAACTTGGAAATGTAATTTTATCTTATCGTGAAGCCGAAGCATCGCTGGTAAATCTGGAAGCACTTCTTGCAAGGCCAGTCGAACATAAGCCTGCTAATCCGGTTACGATAGAATCCATAGAAACATTAAGATTTCAAAATGTTCGCTTTCAGCACCAGTCGGCTACCCGTCCGGCATTGGAAGAAATTTCATTTCAGGTCAAACGAGGCGAAACTATTGCATTCGTGGGGCCATCTGGTTCAGGGAAAACTACTTTGGTAAAGTTATTGGTAGGTTTGTATCATCCCAATACCGGTTCTATCTTTTACAATGACATTGACGATAACAACATAGACTTTGATGATATGCGTCATAAAATAGGTTTTGTAACACAGGATACACAGCTTTTCTCCGGAACAATTAAGGAGAATCTTCTTTTTGTAAATCCCGAAGCATCTGATGAACTGATAAGTGATGTACTACGTAAATCTGCATGTTACAACTTGTTATCCCGGGCAGAACATGGAATTGAAACGGTTATCGGTGAAGGCGGATTGAAGCTTTCAGGAGGAGAACGCCAGCGTTTGTCCATCGCGCGTGCATTGTTAAGGAACCCGAATCTGATGATATTTGATGAAGCAACTTCCGCTTTGGATTCATTGACAGAAGAGGAAATATCAAACACCATTCGCACCATTACGGACCGAAGACAACATATCACCGTTATGATCGCTCACCGGTTGTCTACGATCATGCATGCAGACAGGATTTATGTACTGGAAAAAGGCAAGATCATTGAAACCGGCAGTCACACTTCGCTGATTGATGAAAAAGGTTTATACTATGCAATGTGGCGTCAACAAATTGGTGAAAGAAAAGATGATGAAAAAGCACTTGCGGCTGTAAGTGATGAAGTAATATAATACTTAGCAAGATCCGGGTTTCTCAAATCTTTCTGCACTGCTATTTTTGAACAAATTAACCATCAACTCAGAAGGTTAATTTGTTCAAAAACAGAATGAATGCTCTTGATAAAATAACCAATGCAGATTGGGAAAGTATAAGCGAAGCTATGCACGAACATGGTTTTGCTTTAATAAAAAATGTATTGGATGATGTTGATAGTGAAAAATTCATAACAAATTACTCAAACAAGGAAATTTACCGGAAAACCATTGTTATGGAACGATACCGGTTTGGATTGGGAGAATATAAATATTTCAATTATCCATTACCAGATCTTATCAGTAACATCCGTGCGGCTGTCTATCCAAAACTTGCACCAATTGCCAATAAATGGATGGAGGTTTTGAATATAAATAAACAATTCCCTGATTCACTCGAATCTCTTAAAGAGTTTTGTCACGCTAATAGTCAAACGAAACCAACAGTTTTGATTTTAAAATATGGTCAGGGTGGTTTTAATACATTACATCAGGATTTATACGGGGATATTTTCTTTCCAATTCAAAGTGTACTTTTTTTAAACGAACCTGACATAGATTATATTGGTGGCGAGTTTGTATTGATCCAACAAACGCCGAGAGCACAATCGAAAGCTATTGTATTAAAACCAGCCAAGGGTGATCTGTTAATTTTTACTACAAATTTTCGTCCGGTAAAAGGAAGCAAAGGTTATTACCGCGCAAATATGAAACACGGGGTAAGTGAAGTACATAGCGGAAATCGTTTTACACTGGGTATTATTTTCCATGACGCCTTGAACTAATGTTTCAACACACAGAATTAGGAAACAGCAGCTTTGAAAGAAAACGCAAATTAAAATCTTTAATAGACAACGGGCAGGTCAAGTTTGGTGGAAACAAACTGTTGAAAATATATGGCACCTTGTCATGCAAATCAGGAAAACGGATGAAAATTGAAAACCGGGTATTTTTTTCAACTGAACCGGAAGCGGTTAAAGAAGGATACCGACCTTGTGGACATTGTATGAGGGAAAAATATCTGGCTTGGAAGAATAATCATAACTCATATTCGAACAGTAAGACTTCTCCATAAGTAAAAAACCAGATAACTTTCCCAGCCTTTAAAGGTCTCGAAAAAAGCAGAAATCTTATCCAGTTCGCTTCTCTGCCCAATTATGTTATGATTGGCCAATGCATTAAGCAAGCCAATATCGCCGTGGGGAATACATCCAGGCTCTTTCAGGGATTTCATAAGTACATAATTGGCCGTCCACGCTCCTATTCCTTTCTGATCAGTTAAAGTTTTTTTTCTGGAAGCAAAATCGGGTAATTCTTCTATTATTGCCTTACTAAGTGTTCCATTTGAAAAAGCTATGGCAGTTCCAACCACGTAGTTAATCTTCTGTTGTGAGAATTGCATAGCACGTAATTCCTCGATATCAACATTTGCGAGGGTATCACTATCCGGAAATATAAAATACAACTCACCTTGATATTCAATTCGCTTGCCATATTTTTCTATCAGGCGTCTTTTCACTTTATAAGCAAAAGTGAGGTTAATCTGCTGACCAATAACACACCAGCAAATGGCTTCAAAAAGATTTTCAATTCCCAGCAGGCGTAAACCTTTAAAATCCTCAGCCATATATGCTAATCTGCCATCTTTTTTTAACAGATCGTAAAACGGCTGGATATTGCGGTTCATATCAAACCATTCAATGATATAATCACTAACAAATTTTTTGCTTTCATAACTGACTTCCCCAACCAGGATATTTACCTCCAAAAAACTGCCATTTTCAGTAACCCGTACCAGGTAAATTTCCCCTTCAAATTCAATTGCTTTCATAATATCATGCTGATGAATAATATGCAGGCAATCGTCATAATTTCTGTTTAAAAACCAAAGACACTCCTGAAAACTGAAAAGGGCAGGAATCGGAATCAATAAAATGCGGTCACTTATCATTTAATAAAATTAATGAATCGAAAAACTTACAATAACCCGCTTCTTGCTTATTATGCGAAATTGAAAAGATTTAATGTACAATTTTAAAAACCAGTTCCTTTAGTAATTCTCCTTCAGGTATGCTGACGCCATCCAGGCCTTTTAATCGGCCGTCACATTCGCGTAAATAGTGAATGACACTGGCTGTTTTCTGTAATGGGAAATTTCTAGCAGCCAGGTTGTAATCTTTTACAAAAAATGGATTAATACCCAGTTCAGCGGCTATTCCTTTTTCAGATTTATCTTTGCTTGCATGCACCAGGAGCACTTTTGTAAAAAAACCGTAGAGAATGATCAGAATTGGCGACAAAGGGTTGTCTTTTAAATTGGCAGCAAAGTAGGTTGAAATCCGGTTTGCTTTGAGTACATCGCGGGTTGCGAGCGCCTTCTGAAACTCAAAAACATTGTATTCTTTACTGATCCCTACGAATTTTTCAACAGCTTCGGCATCTATCCCCTGATCCACGCGTAGGTTCACCATGATCTTACGGATTTCGTTCGTAAGCCGTTTAAGGTCATTTCCGATGTTATCAACAATCATTTGCACAGCCTTAGGACTTATCTTTACACCCTCGGTCTGACAAAATGAAGCAACCCAGTCAGGAAGTTTGTTGTCGTACATTTTTTTGGACTGGACCACCACACCATGATTATTGAAAGCTTTTACATAAGACTTCCTTTCGTCGGCATTGGCTTGGAAACATAATATAAGAACTGTGCTTGTAAGTGGATTTAATGCATAATCTTCCAGTCTTGCCAGTTGTTCTTTTTGTTCAATACCTCCCAGTTTATTAGCATCTTTCACCATAATAAGCTGTCGGTCAGCCATAAATGGATATCTTCGTGCATAACTTAACACGCCGGCAACATCAGTATCCTTACCATACAATACGAATTGATTAAAACCCTTTTCTGACTCTGATACAACTCTTTTTTCCAGCTCATCTGCAATAGCATCAATATAATAGGGTTCATCTCCGTACAAAAAATACAAAGGCCTGTATTTCTTGCTTCTTATCTCTTTTAATACAACATCCGGCGTTTGGGCCATAATAATTTTCTGAATTTTTTAACAAACAATTCTAATTTAACCTTTTTACATTTTCAGTAATAAAAGCAGCGGATATTTCCTGTAATTCAGGAAAAAAAGTCCTGAATTTCTGAAAATAAAATTCTTCATTTTTTCTTAATTCCAATCCCGCATCTTTAATGGAAACAAGAAAATCTGCGCGTCTTGACATTCTGTTAAAGGTTAGATCAATACCTTCAAAAGTAGCATAACTATTTAACCAATCCTGACGGATCATAGACCTGGACATCGGAATCATTGCTTCGGGAATCAGGTATTCATTTTTTTGAATGACAGTATACATTCTGTCAGAATAAGCCAACAGGGATTCCGAACAAAAGTGATTAAAGTATTTAGCCAGAAAATAATCAAAATAAATGTCAACAATTATACCGGCGATCCTGCCATGAACTTCCGCAACCTTATTTTTCGCTTCACGTACAACAGGGTGGGAATCAGTGAACATGTCTATGTGCCTATGCAGTTTAAGGCCAGCTACATACTCCTGATTCCAGTTTACTGTCTTCTCGTCAGTAAGCCGTCCTTTGACAAAATCACCGACATAATTTCCCATAATTACTGCACTCTTATCTCCTGACAGCAATAAATGCGCTAAAAAATTCATAAAAATGACATTTTGACAAAATTGCAGTAGGTTTGCCTAACAAATTTGTGAGGGACTCAATCCGGGAACAATTATTTTACAACAACAATTATTTTAACCAAACAAGCAAATGAAAGTCGAAAAAAATAACGTGATCACGTTAAAATATAGCCTGCGCATACCCGATACGGATGGGGAAATGGACATGGTAGAAGTTGTAACGGAAGAAGATCCAATGTATTTTATACAGGGTGTGAGCGGATTACCCGAAGGTTTCGAAAACCAGATTGAAGGCCTTGTTGCAGGTGATACTTTTGATTTTACCGTTGAGCCGGAAGAAGGATACGGAGAGTTTGACCCGGAAGCCATTGTTGAACTTTCACGCCAGGTATTCCAGATGGAAGATGTAGATCAGGAAGAACTACTTCAGATTGGTAATGTGATCCCAATGACGAACGAAGACGGCGAACGTATGCATGGCCAGATCGTTGAAGTCAAAGACGATGTTGTAGTTATGAATTTTAACCATCCGCTGGCTGGTAAAAAAATGCATTTTGAAGGTCAGATAATTTCCATTCGTCCGGCAACTGCTGAAGAAATAAGCCATGGACACGTACACGGAGAGGGCGGCGTTCACCATCATTGACGTGTCCAGAGATTAAAGTTTAGAGTTTAAAGTTCAAGGACGCACTGTTCCACTCTGAACTTTAAACTCCTTAACTTGTTAATCTGCTTTGTACTGCTCTACTTCTACTCCGAATCTTTTTAGAAATTCGACACCTTCCTCAATTGCAATTCCTTTGTATGCAGCGTAAGAATGCAGGAAAATTACTTTTTTAATTTTCATTGTATAAATAACCCTTGCACACGCAATACATGGGGCCAGCGTTACAAATAGCGTAGATCCTTCAATATTCGAACCATTTTTAACAGCAAAAAGAATGGCATTCTGTTCTGCATGTAATGCAAGTGAGCAGCTTCCTTTTGCATCTCTCGGACAACCGGTCTCGGGAAATTCCTCGTCGCAATTATGCGTTCCTGCGGGAGGGCCGTTATAACCGATTGAAATAATACGGGTATCCTTGGTAAGTACAGCACCTACCTGTGCTTTTATACAATGGGAACGCCTGGCAAGATTTATGGCCAGTTCCATGTATATCTCGGCAAATTCAGGCTTGGAATTCGTTGTTAATAAAGTCATTGAATAGTATAAAACTAGATATTACCTGCAAACTTAGAAAAATGATGGTTTGGATTCAATATACATTAATATTTTGGCTGAGGTGTGTATCGCTTATTGCACTGCTTCTTTTTGGCTGTATTGCGTATTCACAACAGCAAAAAACAATACTGACACTTAGTAAACAATCACCTGCGCTTTTTAAATCCTATAAATTTTTTATTCAGCAGGTAGAAGATAAACGAAAAGAACCTGGCGCCGGAATGGGAAAAGTAATAGTTTTTGGTAAAGAATTGCCTATGACATTACCAGGTGCAGCCGAAAAGGAATTGTTTTTGTACTGGTCCTTTGCAGCGCCGAAAAATAAGGACACTTATTTGCCACTTTATATTACAGTAAAAGATTTCCAGATTAATGAAAAAAGGGTAGCACCAAACAAAGTAACCGGAGAAATAAAATTGTCTGTTACCTTCCGCTGGTACCGGAATATGCAGCCAGTCGAACTGACCAATTACCAGACATCGGCTAATTATATCCGCCCTGAACAGGATTTCGATTATGAAAAACTGGCAGGCCAGCTTCTGAATCAATCTCTTATACATTTCAATAAATGGATGACTTCCAATGCAGGTAAAAGTTCAGCATTGGCGAGAAATTTATTATTGGTTTTTAAAGAAATTACAATTCCCGGTCAGTCGGATACCGTTTTCTACGACCCGAAACGGCCTTTGGTCTGGTCAGACTTCAAAGGCCAGAGCAGCAGGCCGGGCAGCCGGTACGCAGCAGCAGTTTTTACAAGTTTTGGTTATGAGGGTAAATCTTATCCAAAGGGTGATGATCTGGTAGTGGAAATAGGCTTGAAAATTTTTATGGTAAAAAGTATGTCCTGGGGACGGCCTGATGCGCATAATACGACCACATTACGGCATGAACAGCTTCATTTTGATGTGACCCGGATTGTAGTGGAACGATTTAAAGAACGTCTGAAAAAAGCAGAATTGACCATAGAGGACTTTGACAGTGAAATTCAATATCAGTTTCTTGAAGCATTCAGGGAAATGAATACAGAGCAGGAAAATTATGATGGCGAAACAGGGCATGGTATAAACGGATCGGCACAGGCTGGTTGGGATCGTAAGATTTCAGCGGAAATTGAGGCCATTTACTCAATGCAATAACAAAGAACCTTCTGAAAGGTCATAAATTTTGTAATTCTGGCCGGAAAGGTAAGCAGTCCATTTTTCCTTTTTTCTGCCACGGATTTCACCTCCCAGTAAAAACATGGTTCGCTTATCAGGTAACGAAACAGTTTCTGATTTTCTGAATTTTCCACCGGTAATAAGTTCATAATCAATTGGTAATGCAGAATTGATAAAATTGCCGTGGTAAATTATTTTTCCCCTCCACGATATCAGTTTACCTGCTGGCATATTAGCCACATTTAATCTGCCCGACTTTAAATTTTGATCTTTTTGTAAGTAAACTGTTTCAGTGATTCCCTGGCTAATTGCGTAATTTTTGATGTGAAATTTATAAGAATCGACATCCCGTTGAAAAGCTTCGTCGCTTGAAATAAAAAGCTTATTTCCTATTTTAAAGCTCATGACAGAATGCCTGGGTACTGAATGTATAATGGCGGCTGCTGAAAGATAAGTTTGTATGCTGGCTGATAAAGAATAAACCACAAAAAGTACAACGATGACACAACTACGCTTCAAAACTAAATATTCCTGCTTATAGTAACTATACCATACTGCAGTTAAAACAAGATATAAAATCATTACCTCTACCCTATCCAGATACAAGTTTTCAATCAGATATCCTGGTAATAATTTAGGAACTGAAACTGAAATATTGGTTAAATAAGCTGATGCTTCTACCCAGAAATTCACAACAAATTGCAACCAATCGATATGAAGTAAACTTGCAAAAAGCAAAGCCATGGAGGCCGGCAACAAAAAATTGGTGAAGAAAATTACAAAAGGATTGATGAGCCAGAAATAAAACGGGAATTGATGGAAATAAAACAAGCTTAACGGGAATGTAGCAAGCTGGGCTGCAAAGGACAATGCTGTAATTTGCCAAACATATTTTAATAAGAAATTAGAAGGCTTCCAAATACTATCTATTGATTCATACAATAAGAAAATACCTGACATTGCCAGGAAGGACAACTGAAATCCAACATCATACAAAGCATGCGGATCTAATATCAGTATTAATATGCCGGAAATCGCCAGGGTGTTCATTGAAGTCTGCTTTCGGCTGAACGCTTCGGAAATAATAAATACGATGCACATTAATGTAGCTCGCTGAACAGATGGAACCAAACCTGTTACCAATGCATAAAAGCAAAGCAATGCCGTTACAACTAACAGGTAGGCATATTTTCCAGTTTTCCAACGTTTTAACCAGCCAAATAACTTGCTTATCACCATAAACAATATCGCAACATGCATTCCCGAAACAGATAGAATATGAATTGTACCGGAAACAGTATAATCATCAATCTGGTCAGAGCCAAGATCATCTCTCCGGCCCAATAACATCGCTTTGACCAGGCCGTACGAGTCATCATTTTTGATATTATCCCGAAATTTCCGGTCGGCCCACTCGGAAACAGCAGTGCTCCACAATCCGGGCCGGTAAGATTGATTTTCGGAAGTTAAAACAGAATAAGAGTCCTCCGGTAAATAATCCGTCCAAACAATTCCTTTATTCCATAAATAGCGCCGGTAATCAAATTCTTCCGGATTAAGTGATTTTACCGGTTTGTCCAGGCGGCCATTCACAATCATATAATCACCCGGTTTTGGTACCATCGCTGCGTCAACAGCGATGCTTACGAGTGCTTTTACATCTGCTTTAATCCATAACTTTTCATGAAGCATTCGTGTAACCAGGATTTCCAATCGAATGGATTTTGACCGTTTTTCAGGCAGGGATTTTACAATTGCTTCGTAAGCGGAATAATCCTTTTCAGTTAAAGCAAGCTGGTCCGCTTCAAGCCGGCAATTTTGCAAAGAGGAGGATAATGCGCCTCCGATTACCAGAAACAGTGAGAAGGCTGTTCCAAAATAAAAATGAGATTTCTTTTGGTAACAGTAGAAAGCAATGGCCGCAACCGCAATTAATAATCCAAGTAAAACCTTGCTAATTAAGGCTGAATCAAAAATCAGGCACTCTTTGAGAAGAATGCCTGACATGAAAAACAGAAAAAAACTGATAAACGGTACGCGTGAAAGCATGGGCCAATACTAAGGAATAAAAAAACGTTTGGTTACCATGTCATTCGCAGTATTAACTCGCAAAAAGTAAATACCAGCAGGATAATTTTTTACATTGATATAAGTCCAGTTTTTAACTTCATCCGTCATCTTAATTCCACTTGCATTAATGATACTTACAGATAGACCAGTATAATCAGGAGCATAAATATCGGCGTTCAGGAAATCACTCACCGGATTCGGATAAATATCAACAGTTAAATTGGCGTCAGTCTTACTCGCAAATTCAACTAATTTTGCCCTTCTCGGGCTCAAAGCCAGTGCCGCATGCATTCTGTTTTTTTGATCACCCGTAAAAACACTCATACATACATCCGGAGAATAATCCATGTAATTCTCGATCATATTCCGCGAGACCGGACCATTACAGGTTGAGAATTTGGGCTGACAGGAAGTATCCGTTGTTTCATTGGCATTTTCTGCTCGTGGCGTATCGCTGCAATAATCCGTTCCACAGTTTGACAGTCCCCAGATATGATAAAGACCAAGCCAATGTCCTACTTCATGTGTTGTAGTCCTTCCCAGATTATAAATCGTCCCGGAATTACCGGAAGAATTTCTGCCAAAATATCTTGAATCAATAATAACTCCATCTGTTAGTGGACCATCCTCGTCTTCATCCGTTGTGGACAAACCTTGTGTGAGGTCATTAACTTCAGTTACAACAGGAAATTGTGCTACGCCAAGATAACGATTTGACAACCTGCAAACCCAAATATTTAAATAGCGGCTCGTAAGCCACGGAGGCGAAATGGTTGCCAGTAATTTATCATCTGTAAGTGGACTGAACTGAGCCTGGTCATTGTAAGTACGGACAATATCAATCAATTTAAAGCGGATTCCTGTATCAACGGCAAGCGAATCGGTATAAAAACCTTTGTAACCGGACTGATTGGAATAATCCTCGTTCAAAACATCAATCTGGCTCTGGATCTGTTCGTCTGAGATATTGGAATTATTTGTTCCGCCAATCTGATTGTCCGCCTGACTATGTACAACATGTATGATTACCGGAATAGTAATTACTTCATTTGCGGAAGTCCGTAACCTTGAATCGCTCTTAATATAATTTTGAATGAGCCTCTCTGTCTCCTGCCTTCGTTTTAACAATGCAGGATTTCTTAAAAATTTTATTGAGTCGCGCTCTGTTGTAACACAGCGAATTAACGCCGGGTCAGTGGTCTGCGCTTTGGCCGATACAGCCATAATTAGAAAAAATACCGCCTGAAAAAGCAGTATTCTATTGCTCAGATTTATCATAAGCTGCAAGTATATCTCTTACCAAACGATGGCGCACAACATCGGAACCATCCAATTCAACAAAACTAATACCTTTTATCCCTTTTAAAATGGCCAGTGAATCAATCAAACCCGATTTCAGATTTTTAGGAAGATCTATCTGTGATTTGTCACCAGTAATTATTGCTTTGGAGCTTGGCCCCATACGCGTCAGGAACATTTTCATTTGCATGGGCGTCGTATTCTGAGCCTCATCAAGCAGGATGAATGCATTATTCAGCGTTCTGCCACGCATATAAGCCAATGGTGCGATTTCAATCACCCGGCTTTCCAGATATAATTTCAATTTTTCGGGTGCGATCATATCGTCGAGCGCATCATAGATCGGGCGGAGGTACGGATCAATTTTTTCTTTCAGATCGCCGGGTAAAAATCCCAGGTTTTCTCCTGCTTCCACCTGCAGGCCGGGTAATGATAATTTTCCTTACTTCCTTGTTTTTCAGCGCACGCACTGCAATAGCTACGGCTGTATATGTTTTCCCTGTTCCCGCTGGGCCAACCGCAAACACCAGATCAAATTTTGAGGCTTCTTCTACCAAAAGTTTCTGATTGGCAGTTTTGGCTTTTACTACAAGCCCCTTATTACCATAAATAATTACGTCAGCGTCGTCATCAGCGTTTTTTGATGTTGAGTTGGATACTCCTGACAGATAACCTTTTACATTGTCATTTGTAACCTTTCCGTATCTTAAATAATGGGCTATTAAAGAATCCATTACATCAGTGATCCGGATTATTTCAGGAGCAGTTCCCTGTATCCTGATCTCGTTGCCCCGTGAAATAATTTTGCTTTCGGGGAAAGCAGCTGCGACTTCTTTAATGTTCGAATTGTGAATTCCCAAAAAATCGACCATAGAAATGTCTTCGAGCGTGATGATTTTTTCCAGCAAATGAATTGATGTTTGAGTGTTTAATTAATTTTCTAAAATTTAGTAATAATAACCAAGATTTATGTGATTATCATACACAATAACTGTTACCAAATCTTATTTATAATAAAAAACAAAAAAATATGAGCAACTGATTCATTATCAGTCAAACAAAATTATTATTCTACCACAAAAAAAATACTTGTTGCCACTTTCTTTCCTCCATCGCCTGCAATGCTTAAATTTGTGTTAACATGGAAAATAACAAGGCAACAACCAACTACACCTCAACAGGTTCAAAGCAAGCTGGTACCGCAAGGAAGCCAACTGGTACACGCACAACAGGGCCTGATCAAACTTTCAGCAAACTTCCACCCCAGGCCATAGATGTGGAAGAAGCAATTTTGGGGGCGTTAATGATTGAAAAAGACGCTCTAACGGCTGTTGCAGATATTTTAAAACCGGATAGTTTTTATAAAGAGGCACATCAGCGCATATATTCTGCAATCATTACACTTTTTGCAGATTCGGAGCCGATTGATATGCTTACTGTTACTTCCAAATTGAGAAGTACAGGCGAGCTTGAAATTATCGGTGGTGCTTCCTACATTATGGAATTGACTTCCAGAGTCAACTCTGCCGCCAATATTGAATTCCATGCACGTATTATTTCTCAGGCAGCAATTAAACGCGAACTGATAAAAATTTCTTCTGAAATCCTTAAAGAAGCTTTTGAAGATACAACAGATGTTTTTCGTCTGTTGGATAAAACAGAGCAGTCTCTTTTTCAAATTTCCGAATCCAATATAAAGAAAAACTATTCGGACATGGGGGCATTAATGCGTCAGGCATTGGATGAACTTGATAAGAAAAAGAATAATAAGGATGGTTTAACGGGGGTCCCTTCCGGTTTCAGTGCCTTGGACAGACTTACTTCCGGCTGGCAGAAAACAGAATTAATGATCCTGGCTGCAAGGCCGGGTATGGGTAAAACTGCCTTCGTGGTTTCGTCCCTTCGAAATGCAGCTGTGGATTTCAATATGCCTGTTGCTATTTTTTCCCTTGAAATGTCCTCCGTTCAGCTGGTAAATCGTTTAATATCCGCTGAAGCTGAAATTGACAGTGAAAAGATACGCCGCGGTACACTTGCCCCCCACGAATGGGAACAATTGCACCACAGGATTCACAGGCTTACCAATGCGCCCATTTTTATAGATGATACTCCTGCCCTGTCCATTCTCGAATTACGTGCGAAAAGCCGCCGTTTAAAGGCACAGCACGATATCCAGATGATTGTGATTGACTACCTTCAGTTAATGACCGGTGATACCGGTGGAAAAGGTGCGGGAAACCGTGAGCAGGAAATTGCCATGATCTCAAGGTCATTGAAAAATCTTGCGAAGGAACTGGATGTACCGGTAATTGCACTTTCTCAGCTAAGCCGAGCCGTAGAAACGCGCGGTGGAGAAAAAAGGCCGCAACTTTCAGATTTACGTGAATCCGGTTCTATCGAACAGGATGCAGATATGGTTATTTTCCTATATCGTCCTGAATATTACGGTATCACAGAAGACGAATCAGGAAATTCTGTTGCTGGTATCGGTGAAGTAATTCTGGCAAAAAACAGGTCGGGATCCCTGGATACAATTCAGTTAAAGTTTATTGGAAAGTATACCAAATTCGCCGATCTTGATTCACAGTTTTCACCAGCTCCATATTCAGTAGACCGCCCGATTGCCAATACCAATCCAATTGCTTCCTTTGAAAGCCAGGCGCCACCAGCCGCAAGCGGCACATTAAGAAGCCGCGCAAACGATCTCAGCAATTTTGATTACAAAGGCCCCGACAGCGAACCGCCGTTTTGAAAAATGGGTTAAGGGTAAAAAGGTTGATGGCTGAATACGCTGAATACAAAGAAAAAAGGGTTAAAGTGTGAACAATATCTTGAACAAAATACCTTAATAAAGCCAATGTGAACATGGTAGACAGGGATAGTCAATAGCGTACTATACTTCTTTTTGTTTTAGATAATAAATTGAAGTATTAGCAGGCCTAAAATCATGTATGTTATTTTACAGACACTTTTAAAAGGAGTTTCGTTGAAAATTAATATCTAAAAGTGAAAAGAAGGAAGCAACAGTGCCTGGTGTAGCAGTAGCTCCAGAACAAAATAGGAGAAATGACTAAACTTTGTACAAAAACAAGAACTTTCCAAAGCACTTCTCCCCCCTTTGTTCTGTGTTTAATCGCTTAATATAACGATAGTGATGAAAAATTCAGGAACCGATTCCAGGTTTTGTTATAATTATTACGTCTTATTGAGCAATGTAAAATTTGTATTTTAACGTAGTTCTTATTGATGAAAATTATAATCAACTTGTGACAATTAGCTTTGTATGAGTAACTATTCTAGTAGACCGCATCAAATGAGAAAATTTTATCACTTTACCTATAAAAGAACAGTATTGGCTCTATCGTTCTTATATTTAATAACTTGCCCTAGCTGTAATAAGCAGGAGGATAATACAAGTTCAAATAAAAAATTAAGAGCTCTTGAAGCAGAAAACGAGACCTTGAAAAAGAAATTCAAAATTTAAACAAGCCTATTGACACAGTAGCACTTTATCAAGAAAATGGCATTAATGATCAAAAAGTAGTTAACAATAATTTAAATTTGATTAGAGACTTTTGTGATGATGATTTTAAACGATCTCGCTCAGAGCTGATTCAAGAAGGAAAAGAACTTGATTACAAAATTTCAAAAATTAATATTACTGATGGGGTTTTAACTTATGGTGTTGTTATACCTGGGATAAATGGATTAATGGAATATGAGTGTAGTCCTAAATTGGGAGAGTTAACTGTTCGTTTTCGAGGAGATATTGAGTTTGCTCAATTACAATACGATGAAATAAAATCAAAAATTACATGGGAAGGATGTGAAAAAAGGGAAGTTGGGGAACTTTGTGAAGCGTTTCAAGAAATGGAAGCGTTTCCTTTGAAAACTCACTTCCTAATAAATATCGTAAAAGACGATCAAACTGGAATTTTTGTTTTTAAAAGAATTATTAGCCCTAAATGATGAAGCTCGACTAATATTGGTAGACTAGACTATTCGGACCAAAATCCGTAGTCCTAACCTATTTAAAAGGAAAAACACATCACCAAACCCTTTCTATTAAAGTTATATGAGAAATTTAACTTCCATCCTTTCAGTAATATTTATCTTAACGAGTTGTTCAACAGGCTCTAATGGAAATGACTTTTGGATGCTGTTTGCTTTTCCATTATTGGGGGTAGCCTATTTTATAGGCAGAATTGCCCACGATTACTTTGAAAGAAATTTACCTGAGGAAAAGAAAAATAATGACCCTCAACCATTCCCCATAATGATAATTGGTTCTGTAATAATCGGGGCAATAATTTTACTATTCAAAATTATATTTTAACTACATCCCCAAACCTCTCTTTTTCTGCTGCTCCTGCTGATATTTAATTTCCGGCTGCTGCCCCAGCGCTTTCTTTTCCCTTTTATTCTGCTCCAAAGCTTGGTCTTTAGCTTGTTTGGTCTGGTCGGGTTAAATTAAAAGAAAGTGCAAAAACCGTCACGAGTTTTGTAAAGCAAAATAATCTGATCAATATCCCATTTATCTAATTCTCAGCCTAGTCTATGAAGATATTTTAAGAATAGTCAAGTATAGCAAATGACGACTCAGGTCTTTCTTGTTATTTTAGATCAATAATTCATTTTTAAAGGTGTTGAGGCTGATCATAGATGCCGGCAGGGTGACCGGATACGATCCGTTCACCCTTGAACCATTAACCTATTTACCCCCTCCTTTTCAACAACGCTACATTTTCAACGTGATGCGTGTTCGGGAACATATCTACCGGCTGAACCCTTGTTACTTCATAATCGTCGGCCATAAGTGCCAGATCCCTCGCCTGGGTTGCCGTATTACAGCTAACATATACTACGCGGTCAGGAGCTGCTTTTAATATCGTTTCTACTACCGGCTGATCCATTCCTGCTCTTGGCGGATCGGTAATAATTACATCAGGCCTACCGTGTTTTCTTAAAAATTCTTCATTCATAATCCGGCGCATATCTCCCGCAAAAAATGAAGTATTGGTTATGCCGTTTATTTTCGAATTAATTCTTGCATCTTCTACCGCCGCCTCTACATATTCTATACCAATAACTTTCTTTGCCTGCCTCGCTACAAAGTTGGCAATCGTACCGGTACCTGTATATAGATCATAAACAAATTCATTACCTGTCAAACCGGCAAATTCCCGTGTTACACTAAATAAATTATAAGCCTGGGCAGAATTGGTTTGGTAAAAGGATTTTGGGCCAACCAGGAAAGTCAGGTCTTCCATTGTTTCTCTGATATTAGTTTCTCCCGAGTAATGTATAACCTCCTGATCCTGGTAAGAATCATTTCCTTTGAGATTAACAATGTAATTGAGGGATGTAATTTCAGCATGCGTTTTCTGTAAATACTGCATCACCATTTCTATAGCCTCATCATTTTGCTCCCCAAATTGTACGATTACCATGACATCACCAGAATTCGCTGTACGTATAACCAGATTCCTTAACGTACCTACATTGAAACGTACGTCGTAATAAGGTATTCCATGCAACTCGCCAAAATGATGTAGAGAATTCCTGATCGTATTGGAAGGATCAGGCTGAAGGTGGCAATGGTCAACTGTAAAAATTTTATCAAACCTTTTCGGAACATGAAATCCCAAAGCATGTTTGGTAAACTGTGCTCCCGAATCCATTTGTTCCTTGGTAAGCCAGCGCCAGTTGGAAAAAGTAAATTCCAGTTTATTGCGGTAATATTCTGTTTTTGGCGCTGCCAGAATTGGATTAATTACAACGTCTTTTATTTTTCCTATCCTTTCAAAATGGTCAACTACCTGCTGCCTTTTAAAATTAAGCTGGTGCTCATAACCGATATGCTGCCATTTGCATCCGCCACAAACCGAATAATGCAAACAATAAGGCTCCGTCCGCATGGTAGATTTGGAATGAACTTTTGTAACAATGGCTTCCTTTAATTTCTTTTTGACTTTGACGACTTCCAGATCAACTATGTCACCGGGAGCAACATTCCCTTCTACAAAAATTACGCCGTCTTCTGATTTAAATATACATTTGCCTTCTGCCGCGAAATCCGTAATTTCAACGTATTCATAGGTATTCTTTTTGGACATATTTCTTTTATTAATTACTCGACCCGAATATTATCGGATACAATTTACTACCATTTTTAAGCCATGAAAAATCAGTTTACCCTACTATTTCTGATTCTGCTGTCCTTCTTTAATGCAAATGCAACTCATATAGTCGGTGGCCAGCTTTTTATTACTGAAAACAAAGGCTCGTATTATAACTACAAAATAGGGCTCACGATGTACTTCGATGCCATCAATGGCAATCCGGGCGCTGAAGATCCATTTGTAAACATTTATGTCTTTAGAAAAAGAGACAACGTATCGGTTGGCTATCTTCAGGCCCCAAAAATAGAACGAAAATCGGTCAATTACACCAATCCAGTGTGTGGAATCTCAACTTTGGAAACCATTATGATCACTTATGCCTCGGATTTAAGGCTTGAAGGAAGTGCATTTAATGACCCGCAAGGCTATTATATGGTGTGGGACCGCTGTTGCAGGAACGGAACAATTACCAATATAAAAATACCCGGCGATGCAGGAAGTTTGTTTTATCTGGAATTTCCACCAATAGTTAAAAATAATGTCAATTTTAGTAATTCTTCTCCTGTCTTTCCTACCATACAGGGTGATTATGCATGTGTAAATGCACCTTTTCTGTTCAATTTTGGCGGAACCGACGCCGATGGAGATAGTCTGGTTTACAGCCTTATAACACCAATGCAGGGATATTCAACCAAAGATGTACCAAGCGCACCCGGACAGGGAGCTTCCAGTTATCCCACAGTAACCTGGATCGACGGCGTTACTATTGCTAACATTATTCCAGGCCCCAAACCCCTTACAGTTGATTCCAAAACCGGAATGCTTTCAGTTACGGCAGGAAGTACAGGCCTGTATGTGTTCACAGTCCGGGTAGATGAATACCGTAATAAAACCAAAATTGGCACTTTGACACGTGATTTCCAGCTGAAAGTAGTGGACTGCCCCAAAATGGATGCCCCAAAATTGCTTTTCAAACCTGTCGGCAGAGATACTTTTTACACACAAAATGAAATTATCACAATAACAAAAGATGATCCCAATTGTTTTGAAGTAATGGTTACTGATCCGTCTATCAATGATCACATTAAAATAAACGGTGTGGCCATCAACAATTCCGAAAACTACTTTACCGTCCTGCCCGCTGAATTTCAAACAACAACTGCTAATGATACCATGCGTTTTCAGATCTGTCTGGACGAGTGTTTTGTAACCTATGACAACCGGCCGATCAGGATTGAACTGATTGCGGAAGATCAGAGTTGTCCAGTGCCTTTGTCTGATACATTGACCATTTTCATCAGGCGTGAAAGCAGCGGCAATACAGCGCCTGTGGTTACGACATCACTGACAAACGATTACGTACATGCTACAGCGGGGCTGCCGGTTAAATTTACGGTTTATGGTAAGGATATAGATAAGGACAGCATTGCCTTGTCTGCGCAAGGGCAGGATTTTACGATTTCTTCACAAGGGATGGTTTTTAATCCAATTTCAGGAAAAGAAACAATTCAGCAGAATTTCACCTGGACTCCGCCCTGCAATGCAAAAAAAGGAGATACGCTTGCTGTAGATTTTCTACTTAAAGATCTGCGCTGTTCAGGAAATCCCCTTGGCGTTTCTAAACCGGTTTATTTTATTATTGATCAGTCACCAAACAATCCGCCTTCTGTTTCGACAGATCTGAATTCTTCCACTATTTCCTATACAATCGGTAATTCAGGAACTATAGAATTCAATGTGTTGGCAACGGATGCTGATACTAACACAATTACTTTGGCAGCTCTGGGCCGTGGCTTTGATATGCAGGCCATGGGTATGAATTTCACTAATAAAACCGGTATTAAAAATTTAACTTCTCCTTATTCCTGGACACCGGATTGCGCTTTAATGAATGGTTCTACAGAACAGGTTTTTACAATTGACTTCATTACCGCCGACAAAAATTGCCTTTCTGCAAGCGATACAACAACGGTAGAAGTAACCATAAAAGACAATGCAGAAGATCAAATGCCTGAACTGCCAAATGTGATTACACCAAATGGTGATGGCAAAAATGACTGCCTTCTGCTCGACAATCTTCCAGCTGGAACCTGTGTAAACCAGTTCAAAGATGTAACCATTTTTAACCGATGGGGAAAACAGGTTTACTATTCAATCGAAAAAGATAAAAACTGGTGCCCCTCAGATATTTCAGGAGGTTACTATTATTATCTTATCCGTTATACCAACCAATCATATAAAAGCGGATTAACTGTTTTGAAATAATCATTGCCCCGACTGTTATATTATTATTTCATACGTCAAAGATGCGGAAATTCGCATCTGCTATTTTTGCTCTCTGCTCTACAAATAATTGATCATTAAGAAACCGGAAGGCACATCGGGTTGTTAGAAAAAAGTACTAACTATTTTCAACAGGATGTTAACTTCATTTCAGTGGTCATTTCTTTTAGCGCGGCTTGCAATAGGAATGAGTATGTTTGGGCATGGACTGGTCCGGATTCCAAAGCTACACGGATTCAGTAACTGGATGCTTGGACAATTTCAGAAATCTATACTTCCAAATGCAATTGTTGAACCATTCAGTTATATCCTTCCGGTTGCTGAGTTCTCTATTGGATTGTTATTGTTGCTGGGACTGTTTACCAGGCAGGCACTCATCGCCGGAAGCTTTGTTATGATTGCCTTGATTTTTGGATCTTCCATGATAGAGGAATGGGGCGCTATCCCGTCGCAACTTTTCCATGCTGCTTACTTTTCAATATTACTATGCTTTGTACATTCATACAATGTTTTTGCACTGGATAATCTTATCAAAAAAACATGAGTACAATTCAATAATATACTGTATTAATAATAAGCTAAATACATATCATACATTCAATTTTATCGATAAGACAGTACCTTTTAGTATGTATTAAATGTACTAAACTATTATTTTTTATAGTACATGCTTTACTAATAATAGGTATCCTACTTTTCATATTATATATTTTTAACAACATGATTAAAAGACAATTAGGAAATTCTGATTTATATGTTGCGCCTCTCACTTTGGGTGGAAATGTATTTGGCTGGACCATTGATGAAGCAAAATCTTTTGAAATACTGGATGGATTTGTTAGTGCCGGATTCAATTTTATAGATACAGCAGATGTTTATTCAAGCTGGGCACCGGGAAATACTGGTGGTGAGTCGGAAACGATTATTGGTAAATGGATGAAAGAAAAGGGTAACCGTGAGCATGTGATCATTGCTACGAAAGTCGGTGCTGATATGGGTCAGGGAAGAAAAGACCTAAGTAAAAATTACATTGTTAAGGCCGTTGAAGATTCCCTGAAACGTCTGCAAACTGATTATATAGATCTCTATCAAACACACTGGGACGACTTGCTTACACCAGTTGAGGAAACCTTAGAAACTTACTCGGAATTAATAAAGGAAGGAAAAGTACGCTGGATTGGTGCGTCAAATCTTTCAGTTGCCCGGTTAAGCGAATCACTCGAAGCCAGTAAAGAGAATAGTTTTCCAGCGTACCAGACATTTCAGCCAGAATACAATCTATACGCCAGAGAGGGATTTGAAAAGGAAATGGAGGTGGTTTGTCTTGAAAATAATTTGGGTGTTATCAATTATTATTCTCTTGCCAGTGGTTTCTTAACCGGAAAATACCGCAGTGAAGCAGACCTTGGCCAAAGTGCAAGAGGAGGTGGAATAAAAGATTTTTTAAATGAGCGAGGCTTTAAAATTTTAAAAGCACTGGATGAAATATCAACCCGCTATGAAACGGATCAGTCAAGTGTCGCTATTGCATGGCTGATTGCCAGAAAATCAGTAACTGCACCCATTGCCAGTGCTACAAACTTAAAGCAACTAGAAGCGCTGACGAATGCTGCTGACCTGAATCTGGACGCAAGTGCTATTGAAATTTTAAATAAGGCAAGTTCTTATTGAATAAATTAAGCCCTTAAATTTTCACAAAGCTGCATCATTCCGGTGCAGCTTTTTTTATTTTAAAAACTTTAAAATTCCGTAGAACTTTAATTTTAACAGAAACGTATTCATACTGTAATAAAAATAATTACAGTATGAATAATAGTAAATTTGCTATCTCAGTACATATTCTGACGCTGTTAGCAACTGCGGAAGAGGAATGGATGTCTTCGGAATATCTTGCCGGCAGTATTAATATTAATCCGGTTATGGTGCGCAAAGAGTTGATCAATCTGCGTGAATCTGGATTAGTTACCAGCAAGGAAGGAAAATCAGGTGGGAGCAAATTAGGTAAGTCCCCTGACGCGATCCTGATGTCTCACGTATATGAAGCTGTAAGACAAACCGAGCTTCTGGGAAAAGGAAGGAACTCACTTAATCCTCACTGTCCGGTTGGCCGGAAAATTAATGAACACCTGGATAGTCTGTACGAGGAATCCGAGAGAGCATTGATTACGAGTCTGGCCAAAACTACTCTAGCAGATTTTTGTAAGAAATTTGATTAATTTTTTTTCAACAAACTGTAACATTTTTTATTTCAGTATATATATTTTTTTAATATCAAAAGTTTAATAAAATGAAAATTGCACTAATTGGGGCAACAGGATTTGTGGGCTCGCATGTTTTGACAGAATTGGTTAATCGTGGTCATGAAGTTACTGCTATATCGCGAAACCCGGAAAAGCTGGATATAGACAGCAAGCTTGTTAAATCAACACAAGCAGACGTATTTAATGAAGATGAATTTGCCAGGATAATTGAAGGGCATGATGCGGTTATCAGCGCATATAATCCTGGCTGGACCAACCCCAATATATACAATGAATTTTTAGCAGGTGCGCAGGCGATACAGGCAGCAGTGAAAAAATCCGGTGTTAAAAGAATACTGGTAGTTGGTGGAGCAGGTAGTCTGGAAATTGCTCCCGGAATACAGTTGGTTGATACACCTGAATTTCCGGAACAGTTTAAACCGGGAGCTACATCCGCCCGTGATTACCTTAATATTCTTAAAAAGAACTTAATCTGGATTGGACTTTTCTAAGTCCGGCAATTGAAATGCATCAGGGAACATCCGGTGTACGAAGAGGGACTTACAGAACAGGACTCGATAATCCAGTATTTGATAAAAACGGCAGAAGTGTATTGTCTGTAGAAGATCTGGCCCTTGCTATTGTTGACGAAATAGAAAATCCACAGTTCATACAAAAGCGCTTTACTGCTGCATACTAACAGTATTGTATAAAATGTTAGAAATGTATTTTATGCATCTAACATTTTATACAATATAGTATTTTTAAATTTTAATATATGTATTAAAAGTAATATACTAATAAAAATAAATTAACATATTATATCATAGTTACATTTAATACATTCAAAACATATTAAATATACATTTACTTTGATATTTTTTGAATGTATTTTTCTTGTAAAAATCTTTTAATCAAATATATACATCAATGAAACTGAGAGGCCTGAAAAATTTTACGGATAGTTTTTCACAATCTGATACCATGCCCGTATTATTTCTGGGACATGGTTCACCAATGAATGGTATTGAAAATAATCAGTTCACCCTGGAATGGAATAAACTGGGAGAAGCAATTCAGGTTCCGAAAGCTGTAATTGTAATTTCGGCGCACTGGCTTACCAAGGGAACAAAGATCACGGCCATGCAAAACCCAAAGACTATTCATGACTTTGGAGGGTTTCCCAAACAGCTGTTTGACGTACAATATCCAGCTCCGGGTGACCCGGTTTTAGCTCTTGAAACGTCACGTTTGGTAAAGAGCACCAACGTTGGTTTAGATCATGACTGGGGGCTGGATCACGGAACCTGGACTATTGTCAGACATATGTACCCAAATGCGAATATTCCTATATTACAGTTAAGCATCGATTATGATAAACCCGCGGAATATCACTACGCACTTGCGAAAGAACTTGGAGAACTTCGTAAAAAAGGAGTGCTTATTATTGGCAGCGGTAACATGATTCATAACCTGCGAATGGTTGCATGGGACAAAGTCGCAGAACCTGAATTTGGTTACGACTGGGCAATTGAGTTGAAAATAAAAATGAAGGAACTGGTAGAAAATGGTAACCATGAGCCATTGATCCATTATGAAAAAATGGGTGCAGCAGCACGTTATGCGATTCCAACACCCGACCATTATTATCCCTTGTTATATGCATTGGGTTTGCAGGAAAAAAATGAGCAAGCGACCACTTTCAACGATGTAGCTGTGATGGGTTCGCTAACTATGACGTCGGTTAAAATCAGCTAATATTTTTGTTAATAAACAGGACCTGACACAAGTTTATGTTCGGTGAACGGTTATGGCATAGTTTTTCATTACATTTATTATTCAACAAATCAGCTGCTATCATGAACCGTAAACTTCTTGCAACAACATCAATTTCCATTCATGCAACACCTGCTGAAGTATGGCAGGCGCTCATAAATCCGGCAATTATTAAGGAATACATGTATGGAACCGAGACCAGAACTGACTGGGTATTGGGGAGTCCGATTACTTTTTCAGGAGAATATAATGGTAAATCTTACATTGACAAAGGTGAAATTCTGGCGATAAATCCGGAACGTGTCCTGAGTTACAGCTATTGGAGTTCTCTATCCGGTACAGATGATTTTGAAGATAATTACGCACACATAACCTACCACCTTTCCGAATTTGATGACGAGACTATTCTGGTCATTACGCAGGACAATCTGGAAGATGATGAAGAGGTTATAAAAGTAGAAGACAACTGGATGAAAGTTTCCCACACCATTAAATCTGTAGTAGAAGAAAATTCAATTTTGAAGAAAAAATAATATTCCTTCAAAACTAAAAATTTTATGAAAAGATCTTAACCCCTAAATTATCCGAACATGGAGGTTAAGATCTTTTTTCGATATTCAAAAATACCCTTCACTTCATTTTTAACAAATAAAGCGTCCACTATATTTCCCAAAAATCCCAGTGGCACTTTATAATTCAAAATATCTTCCATCAGTACCCCACCATCCACAGCTGTAAAATGATGCTGATGATGCCAAAAAGAATACGGCCCAAATCGCTGTTCGTCGATAAAGTATTTTTTGTCTTCAACATGCGTGATCTCGGTACACCACTTCATTGGAATTCCCAGAACAGGACGCACAACATACCTGATAATTTGCCCAGTGTACATCTTTTCGCCATGATGCTTAGAAGTAACCACAAAACCCATGTGAGCAGGTGTAATGTCTTTTAAATTAGCCGGATTAGAAAAGAATGACCATGCCTCTTCAAGTGAAATGGGTAATTGTTGGGTAAAATATAACTCCTGCATGTAGGCTCTCAAAAACTAAAAGTGAATATGGTACTTAACTTAAAATGATTGTGCCAACAGAATTTTCAACTAAAAATTCTTACACCATGCCTTTCATACTTAGCGCAATTCTTTTCCTGGCCAGATCAACTTCGGTAACTTTTACCGTCACCACCTGTTGCAGCTTTACAACTTCATTCGGATCCTTAATGAATCTGTCTGCCATTTGTGAAAGATGAACCAATCCATCCTGTTTCACACCAATATCCACAAAAGCACCAAAGGCAGTAATGTTCGTAACCAGGCCTGGCAAGATCATACCAATTTTCAAATCCTCAGGTTTGCGGACTGAACTGTCAAATTCAAATCTTTTGACAGGCGTTCTTGGATCACGTGATGGTTTTTCCAGTTCCTGCAAAATGTCTTTTAACGTTGGCAAACCGACGGTAGCTGAAACGTATTTTGAAGGATTGAGTTGTTTGCGTAATTCAGCTTTCTGAACCAGGTCTTTTACTGTTGCTCCCACATCTTTCGCCATTTGTTCTACCAGCGAGTAACTTTCAGGATGTACTGCACTATTGTCCAGCGGATTAACCCCGTTTTCTATTCTTAAAAAACCGGCAGCCTGTTCAAATGCTTTTGCACCCAGGCGTGGAACTTTTAACAACTGCTGCCTTGATTTAAAATTCCCGTTTTTAGCCCTGAAATCGACTATATTTTGCGCCAGTGCCGGTCCTAAACCGGAAACGTAGCGCAATAAATGCTTACTGGAAGTGTTGAGATTTACGCCTACGGAATTTACGCAGCTTTCTACGACTACATCCAAAGCATTCTTCAATGAATTCTGATCCACGTCGTGCTGATATTGCCCTACTCCAATTGATTTCGGATCAATTTTTACAAGCTCTGCTAACGGATCCATTAAACGGCGGCCGATGGATACTGAGCCACGAACGGTAACATCTTTGTCAGGAAATTCCTCACGTGCCACATCAGATGCCGAATAAATGGAAGCACCCTGCTCACTGACCATAAATAAACCTATTTCATCAGATTTGCTTAAAGAATTCAGGAGTTTTTTGGTGAAATCTTCCGTTTCACGCCCTGCTGTCCCGTTTCCAATGGCAATGGCTTCAACTTTAAATTTCGTGATCAGTTCAGTCAGTGTGTAGTTAGCTTCATTGGTTTTGTCAAATGGATAAATTACCTTATCAGCAATCAGATTCCCCTGACTATCAAGCACTACCACCTTGCAACCCGTTCTATAACCGGGATCAATCGCCATCACGTTTTTCTGGCCCAGAGGTGACGCAAGTAAAAGCTGCCTCAAATTTTCTGTAAATATCTGGATAGCAGAAACGTCAGCTTTTTCTTTGGACAGATTCGAAAATTCCGTTTCTATTGAAGGTTTGAGCATACGTTTATAACTATCCTCCACAGCAAGTTCAATCTGGTCTTTGCAGGCATTTGTACCCCTAACGAATATGCGGTCCAATGATTCAAGCACCTGTTCTTCATCCGGGGAAATATCCACGCCCAAAAATCCTTCCTCTTCACCACGGCGGATAGCAAGTAATCGGTGTGAGGGAATTCTGGACAATGGTTCCGAAAATTCAAAATAATCCCTGTATTTGGCACCTTCTTCCTCTTTCTTCTTTTTTACTTTTGAAGATATTACTGCGCTTCGTTGAAAAAGCGAACGAATACGTGTACGGGCTTCCTGATTTTCATTGATCCATTCTGCCATAATATCCCGGGCTCCATGTAAGGCATCATCGACATTTTGCACCTGGTCATTCAGAAAAGACACTGCTTTTCTTTCAGGATCATTTTCTTTCCCCAAAAAAATAAGCCGGGCCAATGGCTCCAATCCTTTTTCAATAGCGACGGAAGCACGTGTTTTACGTTTTTGTTTATATGGCAAATAAATATCTTCGAGTTCTACGAGTGTAAAAACGTTGTTAATTTGCCTTCGTAATTCGGGGGATAATTTCCCCTGTTCGTCAATATTTTTCAAGATAGCCTCCCTTCGTTTCTCAACATCCTGTTGCTTTTGCCATGCATCTTTTATTGCACCAATCTGAACTTCATCCAAGCCTCCTGTTGCTTCTTTCCTGTATCTGGAAATAAATGGCAGTGTTGCTCCTTCTTCAAAAAGCTGTATGGTATTTCGAACTTGTTTTTCAGAAACGCTGGTCTGTTGGGAAATAAGGGAATAATTCATGGTATTCTTCTATCAAAAAAATCTATATGTTGTAAAAGTAACGAGGGATTTTAAAACATGTGTATTCCTTGCTGATTATTCTATTATTGACGGTAGTTCAAAAAATATCATTGAAAACTTATTCAGCGGTTTATATTCTGATTTGTAAAGGAAAACAAATCCTGTAACTTGTAATCTTTACCTCGTTATCCTAAATCCTCATTCAATTGATACAATTTTTCTATAAAAAATATTTTTGCTGCCCTTTTTGATGTATTTGGGCACCAACGCTTTGCATGCACAGCAAAAAGTCAAATTCAATGTTATCGCATTTTATACCGGGATCAATGACATGGCGCACGTGAGTTTTGTGCATGAAGCCAATAAATGGTTTTCAAAAACGGCGGCTCAATACAAGTTCACCTACGATTCCACCAATAACTGGAATAACCTGAATGAAGAGTATTTAAGTAAATATCAGGTTATTTTGTTTTTGGATACCAGGCCCGAAAAGCCGGAACAAAGGAAAGCATTTCAAAAATATATGGAAAATGGCGGCGCGTGGATGGGTTTTCACTTTTCTGCATTTGCACTGACTCCGTCTGATTTTTCGCAAAACTGGGATTGGTACCATCAGGTATTCCTTGGATCGGGCCAGTATAAGAGCAATACCTGGAGACCAACCTCTGCCATTTTACGTGTTGAGAACCAACAACATCCAGCTGCTAAAAACCTGCCGGAAACCTTTAAAGCCTCACCCAATGAATGGTACAGATGGGAAAATGATCTGAAAGCCAATCCTGATATTGACATACTTTTATCCATAGATCCCGCAAGTTTCCCGCTCGGTACCGGGCCAAAACAGCATGAAATATGGCATGACGGTTATTATCCAGTTGCGTGGACAAACAAAAAATTCAAAATGATGTACTTCAACATGGGTCATAATGATATTGACTATGAAAACAAAACCAATAAAGAATTATCGTTTACATTTGAAAATAAACTCCAAAATCAATTGATTTTGAACACATTACTTTGGCTTGGAAATGACAGGAAATAAAGTTTAAGACTAATCTTTAAATCATTTATTATGAGATCCATTTTAACATTATTCATTTTTCTGGTAATGATTTCAGCATCCTTTGCACAAACCAGCGGTTTTGTCGACAATGGAGATTGTAAAACCTATTTCCGGACATTTGGAAACAAAAAGCCCATATTGATCATTAACGGTGGCCCTGGTATGAACAGTGATGGATTTGAGGCTCTGGCTAAAACGTTATCAAAAAATAATCAAACCATTATTTATGATCAGCGTGGTACGGGTAAGTCGGTCCTGGATAAAGTGGATGGTACCACTATCACAATGAAACTAATGGCCGAGGACATTGAAAGGCTCCGGATCCATTTGAAAATTGACAAATGGATCATTCTGGGCCACTCATTTGGCGGAATGATGGCTTCCTATTATGCAACAATACATCCTGAACATATAGAATCACTAATTTTATCTTCTTCAGGAGGAATTGACCTTGAAACATTATCTTCATCTGGTCGCAATTTGATGGCACGGCTTAGTACACAGGAAACCGATTCACTCGAATTTTGGAATAACAGAATTGCCCATGGTGATACCACATATCATGCAAAATTGCATCGCGGATTAGCTTTGGCACCTGCATATTTATACGACCGCAAAAATATACGGGTGATTGCAGAAAGGCTGACTCAAAGCAATATGAAAGTGAACGGAATTGTTTGGAGTGATCTACAAAAAATTAAATTTGATTGCCGTGCACAGGTCCAATCATTTACAGCGCCGGTATTGATTATTCAGGGGAAACAGGATATTATAGCAGAATCCATTGCTATTAAGGAACAACGTGCTTTTAAAAATTCCAGGATGGTTTTGATAGATCAATGTTCTCATTATGGCTGGCTGGATCAACCAAATAAGTATTATTTAGAAATTAATAAGTTTATCTCCGGAGCTTAAAAATATTATAACGCATATTTAAACCCAATAAAATGAGTCACCCACTTTTTGTAAATAGCACAATCAATATTAACGCCCCCGCTGCAAAAGTATGGGATGCACTTGTCAATCCTGAACAAACCAAGAAGTACATGTTTGGCTGTGAAACGGTTTCCGACTGGCAAATTGGTAGTCCATTACTTTGGCAGGCTGAATATGAAGGCAAATTAACGGTTTTCGTAAAAGGTGAAATCGTTGATTTGCAGCCGGAAAAGCTATTAAAGTATACAACCATCGATCCCCATTCAGCAATAGATGACGTTTCAGAAAATTATCTGACTGTTACCTATGAACTGGTTTCTGACGGAGATATAACTATTTTAAATGTTACTCAGGGAGATTATTCAACAGTTGCGGAAGGCGAAAGAAGATACCAGGAGGCTTTTAATAACGGAGAAGGCTGGAATCCGATTTTGGCAGAAATAAAAAAACTGGTAGAAGAATCGGAATAACGGATAACCTAACAAAACCCGGATATTTAAGTGATCTTATTTATCCGGGTTTTACTTTTTGAAAAAAATTAATCTTCTTCCTTACTATCAGAGTTTTCCTGCTGGTCCGGGGTTAACGGTTCAATGCTGGTGCCGGTATTGACCTCCGGGGCATCCGTTCCCGGAATATCAGGAGTTGGGTTCATTGGCCCCATTTGTCCTGGCTTATGAGGATCAGGATAACTAGTGGCTGGTGGCTGATCGGCGGAAAATTCACTGACAAAGCCATTGCTAAAATTATTTGTTTGAAATTCCATGGTCATTTTATTTAATTCTCTCTCTTTTAGAAAAAAAATTGTGCCCTGATATCTGCAAGCCTGGAATGCTTTTTATTCCAAACCATGAATTACACGTAATTGAAGTTTGTTATTGTCAGTTTGTTAATGGTAAACTTTAATCAGAATAAATGGCTGTATTAATTGTCTTGATCCTCTCATTCTCAGCAAGTTTGGGAATCACAAAAATCGTTTCAGGCGAATGGGATTATATTCTGAGCGGCAATATTGCCATGTGCGTCATGCTCTTTTTTACAGCATTCGGACATTTCAGATTTTCCAGGGGAATGGCCAGGATGATACCGAAATTCATTCCCAATAGAATGGAACTGGTTTATTTGACTGGCTTCATTGAAATTGCTGCCGGAATCGGGCTTTTGTTTCCATATTGGCGGCAAAGTACCGGGCAGTTTCTTGTCCTTTTTTTATCCTGATTTTACCTGCAAATATTTATGCTGCGTTGCATAGGCTCGACTACCAAACCGGGGAATTGAATGGAAAAGGAATTGGATATCTGTGGTTGCGCATTCCCATGCAATTGCTATTTATTGCATGGGTCTGGTATTTTTCTGTTGGTGGGTTAAAATAAAAAATCAAAAGGCATTTATTTTTTTTGCAACAAAGCCATATAAAATCCATCGTAACCATCATCGGCTACGGATGTACGATGTTCTGATATGAGACGCCAGTGTTTGCCATATTTTTCTATAAATCGCTTCACCTGATCCTCAGACTCTGATGGAAGAACACTGCACGTAGCATAAACCATTTTTCCACCTTGTTTCACCATATTGCAATAGGAACTCAGTATTTGCCATTGGACATTCCGGATAGATTCGAGGAACTGCGGTTTTAATTTCCATTTGCTATCCGGGTTTCGTCTCAAAACACCTAACCCGGAACACGGTACATCCAGTAACAATCTGTCTGCTGTTCCGGCAAGGCTTTCGACGATTTCAGGAGTAATAAGCATCGTTTCCAGATTTGTTACACCATTTCTGTCTGCCCGCTTTTTAAGTTCTTCTAATTTTAAGCCTTCAATATCCATTGACAAGATAGATCCTGTATTTTGCAATAATGCAGCCAGGTGCAATGTTTTTCCGCCGGCTCCGGCACAGGCGTCAATCACGCTAAGGCCTGGTCTAATATCGAGGAAAGGGGCTATTAATTGTGATCCTGCATCCTGGACTTCAAAAAAGCCTTGCTTGAAAGTATCCAGTTTGGCTACATTCTGGCGTTTTTTCAGGATCAGTCCATTTGGAACATCCTGAATTACTTCGGTATTGTCAAAACCAAACGTTTCTCTTGTAGCTTCTATACTGCTTTTTATGGTATTGATCCTAAGTATCAAAGGTGCAGGCTGATTTAAAGCTGCCAATTCCTTATCCCATTTTTCTCCCAGTGCTTTTTCTCCCGCCTCATCTATCCAGTCCGGTACAGACTGCGCAATTTTACGTATTTGCATGGCTTCCTGATATCTATTCAAAATAGTATCAATGTTTAACGATTCAAATTCTGTCCATTCAGGCAGCTGGTTGTCCGCATCTGTATGAAGATGAGCCGGCTTTATGATTTGCCAGGCTCCAAAAATAATCCAGAAATCTTCCTCGTCAGCAACCCTGTCCAGATCACATACAAACTTAACCAGCCTCCACCATCTGACGATTTCGTATATATTTTCTGCAATAAAGGCCCGGTCTCTTGCACCCCATTTTTTGTTGGATTTCAGCAACTGCTCCACTACTCTATCTGCCTGCCGATGTTTTGAAAAAATGTCCTGTAAACCTGTAACGGTAGCCTGTACCAATCCTCTGTATAGTTTCAATTTGTTTTGAATTATCGGTGTAAACCTTGAAAAGTATGTGAATTAAAATTCTGTAATGGGGTCAAAGTTCGCTAAAATCGGCAAAGTATGTCTCACAAAAATTAAAAAAACGCTACACAAGGCACAATTTTTGCGCATTGGATTTTATGAATAGTTATATCGTTACCATTACAATTATTGGAATTGCAACCCTGGGTATGGCCTGGATGCCATCATTTACAAAAAAAACAGGTATTTCTGACTCCGTAGTTTATGTGCTGCTCGGTATTGTGGCCTATGAATGTATAGACATACTTCCTCCTCCCGATCCTATGGTGTATCAGGATTATGCGCTTCACTTAACAGAGCTTGTTGTTGTAATTTCACTCATGGGAACCGGATTGAAAATTGATAAACCGTTTTCCTTGAAGTCCTGGCAGGTTCCATTCAGAATGCTGACTGTTACCATGGTACTATGCATAGCCTCCGTCACATTCCTGGCCTGGTATTTCCTCCATTTTGATCTGGCTTCTGCACTTCTGCTGGGAGCTGTCCTGGCTCCCACTGATCCAGTATTGGCGGCTGATGTTCAGGTTGGGCCACCTATGGAAGAAATAGTTGATGAAGTACGCTTTTCGTTAACTGCCGAAGCAGGAATGAACGATGGAATGGCCTTCCCCTTTACTTGGCTTGCTATTTTAGTTGCAGCGGCGTCAGGAGGTAGTATTTCAGGTGTTTTTCAGGAATGGCTGACAATCGATTTATTATATAAAATTATTTCAGGAGTAATACTTGGGATTTTATTAGGCAGATTACTGGCTTATCTGATTTTTAATTTTTCAGAAAAGAAGAAATTCATCAATTTAAACGATGGATTTATTGCTGTTGCTGCTGCTTTGTCCATTTTTGGCCTTGTTGAATTACTGCATGGTTATGGGTTTGTAGCTGTTTTTGTAGCCTCTGTAACGCTACGGAATTATGAGCTTGATAATGAATTTCATAAAGACCTGCATAGTTTTTCGGACCAGACAGAGCGGATTTTGGTTGCTATTGTTTTATTGATTTTTGGTGGCTGTCTTGTACACGGAATTCTGGATTATCTGACCTGGCCAATGGCTCTGCTATCTATCGTTTTTCTGCTGTTAATCCGGCCCATTTCCGGCCTAATTGCATTAATAGGAACAAGATTGCATATTAAAGAAAAACTGGGTATCAGCTTTTACGGCATACGCGGCATCGGTTCATTCTATTATCTTGCTTTTGCGCTGAAAGAAGAGCAGTTTACTTTGGGTAAGGAATTATGGTCAATGGTGTCATTTATTGTCCTGTGTTCTGTCCTGATCCACGGCCTTACAGCAACTAAGGTGATGACAAAACTAGAAAAGAAATTTTCACAGCCATTAGAATCTGAAACCTAACAGTCTTTTTCTAATACTTCTTTAAATTGATATAGCAAACATGGAAACTCAGTCAACTATTATTTGCCCGCCAGATCTGACTTCTCGTCCGTTGGGACTTGCAGTGGATGGATTTATCGCTCTGCCAATAGATAAGTTATTCAGGGCATGGACATCTCAGTTTGATTTATGGTTTGCGTCGCCCGCATCTTTTCTTTCCAAAGTGGAAGTAAATGCTCCGTTTTATTTTGAAACTTATTTTCAGGGAATCCGTTATCCGCATTACGGCCGATTTCTTAAAATTGAAGAACCACATCTGGTAGAAATGACATGGGTGACAGGCGAAGGAGGCACTGAAGGCGCCGAAACCGTTTTGACGATCGAACTTACTGCACATGAGGAAAATACTTTTTTACACCTTACCCAGGCAGGATTTTCAAATGAAGCATCCAGAAACAAACATCAGGAAGCCTGGCCTTTAATATTGGATCAGCTGGAAGAAAGAATGTCCAGGCCGGCTGATTGAATAATTACCATATTTTTGGAGCACTGATTATCCTTAAAACAATACTATATGGTAACCAATGATCAATTCCGGCAATTTGCCTTGTCCTTTCCTGGAACAATAGAGCTTCCTCATTTTGAAAGAACTTCTTTTCGTATCAATAAAAAAATATTTGTTACACTTTCGGAAAAAGACAGGATTGCTAACTTTAAACTAACACCAATTGATCAGTCATTTTTCTGTTCCATTGATACAGAAATTGTTTATCCGGTTCAAAATAAATGGGGGATTCAAGGATGGACATCGGCAAATCTGGAAATGATAGATAAAGAATTGCTCCTGGAATTACTAACTTCAGCTTTTAATGTAGTGAATTCAAAATAAAAATCATCAATCCATGATTAATGTTAGGAATGTGACAATTTATTAATAAAATATTTCTAAAATCATCTCTATTTTGTATCTTGATAGTTCTAATCAGTCACAAAATTAATTGCGATGAAAGGCCGGTCACTATTACTAACTATTACATTAGCCGCATTTTTATCCGGCTTGTTGGATCTTGTAGTGGCGATCATCGTTTATTCAATCCTGCTCGATAAAACAACCGCTTTAAGAATCCTTCAATCAGTTGCCAGTGGTGTTTTTGGAAAGACAGCTTACAGCGGAGGAATTGAAATGGCAGTAATTGGCCTGGTTTTTCATTTCATAATTTCTTTTATTTTCACCTACCTGTATTTCTTTGCCTATACGCGTCTGGCGTTTTTACGAAAAGAACGGGTTTTCAGCGGTTTCGTCTTCGGCTTTTTTATCTGGCTTGTAATGAATCTGATCGTCCTTCCAATCACTTTTTCCGGCTTATTTCCTTCTGATTTTGTATCTGCTCTTATTGGGATCGCAATAATTATCATTTCTATCGGAATTCCTGTTTCCCTCATTGCCCATTTCTATTACAACCGGACTTCCTTGAACTAGCTAATCCAGTTTGCCAATACCCTTTTCTGTATTTCACCATTTCGACTTGTACAACCAATTCAGGTACCAGAACTGCTATGGAAGATTTCTTGAAATAATTCATTTAAGAATTATATAAATATCTGTTGTATATTGCCGGTCAGTTTTTTACTGGATATGACAAAATTAAGTATGTAAATATCTAAATTTTAAGCCATTAATAGAATAATTGCAATTCTAACCTTGTTAAATAGCTTTATTACAGATAGATAATAGTAATTTGTAGCAATATCTTATATTTATAAATCTCAACTATTTCGTAATAAACTTATAAGAAAATTACTACAATATAAATATTTCAAGAATCGAATCTCTTAAATTATATATTTTACATAAAAAACAAGTGATGCAAAAACTAGCTTTATCAATACTTTTATTTCTATTCTCCCTGATAACATTTGCACAAAATAACGATGCTGACAGGATAATAGGTGAATGGCTGAATGAAGATAAAGATGGAAAAATAGAAATATATAAAACAGGTAATACCTACTTTGGAAAAGTAATATGGGGTAACAGCATTTATGAGGATGACGGACAAACATTAAAAAAAGACCTGAAAAACCCGGATGAAAAATTGAGGCAACGGAATATTTTAAATATGGTTGTATTGAGTAATTTCACTTATTCTGAGGACATTTTTGATAACGGTAAAATTTACGATCCGAAAAGTGGCAAGACATACAACTGCACGATGAAATTGAAAGATAATAAACTGGAAATTCGCGGATATGTTGGAATTTCATTACTTGGACATTCGACCTACTGGGAAAAATCTGAATAATATTTGAAGAGCAACTATACCAAAGGAAAGCAGACTTTAAAGTTAAAAGGGAATACAAAGCATAAAGTTGTTGTTGTCGGATAAAGACATTTTGAAGCAATGACTCATATCAAATTAGGAATACTCGACCAATCCATTGTAAGACAAGGAAGTACAGTTCAGGAAGCCATTCTGGAAACTGTTGCTACGGCAAAACTGGCCGAAGAGCTTGGTTACAGCCGGTTCTGGGTTTCCGAACACCATAATTCTACATTTATTGCAGGCTCCACACCAGAAGTTCTCATGGTGAAACTGGCGGACGCAACCAATCATATCCGGATTGGTTCAGGAGGTATTATGCTGCCAAATCATAGTGCTTTAAAAGTAGCTGAAAATTTTCGTATGCTTGAAACCCTTTTTCCTGGCCGTATTGACCTGGGTATGGGACGTGCTCCGGGTACAGACAGGATCACTTCTTCGATCCTCAATCCTTCCAATGATTTTAGTGAAACAAGTTATCTGCGTCAGCTGGAACATTTACAGCATTTTTTTAATGATACAGCGGGTACCGAACGCGGATTTATTTATGCTACGCCACAATCTGCAACCATTCCCATGCAGTGGATACTTAGTTCCAGCGGTGGAAGCAGCAGTATAGCTGCCAGGTTCGGGTTAGGGCTTGCGGTTGCCAAATTTATCAATGGCTTTGTCAGACCAGATGTCGTGGAAACTTACCGCAAACAATTCAGGCCATCGGAACAATATCCGAAACCACATGCCTTGCTCTCCGTATTTGTTCTTTGTGGCGAAACGGAAGAAAAAGCCAGGGATCTGAGAAAAATGATGGACTATATTTTGGTAGAGTTTGAACGAGGAAAATTCGGACCTTTCCCGGATGCAGAAACAGTCAGAAATTACCGTTTTAGTGCTGGTGAACTTGAACGGATCAGATACAACAGCGGCAGGATCATTTCAGGAACAGCTGAGGATGTAAAGGAACAGCTTACTGCACTTGCCAATGAATTTGATGTAGACGAAATCATTATTTCGACCATGGCAGACAGTGCGTCAAACAGAGTCAGATCATTTGAATTGGTTTCAGAAGCATTTAGTTTGCGGGAGACCGTAGTTTAAGGTTATTTTTGTGTTTTATCACAAAGACCTCAAACTCACCAATGAACCGCTTTGACCGTATTACAGCAATTTTGATCCAGCTGCAATCACGCAAGATTGTAAAAGCGCAGGATTTGGCTCAACGGTTTGAGATCAGTTTGCGGACAGTGTACAGAGATATGAATACGCTTGCGGAAGCAGGCGTACCAATTATAGGTGAGGCAGGTGTTGGTTATTCTCTTATGGAGGGCTATCGCCTGCCTCCTGTTATGTTTACAAAGGAAGAAGCACGGACATTTATAACAGCAGAAAAACTGATGGAAAAATTCACCGATTTTCCAACTCAGTCGCAATACCAGTCTGCGATGTATAAAATAAAAGCTGTTTTGAGAAACAGTGAAAAATCAATGGTGGAAAATCTCGAAAACCATATACAGGTCAGGCGCAGGAATGTCGCTTTTAACTCACTGGAAAGCAATGTTCTCGATTCTCTTCTTAAAAGTATAGTCGACCGCAAGGCAGTCAGAATCGATTATCATGGAATAAATTCTGAGGAAAAAACGGAAAGAATTATTGAGCCTGTCGGGATTTATCACGAAACCAATTATTGGTACACCATCGCCTATTGCCATCTCAGATATGCTTACAGAAATTTTCGCTCAGACAGAATTGAAAAAGTAGAACCAACCGATCATCCTTTTCAACATCAGCATGCTCCGCTGGATGAATTTTTAACCAAAATAAAGGACAAACAAAATCTAAAGTTGATTGTCATTCTCGTGCCCAGAAACATTTCCAGGTATTTTCAGGATCAAAAATATTATTACGGTTTTGTCTCAGAAAAAGTCTCTGGTAACAGTATTGAGATGACCTTTTTAAGTAATTCACTTGAAGGCTTTGCACGCTGGTACTTGATGATCGCTCCGGAAGCTACAATTATTGAGCCGCTGTCATTAAAAGAACAATTAAAAAAGCTTGTTCTGGATATTTCCGGGAAATTATAAATTTTAGTTTTATCCAGGTAAACTTAATTTGAAAGGCTCAGCACTTTTATAACATAATAACAATGAGCAGTAACAAAATTATCAGCATTCTGGGAATTTCAGGAAGCCTTCTGTGATAACTCTTCCAATACGAATATTTTAAAGGCTTTGACTGGTTTATTTCCAGATCATGTATCATTTAAATTATTTGAAAAATTAGATCAAATACCTCCTTTCAACCCGGGAGATGATGAAAATGAAGCAATTAAAATTTTTAAGCAAGAAATATCAACCGCAAACGGAGTTATTATTTGCACTCCTGAATATGCATATGGCGTTCCCGGTACGCTGAAAAATGCACTGGACTGGACGGTTTCTACCGGAGAATTTAATGAAAAACCTATATCTGCAATTAGCGCATCTCCATTAAACAGCGGAGGGGAAAAAGCACTCGCTTCCCTCCTTCTGACGTTAACAGCTTTGGGGACAAATAAGAATGACCAATCCTCTCTTTCCATTCCCAATATCAAAATTAAGATGAGTGCATCGGGCATGATTACCGACCAGCAAACCATTGACCAACTTCGTTTACAGGTTAATAATCTTTTGGAGATAATCGGCTGATGAACACAACAACTCGATTGGTAAATAAATATTGATTTAATAATAAAATTCCTTACAATAAGAAAAGAATACAAAACCTATATTCTTTGTATAAAATATTTACTTTTGGGTTTCGTAGCCATTAAATATTTTACACAATGAAATTTGAGACCTTACAACTCCATGCCGGACAGGTGCCCGATCCGGTGACGAACTCACGTGCAGTACCACTTTACCAGACTACTTCCTATGTATTCAACAATGCGGAACATGCTGCTAATTTGTTTGCTTTAAAGGAATTCGGTAATGTTTATACCCGGATCATGAATCCGACAACTGATATTTTTGAAAAAGAATTGCTGCGTTGGAAGGCGGTGTTGGTGCACTGGCAACTGCTTCCGGCCATTCAGCGCAATTTATCGCTATCAATAATATCACTACAGTCGGGGACAACTTTGTAACAACTTCGTTTTTATACGGAGGTTCTTACAACCAGTTTAAAAATTCATTCAAAAATATTGGTGTTGAAGCCCGTTTTGCTGATGGGGATGATGTGTCCAGTTTCGAAAAACTGATTGATGATAAAACAAAATTCATCTTTCTGGAAACCATAGGTAATCCAAGTTTCAGTGTCCCTGATTTCGAAGCATTTTCTGCACTGGCCACCAAATACGATTTGCCGCTCATGGTAGATAATACCTTCGGAGCAGCAGGAGCCATATTTCAGCCGTTTAAACACGGAGCACATATCATTGTTGAATCGGCAACCAAATGGATTGGCGGCCATGGTACTTCTATCGGCGGCGTAATTGTAGACGGTGGAAATTACAATTGGGGTAATGGTAAATTCCCCCAGTTCACAGCACCTTCCGAAAGTTACCACGGCATGGTTTATAATGACGTTTTCGGAAGTGCAGGGCCGTTCGGGAATATCCAGTTTATTATCCGTGCCCGTGTTGAAGGATTACGTGACTGGGGCCCTGCAGGTTCGCCGTTCAATTCATTCCTCTTTTTACAAGGCCTGGAAACGCTTTCTTTACGCGTTGAACGTATTGCTGAAAATGCATTAAAGCTCGCAACATGGCTTGAAAAAAATGATAAAATCGACGGTGTCAATTACATTGGTTTAGAAGGTAATAAGTACCACGGACTGGCAAAAAAATATCTCACGCGCGGATTTGGAGGCGTACTTTCCTTCACCTTGAAAGGAGATAAAAAAACAGCGGAAACCTTCGTTGATAAACTGAAACTGATCAGCAACGTAGCCAATGTGGGTGATGCCAAAACATTGATAATCCATCCTGCATCCACCACACATTCACAGTTATCTGAAAATGAGCAGATAGCAGCCGGAGTATTACCTACTCAATTGCGTATTTCAACAGGAATTGAGCATATTGATGATATCATAGCAGATATCGAAGCGGCATTGGCGTAAAGGTTTCAACGCAGAGGAAGGAGCGTTTGACGCATAGTGCATTGGAAATTAAAAGAGAAGTCAACTTTTTAAAAGTTGACTTCTCTCATTTGGAACAGACAATCTCTACGGCCTCTGCCCAAACGCTCCTTCCCTTCGTTGAAACTCTCTATTCCGATATCCCTTCCAAAGCAAACAAAAACGAATACTGTAAAGCAATCTCCTTCAGATATTCGAACCTTCCGGATGCACCACCGTGGCCGGCATCCATATTCGTTTTTAATATCAGCACATTCTTATCTGTTTTATGCGTCCGCAAACGTGCTACCCATTTAGCAGGTTCGAAATACTGTACCTGGCTGTCATGCAGGCCCGTCGTTACAAGCATATTAGGATAATCCTTTTTTACAACATTGTCATATGGAGAATAAGACTTCATGTAGAAGTATGATTCTTTGTTAGTCGGATTACCCCATTCGTCAAACTCATTGGTAGTCAATGGAATGCTTTCATCCAGCATGGTTGTCACCACATCCACAAAGGGAACATCAGCCACAATTCCATGCCACAGATCGGGGCGAAGATTGGCAATGGCTCCCATCAGCAAACCACCTGCACTTCCACCTTCAGCGTATAAATGAGCCTTTGAAGTATATTTTTCGCTTATTAAATATTCACCACAGGCAATAAAATCATCAAAAGTATTTTTCTTTTTAAACAGCTTACCATCTTCATACCATTGCCTGCCCATTTCCTGCCCACCGCGTACATGTGCAATGGCAAATGCAAAACCCCTGTTCAACAGACTTAACCTTGTCGAGCTAAATCCCGCATCCATGCTGTTTCCATATGAACCGTATGCGTATAGCAGTAACGGAGCATTACCGTCTTTTTCAAAACCTTTTTTATAGACTACCGAAACAGGAATTTTCAATCCGTCTTTGGACGTTGCATACAACCTTTCCGTTACATATTCTTCCGGATCGTAGCCACCTACCACTTCCTGTCTTTTCTTCAATTCTTTGGCTTTTGTTTCCATGTTGTAATCATACACAGAATTCGGCGTCGTCAGTGAAGTATAAATGTAGCGCAATGAAGTGCTGTTGAATTCCGGGTTGGAACCTGTATAGGCCGCGTATGCCGGTTCGCCAAAATCAACGTAATGTTCATCTTTGGTTTTATTGTTACGGATGCGTAACTGCAGCAAACCATTTTTTCTTTCTGTTACAACCAGAAAATCTTTGAAAACATCAATTCCTTCCAGCAGTACATCTTTACGCGTCGCAATTACCTCTTTCCAGTTTTCTACACCTGTTTTATTCAGAGGCGTTTCCATCAATTTAAAATTCAGCGCATCTTTATTGGTAACGATCAGGAATTTATCATTCTGGTGATCAATATCATACAATACATCTTTCATTCTTGGCTGGAAAACCTCAAACTTCCCTTCCGGATTGTCCGCATCCAGTATCCTGTATTCCGATGACATCGTCGCTGAAGAGCCTATGATAATGTATTTTTCAGACTTCGTTTTGCCAACACCGATGTAATTGCTCTTGTCCTTTTCGGCATAAACTACCACATCCTGTTTATCATCTGTACCTAACGTATGCCTTTTGATTTTTTCACTCAGCAAGGTTTTAGGATTCGTTGCTGTGTAAAATAAAGTCTTGTTATCATTTCCCCATTCCGATCCCCCGCTCGCAAGGAAAAATTGCGTCGGACAAGGTTTCACCTGTTTCAAGATTTTTAATGTGGATCGTGTATTGCCTTCTCGAAACCGTGTCGACACCATAAGCCAGTAATTTATTATCAGGACTTACATTGAAACCGGCTGCTGAATAATATGGATGGTCTTTTGCCAGATCATCCACATCCAGCAGAATTTCTTCGGGTGCACTCAGCGATCCTTTTTTACGGCAGTATTTAAAGTATTGTTTACCTTCTTCACTTCTTGTATAATAAAAATAACCATTGCTGAAAACAGGAACGGACTCGTCCTTCTCTTTGATACGCCCTTTCATTTCCGTGTAAAGATCTGACTGAAACTTTTTGGTTCCGGCCATCATGGTTTCTGTGTATCCGTTCTCAGCTTTCAGGTAGTCGACCACCTTTGTACTGTCCGGACCGTTACTGAAAAAATCGGCCATCCAGTAATATTCATCATTGCGTTTGTCTCCGTGCATTCCGGTTTCATGCGCTTTCATTTCTGCTACGGGCGGCGTTGCACCCGGCCATTGATATGCTTGTTTCACTTCTTTATTTTGATTACAGGAAAAAATTAGAACAGTTAAAATCAATAAAATAATTCGTATAGGAGCATTTTGTTAAAATATGTACTAAAAGTTTATATTAAATAGAAAATATTAAAAGTATTAATAGTATAAAAAACCTTTTACATTTTATTAGAACAGTTAGTTTAATTAAAAATATACTTTTTATACATATAATTAATATTATTCTTTAAATATATATTTAGTTAAATAGTTGATAATAAACGATTTAACCAAAATAATAATTACTAACTATACTCTATGTTGGAAATTTTAACAGAACCGGACAAAAATCTTTGTGTCTCTCCTCAATTCGTTGTGGCCCTCTGTGTAACCTCGATGACAATAACAGCACCTTAAAACTACAAAAATGAAACATACATCTGATTCATCCCTGCACAAACGTTATATTTGATTTTTGAAATTAATGATCTTATGGATAAACCAGTTCACAAGCTTTTCCTGCTCGACGCCATGGCGTTGATATACCGTGCCCATTTTGCTTTTATCAAAGCCCCGAGAATTACATCGAAAGGACTTAATACAAGTGCAGTTTTTGGATTTACAAATACGTTACTTGAAGTATTACATAAAGAAAAGCCTACCCACATTGGTGTAGCGTTTGATACCTCTGCCCCTACTTTCAGGCATGTCCAGTTTGAGGCTTACAAGGCGCAGCGCCAGGCACAGCCGGAAGATATCACTGTGGCGATTCCGTTAGTGAAAAAACTTTTGCAGGCCATGTGTATTCCTATCCTGGTTCTCGATGGTTTTGAGGCGGACGACATTATTGGAACGATAGCAAAGGAAGCATCCAAAGAAGGTTTTGAGGTATACATGATGACGCCTGACAAAGACTACGGACAGCTGGTAGAAAAATATGTACACATATATAAGCCTGCATTTATGGGCAAAGGCCCCGAAGTTCTGGGAGTGCAGGAAATACTTGACCGCTGGCAAATTGAGCGTATTGACCAGGTTATAGATATGCTCGGACTGATGGGTGATGCGGTCGATAATATACCAGGTATACCGGGGGTGGGTGAAAAAACGGCACAAAAACTGATTGCTGAATATGGCACACTCGAAAATATCCTTACGCATGGCGACGAAATAAAAGGAAAACTTGGCGAACGGATCAGGGAAAATCATGAACAGGCGATCATGAGCAAGCAATTGGCAACAATTGACACCAATGTTCCTGTTCCTTTTGATGCAGAAGACCTTACTATTTGTCCGGTAAATGCCGAAAAAGTAATCGAGCTTTTCGACGAACTTGAATTTAAATCCTTACGCCCGAGAGTACTAGCCATTGCCCAGCCAACAACGGCTACACAACCTGCGGCAGTTCTCACACCAACTCCCAAAACAAAAGCTGCTGATAGAACGGGGCAAATGGATTTATTTGGAAATCCGGCTCAGGAAATTGGCCAGCAACCCGCTGAAATCACAGAAGTACTTGCGGATCCGGATGGAGTTTTACTGGATGAAAACATTCATTTATCCACGCAAAAGAAAACCATCGACAATACATTACACCGTTACCATACCGTAGATACACCGGAATTGCTGACCAGTCTGGCGCATTATCTGAGTATACAGGATGCTTTTTGTTTTGATACAGAAACAACCTCCCTGGATGCCATTGGAGCTGATCTGGTCGGTCTATCTTTTTCATATCAGGCGGGGGAAGCATTTTATATTCCGGTACCGGCTGATAAGGTAAAAGCACAGGATATTGTAGAATATTTCAGAGCGGTTTTTGAAAATGAAGCAATTGTAAAAATCGGGCAGAATATCAAATATGATTTGCTGGTCCTTAAAAATTATAATATTGATGTACGAGGTAAGCTAAGTGATACAATGCTTGCCCATTATCTTTTGCAACCCGACAAAAGGCACGGAATGGATATTTTGGCTGCATCTTATCTGAATTATGATCCTGTTTCCATCACATCGTTAATTGGAAAAAAAGGAATAAAACAAGGAAATATGCGCGATGTCGCCATTCCAGAAATCACGCAATATGCAGCAGAAGATGCGGATATTACATTTCAGTTAAATACCATTTTTTCGCAGGAATTGCCCAAAGTAAATGCTGTCAAACTGTTTGAAACGGTGGAAATGCCTTTATTACAGGTACTGGCGGATATGGAGAGCAAAGGTGTAAATCTGGATATTAATGCATTGAAAGAAATGTCCGGAATTTTGGAAGGCGATATTCGGCAGTATGAATCCGAGATATTTGAGATGGCAGGGCAATCGTTCAACATCAGTTCTCCAAAGCAGCTGGGTGAGGTACTGTTTGATCAGATGAAACTGATCGCCAAACCTAAAAAGACGAAAACCGGCCAATACGCTACCGGAGAAGAAATTCTTTCTGAACTCGAAAATGAACACCTTATAGCGAGAAAAATACTGGATTACAGGGAGTTGCAAAAGCTAAAATCTACATATGTGGATGCACTGCCGTTGCTGGTCAATCCCAGGACGGGAAGAATACATACCTCATACAATCAGGCAGTTGCAGCTACCGGACGTTTAAGTTCAACCAACCCGAATTTACAGAATATACCTATACGTACACATCGCGGACGGGAGATTCGCAAAGCCTTTGTACCTGATAATGAAGAGTTTCAAATTTTATCAGCTGATTACTCCCAAATCGAATTGCGTATAATGGCCGCGTTCAGTATGGATGCAAGTATGATCGACGCATTTAACAAAGGGCGTGATATTCATGCAACCACGGCTAGTAAAGTATTCAAAGTTGCGTTGGAGGATGTGACATCGGATATGCGCAGAAAATCCAAAATGGTCAATTTTGGAATTATCTATGGTATTTCTGCATTCGGTCTTGCACAAAGGCTGTCCATTCCGCGTGGTGAAGCTGCCGAAATTATTAAAGCTTATTTTGAAGAATTTCCGGCTGTGAAGGGATACATGGATAAAGTGGTAAATGATGCACGGGATAAAGAATATGTAGAAACGATTCTTGGCAGAAGAAGATATGTTCCTGATATTAATTCTCGTAACCAGACTAACCGCGGATATGCCGAGCGAAATGCCATAAACGCGCCAATCCAGGGTTCAGCGGCAGATATGATCAAGGTGGCCATGATTAATATCCATGATTTTATTATTAATGAAAAGCTGAAATCACGTATGATTTTACAGGTACACGATGAACTTGTATTCGATGCACACCGGGACGAAATCCCTCTGTTAAAAGAAAAAGTGGATGAACTGATGAGACTTGCAATTCCTCTGCCTGTAAAAATGGAAACCGGAATAGGTATTGGTGCCAATTGGCTGGAAGCACATTGAGATGCGTTTTCTGAGTTAATTAAGATTTATAGTTTACTTAAAAATAAAAACTCAATCCATAAGCGGATTGAGTTTTTACGTTTTATTAGAGCCTTCGTTTCAATTCATTAATTCTTCATTTTTACGTTAAAACCATTTTTATTAAAACTTCAATGTTGCAATTAACTGGTATGTCTGTTAAATTTTTACAAGGATTAAAATGGATTTCAAATTAAAACTGAAAGCATTCCTGATTAATATGGATTTTAATTACATGCTATTGAAAGTTTGAATTATTGTTCTTATTTTTTCCAATATAATTTCAAACATAATAGCCTTAAAAGTGCTTTTAAAAGTACTAAAAGCTTATTTCCAGGTATAAAATTCATTTAATTGCCTGTCCGTAGTTTTTCTATTTTCACAAATTTAATGTGCCTATGGAGAAGAATGAATGATGAAGAAATCTTTTCAGCCGCACTGAATTTTCTTTTTTCTTAAAAATTATTTTTCATAATCCCATCAGATATTGAAAAGTAACCTGCTACTCACCTTAAACATCTAACTTATGTTAAAAAAATTACTGTTTCCAAATAGTATCCGGAAATATTCAAGGATTATCCTGTATCAGGCCTTGTTGTTTGGCAGCGCCGCCACTTATTCCAATGCGGGCATTACAATTTCCCACCAGGTAAGAGCTGATAAAACAATTACAGGTAAAATTACAGATGAAAGCAGTGTCGGACTTCCCGGAGTCAGCATCGTTTTGAAGGGCAGTACGTCCGGAACGATCTCGGATTCGGAAGGTAAATACCAGATCACAATTCCTGACAATGGCGCAACGCTGATCTATTCTTACGTAGGTTATTTATCCCAGGAAAAAGAAGTTGGGAACAGTATAGCGATTGATATTACGATGGTGCCGGATGCAAGAAACCTGAATGAAGTAGTAGTTACTGCGTTGGGTATCAAGCAGGAAACCAAACGCCTTGGTTATGCTGTACAGGAATTAAAAGGGACAGATCTTGACAAAGCCCGTGAGACCAACTTCGTCAGCGGCCTTGCCGGAAAAATTGCAGGGGTGCAGGTAATGGCCAGTCCGAGTGGTATCGGAGGGTCGGCGCGTATTACTATCCGTGGAGATAAATCATTGGATATCAACAAAAATCAGCCTCTTTTTGTAATTGACGGCGTTCCGATTACAAATGCTCTGACTGGTTCAAGCGGCCGTGATTTTCAGGAACTGGATTATGGTAATGGCGCTTCACTGATCAACCCGGATGATGTGGAATCAATGACAGTCCTGAAAGGTGCCAATGCCTCAGCGCTCTATGGATCAAGGGGTGCCAATGGTGTAATTGTTATCACCACCAAGTCAGGAAAAAACAGTAAAGGCCTGGGTATTTCTATCAATGCCGGATTGACATTTGAAAATCCCTTGGTGCTTCCTCACTTCCAGAAAGTTTATGGACAAGGAAATAACGGAGAATTCAGTTTTGTGGACGGTAGCGGTGGTGGTATAAGAGATGGAGTGGACGAAAGCTGGGGACCAAAAATGGATGGCCGGTTGATTGCACAACATAATTCACCGACGTCAAACGGTTACCGAGGCGGTGATATTTCTTTGGTAGATGATGGTGCATTAGGAACTCCGGCGGACCTTGCAGCACGGGGAACCATTACTCCTACCCCATTTTTACCAGGTAATAATCTAAAGAAATTTTATGATACCGGTATTACAAATAATACCAACGTATCAGTTACCGGTTCTAATGAAAAAGGTGATTTCCGATTGTCGTATACACTTCTGGATCAAAAAGGAATTATTCCTAATACGGATATAAAACGTAACACATTTGCAATCAATACAGGTTATAATCTTTCCCCAAAACTGTCGGTACGTATTTCTGCCAATTATGTCAATTCATTGAGCGACAACCGCCCGAACCTGACATACGGAACAGAAAGCATCATTTATTTGCTGCATAACTGGATGGGACAGCATGTGGACCTGAATAGCCTGAAAGATTACTGGATTCCGGGAATGGAGAACAGGCAGCAGTATAACTTCAATTACAATTATCACGACAATCCTTATTTTAACCTTTACGAAAATACGAACAGCCAGAATGCAAACCGTGTTTTCGGAAATATTGCAGTCCGGTACAATTTTACGGACTGGCTTAACTTACAGGTAAGGGGCGGAACGGATTTTAACAATGACCTGAGAAAACGGAGACGGGCTTTCAGTACACAAAGATTTCCATTCGGAAGTTACCGTGAAGAACGCGTTAAAAACAGCGAATCCAACTTTGATTTTCTTTTTAATGCTTCCAAAGAGATCAATGATAAATTCACGATCGGAGCAAATCTGGGAGGAAACCGCCAGATCAGCAAAACTAATAACTTTGAAGTAACGGCTCCACAGCTTTTGATTCCGGGAATTTTCAGTTTTAACAATACCAGGGTTGCACTCGTAAGTTCAATTGATGACATCAATAAAGTGGTGAACAGCGTTTACGGATCGGTACAGTTTGGCTGGAATAATTATCTGTTCCTGGATGTAACAGCAAGAAATGACTGGTCTACTGCTTTGACTTTACCAGCCGCTGCGGATTCACTGGGACAAACAATCAATTCTTATTTCTACCCGTCTGCTTCTCTGAGTGCAGTTGTGAGTGATATTGTAAAAATGCCTGAATGGGTTTCTTTTGGTAAAATCCGTACGAGTCTGGCTCAGGTTGGTAATGATACCGATCCGTACAGATTCACTTCCGGTTATGTGCGGGATAATCCATGGGGTGATTATCCGGTTTATACTTCCAATAGCAGGCTTGTTAACTATAGCCTGAAACCGGAAATCAGTACTTCTTTTGAAATTGGTACAGAATGGCGTTTCCTGAAAGGCCGCGCCGGCCTGGATTTTACGTTTTATAATATCAATACCCGAAATCAGATACTTCCGTCTGTACCAGTTTCTGTAACATCCGGTTATGATACAAGGATTGTAAATGCAGGTGAAATCAGGAATTACGGTTACGAACTTATGCTTACCGGAACACCCATACAGATTGGTGATTTCAGATGGGATATCAATGTAAACTGGTCAGCCAACAGAAGCAAAGTTGTGGAATTTGATGGCGAAGTGGAAGACTATCAAATGGCAGGACGTCATGGCGTTTCAATCCGCGCACAGGTTGGCCAACGCATGGGTGATATGTATGCAATTGGTTTTAAACGTGTTGAAGATAAAAATAGCCCTTATTACGGACAAAAGGTACTGAATGAATCAGGCCGGTTTTTAAGTACAAATAACCTGATCAAAGTAGGTAATTATAATGCAAACTGGATGACCGGGATTCGTAATACTTTCACTTACAAAAATATCAGTCTAACAGGATTACTGGACATTCGCCACGGAGGCCAGGTTTTTTCACAGACTTATGTAGTTGGCCTGGAAGCCGGACAGGTAATTGAGACGCTGGAAGGCCGTGAGAACGGGTATGATATTACCTTGCCAGAAAACGGAGTGATTGCTCAGGGTGTGATTGAAAATGCTGACGGAACTTATCGGGTAAATGATGTTAAACTGACTGCAAGGGAATACCACCAGTCACGTACCGGAAACCGCGATATTCCTGAAGGCGGAATTTTCAATGCATCATACGCAAAGCTTCGTGAAATGAGGTTAGGTTACACGGTTCCTGCCAAATATTTATCCAAAGCAAAAATTAAAGGTTTGAATATATCTGTTGTGGGCCGTAATCTCGCTGTGTGGAGCAAGGTGCCGCATATTGATCCGGAAACTTCGTCTTTGGACGGTGGAACAATCGTTCCGGGTATTGAGTCAGTCGGTATGCCAACTACGCGCAGCTGGGGTTTCAATCTTGGATTTAACTTTTAATTGAGCCAAAACTTTAAGGATTATGAAAAAGATAAAACTATATATACTGATCATGGCTGCGGGATTATTTTTCCTGCCTTCCTGTACAGACGATTTCGTAGAAAAAAATACCGATCCCAACGCTATCACAGATGTAACTCCTGATCTGTTATTGCCTGGAATTATCAGAACGGCAGTAAACCAGATGGTTGACCAGAGCTGGAGTATTGGCAATATTGTGATTCAGCATACGGCCAAAATCCAGTTTGTTTCGGAAGACCGTTATACCTGGGGCGACCGTGACGGGCTCTGGAACAATATGTATGATAACCTGCGCAATGTACAGTTGCTCATAGAATTGAGCGACCAGAATAATGCCAAAAATTACAAAGGAATTGCACTGATCATGCGTGCATGGATGTATTCGTTGCTGACTGATGCCTACGGTGATGTTCCGTATACAGAAGCTACCAAAGGCGTAACAGGCATATTTCAGCCTAAATACGAAACGCAGGAAGTAATTTATGCTGGTATTCTGAGCGATCTGAAAATTGCAAACGATTTACTCGGTCCGGGAGAGGTGGTAGTGGGCGATCTGATTTACAATGGTGACGTGGCCAAATGGAAAAAACTTGCCAATAGTCTGCGTCTTCGGTATTTGTTGCGAATTTCTAATGTAAAAGATGTAAAGGCAGAAATGCAGGCAATCCTGGCTGATGCAACGGCAACGCCAATTTTCAGCGAAGCCAATAAAAATGCTGATAATGGTACTTTACGTTACCTTACCTCTGCTCCTAACCAGTTTCCTTTATATACAGCGAGGTCTGGTTCGTTTGATGAATTCCGTTTGAGTAAGAACCTGGGTGATAAGCTGACTGCACTTGCTGATCCAAGGATTACTGTATTTGCACAGCCAACAGATGCATCAATTGCTGCAGGAACTCCAAAATATACGGGTGTTCCCAACGGCCTGAATGAGGTTGCAGCACTGGATTACGCAGGTGGCCCGAACAATGTTTCCCGTGCAGGAGCACTGTTTTACAAAGGTTCTATCACGGATCGAGGCCTGAACGTAGCGAAAGGATATATCATGGGTTATCCTGAATTACAATTTATACTGGCCGAGGCTGTCAAAAAAGGCCTGATTACCTCTGCTAAAACCGCACAATGGTATTATGAAGAAGGAGTAAAATCGGCATTTATTTATTCTGATGTAACTATACCTGCCAACTACCTGACAAGTGCTGGTGTTGCGTATAATGAGGCCAATGCATTGACACTGATTGGTACACAAAAATGGATCAGCTTGTTTTTTACCGGCCTCGAAGCATGGTTTGACTGGCGTCGTACGGGTATTCCAGCTGTTACTGCTGGGCCTGATAACGTAAACGGCGGAAAGGTTCCGGTTCGGTTTGCTTATCCGCGAAGTGAACAAACACTGAATGCAGCCAGTTTGACCGAAGCCGTTGCCAGACAAGGCGCTGATACCTATAACACGCCGGTTTGGTGGGATAAATGAAGTCAATAAGATTAAAATTTAATTAATATGTTGCTTTAAAAAGAAAGGAAGCCAGGCATAAAAAACCTGACTTCCTTTCTTTTTGTGCCAGTTAGCGATTTATAACAAAAGCTGTATTTCAATTTTGGAAAAATTCATAATAATTCGGGATATATTAGTAGAAAAAAGTGCGAACTTCGCGTTATAATTGTAAACATTACACTTAATAAATCCAATGCAGTATTTGATTCATAAAATCTCTCTTCTTTTCCTGGCTTGTCCGCTCATGGTGGCAGCTCAGACCGGAAAAGGAAACTATTCCCCCTTACCCCTTAAAGACCTCAATTCGTTTGAAACCAGCGGTGCCAACTGGTCTGTTCAGAGCAGTATTTCAATTCATCCGGCCGGTTTTGCCAAGATCAAAATACAATCAGGCGATGGAGTTTTGGTAGGAAATGCAGGAAATCCTATTACCACCAAACTGAAAGCAAATGATCTGCGGTTGTCACTTGAATTCATGGTTTCGTCGGGAGCCGAAGGAAACATTGTGTTACCAGGCGGGCAAAAAATCCGCTTGTCCGACAGCTATCAGCAAAAAACCGCCAATGCATTGACTTCTGGTTTCATTGGCCAGTTTCCAACGCAAAATGCTGCAAAAGCACCCGGATTATGGCAAACCATTGAAGTCGCTTACGATGCCTCACTTCCTCAGTTACCCAATTCCGCGCGATTAAATTCACTGAATCTTAATGGTGTAACTGTTTTGGAAACAGTTTATTTACCAACAACTAAATCGGTGACAAGTCCGGAACCGCTCGCTTTGGAAGTAACTAAAGGAACAATCGCTTTCCGTAATATTGGTTATCAGTTACTTGCAAGCAGTAAGCCACTTATTCTTTCGAATCTGGCCTACAAGGTTTATTCGGATAAATGGGATAGCAAGGAAGTATACAGCAAGCTTGATCATGAAGGCAAATCGGCTGTTCTTACTCAGGAAGTGACAAATGGGATGCGTGAATTTCACCTGATGTACGAAGGTGATATGGTGGTGGCTGAAGCAGGAGATTATATATTTACAACTATTTATTCGGGTAATATCTTTTCCCTGGATGTGGATGGAAAAAGTGTTATTTCCAATGGTGAAGCTACTTCTCAGGAAAACTATTCGGGTTCAGTTAATCTGACACAGGGAACCCATAAATTTAAAATGCATTACTCGCGTTTCCCATGGAGACAACCTGCATTGGGATTACGTGTAGAAAAGGCGGGAATCAGGCCTTATGATTTGCACGTACTTTCCTCACTACCAGAGCCGGAACCAAAACCTTACATTGGAGTGATACCTGAAATGCGTCCTGAAATGGTGCGCTCTTTCGTATTGCTGGATGGAGAAAAAAACAAAAGGACACATTGTATTTCGGTAGGAAGCCCTGCCGGCTGGAATTACACAGTTGACCTTGGACGGGGTGCATTGTTACAGGCATGGCGCGGAAATTTTGCCAATGTAACCGAAATGTGGTACGAACGTGGTGAACCTCAGCTATTAGCTCCCGCTGGTCTTACAGCTCCGGTTTCAGGAAAAAGCAGTCTTGCTATTCTTGAAAATATAAATACAACATGGCCGGATTCTTCAAATATTAACTTTTTAGGATATAAAATTGATGCAAAAGGCTTTCCAGGATTCAGATACGGAATTGGTTCGGCTACGATCAGCGACCAGTTGGTATCTGATAACAATGGCATCACACGTACTTTTTTGGTTGAAGGAACTCCACAAGGCTCACTGTATTCATTGATGGGAAGTGGTAAAGATATTGTGATGATTGAAAAGGGGCTTTATCAGGTTGATAACCGTTACTATATCCAGGTAGACAAAAAAGCAAAAGTTGTACTTCGTCCCGCTGGTGAAAATAAAGAATTGTTATTGCCTGTTTCAACGACAACGAGTTACATGATGTTTTGGTAGACGACCAGGCTTTCCAAGTCCTGGAGTCTTGGGCAGTCTTTGTCCGGAAAGTCTGAAGACAGTAAATTTTCTTAGAATCTTTTGAATCAATAAATGAAAAATATAATATTAACCACGCTGATTTCCCTGGGCTGCAACGCGGTACAGGCACAATCCAGGCAAAATAAGGAAGACGACTTTTACAGGATCGTGACCATTCCGATCCCTGAAAATATTAAAATGGAAGTGGGTGGCTTACAGGCACTTCCCGATGGCCGGCTTGCTGCATCCACACGTCGTGGTGATGTTTGGATGATCGGAAATCCATATCTCAAAGGTGACGGCCAGCCTTCATTTCACCGCTTTGCTTCAGGTTTACATGAACCATTAGGTTTGTTATACCGCGGTAAAGATTTTCTGATATCGCAGCGCGGCGAAGTTACCAGGCTTGCAGATACCGATAATGACGGTGTAGCAGATGTATACGATTCTTTTGCAAAATGGCCGCTTTCAGGCAATTATCATCAATATTCTTACGGCCCGGTAAAACTTCCGAACGGTGAAATGATCGTGACCTTAAACCTTGACTGGATTGGAAAAGGTGCAAGTCAGTCCAAATGGAGGGGCTGGATGCTAAAATTAGGCGAAGACGGTTCGCTTACGCCTTATGCAACCGGACTCCGTTCCCCATCTTCTTTCGGGAGTTATAAAGGAGAAATTTTTTATACCGAAAATCAGGGTGACTGGGTTGGTTCAGGCCGTATGACACAATTGAATAAAGGAGATTTTGCCGGAAATCCTGCTGGTTTGAGATGGAGCAGCGAACCGGGTTCTCCTGTATCATTAAAACCAGAAGATATTCCAGATACCAATGAACCTTTATATGATGTAGCAAAACGTACCCCAGGTCTTAAAATCCCGGCAGTTTGGTTTCCGCATACTTTAATAGGAATTTCCACAGCTGGATTTGTAGAAGATCTGACTAATGGTGCATTTGGGCCATTTACCGGACAAATGTTTGCTGGTGACCAGGGACATAGTAACATAAGCCGTATTGATCTTGAAAAAGTGAACGGTGTTTGGCAGGGAACTGTTTTCCCTTTCCGCGAAGGATTTATGTCAGGAATTCTGCGACTGGAATGGGGCCTGGACGGTTCTGTTTTTGTAGGACAAACCAGTCGTGGGTGGTCAGCAACAGGTAAGGAAGAGTTTGGTATACAAAGACTTGTCTGGACTGGAAAAATGCCGTTCGAAATGAAGACCGTTCGTTCTATGCCAGATGGTTTTGAAATAACTTTCACAAGGCCGGTCGATAAAAAAACAGCAGCTGATCAGGAATCCTATAAACTGAATAGTTTCACTTACGAATACCATCATACTTACGGAAGTCCGATCGTAAATACCAAGGAAGTTCCTCTGAAAGGTATTATTGTTTCCGACGATGGCCTGAAAGTGAGACTGGTACTCGATCCTGCGGTTTTGCGTAAAGGTTACATTCACGAAATAAAAGCGGAAGGAGTACGAGCAACAGAGGGAAATGGCTTGTTACATGCTACCGGTTATTACACACTGAACGAAATTGCAAGCGGAAATGCTGCCAGCAGTGCACAGTTTACAACAACCGTTAAAGCAGTTGCCATGGATCACAGTAACCATTCTGTGACTGAAACAGTAGCAGTAGCCTCAACAGCGGCTTCTGCAAAACGCGTAACCGAAATGCCTGCTAGCTGGACAACCGGGCCAGACCAGACCATTATTATCGGGACTGTTCCCGGACTGAAATTTGATATTTCAGAAATACAGGTAAAAGCTGGCAGTAAAATCAAACTTGTATTCAATAACAATGACGATATGCTTCACAATCTGGTGATTACCAAACCAGGTAAAGTGAATGAAGTAGGTGAAGCCGGACTAAATCTTGGCTTAAAAGGGTCTGAGATGAATTATGTACCTAAAACCAGTGATGTTCTGTTCCATAGCAATATCGTAGAACCGGAAAAATCAGAATCCATTTATTTTGTTGCACCAAAACAGGCTGCAACCTATACTTACGTATGTACATTCCCTGGACATTATACTCTGATGCAGGGTAAACTGAATGTAGTAAAATAGCTGTAAATTAAGTATTAAGTAATTTAGAAAAGAGCCATTTGCACTCAATTTGATTGCAAATGGCTCTTTTTGTTTGTAACAGATCCCAATCAGGTTATTTTACTGAATTAATCCATTTTCATTGAGGAGATAAAAACCACACATTACTTTCGGTAGTACAATTCAGCGATTTTGTAAAAATATTTAACTACAATTCTGACACCAATCCCATCTGACTATTAAGAATTTAAACCCAATCCCCTCGCCTATGCTATAATTTGACGTTAATTTTGCTTTCATTTTTTTGGTGATGATTTTGATATCATCTGCCATTTCTCATTCCAAATCAGTTGCATCCGCCACGGATGTTCAGAATCCTTGCTTCTTTTTCTGAAACCTGACTAAACAAACATTTGTATGAAAAAATACCGAAAATTATCATGGCTGAAATGCAGCATTTTCTCAATAGTATTTTACCAATTATTAATTGTCCATATCTCCGCCAATTTATCCCTTGCCGGTACTTTACTGCATTACAATGGTAAATTTAATTCATTCCCAGACCGTACTGTAACCGGGAAAGTTTCCGATGAAAAAGGACAGCCATTGCCCGGTGTAAGTATTGTTGTAAAAAGTACTAAAACCGGAACGGCCACCAACACAGAAGGAACGTTTCAACTTAATGTTCCCGAAGGGGATGGAACTTTGATCTTTTCTTATGTCGGCTACATTGCCCAGGAAGTACAGATCGGCACACGAACCGATTTTGATGTTGTTTTAAAACCGGATGTACGTAATCTTGAAATGGTGGTGGTAACCGCATTGGGAATAAAACGTGATGCAAAAAAACTGGGCTATTCCACAGCAACCGTTAATGCAGAAGAGTTAACAACTAACCGTACCACCAACTTAGGAAACAGCCTGCAGGGAAAAGTGGCTGGTTTAAATGTTTCACCTCCTGCGAGTGGTCCCGGTGGTTCATCCAAAATCCGTATACGTGGACAGTCTTCCTTTGGTGGAAATAACTCTCCATTAATTATCGTAAACGGTATCCCAATCAATAACAGCAGCGTTTCGGCGGGAGGTTCCAATGGAAACGGAACGGGAAATCCAACGGGCGGTTCATCTGATTCAGGAGATGGTTTGCAAAGTATCAATCAGGACGACATCGAATCTATGACCGTTTTAAAAGGTGCGGCAGCAGCGGCTTTATATGGTTTCAGGGCTAAAGATGGTGCCATCATTATTACTACAAAAAGTGGAAGCAAATCGTCAGGAATTGGTGTAGAAATCAATTCGAATTTCCAGGCTCAGGAAGCTTTGGATTATACTGATTTTCAGTATGAATACGGTCAGGGTGAATTTGGAAAAAGGCCAACCACTACGGCAGAAGCTCAAAGTTCTGGTGTATTTGCATTCGGTGAAAAACTCGACGGCGCGCCAACCCCGCAATTCGACGGTTCGATGAAACCTTACAGTGCACACAAAGACCGCATCAAAAAGTTTTACCGGACAGGTACAAATTTCACAAATTCGGTGGCACTTTCAGGTGGTAATGACAAAGGTAATTTCCGGCTTTCCTTTGCCAATACGGATGCAAATGCCATTATTCCCAATTCTGATTATCATAAAAAGATCTTCAATCTGGGTCTGACCTATAAATTTACACCCAAACTTTCTGCCCAGCTCAACGCAAATTATTCCAACGAATTCAACCACAATCCGCCACAGATTGGTATCCAGGATATGAATGCCAATACAACGATCTACACCCTGGCAACAAGTATTGATACCGACTGGCTTAAAAACAGAAAGGATGTAAACGGTAATGAGATGCCACTGGCACGTTTTACTAACCGTAACAATCCATATTGGGTAGCATACGACAGATTTGAAAATGTCAGGCGCGACCGGATTTTTGGAAATACTTCAGTTCGTTATGATGTTGCCAAATGGCTGTTTGTTCAGGGACGGATTGGCCAGGATTATTATACCCGGCCATACAACTATAATCGTCCAACAGGAACCCGTTCGATTGGTGCGGTCAATACTGGATTTAATGGCTATTACTATCAGGATGTTGCTACTTTCCGTGAACGAAATCTGGATATATTAATTGGAGGCAACAAAACCTTTGGTGATTTTGGTATTGACATTACATTGGGTGGAAACCAGATGTTACAAATCAGTGATAATATGTCTACGGCCGTTACCAATTTTTATGTTCGCGACCTGTATACCATAGCCAACGGGCAAATTAAAAACCCTAATTACGGTTACAGCAAGAAAAAAGTAAATTCGATTTATGGTGCTGCCGAGTTTTCATTCCGAAACTATCTGTATGTGAATGTAACAGGCAGAAATGACTGGTTTTCTACGTTGAATCCGCAATCGAATAGTTATTTGTACCCGTCAGTGAGTGCTAGTTTTGTGTTTAGCCAGGCATTCAGCAAAGCACCTAACTGGCTGAATTATGGTAAAATCAGGGCAGCATATGCGGAAGTTGGCGGTGATACCGATCCGTATTCCGATAACCTGTATTATTCTATTAATGCCAATCCTTTTAACGGAACTGCCTTGGGAACAATACCTTCCACAGTAAGTCCTAATGCTAATTTGAGGCCGCTGAAAGTAAAGGAAACTGAGGTAGGCCTGGAATTTAAAACCTTTGACAGCCGCTTTAATGTAGACATGTCGGTGTACCGGAAAAATACGGTGGATGAAATCCTGAACGTCGACATTTCCAATACTTCCGGGTTCAGCCAAACCAAGGTTAACGTAGGAAAACTACGAAATCAGGGAATTGAATTTTTGGTAACTATTGTGCCTGTCAGAACTGAAAACATAAGCTGGGAAACCGGATTTAACGCCAGTTACAACATCAGTAAAGTAATAGAACTTGCTAATAACCAGCCCAGGCTCAATGTTGGAACAGGTGAATTCTTCGGAACGGTGTCGCACGAATTGGGCATGCCACTTGCTTCACTTCGCGGCTTCGATTATAAGAGAGATCCACAGGGAAAAATCATTACTTCGGGTGGCCTTCCAATGCAAGGTAATCTTACAACGTTTGGAAGTGCAATTCCAAAGTGGGTTGGCGCATGGGTAAATACACTTAATATCAAAGGATTACGAATTACAACCCAAATAGATTTCAAATCCGGAAACAAAATTATTTCAAATTCAAATCTGAACTTCCTGCGTGAAGGTTTGTCTAAATCCTCACTGGTCGGACGGGAAGGCGGCGTATTACTGGAAGGTGTAAATGGTGATGGAAGCACTAACACAACGCGTGTTGAAGCAGAACAATTTTATACCGCTTATAGAAGTACTAACCTGGCCACTCCCTTTATCTATAACGGAAGCTTTATCCGGTGGCGCAGCCTTTCAGCAGGTTATGATTTTTCAAGCTTTCTAAAAGATAAAACTTTCATCAAAGGATTAAGCCTGACCGCCATGTGCAACAACCTTTGGCTGATCAAAAAACATATTGATAATCTTGATCCCGAAGCCCAGGTTTCTTCTTCCGACAATTTGCAGGGAATTGAAACACATACACTTCCAACTACAAGAAGTTATGGCCTCAATTTAAACCTTAAATTCTAAACTCAGTTTCTGATGAAAAAAATATTCATATATCTGACAATCATTTGCGTATTCGCGGCTGCATCGGCCTGTGACAGCGGTTTCGAGGATGTTAATAAAAATCCGGTCCTCGCAACTACAACTGATCCGGTTTACCTTTTTTCTAATGCACAATTCGGTTCCGCCATTGCTACCCAGAATTATCAGATGCAGATTGTCCAGCAGATAAATACTCCATACACAGGTGTGCTGGAAGGTGGAAATCACAATGCTGTTTCTGATCCCAATTCTAACGCAAATTTCAATTCGCTGTATCTGCAAAATGGCCCGGTAAATCTTTTGACAACCGTTATTTACTTTACAAAAGACAATCCGGCACGAAGCAATTTGTATAATATGGCCAGGATCTGGAAAGCATATGTGTTCATGGTTTTAGTAGATACCTACGGAGATGTTCCTTATTTTGAAGCCGGAAAAGCATTTCTGGAAGGTATAAATTTGCCAAAATACGATGACCAGAAAATCATTTATGAGGATATTCTGAAAGAACTTGAAGAAGGAACAAAAGCTTTGGATGCTACCAAATCCATTGAAAGCGGAGACCTTTTTTACAAGGGAAACATAGCTCAATGGAAAAAACTGGGGAATTCCTTGTTGCTGCGTGCTGGGATGCGTTATTCCAAAATTGATGCGGCAAAAGCGAAGACAATTGTTTTAAAAGCAGCCGATCCAGCCAATGGCGGTTTACTTAGTGCCAACTCTGATAATGCTTTAATTGCGTTTAACAGCACTTTCAATCATCCGCTGGCCAATTATTTTCAGGGCACCGAACGTGGAAATGTATATCTGGGCAAAGCATTTGTAGATTATCTTAAAACTACGAACGATCCGCGTTTAAAAGTTATTTCCGTAAAATACGAAACACCCGGAAATCCTATCGCAACAGCTGGGGCAGAAAATAAAACGCCTGCCGATCAGGAAGGTATGCCTTATGGTTATAATGAATCAACGATCCTGACTTCACCGGGTTTTCCTGGAAAAATCGGTTCGGCATTTAAATATTCACAGATCAACAGGAGAACACTGGGCAAAATAGACGCACCGGAATTTTTTATTACCTATTCCCAAATACAGCTGCTGCTGGCAGAAGCTGTGGTAAGAGGCTGGATTACAGGAGATGTAAAAACATTGTATGAAACGGGCGTCAAAGCACATATGGATCAAATTACAAATTACGACGTGTCAGCGGCAATTAGTGCGGCAGATCAGTCCGCTTACATTACTGCCAATCCTTTTGTTGCAACCAAGGGGCTCGAATTAATCAATAACCAATATTGGATCTCCTCATTTTTAAACGGTTCCGAAGCCTGGGCCAATTTCAGGAGAAGTGGATTTCCAACACTGCCGATCAATACTTATCCTGGTAAAGATCCTTCTGTAAAAGATTTCATTCGCAGACTGGTATACCCTGTTCTTGAAAAATCAGTCAACGAAGTGAATTATAAGGAAGCTGTGTCACGAATGGGGCCTGATGAATTGGGAACACCGCTGTTTTGGGATAAATAAGGCGGCGGCTATCGGCCGTCGGCAATCAGCTTTCGGCTATTGACAGTCGGCGGTCGGCATTATATATATTTTGTGTTAATAAATTTTTTCGGTTTATGTTAAAAAAAATCATTTACACGGGTGTGTTCCTACTTTTTGCCATGTTGTCAAGGGCGCAATCTATTTCTCCTGCACCTGACCAGATAAAAGCATATACCTCTCTTTGGAAAGGAGAACGTTCAGCAGATGGGCGGCCAAAGGTTTCAGATGCAATTCTAGCCAGGTTAAAGAACATTTCTATGGAAGAAGCATGGGGTGTTTTGCGAAATAAAGGTTATCAGAACCAGTTTGAAGGCGAATGGCAGCTGATACATTCCGACAGCGCCATGACCGGCAGGGTAGTTACAGCACAATATCTTCCATTACGGCCTGATCTACAGGATCTGGTAAAAGAAACGGGTAAAAAAGAAGGTCGTGTACAAGCTGGTGGTACCAATTCATGGCCTATTGATGTACTAAAAGAAGGTGATGTTTATGTGGCAGACGGCTACGGTAAAATTGCAGACGGAACATTAATCGGCGACAACCTGGGAAATTCCATTTACGCCAAATCTAAGCGTGGGGTAATCTTTTACGGTTCAGTAAGGGACGTTGAAGGATTAAGTAAAATTAGCGGTTTTAATGCATGGACAAAGGGAAATGATCCTTCTTACATCCAGCAAATGATGCTTTCCAATATTAATACGCCGATTAGAATTGGCAGGGCTACGGTGTTGCCGGGAGATGTTGTTCTGGCCAAAAAATATGGTACAGTTTTCATTCCGGCTCATTTGGTGGAAGAACTTGTATTGACTTCGGAAGTAACTGCATTGCGGGATGAATTCGGGCATCTTCGTTTACGTGAGGGAAAATATACACCCGGTGAAATTGATACCAAATGGACGGAAGCAATTTCAGAAGGATTTCCTGCAATGGGTGAATAATTATCCAGGTAAACTTCCCATGTCAAAAAAAGAACTGGATGATTATCTGAAAGAAAGAAATTATTGAGAGGGCAGTCGGCATTTGGCTGTCGGCCATCGGCTGTCAGCCAAAACCTGCCGGTGGCCGATTGCTGACAGCCGACAGCCAAATGCCAATTGCCGAAGTATTTTATTAAATTCTTAAACCTTATCAAATGAAAAGTATACTGAATCAAATCATTGCCTCTAATAGAAAAGTCGAACAGGCTGAAAAAGAAGCACATTTGGCTGAAATTAATAATCCGGCTACAAAGGATAATCGACGTAACTTTTTAAGAAAAGCAGCGGTTGGCGGAATTGCATTAGGTGGCTTTATGTCAATGTCTGCGGAGGATACAATTGCCCAGGCTACTTCAAAAGTTAATCGTGCCTCCAAACCTTCTGAACTGAAAATTACGGACCTGCGCTATTGTATTATTCAGAATGTAGGAAGGACTCCAATTATCCGTATTGACACCAATCAGGGTATTTATGGCTTGGGAGAAGTGCGCGACGGTGCAGACGAACGTTATGCATTATTTCTGAAAAGCCATTTACTTGGTCAGAATCCCTGTAATGTAGAAATGCTTTTCAAATCTATCAAACAATTTGGTATGCATGGCAGGCAGGCAGGCGGAGTTTGCGGGGTTGAAATGGCCCTTTGGGATTTATGCGGTAAGGCTTATAATGTTCCATGCTGGCAGTTACTAGGCGGCAGGTATCGCGATAAGGTGAGGTTGTACGCAGACACTCCGGAATCCAACGACTTAAATGAATTCAAGGACAAAATCCGGTTCCGGACGCAGGACCAGGGTTATACCTGGCTTAAAATGGATGTATCCATAGGAATGCTCCGGAATAATGAAGGAAGTGTTGTAAACAATAAAGTCTGGGGTGGCGGATTTTCACAATGGGCAGGAGATTACCATTCGTATGCAAATACAAAACACCCGTTCACTGCCATTCAGATTACACCGAAAGGCCTTGATGAAATGGCAAAAGTGGTTGAAGATGTACGTAGTGTGGTGGGTTATGAAATCCCGTTGTCAACCGACCATTACGGTCATTTTGACTTGAATAACGGAATCAGATTAGGAAAAGCACTGGACAAATACCGGCTTGCTTGGCTGGAAGACATTGTGCCATGGGAATATACTGATCAGTGGAAAACCATCTCCGATGCTTTGGAAACGCCTTGTCTGACTGGCGAAGATATTTACCTGAAAGAAGGTTTTAAGCCATTGATAGATAAACGTGCTGTTGATATTATTCATCCCGATTTGGCCTCCTCCGGCGGATTACTGGAAACCAAACGTATAGGTGATTACGCAGAAGATAACGGAATTGCTATGGCCATGCACTTTGCCGGGACTCCGGTAAGTTTTATGGCAAATGTACATTGTGCCGCTGCTACTCAAAATTTTCTTGCACTGGAACATCATTCAGTCGATGTGCCCTGGTGGGAAAGTCTGGTGAAAACCACAGATGGCAGGAAAATAATTGATAAAGGTTACGCGCCAGTTCCTTTGGAAGCGCCTGGATTGGGCATTGAACTAAATGAGGAAGAAGTAAAAAAACATCTTTTACCAAAGGATAAGAGCTTCTTCGCTCCTACTCCGGACTGGAATGAAAAGCGCTCACATGACAGGTTGTGGAGTTGAAATCAGTTCCAGACTTTCCAAGTCTCAAAGACTTGGAAAGTCTGAACACCGCACCAAACCCATAATTTTCGTATTTTGCGTACTTCACTACCTATCCCTTTATGAAGAACATACGCAACGTACTATTTTATACCCTAACGATTGGCGCTTTTTCCGGTTTACTTTATTGGTTCTTAATTCGGGGACAAAGCCTTGAAATTGGAAGAACAGCATCAAAAACACCTGATCTCAACATTTCCTCATTTGATCAGTTCATCAGCACGTTATCTCACGATGTAAGCAATCCGCTGGCCATATTACTTTTACAGATCATCACCATCATTGTTGTTGCAAGAATATTCGGATGGGTTTGTAAACTGATCGGACAACCTACTGTAATTGGCGAAATCGCGGCTGGTATTTTCCTGGGACCATCACTTATCGGAACATTTTTTCCTGAATTTTCTTTGTTTCTATTTCCCAAACAATCCCTGGGCAACCTTCAATTCCTGAGTCAGATCGGGCTTATTCTGTTCATGTTTATTATCGGCATGGAACTGGATCTTAAAGTTTTAAAAACCAAAGCGCAGGAAGCTATCGTGATCAGTCACGCAAGTATCATTCTGCCATTTGCTCTGGGTGTTGGACTTTCGCTTTACATATATCAGCAGTTTGCACCGGACGGCATCAGCTTTCTATCATTTTCCTTATTTATTGGTATCGCACTCAGTATCACCGCTTTTCCGGTATTAGCCAGGATAGTTCAGGAGCGGGGACTATCCAAAACCAAACTGGGAACGATGGTAATTACCTGTGCTGCCACCGACGACATTACTGCCTGGTGCATCCTGGCCGCTGTAATTGCCATCGTAAAAGCAGGATCATTTTTAAGTTCGGTTTATACCATTTTGCTCGCCGGAGCTTATGTGTTGCTTATGTTAAAGGTTGTAAAACCATTTTTACAAAGACTGGGAGATCATTACAGTTATAAAGAGGGGCTTACAAAAACTGTCGTTGCTGTATTCTTCGTAATTCTCTTATTATCAGCATACAGTACCGAAGTTATTGGAATTCATGCGCTTTTTGGTGCATTTATGGCAGGCGTTATTATGCCTTCAAACCAAAGTTTCAGGAATCTGTTCATTGAAAAAGTGGAAGACGTTTCTATGGTGCTTTTACTGCCGTTGTTCTTTGTATTTACGGGTCTGAGAACGCAAATTGGTTTGCTTAACGATCCTTATCTTTGGCAGGTTACCGGTATTATCATAGCAGCAGCCGTGGCCGGAAAATTCATTGGAAGCGCCGTTGCTGCACGGTTTGTCAAACAAAGCTGGAGGGATAGCCTGATAATTGGTTCGCTCATGAATACCCGCGGGCTGATGGAATTAGTGGTGCTTAATATCGGATATGATATCGGTGTATTGTCGCCGGAAATTTTTGCCATGATGGTCATCATGGCACTGGCAACTACTTGTATGACCGGCCCTGCTCTTGACCTGATTAACAGGTTTATGCCTGAAAGAAAACTAAAACCTGAGGAGAATATAATTGAAACTTCCGGGTTTTCAGTTCTTGTCGCCTTCGCAAATCCACAGGGAGGACGTAAAATGATTCGGTTAGCCAACAATTTCATTGAAACTTCTTCATCTCAAAATGTAACTGCCCTGCATTTATCACCAAGTAGTTATCTGAATCAGGTCAATACGGAAGAGTACCAGTCTGAAACATTCAGGCCGGTAATTGACGAAGCTGAAAAGCTGGATCTCCCGATTATTTCATTGTTCAAACCATCTCATGATGTTGAGCATGATATCATAGAAATAGCCAATCATGGGGATTACGATATCCTGTTAATGGGCATCGGACACAGTGTTTTTGAAGGTACGATTCTTGGAAAAGTATTGGGTATTACAACCAAGATTATTAGTCCGGTCCGGTTATATGATACCATTAAGGGTAAGTCCAAACTTTTCCACGCCGATATTTTTGACGAACGAACCAGCCATATTATTAAATCTGTAAAAGTCCCTGTTGCAATTCTGATAGAAAAAAACCTGGAAATGGTAAAAGATATTTTTGTGCCATTATTTTCTGTTCAGGACCAATTTCTACTTCATTTTGCTAGTAAAATGATGTTGCATGGCGAAGTGGCTGTCACCATCATGGATCCATCAGGAATGATAGAACAGGATTTGAAAATAAAAGAAATAGTGGATTCTATGGAATTACTTGGGCCTGGCCGGATAAACCTGCACAGTGAAAACGGATTGGAGAAGGATTTTTTACAACAGCAGGATCTCATGATGATCAGCTATGAAAGCTGGAAAAAAGCAGTCGAATCACACAGTATCTGGCTTTCAAATTCGCCCTCTGTTCTTATTATCCGCGGGTAAAAATGCGGAATTTATCGTACTTACCTATCTGGCAGTTTTTAAAAGGAATAATAAGTGTTTATTTTACATGAGTGACGCTAGCATTCCAACCATATGATATCATTGATTACGAATAATAGATTTTTAAATAAAATTAATCCGCAGACGCTTCTTTTCTTTTTTCATAATTTTTTTATAAACGTAGGTACAACACTCGTTTACGTATCTGCGAACATATTATTACTGGAAAATCATCCGGAATCATCACTTCCAATTGCATATATTGCAGCTGCACTGGCGGTGATGATCGCTGGTAAAATTTATGAATATTACGAGCACCATCTAATCCTTGAAAGGCTAAGTCTGGGCACCATGTTGGCTTCACTTTTCATGGTTGTGGCAGTCATGTTGTTATTATGGCTTGGGCATGGCATTGCAACAGCCATCGCTATCATGGTCGGTTACCGAATTATTTACCTGCTTATTAATCTGGAATTCTGGGGTTTATCTGCACTGGTATTTGATGTACGGCAAAGCAAAAGATTGTTCAGCGTAATCGGAGCGGGTGATATGCCGGCAAAAGCACTGGGTGCCGTGTTGGCAGTTCTTATTCATTCCCCTTCCGTACTGATGATTTTACTGGTAATTTCATTAGTATTTTTCGGACTGGCATTTTATACACAAATACTTACATTCCGGCATACAGAAATACCAAATCCGCACCACGCAAGGCCACGTCGGGCCGGGCTTTCCGACTCTAAAATTGTTCAGAAATACTTTGGAGGAAATAAACTGGTCACTGCGCTGTGTCTGGGTATGGTGGCTGTAGCAGCCGCAGCAACCTGGATTGAATACAATTTTTTTGTGAATGTCAAGTATAAGTTTCACAGTCAGCATGATGTCATTTTATTCATAGGTTCACTGCTGACTGCAACTTATGTGATCAGCACCTTTGTTAAAATGCTGTTCTCCGGAAAAACCGTAGAGCGGTTCGGAGTTCGTTACACACTTTATTTATTGCCGCTGACAACCGTTTTGATTTCAATGGGATTACTCATTTCTTCCTATTTCAAAAAAGACGAACCTTCTTTGCTGGTCTATTATTGCATCGCTTATTTCTTATTTGAACTCGTTAGAAGGACGATTTTCGATTCTGTTTTTCTGGTTTTATTCCAGCCGCTTTCAACAAAAAATCGCTTGAAGGGTCATACACTTGCCAAAGGATTTTACGAGCCTTTGGGTATGATGATCGCCGGGATATTACTATGGATCGTTTATTCCAAGAAATTATCTGACAGTAGTCTTGCATTTGATTTGTCACTGTTATTTGCAATTGTTGCCTTGTTCATTTTCCGTAAAGCTTACCGCGAGTATATTGTTGAGTTGAAAAATGCGATCAGTAAAAGATTTATCAGAAGCGGGGAAATGGCATCACAAACCGAAGCGCTTCCTATTATTACCGAAAATCTGAAGAGCGATAAGAAGGAGGAAGTGATCAACGCTATAGATTGGCTGGCAAAAAATAAGGAGTCGCAGTTTAGAAAAAATGTAGATTTTCTATTGAAAAATCCTTTCGTTCAGGTTCGTCTCAAAACATTACAGACTCTGGCTCAAATTGAAAAACCAGAGTTAACAGAGTCGTTCTATGCCTATATTGAACAAGAACCGGACACTGCATGCCAGACATTAGCGGTCCGGATTTTGTGTTCGTCAACTAAATTGTCTGACGAAAAAATAGCCAGATATCTGGCACACCAGGATCCTGACATTGTCCGCGGGGCAATTCTTGGATGTTGGGAAGCACACAAAGCCCTGCCGATGATTCATGGCACATTACGTAAATTATTCCTTTCTGAAAAAGAACAATTTCAGATTATTGCACTGGATTGTATCAATGCGGTCGGGATCGCTTCGTATGAAGATTCGATCAAAAATCTGTTGCGTAAAGGCACATTTAAAGTAAGGCAACAAGCACTGGATGTAATTGCTGCCAGCGGATCCGGTCAGCTTTTGAATGAATTAAAACCGTTTCTGAATGCTCATGCTGACAGCCAGTTATCGGCGGCTACTGTGAGTTCCTTAATGAAGTCAGGAAACTCAGGTATTCCCGTCTTACAGGAATGGCTGCTTGATGATGAATCCGGCGAAAAAATATCCATCCTGATTAAAGTATCCAAAAAACATCACCACGAGTTTATACTCCCTTTACTTTTTCAGCTAATTCAAAGTATTTACCTGCAAAAACATTCAATACATACCGGACATTCAAAAAGTATAAGTCTTTCTGTACATTTAGATGCTTTAAAAGTTCTTTCCAATTATTCCTTAAATACTGAACAAAAGGTAATTGTGTCAGAATTTGTAGAAAAGGAACTGGTACATGCCTACCAGCTGCTGAATGGTATGAATGAAAATGAAACTGATAAAACATGGAACGATGCACTGGAATATGAACTGACACTGACCAGTCAGCGGCTTTTTTACCTGTTTATGATCCAATATGACAAAGATGCCGTGCAGAATGCCTGGAAAGGAATTAAACATGCTTCCAGGGAAAAGCGCGCCAATTCTTTGGAAATGATTGAAAGCCTGTTACCAAGGACATTATATCCTTCTTTGTATGCATTGTTTGAAGACATATCTATTCCCAGAAAGCGGGATGCATTACGTCAGTATTTGGGTAATCAGGACACTAATATTTCTCTTATTAATCTAATTATAAACCAGTTAGAAAAATCCTTTACGCCGTGGACCATTGCATTGGCAATTGAACGCTGGAATATTCAGGAATCTGATCTACAACTTTTAAATACTTTATCAAATCATAATACGAGCCTGATCCGTGATGCTGCACAACAAAAGTATGCAGGCCTGAACCCAGCTTTTTATCTTAAAATTACATCACCAGCTACTATGAAAAACTCAGACAGTTCGCAGCAAATTTCAGAAATGGAACGAATCATTGTTCTGAAAAACACACAGCTTTTTTCTACAACTCCTGAAAATGTATTGAGTTCCATTGCACCTATTATGAAGGAAATATCCTATCAGGAAGGGCAGCAAATATTTGCGAAAGGCGATTTGGGTGATAGTATGTATATTATTTATGCAGGTGAAGTAGGAATTTATGATGGTGTAAAACAATTGGCATTATTCGATAAAGGTGAGATTTTCGGTGAACTTTCGCTGCTTGATACGGAACCAAGATCGGCTTCAACGATTTCCGAATCTGATGTACTCCTGTTCAGGATTGACCAGGAAGATTTTTTTGAGCTAATGGAAGAGCGAGATGAAATCCTGCGCAATGTACTTCGTATACTTTGCCAGAGAATCCGTGTTCAGAATGAAAAAATGAGGTTGTTGTCTACCAATTGATTGCATTATCATTCCCTTACATTTGACCGTAAAATAGCAATGGAATAAAATTCCATCGGTTTCAACCTATGGAATTTATGAATATAAACATCAAACGGACATTAAATTCCGCAAGTGTTTGTGTTTCAGATCATCGCGGTTTTTCCTTGCAGATTCTGTCCAGTATAAATGCGATCCAAGAAATTTAACCTGCATATCGTTCCACGAATCTGCATCTGAAATCAGGTTTCTTGCAGATAATTCTGTAAATAAGGTGTTTGCAATTGGTTCGTAGTCATCACGGCCCAAATAATCCAGATCAGCATCACAAAGGATTTTCTCTAAATGAGTTTGGGGATTTTGAGGAAGTTTTGTAGCCATGATCAAATTGCAAATCGCTACAATTTGTTCAGATGTATATCCAAACCCAGGCAGTTTGTTTTTTACAATATCGCAACCTGCTTCTTCATGATTTTTGTATGTATCCATAAATCCGGAGTCATGATACAATGCAGCCGTTTTAAGTAGCGTCAGCGATTCCGGATCAACGATTCTTTCCTGTTGGGCTAATTTAAGTGCCGCGCTGGTAACATCCACTGAATGATGAAGCCCGTGATAATACAAGTTTCCAGGAAGTTTCCGATTCAGTTCACCTACAATATATGCTTCAGCCGCATCAACATTCGCAAGGTTCTCTTTCATTTCCGTTATTCCAGTACTTCGTAAATGTTGACAACATTGGCTTTATTTTTCAGGTTAACCTCCCCTATCAGATTACATTGAAATGCTTCTTTGATTTTGTGATAAGCAGATTCCTGCACAACTACCTGGCCGGGTTTTGCAATGGATTGCAGGCGCTGAGCAACATTTACGGCATCACCAATGACTGTATAATCAAGTCTTTTTAGTGCCGCCGATCCAATATTTCCAGAAACCATTTCACCGGAGTTAATACCAATTGCCACCTTGGGATAATAACCCGACTGATCCGACAATTCTTCCTTAAAACTGTTGATGTGATTCCGGACTGCAAGAGATGATTCCACTGCACGATCCAGGTGATATTCGCCCCTAAAAACAGCCATTACAGCATCCCCCATAAATTTATCCACTAGTCCGCCCTGGGCAATGATTTCTTTAACCATTACATCAAAGTATTTATTGATCAGCTTTACAACGTTATCCGCAGGTTCCCTTTCAGAGATTGAAGTAAAACCGCACATATCCATAAAAACAACCGTAGCCTCAATATTTTCGCTTGACATTAAAGATTTACCAAATGCATCCTGCGTCATAAATTTCAACACGGACGCATCCACATACATGCGCAAAATATCATTTTCCCTAACCGCTTTCAGTGTTTCCTTCAACTGCTCCACATATTTCAAAGTCTTTTCCATGGTCACTTCCAAATCCTTGAAATCTATGGGTTTTGTAAGGAAATCAAAAGCTCCCCGGTTCATGGCAGTACGGATATTATCCATATCACCATATGCAGAAACAATAACGGACTTTAAGATCGGGCTTACTTCTCCAAGACGGATAAGCAGTGTAAGTCCGTCCATTTCTGGCATATTGATGTCACTTAGGACCATGTCAACGTCCATATGCACATCCAGCATTTCCAATGCTTTTACACCATTTTCGGCAAAAATGAACTCATATTCCTGTTCGCGGATTTGTCTCCTGAATTTTTGTTTGATCAGCAACTGTAAGTCTGCTTCATCGTCCACTACCAGTATTTTGGCTTTCATAAAGTCGTTTTTTTCCGGATCTCGAAAAAGTTGAGTAAAGTGAATATATTGAATATAGCGAAGACTTATTGAATTAATAACAGTTTTTCCTTCAATTCGGAAAAGTTTACCGGTTTGGTCAGGAAATCATCAGCACCAAGCTTTATTGCCTGGTCGTGATTGTGGCTGTCGCCATAAGCTGTGATCATCATAACCTGTGGCGGCGCGTGAGGAAATTCCTTCCGGATGGATTTTAACAGCTCGATACCGCTCATTCCAGGCATATTGATATCTGATAAAATCATTACCACTTTCGAAGCATTTTCCTCCATGAAATGTAACGCTTCTTCGCCTGAAAAAGCGAAGGAAAATTCAAACAATCCGCTTCGGATTTCTTTTCTGAATTTCTGCTCAAAAAGTGATTTGACATCCTCTTCGTCATCCACAACAAGTATTTTCATAAGATTATTTTCTATTGGCGGCCGGCTTTCAGCAGTCGGCAGCAATTAAGATTTATTTATTTAGGAAATAGGTATAGTAATTTTGAACTCAGTTCTTTCACCTGGAATTGTATCTACGTCCAGGGAACCTCCATGGCCGTTTGTAATAATATCATAACTCATAGATAAACCCAGACCCGTTCCCTGACCCGTAGGTTTTGTTGTAAAAAACGGCTGAAATATTTTAGCCTTTACCTGGTCCGGCATACCTGTTCCATTGTCTGAAACTCTGATATATAGCTTATCCGCAAATTTCTTTGTGGTTATTTTCACTTCCGGTTTGTAGCTGACATCTCCGATTTCGGCCAGTTTTTGCTTTTTTCCGCAACAGCATAAAATGCGTTGGTAAATAAATTAAGGAAAACCCTTCCCAGATCCTGCGGCATGACTTCCACTTTTCCAATTGCCTGGTCAAAATCAGTCACCAAAGCCGAATTGAATTCTTTGTTTTTGGCACGCAAACCATGATAAGCCAATCGCATATATTCATCAGCCAGGGCATTAATATCAACCGGTTCTTTCTCACCCGATGATGCCCTTGAATGTTGTAACATGCCTTTTACAATAGAATCTGCACGTTTACCGTGGTGCGTTATCTTTTGCTGGTTCTGACTCAGATCACCAATTATTCCTTTAAGATATTCCTTTTCAGACGCATCAATTGCAGTTTTATCAATTTCATCTTCCAGTTCCTGACAAAGTTCGACGGAAACTTCTGAAAAATTATTTACAAAATTGAGCGGATTCTGTATTTCATGTGCAATCCCAGCTGTAAGTTCTCCCAAAGATGCCATTTTTTCACTCTGAATCAACTGGTTCTGAGTAGCTTTCAGTTCTTCAATCGTTTTTTGAAGTTCCTCCTTTTGCTGGGTAAGTTCATAGGTCCTTTCTGCAACCAGGTATTCCAGTGATTCTTTTTGTGCTTTGCTTTCCTTTTCTTCCCGAAGCCTCTCTTCTCTTTCCTTAATTAAAACCGTCTGCTGTTTTCTTGCATAAAACCATATAATAAAGCAAAGTGTGAAAGCAAAAGCACTCGCCACAGAGAAGTAGTCGTCGTACTTTGCAAAGAACTTTGGTGCCACAAGCTCAACAAAATCATTAAAAATCGAAATACCTATAAATGGCAGAACTGACTGGATTATACTCCGTACCGAACGAAATTCTTCGTTTTTATAGGCGGTTGCAATAAGAAGGATCATAAATATATGCCAGAGCCAGCTGAACCATGATGGCGTATCAGCAATAAAATAGGTAGCCATTAGGGCGATAGAAACATACCGGGCATAAACGAGCAACTTATCCCAGTCAGGTAGCTGGACACGTGTATTTAGCGCGGTACGTACATATTGGATCAAAAAAAATGTTACCAGAAAATAATCCATGCGGGTTTATCAGTATTTATTAATCTTGCTTTAATGAGTTTGTCAAATCACTGGCAAAGTAATTATTTTCCTCCGGAATATAGAATCCAGGCGCTTATCCCATTTTACATTCAAAGAAATTTACTGTTTTAAACCAGCAAAAATGGCTCTAATCTTTTTCTAATGGTTTTTTAACCCAATTATAAAACCGTTTTAATACCATTTTTACCCTGTATACGAATCTTTGCAACCAGATAGGTCTAACTAATAAGTATAAACTGAAAAAGATGTCGTTCAAAGTAGTACAAACAGGACTGATTATATTGCTTTTGGCATGGTCCGCAGTATGCAGTGCCCAAACCAAATACACACTTCAGCAAGCATTGCAAACTGCTAAATCCAACAACCCCATTTTAAAAAGGGAGCAATATAATGTGACAATATCTCAAGCGGATATTACCACGGCGCAGCTTCGTCCTAATCCGGTGATCAACAACCAGTCGCTGCAACTGATCCAGCCTTCTAAATTTCCCGAAAAATCTAACTGGTACAATGGTTCAAATCGTCAGGTTTGGTGGCAGGTTACCAAGCCTTTTCAGTTACCTGTACAAAGGGCGAACAAAATAAATTTTGCAGAACAAAATGTAAAACTGACACAAAAGCAATATGCCGAAACAGAGCGTAATCTGTTTCATGCGGTAGCGCAGAAATGGCTGGATGTCTGGTCTGCTGGAAAACAACTGGATATAATTGGTAATGCAAAAAGTAATATTGATTCCCTGGCTAATATCAACAGGCTACGTTTGAAAAATCAGGTGATTACAACAACAGATCTGGCAAGAACTGAACTTTTGGCTAATCAGTACACGATGCAGATCAAATCTGCTAGACAGGTTTATCAAAACGAGCTGACCAACCTGCGCTTTTTATTGGGTGCAGCAGATTCGGTCGAAATTGATACAACGGATCATTTCATGTTTGCCATTCCATCGCAGATGGATGCAATAGTACAGGAGGCTTTACTGCAACGAACAGATATTCAGGCAATAAAATCTGTGATGGACGTTGCTGATGCCAACATCAAATTGCAAAAATCAACTGCTTTGCCAACTCCAGAGCTGGGTTTGCTTTATAACCCTCAGAATAAAACCCAGTATATGGGAGTTTACGCGACTTTGGAAATTCCTGTTTTTTCAAGAAACCAGGGCGAAATCAGAAAATCGCAGGTGGTGAAACTACAGGCAGAACAGGATTTGCGTACTACCGGATTTCAGATTCAGGCCGAAATACTGACCGCTTACAGGACATACCAGACCCAAAAGCAGAATGTCCGGAACTTCAACCAGTTGTTATCACAATCACAGTCCATTCTGAATAGTGTTAAATACTCCTATCTGCGTGGTGGTACCACTATTATTGACTTCCTGGAAGCCCAGAGAAGCTGGCTGGATACGCAGCATCAGTATTATGATATCCTTCAGCAATATCGCCAAAGCTATATTGACTTACTTTATACATCTGGCTTAATCAATCAATTCGCACAATAAAATGAAAAAGTTAACAATATACGGCTGGCTTATTGCTGGCTTGTTATCGGCCTGTACAAGTAAAGAAACCAAACAGGTTCGGGTCGACGATACAAGTCCGGTTGTCAACGAAGCGGGGACTAAAATTTCTTTTCCCAAAGCGGAAAGTGCCGATTTTTTTGACACTGAAAATACAAAAAGTTCTTCTCTGATGGCCGATATCACTGCACCGGCCAAGGTAGCTGCAACTGTCGTTAGGTCGGACGAGGGTGCTTCGGGAAATATCGTTCTTTTTGACAATCCCGAACTGTCAGGAAATTATACCCAGCTTTTGCAGCATCTGACAATGATAAACCAATTGCAGAATGTGAATATCAAGCAAAGGAAAACTGAACTTTCAAGAATGAAGGATCTGCAGGAACACGGCGCTGCAACAGGTAAAGATCTGCTTGAATCCGAAACTGCATTATCCATGGAACAGACCAACCTGATCAACGAACGTTCTGCCATAATTGAGCACGAAACCAAACTGAAAGCAGGCGGGTTCGAACCTTTACAATTACGCCGCGCTCCTGCCGGAACCGCATATATAATTTGTGATATTCCTGAAAATGAAATCAGCAGGGTAAAAGAAGGAAGCAAATGCACCTTACAATTCACTGCGTTCCCGAATGAGGATTTTACCGGAAAAATAGATGACGTTGCCGACATGGTTGACCAAACTACACGTATGATCAAACTTCGCGTAAGTATCAACAATTCAACCGGTAAGCTAAAAGCCGGGATGTTTGGTTCACTTGCTTTTGGGTTGAGTGAAGGAAAAAACATGAGCATAGACAAAGATGCGCTTATTACGATCCAGGGTAAAAATTACGTTTTCGTTAAAACCAGCCCTACCGCATTTGAAAGGCGTGAGGTGAATATAGGTGATCAGATCGGTGACCGGATCATTGCATATTCAGGCCTGAAAAATGGTGATCATGTAGCGGTTAAGGGAGTGATGCAATTGAAGGGTCTTTCATTTGGATACTAGGGCAATGGTTAATTATAAATGGTTAATTATTAATGACCTCCGGTGTTAAATGCTAACAATAAAACGTTGCCAATCCTTTGATAAATTATTGTTTCACAATGACTTATCGCATCACTAAGACCCGCGCCCGAACCGCATCGCGACATTAACAATTTATAATTAACCATTAACCATTAAAACAGGTGTTACAGGCTCAGATATTTATTGGCAACGACCAATGGAAAGGCGAGTTGCCTTTATATGAATACATACTCCGGTTTTTGGTAAAACAGCGGGTGCAAGGTGCGACGGTTTACCGCGGATGGCTGGGTTACGATGGAAAACACATGAACCGCCCGAATGATCTATTCAGCTTCGACGAGACACCCATGATCATCTCATTTATTGATGATGAAGAAAAAGTACGCGCTGCTTTGACACAGCTTCGTAAAGAAGTAAAAAGCGGATTTATAGTGACCAATCAAGTAGACAAGTGGAATTAAATGATTAAGAACCTGCTTTTTTTTAGTTTACGCAACCGTTGGGTTGTCATATCCATAAGCGTTGTGCTGATGGGAGTTGGATACTGGTGTTTTACCCAACTCAAAATTGAAGCTTATCCTGACATTGCCGATACCAATGTAATCGTAGTATCCCAATATCCGGGGAGAGCTGCCGAAGAAGTAGAGCAGCAAGTAACAGTACCGATAGAACGTGCTCTGCAAAATACGCCTAATGTACTCGACAGAAGGAGCCGTACGATTTTTGGACTGTCTGTTGTTCAGCTCACTTTCAAAGACGGAACGGACGATTATTTTGCTCGTCAGCAGGTGATAGAACGAATTGCATCTGCGGAATTGCCTGATGGCGTTGCTCCGGAACTGGCACCTTTGTCAACTGCTGTCGGGGAAATTCTGCGTTATGTAGTAGAGGCTCCATCCAGTTTTACACCTACCCAATTGCGCGATTTGCAGGATTGGGTGATCAAACCTGCTCTCCTGCAGGTTCCGGGCATTGCAGATGTTACCACATTCGGCGGTCCGCTCAAACAATTTCATATCATTACTTCTCCCGAAAAACTGGTAAAATATGGCCTGTCATTGCAGAATGTGATGGACGCGATAAAGGTTAACAATCAAAATACCGGCGGTAATATCATTTCCAGAGGCGGGCAGGGATTTGCTATCCGTGGTTTGGGAGCCATTAAGAATGAACAGGATATCCAGAATATCGTCTTAAAATCTGAAAATGGTGTACCTGTATTTGTTCGTGATGTTGCCACAATTGAAATTACACCGCCACCTCCAAGTGGTGTAATGGGATATACCATTACAAAGGAAAAAGTGGATGTGAGCAGTGGTGTTGAAGGTATCATTTTGCTTCGCCGTTACGAAAATCCAAGTGAGGTTTTAAAGGTTTTGAAACAAAGAATGGCCGATCTTCAGGCAACCGAATTACCGGAAGGAGTTCAGCTTCGTCCGTTATATGACCGGAGTTTCCTGATTGATCATTCACTTGAAACCGTTGCTCATACCTTATTTGAAGGAATTTCTATTGTGATTATCCTGCTGATCTTCTTTCTGGGTAGTATCCGAAGTGCATTTGTAGTGGCTTTAACTATTCCATTTTCATTATTATTTGCATTTATCCTGATGCGTTTGACGGGCATACCTGCCAATTTACTTTCCCTGGGAGCCATAGATTTCGGTATCATTGTCGATGGGGCCTGTGTGATGGCTGAGCATTTGATACGCAAATACAGAACAGCAACAGTTGAGGAAAAACAGCAGGGAATTGTAAAAATTACGTTGCTCGCTGCACAGGAAGTTGGCCGGGAAATTTTCTTTTCCGTTACTATTATAATTCTGGCTTACATGCCTATTCTTTTAATGACTCGTGTAGAAGGAAAATTATTTTCTCCGATGGCGTTGACCCTGGCTTTTGCCGTTATCGGCTCCATGCTGGCAGCACTAACGTTTATTCCCGTATTGATTTCGTTTGCCTACAAAAAAGCGCTGGCAGACCCGGAAAAACCAATTAAAGAACATAAGAATTTTATTCTGGATTTTATGACAAGGAGTTATGCCAAAATACTGTCGGTAATCCTAAGCAATTATAAAAAGACAGTTTTGTCTGGATTTGCAGTAGTGATCATTTTGGTATTGTTCGGGTTAAAACTGGGAACTGAATTTCTGCCAACTTTGGATGAGGGTTCTATATTCCTGCGGGGTAATTTCCCCTCCGGAATTACGATTCAGGAAAATGCGAAGTATGCACCAAAAATCAGGAAAATAATTGCCAAATATCCTCAGATCGCATTTGTTATTACACAAACCGGCAGAAATGATGACGGTACAGATCCATTTCCAGCCAATAGAAATGAGATCCTCGTGGGACTCAAAGATTATGACCTGTGGAGCAAAACAATCACAAAAAAGGAACTGGTTGAAAAAATCAGGAAAGATTTACAGGCACAGTTACCGGCAGTTTCCTTCTCATCCGGACAACCCATTATTGACCAGGTAATGGAAATAGTAACAGGTAGTGCAGCAGATCTGGCGGTTTCCATAGTAGGTGATGACCTGAACATGATGCGTAAAAAAGCAGAAGCAATAGCTAAAATCGTGAAAGCCACGCCCGGTGCGGACAATGTAAATATTGAACAGGAAGGCCCCCAGGAGCAGCTCGCAATCAATATCAACAGAGAAGCTGCGGCACGTTTTGGTATCAATGTAGCTGATATCCAGAATATGATCGAAGCTGCCATTGGTGGAAAAACAATTTCAACTTTATATGATGGCACCAAACGATATGACATCGTCGTACGGTTTTTACCAAAATTCAGGAATTCCATTGATGCAATCAGGAATGTTCAGGTTCCATCACTTTCAGGCGCACTGATCCCAATGAGCCAGTTGGCCGATATTCATTTTATTGAAGGGCAAACCAACATTTATCGTTACGGAAGTAAAAGAATGGTAACCGTTCGAACCAATATCAGAGGCCGTGACCAGGGTGGATTTGTTGCCGAGCTGCAAAAGAAACTGAATGCTCAGATCAGGGTTCCGAAAGGTTACAGCATCATTTATGGCGGTCAATATGAAAATCTCGAACGTGCGGGAAAACAATTATTATTCACCATTCCGCTTACTATCGTCATGGTATTTTTGTTCCTGTTTATGTTATTCAAAAATTTGCCGCATACAATGGTGACTATGAGCTGTATACTGTTTGCATTAGGCGGTGGAATTATAGCCCTGCTGATGCGTGGTTATTATTTCAATGTTTCAGCAGGTGTAGGTTTCGTAAGTATTTTTGGAATTTCAGTAATGGCAGGTGTACTGCTTGTTTCTGCTTTAAACCGGGCAACAGAATCACAGGAAAATAATATCAGGGAAAACGTATTGGAAGCATCGACAGAACAGCTCCGGGCCTTGCTTTCGATACTGATCGTCGCCATCATAGGTTTAGTTCCGGCTGCTATCTCTTCGGGTATAGGTTCCGATGTTCAGCGTCCGTTAGCAACCGTAATCATTGGCGGATTGACCAGTACATTAATATTCGCCCCTATCCTGCTTCCTCCCCTTTACCTATGGGCGGAAAAAAGAAAAAAACCTAAAAAAACAGATGTTCCTGAATTGGAAATGTCATAATCTACACCAAAATTTTAAGTGCCGCAAAAGAGTTGCCGTAACGGAGAAATCTGTTGCGGCGTTTTTTATGTCAAATTTTCAATTACACCTGGCAAAATTCAGTTTGGAATGTGAAGAATCAGATTACATTTAATGTAATTACTATATCCATTGTCTCATATAAATCGTAATAGAACTGATTTGTTACTTCTATCGATATCTGAAGTTTCAACTAATGAGATTACAAGTAGCGTTGAAAACATATAATTTCCAAAATAAGTGATATTTTCTGTCAAATGACGTAATTGAGAATTATAAAAATGGCTATCCAAAATATGAAACCAGTAGTTACTTGCATTACCTTACTTTGCCTTAACTTGATGGTGTTGCCAATACGGGCTCAAGACGTCTTTTCTCCGGACAGGCAACTCAAACTTTCTATACAACTAGGTACCAAAATCCAATACTCAATTTTTTACAAAAACGAGTTGATTCTGTCACCTTCTACTATTGACATGATGCTGGCAGATGGTAAAAAACTTTCTGACAAACTAGCAAAACCAAAGGTTACAACGCGCTCGGTAAATGAGATCATAATGTCACCTGTTCCGGAAAAAAGGAGGCAAATTCCTGATATGTTTAACGAAATCACATTTAGGTTTTCTAACTCATTCGGAGTGATTTTCAGGGTCTATAATGATGGTGTTGCCTATCGCATAACTACCTCATTTAAAGATTCTATTTTTGTCCAAAACGAAGTTGCAGAATTCAATTTCCCAGATAATCCAAAGGTTTATTTTCCGGAAGTAGCAAAAAGAGGAAATCAGGATAAGTATCATACGAGCTTTGAAGAACCTTACCAAATCAAACCGCTCGACAGCCTTACCGTCAACAATCTATGCTTTACCCCACTTTTAATTGCGCCTGAAAATACACCCAAAATAGTGGTTACTGAATCGGATTTGGAAGAATATCCGGGTATGTTTCTGACAGGAACGGGCAGGAATGGTTTGGTAGGAGAATTTGCGGCTTACCCGAAAAAGGAAGAAGTTCTGGTCGGCGAATTCTCGCAGGTTTTTGTCTCAGAAAGAGAAAATTATATCGCCAAAACCAATGGTACAAGAGCTTTTCCATGGCGGGTTTTGATGATCGCTCCTCATGACAAAGATATGCCTGCGAATGACCTTGTTTATCGTTTGGCTCCGCCTTCACGCGTTTCTGATGTTTCCTGGATTGAACCCAGACAATCGACTGAAGAATGGATCATCACCTCAAATATCTTTAACGTTCCTTTTAAAAGTGGCATCAACACAGAGACTTACAAATATTACATCGACTTCGCGAAACGGTTTGGAATAGAACAGGTTCTGCTTGATGCTGGTTGGAGCGACAATAATGATCTGCTTAAAATCACAGCCACTTTGAACATGGAAGAACTTGTTGCTTATGCTAAAAGCAAACAAGTCAAACTGGGCATGTGGACGCTGGCCATGACGCTGGACAAACAACTGGAACCAGCTTTGGATCAGTTCAATAAATGGGGAGTTGACTTTATTATGACCGATTTTATGGACCGTGATGACCAAAAGATGGTTAACTTTTATCATCGGGTTGCTCAGGCTTGTGCCCGTCACAAGATCATGATCATGTTTCATGGTGCGTTCAAACCCGCAGGTTTTAACCGCACCTATCCGCATGCGCTTACACGTGAAGCGGTGTTAGGATCAGAATATAATATGTGGAGCGACAAGGCTACTCCGGAACATAATTTGTTACTGCCCTTCATCCGAATGACTTCTGGTCCAATGGATTATGAACCGGGTTTGCTTAATAACGGAACGCAAAAAACTTTCAGGCCGATCCAGGAAGGCGTGATGTCGTTTGGAACAAGAATGCAGCAAATGGCGATGTTTGTGGTTTACGACAGTCCGATTCAATTGTTTTCCGGAAATCCTTCACAAGGCTGGCAGGAGCCGGAATTCATGGAATTATTAGGAAGCATTCCGACTGTATGGGACACCACGGTTGTGCTGGATGCCAAATTAGGGGATTACATTATTACAGCCAGAAAAAAAGATAATAATTGGTTCATTGGAGCTATGAACGATATGACATCGAGAGAGTTGATTATTTCCTTAAACTTTCTGGAAAACAAAACTTATGACGCGACAATCTGCGAAGATGGCGTAAATGCGGATAGATACGCGTCTGATTACAAGCTGTCAGCAGGAAATTTAAGTAATAGAGATTCGATTACCATAAAAATGGCACCTGGTGGCGGTTTTGTGATGCGGCTGGTGGCCAAATAGATTTTTGCTCCGCTTCATCTTTTTAAAAAACACAAAAGACAAAAAGAGAACAAAGGTTTTTTGTGTGCTTTTGTGACTTTTGTAGTTGGTTGCTGGTACTATCTCCATATCTGCATTCAGCCCGGCTTTGCCGTTCAGACTGGGTCGTTTGTGCCATTCAGACTGGGTTATTTTTCGGCTAACGTATTAATATCCTTAACTTCCAGAACATTTTTGTCATATCCAATTTTCACGGAATTGATCATTGCCTTTCCCATTTGAGCCAGTGTAGAAACGTAATTCGGAGCAATGACGCGGGCAATCGGATATAACCAGGTGACATATTTGGCATAAGCATTTACGTTTTTCAATCCGGGAGTTGGATGCATATAACCAGGACGAAATGCATACATGCGCTTAAAAGGCAATTTCATCAAATCATTTTCTGTCTTACCTTTTACCCTCGCCCACATGGAACTTCCTTTTTCCGTACTATCAGTCCCTGCTCCGGTGATATAGCCAAAGGTCATATTTGGATTTAATCGGGAAAGCGTTTCAGCTACGTGCATCGTAAGGGTGTAAGTCATTTTATAATATTCCGGTTCTTTCATACCCACGGAAGAAACGCCCAGACAGAAAAAGCAAGCATTATATCCGGTCAGCTGATTTTCGATCTCCGAAAAATCAAAAAAATCCTTGTGTATAATTTCCTTCAGCTTTGGATGCTGAACGCCACATGGTTTTCTATTGATCACCAAAACCGACTCAATATCTGGATCTTGTAAACATTCATGCAAAACCCCCTCACCTACCATTCCGGTCACACCGGTTATTATTGCTCTTATTTTTGTGTTCATAGTTTTTTCGTTTTTCTTGATTTGCAGCAAGCTGATACAGTTACCAATAAGTCTTTACGATTTAGACGGTAATTCGCTCTCAAATTTGAGCAGCTCCGAATACGGATCTCCGTCCAATTTCAGAGCAAGTGCAAATGCCGGTTCCGTTTTGTATCCTTGTTTTTTTAATTCAATAATTTTCAACCTGAACGCTTCTCCGAGCTTACGTAGCAAATGATGCTCTACGATCATATGCCGGTAACCGTTCTGTTGTCTGGTTGGAATATTCTGGCCAAAAATCTCAATTTCAAACTCCCCTATTTCGAAAGTTGAGATAACTGCATTCAAAGTGTCATTTTCTCTGATCTGAAAATCATTTTTACTGGAAAATACCTGTTTGATTGTTTTAATAAAATACTGTTTGTCAGACCAATAGCAAAGAATATCCAGGTCACTATTTTCTATATCAATTTGAATCGGAATAGTACCCGCAAGAACCGGGTCAAATTCTTCCAGAAGATGAAAGATCCTGTTTTTTGCAAGAACTTCGTAAGCAAGATGTTGCTTTTCATTCCCCAATTTCAGATATTCAATATTGTCAAAATTGGTCATTTCAAAAATACATAATACGGTTAATTAGAACCAGATGACTCATTTACAGAAACTTGCTCTTCCTCTACCTTTAATAATTTGACTAACAAAGGCAAACTTAGTCCCTGCACAATTAGTGTTATCAGAACCACAATTACTGATATGAAAATCAGCACTTCGCGCTGTGGGAATACGGTGCCGTCATCAAGCGCTAATGGTAACGACAATGCTGATGCCAGCGAGACAATTCCCCGCATTCCCGACCAGCCTATAATCAGCGAATTTTTCCAGTCAATCTTTTCATCGGCGTACATTCGGAACCTGTATTTATCAAGCCCTTTCAGCCGAAGATCAACTTTTTTGCGAAGATTGTTACTATGCCCGAAAACCCATAATATTCTAAAAACCAGCATAATGAAGCTGATTAAAAAACTGTAACCTATTAAAGGCAGGATATCGGAATGATCAATTTTGCTTACCACCTGAGGAAACGCAAGACCGATAAGAATGAAAACCAAGCCATTCAGCAGAAAAATAATAACGTCCCAAAACGATTTATTCTGATATTTTATTTGAGTGGGAAAAAGCCTGTTGGTAAAAACAGACAATGAAACACCCAGTACAACAACGGCTAGTACACCCGAAACTTCAAATTCCTCAGCCAGCAAATATGCGATGAACGGAGCGATCGCCATGGCGCTGATCGCAATCAGGCTGTTTCCATAAATTTGTTTTAAGAATGTGGCCAAAACCCAGCCAACTGAAATTCCGACCAGCATCCCTCCTGCAACTGCCAGTAAAAATTGACCATATGCACTCCAAAGGGAAAAACCCACTCCCGAAACAGCTGCAACGGCGAAACGGTAAGCGATAAGACCAGAAGCATCATTGACCAGACTTTCCCCTTCAAGGATCGTGAGCGTCCGGTGCGATAAGCCAAGCCCTTTTGTAATTCCTGTTGCCGCCACGGCGTCGGGCGGTGATAAAATAGCTCCCAATATGAAGGAAATTGGCCAGGTCATGCCCGGAATGAGGTAATGAACAGCAACAGCGACGGCAGAAGTCGTCATAAAAACCAAAGGAATTACTAAGGTCGTGACGGTTGCAAGGTTTCTTTTAAGTTCTTTGAAAGAGATATTATACGCCGCGTCAAACAATAACGGAGGCAGAAAAATCAGAAAAACAATTTCAGGATTTATTGCGATATCAGGCATTCGGGGAATGAAGCCAATAGCAATTCCTGCGGAAACGAGTATGATCGGGTAAGGAATTTTGATTTTCGTGGCGATAGCCGATAAACCGATCATTAACGCCATAATGAAGAGTACGATGCTGTAATTTTCCATTCAATTGTGATTAAACGCAGAGTTTAGGAGGTGTATGCCGCAGAGCTACGCAGGCTTTTTTGTATAAATAATTCTCATTACTACATCACTTTCTTAAACAGCTCTTTTATTACTTCAATCTCCTCGTTGTACATTGTTTTTTTACGGTTTGCAAAATATAAAGTGTTGATGAGTTTTGTTTTTCCTTCCCAAATTAACTTGATTTGGCCACTTTCTACTTCTTTTTTGCAAAGAAAATCCGGAATGATTGCCAGTCCAACCCCGCCAGTCAGGCAACGAACAATGGAATTTAAATTAGGTACAATATAATTTGGACGAAAATCGGGATGATGATCAAAGTTCAGTTGCCAGAAACGGTGCAGATGCTCCATGTCTCCGGTTGTTCCGTACCACTTTTGTTTTTTAAGCCAATCCTGCAAATCACCAAGATCTTTTTTGTTGGCCAGTTTCGTAAATTCCTGATCGTCAATGTTATTCCCCCCACCAGCACGATCATCTCTGACGAAAATTCTTCATGTTCAATATTAGGCGAAATCCCTTTCTGCGGCGTTATGATCAGATCCAAAATTCCTTTTTCCAGGTTTTCCAGCATTACAGGATAGTCACCAAACTGAATGATGATATTAAATGGCAGAGTGGAAATGTATTGTTCCAATGTGATCTGAAAAGTTTCGAAACACATACCCACACTTATCGTCGGCGTTTGTTTTTCCGTACTCTTCTGAAAAGTTTTTTCAGCATCTTCCAATCTGCTAAGTGCCTCGATAATATAGTTGTACAGCACTTTCCCTCTTTCGGTCGGTACCATTCTCCTGGCAGTTCTGTCGAACAATTTATAGCCGACATAACTTTCAAGTGAGGTCAAATGCAGGCTGACTCCGGGCTGAGAAATGAACAGATCCTGAGCAGCTCCCGTCAGTGTACCAGTTTTGTATATCGCTTTAAAGGTTCGGTACCATTCCAGATTCACCATGTTTTATCAACAAAATTATAGTTAACCATAAAAGCAGATACTTTAATGATATAAGTGTGAAAGACACGATAGCGCGAACGGTGACGCTCGCGCTATCGTGCTGCATTGTAAAAATCAAACAGTCCTGTAAGATGTAGGCGTCAGATTAGTTTGTTTTTTGAAAAAATTGTTAAAATGAGCAGGTTCTTCAAATCCCAGGCTATAACTAATCTCAGAAATGTTCCAGCTGGTGTGTTTTAATAATGCTTTAGCTTCATTTGCCAGCCTTTCAGCAATGTGATGAGTGGTGGTTTTCCCGGTAGTCTCCCTGATTGCCCTGTTAAGATGGTTAACATGTACAGATAACTGCGTTGCAAAATCATTGGCAGATCTTAAAGAAAACCTTTGTGCCGGTGATTCAATCGGAAACTGGCGTTCCAGTAATTCTGTAAATATAGAAGTGATACGTGAATTGGCATTGGGATGCTGATACAACGATTCGGAAGGCTGCATTTTTAATGCATAATGAATAAGTTCCGTCGTGTAATTTCTTAACAAATCGTATTTAAACTGGTAATCCGAATTAATTTCTTCCGTCATTTTTTCAAAAATCCGGCTCAGATGTTCGTCCTGTTTTTCATTAAGAATATAGGATGGTTTTCCACCCGGAGCGAACATAGGAAGCTCACTAATGCTACCTCGCATCCTTTCCGTAAAAAAACCTTCTTTAAAAATACAGAAAAAACCCGTAAGCTCTTCCGAACAAGACTCCCAGGTGTAAGGAACATGGGGATTGAAAAATATTAGCGTAGAACCATCCGTTTCCAGGCTTTTATCAGCATAATGATAAATATTTTTACCACGTATTAAACTTACTTTATAAAAATCACGTCGGGAGTATTTGAACGGGACCGTATTTGATGCTTTATGATGTTCAAGGTTAAATACATTAAAATGTCCGATATCTTTTTGCAGATTATCAGGCATCCAGTTAAATTTTTGCTGGTAAAATTCTTCGAGCGTTTCTGTTTTTGACATATTCAAAGTTACAAAATTCAAACGAAATACTTAAAAATCAAACCAATTATTTCCTTCTAATCAAGGCTTTTATAAAGTGCAGTTTTCAGATTCGTGTCGGATAATGGAGCATTAAAATTTTAACTAACTTAAATTCAGGCAGGATCTGTGAGAAAAATTGTCGAATTCAGAGCCTATTCAAAGGAATTCAATATTCTTAATTGGTGTTACCTTTGTAGTAGCCATTGAATTATTGTGCAGGAGAATTAATTTATTTTTTTAATAATTACCAGTTTTGGGATTATCAGGAAATTTTTTTCTGCCAATATATTCATAGTAATATTTAAAAGTAAAGAAGACCACATTAGCCAATGAAACCTATCATACTCGATGTTTCGCAAGAATCGCCTTCCGTAGGGAAGACCAAGATAGATACAACCATTTCTTTTTCGAAATATATCAATTACATAAAGGGAAAGGCTGAAAATGAAAATTCAGTTCGTAAGGAATATTTCGAAATGGTTATTAAAAAACTGGAAGAAAATCCCGACTTTCTGAAAGAAATCCCTTTAAGTGAGGTTGGCAATTTTAAAAATCAGCTTGATCTGGTTTATGGAATGTTAATTCCTCCACTTTCAGACGAAAAAAGCCTGTTATGGGCACTCAGCGTTCCAGTTGGACCCGTTATTTTCTACGGAACCGATTCATTTTATGATTTGATGACCGATCGCGATAGTGGTCAGATCAAATGTAACATGATCAAATTAAACAGTGATTCTCTCAGAGAGAAGATACAAAAAGTGTATACTTATATTCTTGAAGAGCTGTATGATTTTCCGCCTTTTCATTATAACGACCAGATCCTTACACTTAAAGATGAATGTTCGGGGCTGCAAAAATTCTACCGTTTAAATGTAGATAATTCATTTACAACCGTATGTCCAAAGGGAGAATTGCCGGAGCTTGACCTGGATTCGATACGCCGGGAATTACAGGAGAATTCCGATGTAAGCATCCTCACGGAATTACTCCCACTTTCCTTGTTCCAGTTTAAAGGTTTTTCTATTATCACGCTAACGGATGTTACCGCAGAACACGCTGTGGAGCACATGAAAAATACGATTATTAACCGCAGTACGATGGATGTACACGCGTTTCATAATCAGATCAACGAATCTTTAAAAATGATGGTAGAAAATCCAGCTGTTGAATTTGGATTAATGCCACTATTAAAGGTCAATAACAGACTTATTTTTAATAAAAATACGATTCAGACAAGCAAACTGATCAACGCGGCAAACACCTCCGACGCTGCTGAAGAAATTTACATCGCTATGGCCGAGGAGTATTTCAAAGCTCCCAAAGTGCTCTTTATGAGGACTATAAGCAAGGAAGATGTAAAGCACGATTTTATCAGGATGTTGAAAAATGATGGTGTAGAATCTTATGCAGTTTTGCCTGTTTATTACGACAAGAAAATCGTGGGTGTACTGGAAGTTTATTCAACCCGGCAGAATGCGATTGATGAAGGGGTTTTATCCAAATTACAACCAGCTCTTTCACTGGCAGCCAGGATTATGCATAATTCCATTGAGGAATTTAACGCAAGTCTTGAAAATGTAATCCGTGAAAAATTCACCTCGCTGCAACCTGCCGTTCAGTGGAAATTTAAAGACGTTGCATGGCATTATCTTCGTGACAATGCAAAAAAACAACATGCCACCATTGAAAGCATCGGATTCAAAGATGTGTATCCGTTATATGGTGCGGTTGATATCCGCAATTCTACAATCGAAAGAAATGCGGCACTCCGTGAAGATCTTCAATTACAGTTTACGGTACTGATAGAGACATTTTCCATATTAAAACAAAAACTGGGATTTGGACTGGCAGATGAGATGGTGTATAAATGTAAAAAAATGATTGCCCGGATTTTGGATGAATCAACCGATAATGATGAAATGAAAATTCATGATTTTCTTGAAACCGAAGTCCATCCTTTTCTGATACATTTTAAAGAAAACAGAGTAACAACACAGTCGGCAGTTCTTGTTGGTGCAGGTGGTGATGAAATTTATGAAGCTGACGAAATTGCAGAGGCCATTGATAAATATTTTGAAATTACTGATGAACAGACCGGTGTAGCATATGCCAACCGGAGAGCACTGGAAAACTCCATGCAAACGATCAATTCATCGGTTAACCTTTATCTTGATCTTTTTAAATCGGAAATTCAGAAATCTTATCCGACCTATTTTGAAAAATTCAGGACAGATGGGATTGAGTATGACATATACATTGGTCAATCTTTGGAGCCTGAAAGAGCATTCAGTAATCTATATCTGAAAAATATCCGGTTGTGGCAGCTTACCTCAATGGCCGCTATTGCTAAAATTACCAATTCCTTATTACCGAATATGGAAAAGAAGCTGCTGACAACCCAGCTCATTTTCATTAATTCGGGTACGATCGATATTAGTTTCCGTGATGATGAACGCAGGTTTGATGTGGAAGGCGCGTATAACATCCGTTATCAGGTCATTAAAAAACGAATTGATAAAGTACACGTAAAAGGAACCGGCGAGCGCCTCACCCAGCCTGGAAAAATTGCTTTGGTGTATTTCAACAGAAAATCCGCTGATGAATATGTTGATTATATCAGATATCTTCAGGAGCAAAATACTCTGTTAAATGATCTCGAATTTCTGGATCTGGAAGAGTTACAGGGAGTTAATGGTTTAAAAGCTTTAAGGATCGGAGTAAATCTGGAATCGGACTGGAAGTGAGGTTGAATAGTGAAAAATAATTTTCAATATTCAACATTCAATTTTCAACAATTGATCAATATACTGGTTAGGGTGTTAGTGCAAATTGATAGTATACTGGTCTTATCAAATGGCAAGTAGTTTTCAATACTCAATTAATGGTAAACTTCAATTAAGCATTGGGTCCGTACTTAATTGATTTAAAATGCAAACCAAAAAATATGATTTAGAAGAAAGGCTTGTGAATTTTACATGTAGAATGATTGATGTTGTTGAAGCGCTGCCTTCAACCAGGGCTGGCAACTACATTTCCGGACAGCTCATCAGATCTTGCCATTCACCCACCTTTAATTATGGAGAAGCACAAGGAGCAGAATCATTAAAGGATTTTATTCATAAAATGGGTATTATTCTTAAGGAGCTTAAAGAATGTAGAGTTGCGCTGAAAATTATTATAAAAAAGGATATGATAAAGCCAATAAAAAAATTAGAGAATATATTTTCTGAAACAGAAGAACTCATTGCCATTATTGCAAGTAGTATTATTACTGCTAAAAGGAGCCTTAAATAATACATACTTAATAATGAACATTGAGCATTATACATTGTTTATTGAATATTTTTACTTTGTTGTAATCAAACTGATTTTAAAGCCAACCCAGATTAACTCTTAATAATTTCTCTATTTTCTTAATTTATGAACTACAATCACCGGCTAGATAAGGTTAGGCATTATGTTAACCAATTTATGGGGAACAAGGAGATTTCACAGTTGTTATATCATAATCTTGTGCATACCGAATCGGTGGTTGCCCATGCGGCGCAGATCGCAGATCATTATCATCTGGATGAACGGGATTCATTTATTGTAGGAGCGGCTGCCTGGTTTCACGATACGGGATATTATGATGGGGACGCACCTGGCCATGAGCAGCGTGGCGCGGATATGGCTGCCAGGTTTTTAACCGAAGACGGAATAAAGGACGATGTTATTTTAGAAATACGGGGTTGTATACTTGCCACCGTGGTACCTCAAAAACCACAAAATATTTTGCAGCAGATTGTATGTGATGCGGACCTTTTTCATTTTGGCACAAAAGAGTTTCCAGAACGAAACAAACTGATGCGTAAGGAATCCGAACAAAGGCTGGGACAAAAAATTGATAAGTCAAAGTGGAGGAAAAGCACCATAGAATTATTGGAATCACACATCTTTCAAACCGATTATTGCATTGAGCTGTTAAGTGCCCAAAAGGCGAAAAATCTTGAAAAACTCAAATTAAAAGATCTGGAAACCATTCCTGACGAGAATATAGAACCTGATTTACCATTGCTCTTACCTCAGGCTGGCTCTGTACAGGAAGTATATGCGCTACCCGAAATGGCTGAAATCAAAAAGCAAAAATCCGACCGGCCGGAAAAAGGAATTGAAACTATGTTTCGTATCAGTTCCAATAACCATCAGCGGCTGAGTGATATGGCTGATAATAAGGCACATATCATGATTACCACAACATCTATTATCATTTCTGTTTTACTGAGTGTACTTATCCGTAAGCTGGAAGATAATTCCTACCTGATCATACCGACCATGTTGTTACTTACGATTTGCGTGATTACCATGGTATTTTCAATAATTGCAACGCGCCCTTCCATTCCGCACGGAACATTCACACAGGAGGATATTGATACTAAAAATGTAAACCTTCTTTTCTTTGGTAATTTTTACCGGATGTCGTATATCGACTATTCCAATGGAATGCAAAGAATGATGAACGACAGGGAATTTCTTTACGGCAGCCTGACCAAAGATGTTTACTCTCAAGGTGTTGTACTTGGCCGGAAATACCGGCTTCTACGGATTGCTTATAATGTTTTTATGTTTGGTATCGTAGCTTCCGTTATTGCTTTTGTAATTGCGTCGGTATTCTTTGGCCGTACTTTGTAAACAATGATAAAAGAACCACTCCTTTTTAATCGGGATATCAGCTGGCTTTCCTTTAATGAGAGGGTGCTGCTGGAAGCTGGCAATACAGAAGTTCCACTTTTTGAACGTATTAAATTCCTGTCTATTTATTCTTCTAATCTTGATGAATTTTACAGGGTCAGGATGCCGGCGTTGCAAAAATCAGATTACGACAATGGACATAATTGTTACGAACAGGCTGCAACGGTCATTAATAAACAGCAGCAGGAATTTGGGAAAATACTAAGTAAATCCATTATTCCTGAACTCGAAAAACAGGGCTATCATTTTTGTTATAAGGAAGACATTCCCACAGAAATCATTCCTTATATTACCAGTTACTTTTATTCTCAGGTCGCCGGTTTTCTGCATCCGGTACACATGTTGGACAATACCGTATTTTTTCCTGAAAACAACCGTCTTTATCTTGTAGTCATCATTCGGAAAGATCTGGAGGAACATACTTATATGGTGAATATTCCAAGTAACCATCTGAACAGGTTTATCAAAATAACGCAGTCTGGTAAATCTTACATTGTTTTTTTGGAAGATATTATTCGTCACAACATAAAAATTCTTTTCCCTGACGCTGATAGTATTTGTTCATACAATATCAAAGTGACCCGTGATGCCGAACTTGATGTATTGGACTCCGACGACGAAGATCTTACGGACAGATTTGAAAAGCAATTAAAAAAGCGCGATTATGGTTCGGCTACGAGGTTTTTGTATGAACCTGGTCTTGATGCGAAACATTTGCAGAATATAATCAATGCATTAAGCCTGAAAAAAGCATCTTTGGTGCAAGGTGGCAGGTATCACAACATGAAGGATCTGGCGTCACTACCCATTCGTGATCCGGCACTCTCCTATCCCGACTGGCCAGCTATTCAGGATTTGAATGGTTTTGATCATTCGGAAACTTTGTTTGAGGCGGTGTCCAAACGCGATCTGATGGTGCATGCTCCATACCAAACTTATGATACTATATTGAGGTTTTTTAATGAGGCGGCTATTAATAATGATGTTGAAGAGATTTATACAACCTTATACCGTGTTGCCAGCGATTCTAAAATTGTTCATGCTCTGATCAGCGCGGCTCGTGTAGGAAAAAAAGTAACTGTACTAGTTGAATTGAAGGCAAGATTTGACGAAGAAAATAATATTCTTTGGGCAAAAAGAATGAAGCTTGCAGGCGTGAAAATTGTTTACAGTGTTAATTCTCTTAAAGTACATGCGAAACTGGCTCTTGTAAAAAGAAAAAACACTGATTTGCCTTATCTTGGATTAATGGCAACCGGAAATCTTAATGAATCAACCGCTCGTTTTTATACTGACCATATCCTGCTTACAGCCAATCAGCCTATGCTGGCAGAAGCGGAAAAACTTTTCGGTTTTCTGAGTAAAAAGAAGAAACCGGAAAAGACCGATGCGATCAATTTTCAGCATTTACTGGTCGCCCAATTTAACCTTCTCACAAAATTCACTGAACTTATTGACCGTGAAATTGAAAATGCACGTAATGGTTTGTCTTCCGGGATTACCATTAAGTTAAACAATATTGAAGAAGAAGTGCTGATCAGCAAGCTGTACGAAGCCTCCAATGCCGGTGTTAAAGTGAACCTGATAGCACGAAGTATTTGCCGGCTTGTTCCCGGTATTCCTGGCCAGAGTGAAAATATTACTGTAAAACGGATTGTAGACAGATATCTGGAACATGGAAGAGTGTTCATTTTTCATAACGAAGGCAATCACGAAGTGTTTATGGGTTCGTCGGACTGGATGAACCGGAATATTTACCGGCGCATTGAAGTATGTTTTCCAATATATGACAATGATCTTAAAAATGAACTGATGTCAATTATTTCGCTGCAATGGAATGATACTCAAAAAGCTGTGCTGATAGATAAGGATTTGAAGAACGTCCCCTTAGTAAAAAAAGCAAAAGGAATCAGGTCTCAGGAAGGCATTTATCAGTATTTATCAGAAGTTGTCAAAAACACCACACAAGAACTTACACAAGCATCAACATGATTATTTATACAAAATTGATAATACCAATATTAATGGTCGCGGCAACTTTGTCGGGTTGTGAGTCGTCAAAAAAAGAAAATAAGGAAAGCAAGCCTGAAAAAACTTCGGAAAGTAAAAGTATACAGGAAAGCACAGAATACGACCTAAATACACCGGACAAATTCAATATGCCGGAAAGTCTTTTTGAAATTTCAGGCATTACGTTCAATAAGGGCAAAAATGATACGATTTATGCCATACAGGATGAAGAAGGTAAACTTTTCAGGTTAGCCTGGGATGTGAAAGTACAGCTTCATACCAAATTTGGAAAAAAAGGTGATTATGAAGATGTGGCTATTGTAAATGATCAGGCAGTAATATTGAAAAGCAATGGTGTGCTTTATACTTTTCCAATGTCAGAAGCACAGTTTGAGGAACCTGAAGGTGTGCGGGAAATAAAAAAACTATTGCCAAAAGGAGAATATGAAGGCATGTACGGGGATGAAAAAACGGGAAATGTTTACGTAATATGCAAAAATTGTGAGCTGGATAATTCCAAAAAGGACGTTTCCGGTTATATAATCAACCTTGCGGACACAACAAAAACTGTTGGAAATTTCACCATACAGGTTGACGAAATCAAGGCTATTAATGGCAAAGTGGCAAGAGGTTTCAGGCCATCTGCTTTGGCTTTAAACCCGGTTACCAATGAATGGTACATCGTTTCGGCAGTTAACAAATTGCTTGTAGTTACAGACAGCAACTGGAAAGTAAAAAATGCTTTTCCGCTCAGCAGCAACATTTTTAACCAGCCTGAAGGAATTACATTTGATAAAGAAGGGAATTTATACATCTCCAATGAAGGCGATGATTTGACCGAAGGAAATATCCTGAAATTCAAAAGAAAATAAAATGAAGGTTTCATGCAAATAACACTACGCTCCGTACTTTTCTTTATCATTTTATCCATTTTCTGGTCTTGTGCCGGTTACAGAACCAGGTACGCAAAAGAAGCAAGTAAATGGCAAAATGAAAGTCCTGATCCGGCTCTGAAACTGAATCATACAATGTATCTGATCGGCGACGCCGGTAACGATATGCCGGAAAACAGAGCCCCGGTACTGGAATATCTGAAAACCAAACTGGCAACAGAGCCCAAAGCAAGCTCCGCCTTATTTATGGGTGATAATATCTATGAATACGGTATGCCGCCAAAAGAAGATTCGGCTGACAGGAAGGTGGCGGAGTACCGGATCAATTCCCAGCTCGAAACTTTGAATGATTTTAAAGGTTATCCGGTATTCCTGCCTGGAAATCATGACTGGCGAGGCTGGGGCGTGAAAGGTTTGAAACGTCAGGAAAAGTATATCCAGGAGTATTTAAATTCACGTCACGGTAAAACAGACAAAGACGATTATGAGGACTATTTCCTGCCGTTAGACGGATGTTCGGGCCCGGAAGTAGTGGAACTCAATGATAATGTGGTCATTATTGTGGTAGATTCGCAATGGTGGCTTACCGACTGGGATAAAGATTCTGGTGTAAACGATGGCTGTGAAATCAAGAACAGAGAACATTTCAAGTTTATATTTGAGAATGTGATCCGTAAGTACCGTAATAAAAATGTAGTGATTGCGATGCACCATCCGCCTTACACTTACGGTCCGCATGGTGGTAAGTTTACGATTAAACAGCATATATTTCCACTGACAGAAATGAACCCGAAACTGTTCATCCCACTGCCTGGAATCGGGACTTTAAGTGCTATTTTCCGTGCAACGATCGGCTCGCGTCAGGATGTTGCCAACAGGCACTATAAAGATCTGAAAGCCGCAGTTTTGGCCGGGGCGAAGAAAAACGGAAATTTTATTTTTGCAAGCGGGCATGAGCATACTTTACAGTTTATAGAAAACGACGGGCAGGAATTCATCGTTAGCGGAAGCGGTTCCAAAAACAGCCCGGTTGGAATGGGTAAAGGGTCACAATTTGCTACCACCGCTTTGGGATTTAGCACACTTAGCTTTTATGAGGGAGGTGAAACGTGGGTAAAGTACTGGGAAGTAGCCAAGGATGGAAAAGATGCTAAAATCATTTACCAGAAAAAATTAAAGACAAACTCGTCTCTCAGCCGATTGATGTCAAAACAGGTTTCGCCGAATACGAGTTGCATAAAGATTCTTTAAACCAGTTTGTTACCAAAAACGAGATCAAACCGGTTGGGAAATTTCATAATTTTTTATTCGGGAAACATAACCGGAATCTTTATCTGGAAAAATATCCTTTCCCAACCTTGGACCTTTCAACTTACAAAGGCGGCCTTACTCCGGTAAAACAAGGCGGGGGAAACCAAACTAACTCATTACGCGTACGGAGCGAAGATGGAAAGGAATATGTTTTGCGTGGCCTGACCAAAGATGTCAGCCGTTTTTTACCATTTCCGTTTAATAAAATGGTTGCAGCAAAATATCTGGTGGAAGATAATTTCCTGTCTACCAATCCTTTTGCACCGCTTTCCATGCCGGTTATGGCTGATGCCATCAATGTTTACCATACCAATCCTAAATTGTACTATGTTCCTGCACAGCCCGGCCTTGCAAATTTTAATGCGATTTTTGGTGGTACGATGAATTTGTTTGAAGAGCGGCCGGATGGTAAAAAATGGAAAGATGCAGCCAATTTCGGCAAACCGGACAAGATCGTAAATACACCGGAAGTGGTAGAAAGTATTCTTGAAAATAATAAAAGCAAGGTTGATGAGTCCTGGGTAATCCGGACCAGGCTTTTTGATTTTTTAATAGGAGACTGGGACCGTCACGATGACCAATGGGCATGGGCATCGATCAAACAGCAGGATGGTACCAATCTTTTTCGGCCCATCCCAAGAGACCGTGACCAGGCTTTTTCGTTGTACGACGGATTGCTCACCAATACAGCCAGACTAACTTTACCATTCCTTCGCCAGCTGCAAAGTTTTAATCCGGAAATCAAAAGTATGAAGTGGACGACATGGAGCGCCCGCCTGATTGACCGTACTTTCCTGAACGAACTGAACTGGGAACAATGGCAGGAACAGGTAACTTTTATTCAGAAAAACCTGACTGACGAAGCAATTAAAAGCGCCTTTGAAGACTGGCCTGTCAAAGCAAAAAAGATGTCGTCGCCTGATATTATTAAGAACATCAGGACACGCCGTGATGACCTGATGAAAATTGCGAGGGCGCATTATGAATTTTTGAGTAAATCGGTCAATGTGATTGGTACAGAAGAAAACGAACGCTTTGTAGTAGAAAGACTGGATGACAAACGGACGAGTGTAACTGTTTATGAAACCAATAAAAAGGGTGAAATTAAGAAGCAGAATTACCATCGTGTTTTCGAATCTGATATTACCAAAACGATAAATTTATACGGTAATGGAGATGACGATGAATTTATTCTGCACGGTGATGTACAAAAAGGAATAAAGGTTAGGGCAATTGGCGGATTGGGAAAAGATGTTTTTATAGACAGCGCCCGGGTACATTCAGGTGGTAAGAAAACTTTGGTTTATGACGATCTGAAAAATAACACACTGATAGCCGGGCCGGATACAAAAGATGCTCGGACGAGTTTGTACCGTTATAATGTATATGACCGGCGAAATGATGACAGCAATTATGATATCACTTTGCCTTTTCCAATCCTGGGTTTCAATCCTGATGACGGACTTTTGATAGGAGCTAATTTCAGTATGACCAAATATGGTTTTAAAAAAGAACCGTATGCTTCAACACAAACATTTGGAGGAAGTTTTGCATTTAATACCAAAGCGTTCAAGGTCAATTATACTGGTGATTTTATCAACGCGTTTAAGAAATATGACTTTTATCTGGACACCTATTACCGTGGTCCAACTTACGCTTTCAACTATGCAGGTTTAGGAAATACTTCGGTTCGGCCGGTTGACAACCCTAATTACTACCGCGCACACCAGAGTTCATTACATATATATCCGGCCATTAAAAAACGCTTTGCAGGTAACAGCGGATTTATAACATTAGGGCCATATCTGGAAATAACCGATTTGGAAGAAACGTCAGGGCGATTTATTACAGCCGGAGAAAACGGTTTGGATGATGATATTTTTAAAACCAAGTATTTTACCGGCGCCCGGTTTTTGTTCAATTTCAATAGTGTTGACAATATTTTTGCTCCGCATTCCGGTATCCGGTTCAATACGGGCTTAAACTGGACCACTAACCTGAAAACCAACAATAGTTTTGCAGCTTTGCGCGCGCAACTCTCATTTTATACTGCATTGGATACGAAAGAAAATTTTATCCTTGCGAGTCAGATTGGCACTGGTATCAATTTCGGTGATGGTTATGAATTTTTTCAAATGCCAACTATCGGCGGAAAGCTTGGATTGCGCGGTTACCGTACCGAAAGATTTTATGGTAAAAGCAGTGCATGGCACGACACGGATCTCCGAATAAGACTCGGCAGCAGCATCAACCCTACCCTGCCATTAACATACGGTATTTTTGGAAGTTTTGATTATGGCCGCGTCTGGCTGAAAGATTATCCTTCCGAAAGCTGGCATTTCAACTATGGTGGAGGTATTTGGCTGGCTCCCGTTGATATTTTGACACTTGCCGTTGGCGCATTTATACCAAAGGAAAAATCTGAAGAAAAGCCAAGAATAGCTCTTCAGATAGGATTTTGGTTTTAACGGCAATCTGATTGTCATTTGCATAGATCATTGATTTCATTCCTCCGGATTGATGCAGGCAATAATTACCAACACAATAGAAAGCGCGGAAGCAATTGTACGGATTGTGTGCAGGTTGTTCCAGGAAGTTTCAAAGTTATTCCTTTGTTCAGCAATCAATTCAGGATTAGATAAGGTAAGGCTAAAACTTTCCAATGAGTTATTTAATGGTATGTTGCCAAAAATAGTAACAGCCATCACACCCAAAAGATAAGCAATACTTGCAGTCAGTAAAAGCCAGAAGCGGATTGTAACCGGATGGCTGAAATACATGTATGTACTGACCGGAAGCAAAATGGCCGTTCCGAAAAAACACAGGAAAAACAACTGATTCTGAATAGCTAGATTAAAAGATTGCATGGCCCTGATATATTCTACGCTATTCAACCGTGCCAAACCCGGAATGACTGAACAAGTCCAGGCATAAAAAAGCCCGGCGATCAGTGCGGTAGTGGTAGCGGTCAGAACCAATATTATATTTTGGAGAGTCATCATGGCCAGTCAAAGTTTGGGTTTAGATTTGTCGGTCAGATATCAATGAATTCTGTTTGAAATAATACTATTATTCCTAAATTTAAAAGAATTAAAAGTAATATCATATATATGATCTACCAGCCGAATCCCAATCGTTACGAAACAATGACATACAACCGCTGTGGCAGGAGCGGCCTGAAACTTCCTGCTATTTCTCTTGGTTTATGGCATAATTTCGGAGGCGTCGATGTCTTTGAAAATTACCGTGATATTCTTCATACTGCTTTTGACAGCGGTATCACACATTTCGACCTGGCGAATAATTACGGTCCGCCTCCGGGATCAGCAGAGGAAAATTTCGGTATTCTGCTCAAAAAGGATTTTGCTCCTTACCGGGATGAACTGATCATTTCCACCAAGGCCGGTTATCATATGTGGGAAGGGCCTTATGGGGAATGGGGTTCAAAAAAATACCTCATCGCGAGTCTTGACCAAAGCCTCAAACGAATGGGACTGGAATATGTGGATATATTTTATTCCCACCGCCCCGATCCCGAAACGCCTTTGGAAGAAACTATGGCAGCTCTGGATCTGATCGTCAGGCAGGGAAAAGCTTTATATGTGGGAATCTCCAATTACCAGGCAGATGATGCCGCAAAAGCAATAAAAATCCTGAAAGAGCTTGGAACACCATGCCTCATCCATCAACCTAAATACTCTATGTTTGATCGTTGGGTGGAAGGAGGATTAATGGACATACTGGAAAGGGAAGGCGTCGGTTGTATTCCATTTTCTCCGTTGGCACAAGGTTTACTCACTGATAAATACCTGAAAGGCATTCCGGTAGATTCCAGGGCAGCCAGGCCGGAAGGATTTCTAAAGGAAAATCAGGTTACTCCGGAAATTGTGGAAAAGATCAGGAAATTAAATGTCATTGCCTCTGAACGGGAGCAGACTTTGGCCCAAATGGCGCTGGCCTGGCTGCTGAAAGATCCACGCATCACATCAGTCCTGATTGGTGCCAGCAGGGTAACCCAATTGGAAGATTCATTAAAATGTCTGGACAATCTGGAATTTTCTGCTATTGAACTTGCAAGTATTGAAGGGATTTTGTGGTAAACAATTACCATTGGAATGGCGCATATAACGGATCATCCACATTAGAAATTTAAAATTCCAACCTAAAATATGTCACAAACCACAGGGAAATATCTGATAGTAATTGGCCTTGTCGTATTGACTCTTGGCATTATTATTTATTTCCTGAGTGACAAACTTCACTGGCTCGGAAGATTGCCCGGAGATATCCGGATTGAGAAAGAAAACTTTAACTTTTACTTCCCCATAACCACCATGATAATCCTCAGCGCTCTGCTGAATCTGATTGTTATTCTGGTGAGAAAGCTCTTTGGGTAACCGGCAAAAAGAAACAACCGGAACAAATAAATATATTATATACTGATAGCGAGCTTCTTAGATAAGTATAAAAAAATTTCCGTTAAATAATTATAGCAATTTTTCAATCCATCTTTTAGGGTAAACCATTTAATTTTGAATATGTACAATTCATTTAACACTGTTGATTCAATGTCCGACATATTTAATTTTAAACCGGTAATAATTGTTTGCAAATTTAAAAACTGCGTTAATTGCCCATGGTATGTCTTCGGTGTCATTGATCAATCAGGATTTTATCCTCACAGATTGGAAAATGGCTAAACGAAAAATAACCATGAAAAGACTACTGTTAATTTTTGCCTTCCTGTCCATTTTTGTAAAAGTACAGGCACAAAAGATTGAAATTGATCTGTCTGCGTACGCTACCAAGGCTTATGTTGATAGTGTGATTAAAGCTGGACGCAATGATGTAATTGTCAAGGTTGCATGCAAACGCGGACCAACAATTGGTACAATAGATAGTATCAGTACGACTTCCTTAAAATTCCAGTTTGATGCTGATGGCGTTGATACGATGTCAATTGCCATATTATCTGGTACCGACAAGACGATTTTTTCCCAAGTCATTGCGCCAAAATCCAATACAATAAAAGTTTCCTACCCTTCCATAATTCCGGCTGGAAACTACAAGCTGGTGATAACTGGTGTATCCTGTAAAGGAACTTCAAATAAGGCTTTTATTATCCCAAATAAAGATGATGGAGGCGTTACACCAGATCCGGTAGAAAAAGGAACATACGTCCCTGTAACACTCGCCAAAGGGATGGACGAGCACCTGAACCTGAAAATAACGAAATCTGATTCAGGTAATTTACTCTCCGACGTTTCCAATACAAAAAAAGGTGATGCTTACGAATACAGATACATGATCGGGGCAGAAGTTTTTACAAGTGAAACGCCTTTCGTCAATTATCAGTTTGGTGGACATAATCCACTACGCGTTCTGAAATTTAAAATGCGGCGTGGAGTTGATACAAATCACTGGGATGGTGAAACTGATAATCCGGGTGATTATTACAGCTCAAATGCAGGTGAATCTTTCAGCTACAATACTACTGCAGGATTTCAAACTTTGTTTTATCGCGGGCCTCAGGCGGAAACGGGCTTTCTAAACCATATCCCTCAAAGCTATCAGCCAGAAAAGCAAAATGTGCAATGGGCAGATATTGTACCGGACATGCAACTGCCGAAAGGCCATGTCTGGATATCGGCCGCGGCTCCCTGGGGAATCGAAACCGTAATGAAAAAGGGTGTTACGCACATTTCTAATTACCAGCTGCCCTGGGAAACTAATACTCAGGAAGTGATAAGGCTTCGTGATTCAGGACTGTCGTATAACGATGTTCCCCGCACAGAAGTGATCATGAATTTGCCTTACAGCGCTCCGGATAATTGGGTTAACGGATATAACCTGGCTTACTGGCCGCACGGAGCGCTAACAAATGAGGAAGCCATTCAAAAGGGTAACGAAGCCAGCATCGATCATGCTGTCTGGATAGGTGAAACCATGGAGCAGGGCTCAGCCGCTCCTCCTGATTCGCCGATGTGGAACCCATTTTATACTGTTGTAAAAGCACGTTACAAGGAAAGATTTGGCAGCAGGAACATCCCCTACTACATCTGCCACAATTATTTCATGTTCTGGCCGGGCAATACCAAACTCGGAAACGGGAATACAGCTGAACATAGTAAGTTACTCTTAACGCTCGATCCGTCGCAATTCCCTTATACAAACTTTTCTCCCGGCGGCTCACTTAGCAGTACCAACCTGATTGTTGAAGCAGTTTATCTTAATGCTCCGGATATACAGCAGGGGCAAATTTATGAGACAATATACAGGCTGCAGACTATTCATAATCTTGGATACGAAGGCGGGGTGTTTTTAATGGGCGTTCATGAATGGCGGCCAAACAACTGGTACCAGTACAACTATCCCGAAGGCACGTTTTATGCAGCTAACAAAATACCGCTTGACCCGAATGTGTTGATTGCAAACGGGTTTATTGCCCATACATTTGGTAAGGTTTACATTGAATGGGGAGGTTCGGGAAAAACAAAAGAAAAGAAATTTGATGTTGAATGGAATAAAGGCCTTTGGTTTCCGAAAGGTTCGGCAGAAGCGAAAGAAGGATTTCCCTATTATAAAAAAGCAGGAGAAGAAACTTATTCGGGGTATACCGGTTCAACCGATTTGTCTGCGTTCTCACAACATCTATGGAATTCAACTTTTGGACAAACAGAGGGCGGTGAGCGTTTATATCTGACTTTCAGGATTGACAATGGCGATTGGATCACACCCGAACAATTTCAGGTTAGTGAGGTAGTTAATGCCTATCATCAGAAAAGAGGTTTCGTTTTATCACAATCAAAAAATGGAAAAACCGCCTGGTTTTACCTGAATTCTTTTGCAGATAACAAATTACACGTACTTGAAGTGAAAATGCCGGACGGAAAACGGATCAAGGAATATGTGGCCGGCAACGGGATACACGCGAAGATTATTTGAAATTCACTGAATTTTGCGACATATTTTTATTCAATGACAAAGATTTTCATGTTTACAAAAATTAATAATTATACAAAACATGTAATCACAGAAATTATTGATAATAAGCTTTTGTTGCGTTTAACAAATTACTTTTTTTATAAAAACTCAGTCAAGTCTGAAATCAGAATTAAAAAAGATACATATTGCACAGAAATAGGATGCATTGATAATTATTGTTTTTGTTTAAAAGAAAAATATTTTAATTTCAATTTGTTCAAAACTGACTCCGTAGCTCAGCTGGTAGAGCAACAGACTCTTAATCTGTGGGTCCTGAGTTCGAACCTCAGCGGGGTCACCAATAAAAAAATATAAAATCCTGTAAATTAGACACTTACAGGATTTTTTTGTATATTACTGAAACAAGATTTATGCTTATCTCAGTCCTACCATTTAAAATCTTATTCTATTTTTAACAAATCTTAGCGCAATCATATTTAATTCCCCCATCAAAACCTGATCATAAGTTCAACTGAAACTTCAATTTTAATAAAACTTCCTGTCTCAAAAATTTATTTCTACATTCCTGTAACCTTTTCAATTATTCGGAGTTTCCACATACAGACAACAAAACCTAACCTGTTTGAACTCACTGACCGACAATTCGCTGATGTTGAAAGTTAAGTCCGGTGACCTGGACAAGATGGGATTGCTGTTTGAGCGCTACCATCGTCCGTTATATACTTTTCTGTACCATATGACAAGTCGTGACGATGCATGCCAGGATATGGTTCAAAATGTATTTTACAGGATGCTTAAATACCGGCATACGTTTACCGGTGAAGGTGAATTTAAAACCTGGATGTATCATTTGGCAAGAAACGTCCTGAATGATTATGCCAGGCAAAATAAGTCGGCTAACCATGCCGATGTGCATGAACTGGCCGACAGACTGGAAGGTGGTGTAAAAGCAGATGCAGCATTCGAAAATTACCAGGATACCGAATCACTACATAATGCTATGGCTGGATTAAGTCCGGAACACAAAGAGGTATTGGCTTTAAGCCGTTTCCAGGAACTGAAGTACAGCGAAATAGCCAAAATTATAAATATCAGCGAGGGAGCTGTCAAAGTCAGGGTACACAGGGCAATGGAAGAATTGAAAAAAATATTTTTGAAAAATAACAGGAAAATGGCATGAACTGTGAACATACCAGGGAACAATTGGCAGACTGGCTGAATGGCAGTTTAACCAATGCACAACGAGCCGGGATTGAAAAACATCTGGTTCACTGCCTGCGTTGTCAGGAAGAATTTGCAGAAAACAAACAACTTTGGTCGGCTATGAGACAGATCAATATAGCTGTCCCAAGTGAAAATATGAAAGTCCAGTTTAACGCAATGCTCGATGATTTTAGGCTAACCCAAAAGTATGAGAGGAAAAATATCCTTACACAGTGGTTAGAAAAAATGAAGGGATTTTTAACACCGCAGCTTGCATTACAATTTACCTTTTGTTTTCTGCTAGTCGGATTGGGCGGAATGATTGGTTATTATATGAAACGCCCGGAAACAACGGCAACGGCTTACGAACAACAGATTGATACGCTCGCTGGTCAGGTCCAGCAAATGAAAATGAAAGTCATGCTTGCACTGCTTAACGACCCATCGGCTACTGAGAGAATAAGAGCGGTAGGTTACAGCACAGATATCACCAATGCAGATGATCGTGTCTTAGAGGCGCTGTTTGCTACGTTAAACAGCGACCCAAATGTGAACGTGCGGCTTGTTACACTGGAAGCACTCACACAATTTGCTGATGATGCTTTGGTCAGAGAGAAACTGATAAAGTCATTAAGACAGCAGGATTCTCCAATGGTACAGGTTGCACTGGCAGATGTTATGTTAAAATTACAGGAAAAACGCGCTGTCAAAGCCTTTCGCGAATTACTTGAAAAGGAGGATCTGAACGATCTGGTAAAAATCAAAATAGAACAAACAATTAAGGATTTATCTTAAAAACAATCAATCAAAATTTATTAGCTATGAAACATTTTGCAATCCCCTTGTTAGTGGGAATGGTGGTTTGTTGTACCCAGGCACCAGCCCAAAAACCAGAATTTAAAGAACATTCGGTCAAAGAATTTACCTTGTCCACCAAGGCAGAAAATAATACGATCGCAGTTTATAATATCAATGGAAATATTAAAGTGGAAGGCTATGATGGCGATAAAGTAATACTAGAAATTGATAAAAAAATTACTGCGAAAAATAATGAAATCCTGCAAAAAGGAAAAGATGAATTTAAAGTAAACTTTGAACAGAAGGCAGACAGTATAATTGCCTATATATCTGATCCATTTGATTCGAGGCCAAACCGTAACTGGAAAAATAATAAAGATCATCAAATTGAATATGAATTTAATTTAGACTTCATTATAAAAGTCCCGCATGCAATGAACCTGCATGTATCAACAGTAAATGGCGGAGATATTATTGTAAATAGCGTGACAGGTTTCCTTGGTGTATATAATGTGAATGGTGCAATTAAATTGACCAATGCAAAAGGTGCCGCAGAAGTAAGAACTGTAAATGGAAATGTGGAAGCGGATTATGTATCCGTTCCGCCTGGAGAATCAGATTTTAAAACTTTGAACGGGGATATAAAAATCAGTTATCCGGAATCGTTTCATGCCGATTGTCAATTCAAAACTTTTCAGGGAGAATTCTATACTGATTTTCCAAACACAGAAACTTTGCCGGTTAAGGTTGTGAAAAATGAAGAAAGCAAAAACAATAAAACGGTTTATAAATTAAACACGGAAACATTAATACGATTTGGAAACGGTGGGAAAAATTACCGGTTCGAAACATTTAACGGAAGCATTTATATTAAAAAACAATCATAATCAACATGAAAACCAAATCAGTAAAAATCACTGTATTTTCTTTGTTATTCTTCGCCAGTACTGTTTCACTAATGGCACAGAATAGTATCAAAGAACAATTAACAATTCCATTGTCTGATCCTAATAAAAGCGGCCTGTTAAATGTGGGTTTAATTAATGGTTCAATCCATGTAATTGGTTATTCAGGAAAACAAATAATTGTTGATGTAACAATGGAAGGAAGTTCCGGTAAAAAAGAAGAGACGGATAAAGATGCAGCAGCAAATGGAATGAGAAAATTATCATCAAATGGTGGCTTAGAATTAACAGCAGAAGAAGATAAAAATACCGTTACATTAAAAACCGGTCTTCCAAGAAGGCCATTAACTTTAACCATAAAAGTACCGCTTCAATTTTCATTAAAATTAAGCACAATAAATGAAGGCGATATTCTTGTTGAAAACGTAAGCGGTGAACTAGAAATATCAAACGTAAACGGTGCCATTCAGCTTAAAGACGTTTCCGGATCGGCCGTAGCCAATACAATTAATGGAGATTTGAAAAGTAATTTTAAGACAATCAATTCCAGCTCACCAATGGCATTTTCAACGCTTAACGGAAGTGTGGATATTACTTTTCCTGCCACTGCAAAGTTTGATGTAAAACTTAAATCAGATCGTGGCGATGTTTTCAGTGATTTTGATATTGCTGTTGAAAAAGATAAACCCAAAGCCAATACTTCCGGAACCAATGGCATGTACAAAATTAGCATTGAAGATTGGGTAAAAGGCAAAGTGAACGGTGGTGGCAGCGAAGTAATGATGAAAAATATGAATGGCAATATTTATGTAAGAAAAGCCAAATAACGTAATTCTTGCTTTATTAATTAACACTTAAACGAACAGCCCCGGAATTAATTCCGGGGCTGTTCGTTTTTAATATCTTGTCCAAAACAATTTGCAGAATTACTCAATTGTCCCACCTAACTCGATAAGAACTCTTGCAATATCATCCAGCTTTTTTGTTTTTGTTAAGTTCAATATTTGTTCTGTTGCAACCTCAGCAGTAGCAATAGCTTCATTCAATATCCGCTTTCCTGCGGGTGCCAGTTTTACATAACTAACGCGTGCATCCCGGCTGTTTGCTTCCCTGCGGACAAGGCCTAACTTCTCCAGAGGAGATAACATTCGGGTAATACCCGAAGCAGTTAGACCAATCTTTTCGGCAAGGTCTGTGCGCCTTAATTTCTCATCAGGAGCTTCTCCTATGTGGTAGAGGATCATAAAATCATTCAGACTGATCCCATGATTACTGAGCTTGGAATCAAAGCGTTTGGCGGTGATAAGCTGTACGGTGTTCAGGTTAAGGAAGAACTTTAATGATTGAGATATAGTTGACATATACTTGATTTAATGTTGATATTTACTTGATATATACTTGCATATTCAAGTATTTTGCAAATATAATAAATATTTAACAGAATTAGAATCAATTAGTTAAAAATTTAAATTGTCATGAAAATTTAACTGTTGTGCGAGAACGCTTAACCAATAGTCATAATGAATTTTACAGTAAGAATCTGATGCAATGAAATGTAAAATTGACCATAAAATATAAAACCCTCCTGAAACACTCAGAATGGCTTTTTAGAATTTGAATACTTTACTTGAAAAATTTTGTACAGCCAATTCTCAGGCCTATCCGTTTCTACTCTCAGGTTAGCAAATGTTGTGTTTTAACTTTACCGAATGGTAATTCTGGGAAATGTTTAAATGAAATACCGGGGAGTCACAGAAAGTTAAATGTTCTTTTTGAATGAAACCTACTTTCATTTCATTACCTTAAAAAGCAAATTGGAGTTAATGACCTTAATAAATATCATTTAATCTGATTTTTAACCTGAATGAGATTGCAATAATTGCCGGTACCTGTTCAATACACCGGACTTGGAAATGAACCCTACATATGCTCCGGAAACTTTAATTACCGGTAAATTCCATGCACCGGTTTCATCAAACTTTTTAACAACCGATACCACATTATCCAGTTCATTAATACATGCAGCAGGTTCTTTCATAAGTGCCGATATGGTAGTAGTTGCGCATGCATCTTCATCAAAAAGTATAGGACGAAGATCATCCATTGTTATAATTCCAATTAATTTTAATTCATCATCAATAACTGCGATCATATTTCTGCTTCCTCTTTTTACAAGTTCTGTGAGTTCATCAAATGATGCATTTATATGAATGGTCTGCACATCTTTATCAATCAGATCCAGGGTATGCAACATGGATAATAAATTACGGTCATGCTCTCTTGTAAATATTTTACCCTGATCTACCAGCTTTTGTAAATCGGGAGAAACTGGTGAAAACCATTTTGCAATTAAAAAAGAAGTAACTGTTACAATCATCAAAGGAATAAAAAGATCGTATCCTGAACTAGACTCCGCAATCAGGAAAATAGCAGTTAACGGTGCATATAAAACACCGCTCATAACACCAGCCATTCCCACAATTACAAGGTTGGTGACAGGCACATTTATGATACCTATTTGCTGACAAAATAATGCAAAAACGAATCCTAATGTACCTCCTGAAAATAGTGATGGAGCAAAGTTTCCGCCATTACCTCCACTGTAAATAGTGATGGAACTTGCAAATGCCTTAAGCAAACAAATTACAGTTAAAAATATTAAAACGACCCAGTCGCGGTAACCGATAAAACGAAAGAAGCTATTCTCCATTACTTCGCGGACTTCACCATTTGTAAGTGCTTTTATTGTATCATATCCTTCACCAAACAACGGTGGATATAAGACGCAGAGTACAGAAACAATTGCACCGCCTGCCATAGCTTTCTGAATTCTTGACCATTCTAAATCGTGAAAAAACTCTTCAATATATTTGGTTATCAAAACAAAATAGCGTGCATATAAACCACATAAAATACCCAAAATTAAATAATAGGGAATGTTATGGTAATCAAATGGATTACGGGATTTAAATTGAAACAGAACATCTTCTTTTAACAAAATCCGTGAAACCAGGCTACCGCAAACTGCTGCAACAACGAGCGGAATAAAGTCTGTAAAGACAACACCAGTCAGCAAAATTTCGAAAGCAAACATTACACCAGCTATTGGTGCATTGAATGCAGAAGCAATTCCGGCGGTAGCTCCGGCGGCTAATAATAATGTCCTTTCTTTGTAACTGAGCTTGTAAGTCTGAGCGAAATTAGAACCAATTGCCGCACCGGTAACGGCTATCGGGCTTTCCAAACCAGCCGACCCTCCCAACCCGACCGTGATGGCACTTTGTACTATTTGTGAATACATTTTTACTGATGAAACCACGCTGGAATTTTGGGCGATTTCTGATAAAATACTTGGTATTCCTTTTTTATCCTGGCCTTTAAAAATAACAATTACCACGAAAGTTGTAATTACAATTCCCAGAAAAGGAAATAATAAATAGAAGAGAATCTGGTCTTCAAAATGTACTTTAAACGTAATAATGTAGTGAATATAATGCACCAGGGATTTCAGAATTACACCGGCTAATCCACAGCTGAAACCAACAAGAACACCTGAAAGAATTAAAAACTGGGAACGTGAAAGCACACTCTTTAACCAAAATAAAACGATCTCGTAACTCTTGGCTTTATTGACACTATACCTCGTAAAATTACGCCTGAATTTGAGGAAGCTGTACAGTTTTCTGATGGTGCTAATCTTCACAACGGTTCAATTTTTGAAAGAATAAAAGCAGATTGATCCAACAATTTGCTGATCATTAATTACTGCCTTCTTTGTAAAAATGGGGCGTATATTCCAGACTACAAATTATTGCGGACTATTTATTCTGAAATACAATTAACTGGAACTTCAAAAAAAATGCCTGCGGTCCGGAAACCAACAGGCATTCTTTTACTGATAGAAATTTCTTTTTTACATGTTTGCACGTGCAAGCTGTACTTCAAGGCGAATGTCAACATTACGGTCATCGTTACCATATCGTGATCCTCCGCCGGTACCAATACCAACGCCCATTCCACCACCCATACCGATTCCACCTCCTAAACCAATTCCAATTCTTGGTGAAAGGCCGGATCCGGATGATTGCCCGTCAACCCTGATATTAATGCCCAATACAGAACCTTCTCTAGTGTTAACTGCCATCAGATTGAATGGAATCGCAATCTGCTCGGTTAGTTCACCATTCTGGTCCATTGAAATGTGCGATTTAATACTGCCTTCTCCCGTTACCAGATTGATGGAATGCGGCCCTTTGGGATCTTTCCATAAAGCTTCCTTATTATAAGAATCAAGCAGCAGACTGAGGCCAAGACTGTTAGGCATATCAGTTTCAATCCTTCTGAGCGCTTTTCTGTCTTCCTTCATAATGACTGGAAAAGTCAGGGAATATGCTTCCTTTTTTTGTCCTTCAGGACTAAATCCGATTTTCAACCCGCTGCCCAATATTTTCTGAATAGTAACGGGATCTTTTGTTTTTAACGTAAGGTATACATACTGGTCATCATTTATAATGCCATATCTAAGCCTCGATTTCTGATCCTGCTGATCCGGTTTTACTTCATCTACATAAGCAAACGGGGCATTCCACTTGGCTTCATAAGGCATTGTTTTATTCGAACTGCATGCTGCGGCAACAGCAATCAGAAGAATGGCCCAACTATTTCTTTTTACTTTCATCTGGCTATTTATTTCAAAATAATATGGTTTACTGCGATCATAACGAAAATCGCCTCAAAATCATTACGATATTTGAACGAAATTCGTTGCAGTAAGTTATATTTGACTATCTGGTCAGTATAAAGAATTAAGCATGGAATCAATTTTTTCATGGAGCTTGGCGGGTTGAAAAGGCTTTGAAAGTGTATCGTTCATGCCTGACTCATAAGCTTCTTCCACTTCTTCTGCCAGCACCGTAGCAGAGAGAGACAATATGGGAGTATCAATTTTTAAAGTTTTACGGATATATCTGGCCGACTCAAAACCGTTCATTACCGGCATTCGGGTATCCATGATAATCAAATCGAATTCATCATCCTCCAATACTTCTATTGCCTCCTGGCCATTTTCAACCATAATGGTTTCAATTAACCAGGTTGTTAAATACTTTTTAATCAATAGGGCGTTAATTCGGTTATCTTCCGCAACCAATATCCTGATCCCTGAAAAAGTCGGTAAAGCGGTATACGACACCAATGCAGTTTTTTCTGATACTTTTTCATTGGCAGCTGCCATATCCATAGTGAAATAAAATTCACTTCCAAAGTTTAATTCACTTTTGGCCTGGAGTTCACCTTTCATCAACTGAACCAGTTTTTTGGAAATTGTAAGCCCAAGTCCTGTTCCTCCATAATGATGCGAAGTATGTTCGGAAGCCTGTCCATATTCCGAAAATACATTCTGCATGTCTTCTTTGGAAATCCCTATTCCGGTATCAACCACAGAAAATCGGATCTGATGGAGTCCATCATTAAATCCCTGATATTCCATCTTAAGCTTTACCAGGCCAGAATCTGTAAATTTGAGTGCATTTCCAATCAGATTCAGCAATATTTGATTTAACCTCATTCCGTCAACCGAAACGAATTCAGGAATTCTTTCATCCACAAACAGGCTCAATTCGATATCTTTTTCGTCACTTTTAAATTTCATCAGGTCAATAATTCCTTTGCCCAGCAACCTTAAATCTGTTGTTTTTGGAACAATGGAAAATTTACCTTCCTCTATTTTTGAGATATCCAAAATGTCATTAAGTATATTCAAAAGCGATCCCGAGGAATGGGTAAGCATTTCCAATAGGTTTCGCTGAGACAAATCCAGTTCTGTTGCCTCCAGTAAATTGGCAATTCCAAGTATTCCGTTTAGAGGTGTCCGGATCTCGTGGCTCATATTCGCAAGAAAAGTTTCTTTCATCTTCCTCGCTTTTTCTGCAACGGACTGGGCTTCCAGCAGCTGTTTCTCATATGCTTTTCGTTTCTCGATATTATGTAAATTAATAAAGAGTAACCTGTTTTTATACATAATCCGAAGTTCCAGCCACAACGGTTGCCTCAAACGGCCATAAAACCTATCTTCAATTACAATAGTCTGACCTTCCATATATGAGCGGTCTATCAGTACTTCCTTAAGTTTGGAATTAGAAGAATCTACAAGTAAATCTAGCATGGATGTATCTTCCAAACTTTGCGGTGCAAGGCCTAGGATTGTTTCTACCGAAGGATTGATTGATAATATTCTGGCAGTCTCAGGCTCAACCATAACAATAATGTCAGGTGAATTTGTGACGATTGTAGCATAATTTTCAAGAAGCTTATTCTTTTCACGTATCTCTTTCTGACTTCGTGAGAGCCGGATCAGTGCATCGACTTTTGCATTGGTTATGTAGGGATCCAGTGGTTTGTATAGATAATCAATTGCACCGGATTTTAATCCCCTGACTGCATAAGTGGTTTCTTTGGAAATTGCGGTAACAAATACAATCAGGATTTCTTTGGTTTTGGGGTTTGAAGCCAGTGTTTCGGCAAATTCAAAGCCATCCATTCCTGGCATCTGTACATCAACAAGTGCGACTGCAATCTCATTTTCCCATACGATGCGCAGCGCTTCATTAGGGGAAGTTGTTTCGTATATATCAATGTCATCCCTGCTCAGTATCGCTTTTAGAGAAATTAGATTTTCTTCCCGGTCATCCAGCAGCAGAATTTTTGTTTTGTCCATTATTTGTTGAGTAGCAATCATAAAACTTTTTCTAAATCCGCCTTTCGCTATATAAACTGAAGGCGGTTTTATAATATCTTTTGGTAAATATTTAGTGGAATACTAATTATCCTGAATTTTTCCTCCAACCCTGAATAGCTTAAGGATTCTCTTTTACCAAGGCACAAATAACCATACATCGAGAGGCTTTCATACAGTAATTCAAGTACTTTTTTTCTTTGTTCCAGTGTAAAATAAATCATCACATTTCGGCAGCAAATCAGTTGGAATTCATTAAAAACCCCATCACCTACCAGGTCATGATGAGAGAAAATGATCTTTTTTCGTAATTCGTGATGCATAATTGCCTTTCCATATGAAACCTGATAGTAATCGGATAAGGAATAATTTCCACCTGCTTTTAAATAATTTTCGGAGAAATTACGTGCCCGGGCCAAAGAAAAAACACCTTCTCTAGCAGATGCAAGTATTTTCTTGTTAAGATCTGTGGCATAAATAATCGACTTATCTATCAGTCCTGACTCCCGCAATAAAATAGAGAGAGAAAATGCTTCTTCTCCGGATGCACATCCGGCCACCCAAATGCGAAATGTGGCGCAGGATTCAAAATAGCTCAGAACTTCTGATTTCAACAAAGCAAAAAAATCAGGGTCCCGGAACATTTCAGAATAATTGACTGTCAGATCCTGCACCAGATCATAAGCCGCAACTTCATTACGATGAATGTCAGTCATTAACTCTGACAGGCTAACCGCACGTTTAACCAGATGCAACCGGGCTCTTCTCATTAGCGAAGGGCGTGTATAACCCGAAAAATCAAATCCTGATGTTTCCCTCAGCCGGAAAATCAGTGACTCAAGTCCGCGATAATCAATAGTTTCCATGTTATTTAAGCTGAGTGTATCCAAACTTTGATGAGCGAAAGCAGTTTGTCAGTATCTACTGGTTTCGAGATATAATCGTTGGCACCGGCAGCCATACATTGTTCCCGGTCTCCCTGCATTGCCTTAGCCGTTACCGCTATGATCGGCAAATCCAACCATTTTTTATTCTCCCTTATTACCCGCGTTGCCTCAATTCCATCCATTTCAGGCATCATTACATCCATCAGGACAAGCTGAATATCGGGTATTTCTTCCAATTTCTGAATGGCTTCCTTACCATTCATGGCAATTACGATAGAAAAGCCTGCTCCTTCCAGTACAGCGCTTAATGCAAAAATATTACGCATATCATCATCGGCCAGCAATACTTTTTTTCCGACAAAACTTTTTTCAGTATAACCTTGTACATTGCCAGAATCCCGCTTTGCAATCGGAGTGAAAATAGGTTTTGGAAGAATTTTTGTAAGGAAAAGTTTTACTTCGTCCAGTAGCCTCTCATTAGATTTACGCGTTTTCATGACCACCGGATGAGCATATTTCATAACCCTGACAAGATCCGGATGAGAAAGATCTTCTGCTGTATTGATCACAACAGGCAAAGCGGAGTAAGATGGATTTTGCTTGATCTGGTCCAAAAAATCAAGGCCATTCATATCGGATAAGTGGATATCCAGAATAATACCATCGACAGAATCATTTGATAGAATTGCCATGGCTTCCCCTGCCGAATAGGCGTATAGAACAAAAATATTATTGTCAGTCAGGAAATCACCCAGATATTTACTTTGGAACGTATCATCTTCAACAAGCAGTATTCTTTGTTTAGATAGATTTTTTCCTTCAAATTTCAATAAGTCAAAAATTCCTTCTGCCGATTTTCTGTTAATCGGTTTTTGAATAAATCCGATTGCACCTTCCGAATTAAAGTCATCTTTATCACCGGCAGATACAGTATGCACGGGAATCAGTCGGGTTTTGTTATCTGATTTAAGTTCTTTCAGTAAAGCTTCGCCAGACATATCCGGCAAATGCATATCCAGTATAATCGCAGTTGGCCTGAAAGATCTTGCTAATTGCAGACCGAGCTGGCCAGTTTCAGCAGTTGCAACCTGAAACCCACTATTCCGGGCCTTGTTGGCCATATCAGCAGCGAAAAAAGGATCGTCCTCAATGAGCAGTAACCGGTTTTCCTGTTCTTTTTCGTTCACAGGCTTTTTAAATTCCTGAGATTTAATAACAGGTAATTCATCCTTTATGGGAAACACATCAGCTTGTTCGGTAAATACTGGAACTGGCAGTGTCAGCGTAAAAACTGACCCTTTTCCGGGTTCACTTTTTAAGGAGATCGTGCCCCCGAATAAATTTGTAAGCTCTTTTGTAATGGACAATCCCAACCCGGTACCGCCGTATTTTCTACTAGTAGAGCCATCAGCCTGCTGAAAAGCTTCAAAAATTGCCTGCTGCTTATCTTCCGGAATGCCAATACCGGTATCCGAAACTTCAAAAATCCAGCGATCATTTTTCAATGAAACTACCAACGAAACTTCACCGGGTGCTGATGTAAATTTTATGGCATTCGAAAGTAAATTTCTAAGGATTTGCAGGAGCCTTACGTGATCCAGGTACATTTTAGCAGGACAGGATTCATCCTTCGTAATGCTTAGTCCAAGCCCTTTATTTTCAGCAACTTTATAAAATGTGTTCCTGATTTCTATAAGCAAAAATTCTGTATCGATATTTTCATGATGCAGATCGATTTTCCCGGATTCAACCTTGGCAAGGTCTAGTATATCGTTAATCAGGGTAAGTAAATCGCTTCCCGAATTATGTATAACCGAAGCATAGCGCTGTTCATCTTCACTTAGTCGCTGCTCTTTATTTTCTTCGAGAATATGGGATAATATCAGTATACTGTTCAGTGGTGTTCGTAATTCGTGGCTCATATTGGCAAGAAATTCACTTTTAAACTTGCCACTTTTTTCGAGCTCATCCGCTTTTAGCTGTAACTGATCCCTGGCTTCTTCCAGCGTTCCCTTTTGCTCCTCAAGCATAAAGGCTTTTTCTTCCAGTTCTGTATTGATCTGCTTTAATTCTTCCTGTTGAATACGAAGTTCTTCTTCCGAAACCTGAAGCAGGGATGAGTTCAGGATCAACTCTTCATGTGTATTACTTAGCTGCTCCTGCTGGGCTTCCAGTTCTTCTGCCTGCCTTTGGCTTTTATCAAGTAATTGCTGCATAGCCAATCTTGCCCTTGCTGCCATCAAAGCAATTGCAACATTTTCGGAAATTGTTTCCAGCAAACGAACTGTTCCGGAATGCGGCTCATGTAGCAGGGCTATTTCAAGTAATGCAATTACAGTACCTTCAAAAATCAGAGATTTAACGAAAATAATTCCGGGCTTACTCCGTCCGGTTCCACTAACAACCTGAATGTAGTCCGGGGATACGTCTATTTTTTTAAAATCAAGTTTATCCTTAAATACTTGTCCAAGTATACCTTGTCCTGGTGCTATTATTTTTGGGACTAATTCATCATTAGCAACGCCATAAGAAACGGCATATTCAAGATAATTGCCCTCCTCGGATTTGAGATATATAATGGCAATTATTGCACCGGTAATTTCAGCTATTTTATGGATCAGGTTATAAGCCAGTTCATCTCTGGAAGGCTCACCTCTCACGGCAATACTAACTTCGGCAGCGGCACTCAGTATCCAGTTTTTTTCCTGATCGGCCAATACAATCTTTTCAAGTTGTGCATTTACCTTTTTTGTTTCCTTTTCAGAAGCAATTTGTGAATTGTAAGTCTGGCGGATAAAATAATAAAGCAGAAATATAACCAGCATAAAAATTCCGGTTCCAAAAACGATCACCATTTTAGCGTTAGAGGAGCTTTCTATAGCTTTTTGCTCACGTTCGGTCAGCAGGGCCTGTTCAGTATTTTCTATCCTGTTAAAATTGAAATCAATTTTTGAAGACAGATTTTTACCTTTTATAATAAGTAAACGAAGCGTATCCGAACTGTTACTATCAGACTGGAGCTGGTCCAATTGTATGCTCATTAATTCCAGCTTATTGCTCAACAGGCCTGTCAAGGTATCAAGTTTCGCACTTTGCACAGGATTATCCTGTGTTAACACTTTCAGGTTGTTAATTTCATCCCAGATATTTTCATTTGCATCATTGTATGAATTTTCGAACTTACTGTTTTTAGTAAGTGCAAATCCCCTGATATTCGATTCGGCTGTAAGCAATAAATTTTTTACTTTATTAGAAACTGCAATGACATCCTTGGTGTGATTGACCCACGAAGAATTCTCCTGCTGAATTACCAGGGCATTATAAGATGTTAAGCCAACCAATGTGACTAAAACAATAGAAAAAGCAATGCCTAAAAAGACTTGTTTCTGAAAAGTAAGACGCATAGAATAAAAATGCCGTTGAGCCTGGATACCAAATAATCCTAAAATTCCTCTAAGATCATAAAAATTGTGCAATTTCCGAATAAAAAATACTAAATAATACTACATATTTATATTACATAATTCTATAATAATTGATAATTATTTATGGTTAACTATTTTCATTGGAATAAGCACATGCCAGAACAAAAAATGACTGTTCCTGAATTAAAAGAAAATGATATTATTAATTTAAAAATTGTCATTTAAACGCAATTTGGGTTAGTTTTGAAGCTTTACCTTGTATATAAAACACTATTTATGATGTTATCGGCAAATGCTACTTTCTTCGTTACAGATGGTTATGAGGAGTTTTTTAGCAAGAACGAAAATGGAGAAAAACTGACAACCGGTAAGTTCACGATCGTTTATGAAGGTGAAATGAAAGGAGAAAGCATTTTGATGGAATTGAAAAATAATATGAGTAAAGCGAATACAACGGTATATGGATTAGAACGGTTTACCGGTGTTATTGCCGGGAGAACGGGAAGTGTTGTATTTGAACATAAGGGAAATTATGAAAACGGATTGGTCACAACTGTACGTAAAATTGTTCCTGGAAGCGGCACCAATGAACTGGTCGGTATTGTAGGAGAAATATTATTTACTTCGAAAAATGCAAAAGAATATCACCTCACTTTAAACTACAATTTCACTGAATAGTAAGTTATTTCATACCCATTCCACCATTTCGTTTTCAAGCGTTACCAAAACACCCTTTGCAGATTTTCCTGTATTTTGAAACACAGTTACCAGCTTCCGGAGATGGCGGCGATTTTCATCGTTTCCGTTTCCGCCAACAAATATCATAAACACATAATTTCCATCCGGCAACTGTACTATCCGGTCAATATGCAGTAGTTTTCCTCCCGGGATCAAAAGTTCTTTATTGGTTTGAATACTATTTTCATCATCGTATAAATCCTGCAAAGAAGTATTTCCAAGCAGATTTGTCATTTGCACACTAACTGATTCCGCCTCGGATCTTGTAAAAATACCCTCGGAAATTAATTTCTGAATGGCATTGGGCAAATCAGACAGGCTTTTTAGGCGAGTCAATAAATACCGTAGTTTCTGTAGACGGTCATATTTCAGTTCAAATGTCTCCACATCAAAAATCCGGTCGGCCATCCTGCGCAATCTCAATGAATTGGTACGATCATTACTCAATATACCTGTCATCACAAAAGGCTTTGCATCCGTCCTGACATGGGCATGCCTGCGATCGTCAGTTCCTTCTGCAATGATGTATAGCACCTGTTCGTCGCTCCATGCAGGTTCAAAATCCGGCTGACTAAGGAAATCGTGTAGCCAACCGCCAATGGTGGTTGAGTTCTGCCAGTTTTTTTCACTCTTGGCTAAAATATACAAACGTTGAATGGATCTTGTAAATGCAACATAAAGCAAGTTCAGTGTTTCCACCAGTTTCCGCGCACGTTCATCTGCATACTGATCTGCTAACAAGGTGTTTTCAAGATCTTTGACAACCGAAACCATCGAACTTTTGAGTTTTTTACCTTCTCCAGATCCTTCCGATTTTCCGGTTAATATCAATTCCTCGTAATCAATATCATCCAGATCAACCCAAATCCTATCCAGTGTAGGATTAGATGTGTATTTCCAATTGGCGTATGGAACAATCACTACCGGATATTCCAGTCCCTTTGACTTATGAATGGTCGTAATCCGCAATGCATCAGTGTCGGCTGGAATCGTGATGGAAAGCTTATTTTTGGCAGTTTCCCAATAATGCAGAAAATCGCCTAAATGGTTGGTACGCCTGGTTCCAAATTCCAGCACCACATCCAGAAAACGGAAAAGATATTCATTGTCAGAACCTCCGTCAAAAAGACCAAAGTTTTGCATAAGCTGCTCGCTCAGTTCAAAAACAGAAAGCTGCCTCATTCTGAATGCAGTCAGTACTATTCCCCATTTGGAAAAATAATCCAGAAAGGTGTCAAGCCCTGGTTCGGTACATACTTTTCTTATGGCTTCATATTCGGCGGCACCCGGATTTTCCTGCCTGATTACATGATGGAATAAATAAGCTGCTTCGTATCGTGCCAGTCGATGATCAGAAGTATGCAAAACCTTCATAAAGGAAATCACAAAGTGTACAGCCCGGGAATAGCCCAGCGACAAGGCATCATCAGAAATCAGCGGATATCCTTCATTTTTTAACGCATTGGCAATGGCAGTCGCTTCCTTTTTACGATGGCACAAAATTGCAATATCTCTCCATCGGTAACCATTACCTTTCAGTTCTTCAACGAGTTCAAGCGTTCGTTTTATGATCGGATCATTCGTGCTTTCCTCACTTGAAATTTCATCCAGGTCTTCATACATATTCAGAAATTCCATTTGTACGTGGCCGCCTTCTGAAACACCATCTGGAATTTCCTGCTGAAAATTTTCGTCATAAACATCTTTTACCAAAGGAAACTCACTTCCCAGAGAATCAGACACAAAAGAAAAAAACTGGTTATTGAAATTAGTGATTTCGCGGTAGCTTCGGCGATTGGTACGTAAGTGATCCACGGCCAGATAAGTATCCAGGCTCCATAAACGTTCCTGGTTGAAAGCATTATCTCCCAAAACAGAAGTTAGCTGCATCACCTGATTTTGTGCCAGATGTAACAACAAATCCATATCACCCCCGCGAAAACGATAAATAGATTGTTTGGCATCTCCAACAATCAGATTAAAATAACCATCTGCCAATGCGTTTTCAATCAATGGAAGCAAATTGGCAAATTGCAGTTTGGATGTGTCCTGAAACTCATCAACCAGAATATGGTTATATTTTTCTCCAAGCCTTTCAAAAATAAATGGAACGGGTTCCTGCGAAACAATTTCAAGAATTTTCTTATTAAAATCTGAGATGTGTACCTGGTTGTTTTGCCTCAATAGCGCGTCAAATTCTTTACGGATCTCACCTAATAGAGAAAGGTTGTAAATATGCCGGTCAAGAATATTATATAAAGCAATTTTCTCTGATTCTGATGTGCGAATGTTTTCAATCTGGTGAAAGAAATTTTCAAGTTCAGGCCTGATCTCTTCAATTTTATCCTTGATCATTACAGCCGTTTTGGCGCCATACCAGGTGCCTTCACCTATGGATTTATAAGCATAAGAATTAGGTTCAGCCCAAAGTTTTTTTCCATCACCTCTGTCTTTATAATAACCAAAAATGCCCCGTCCACCCTGATGAAAATCCTTATCCACCAAAAAACCTTCCTGTATTAATTCACATGCTTTTTTGGCAAGTGTTGTGATCCGGCTCTCCTTTTCACGAACAAATTTACGCATCTGGTTACGTATAGCAATCCAGTCTTCCATTTGCAGGTCAGCTATCCGCAGCATTTGTATGTAGCTTTGCTCACTCAGCAAGGTACCAGAGGTTTGACGGATCTGGGAAGGAAGACTTGACCAGCTTTTGCCTTCTTCTGCATTTTCACGGTAATATTTTTCTACGATATCTGTCAGGACTTCCTCTCCTTCCTGCCCTATTCTGGCTAATAAGCGGTCAACTGCTTCGTCCAGTAAATCGCCATCAAGCTGGGTTTCAAAAACAAAAGGAATTCCGAGCTCATCGGTAAAACTACTGATCAGCCGCTGAGTAAACTTATCAATCGTCATGACTGAAAAGTCGGAATAGCGGTGCAGTATCTGGCGAAATACCAGTTGGGCCCGCACAGAAATCAACTCACACGCACCTGTAAAAAGCTCTTCATCTGTTTCAGTGGCCGGATACATTTCAATTACAACATCCCTAAGCATAGTTGGCACAATTTCCGGCGAATTCTGGTAATCAGAAAATTGCCTTAGCATAAGCAAAATACGCTCCTTCATTTCATTTGCTGCGGCATTCGTAAATGTGACAGCCAGTATTTGCCTGAAATAAGTATCTGAGCTGGAGTGTAATGCCAGTTTAAGGTATTCTTTTGTCAGTGTATATGTTTTGCCTGAACCGGCAGAAGAACTGTAAACTTTAAACACGTAGCGTTGATTTGAAAATTAAGATTGGCCAAAAGTAATTACCAATTTACAAAAAAGAGCAGGCTAATGCCCGCTCTCTTCTAATATTATTCGCAAGTTAATTTTTAAAAGCCGGTTATTACAGGTTGAAACGAATTCCACCGGAAAGATTAGGGCTTAGATAAAAAGGCCTTGGAAGAAGTTCTACGTAAGCTCCTGCTTCCAGAAATACCGATATTTTATTATTTGGGATAAAATATTCAACACCACCTAATGCCGAACCGCCCAACGATATTTGTTTTTCACGGTCTCCTGGTGAAGGGATTGATTGCTTGTTATCAGGATAATAATTACGGCTATTTACCTGTCCTCCAAGTCCATAATAAACGTGTACAGCCTCAGAATTGAACAATGGAGTGTGCCATAAATAATGAGCCTGTACAGACAAACCTGCATTCTTGTACACCCCTCTTCTGTAATCACGTTTATTAGCAAGAATTCCTCCGTAAGTCCCTATTGTTACATCAATAGCGTGAACATTATTAAAATATTTTCGAATATTAACTCCGGTGGGTTCTCCCAGTTTAAATCCAACTGCCCAGTTATTTTCATATTGTGCATGGGCAAAACCAAAACATAGGGTGCAAAATACTGTTAGTGCTAATTTCTTCATAGATAGTATTGTTGTAGGGAAATGTTTAATTGGTTTTTTGTTAATTAAGTGCTTCAAACTGTTACGATCGTTTGCTGGTATTTTTTCAATGATTCTATTAAAGCTTCATTTTCTTCTTTTGTACCTACTGTTATCCGCAGGCAACCTTCGCATAAATGAACGCGGGAGCGGTCGCGGACAATGATAGTTTCCTTTAAAAGATAGTCCATAATTGCTTTGGCATCATCGAATTTAACAAGCAGGAAATTGGCATCTGACGGAAATACTTTATTCACCAACGATAAATTTTCCAGCATGGTACATAAAGAAGATCTTTCTTTAAGAATATCCTGCACCATTTCTGTCATTTTTGCTACTGAATCCAATCCTATTAATAAAGCCTGTTGTGCGGGCTGACTGATATTATAAGGAGCTTTGATCTTATTTAAAATGTAAACGAGTTCTTTTGATGTAAAACACATACCTGCGCGTAATCCTGCAAGCCCCCACGCTTTTGAGAAGGTTTGTAAAACTACCAGATTAGGATAACTGTCCAAACGGTGCAGCCATGACTCCGAATCTGTAAAATCCACATAAGCTTCATCCACTACTACAAGTCCGGAAAAGTTTTCCAGTATAGTTTCAATATCCTTTTCCTTCATGACATTCCCACTTGGATTATTGGGCGAGCATATCCATATAATTTTCGTTTCCGGAGTAATTGCACTTATAACTGCCTCAACATCTATCTGATAATCAGCGGTAAGCGAAACCTTATCTATTAACACATCGTGGATAGAAGCACTAACTTCATACATTCCGTAAGTTGGAGGCATGATCAAAACGCGGTCTTTACCAGGAGTACACGTAGCCCGAACCAGTAAATCGATAGGTTCATCGCTTCCATTTCCTAAAAATATACGTTCGATATTTATATTTTTTATTGGAGCCAGTTTTCTCTTGATATCATTCTGATGCGGATCAGGATAACGGTTATAATTTTCTTCCGTTACTGAGCCATACGGATTTTCATTGGCATCCAGAAAAATCCCGACATGGCCCGTGTATTCGTCTCTGGCAGAAGAATAAGGTGATAAATTTAAAATATGCGGACGAAGTACTTTATTCAGATCAAAGGATTGGTTCATTTCTGCACTTATTTATTCATTCAAAAATAGCTTTACGAATTACTTTTATCTTCTACTAAACAATCTGTTATCGAATTGAAAAGGTTCAATATTAATCACTTTTACCGATTCACCATCCGGATGATCAGAACTGACCAGATTACACCGTTGCATATTGTACAAAAGGTTACGTCAATTTTATGATTTCCACTAAACAATCAAACTTTGCAAACGTATCCTGACCGCTCTTTTGTGCGCATCTAAAGATTCCGCTGCAGCCATTGCTTCCACAGTCGGGCCAATATTTTGAATACCTTCCTTGGTAATATTCTGCACCGTAATTTTTTTCACAAAACTATCCACCGAAACACCGCTGTAAGCTTTTGCATGCCCGTTGGTAGGAAGTGTATGATTGGTACCCGAAGCATAATCACCACACGATTCAGGCGTATAATTCCCCAAAAATATAGAACCTGCATTAATGATTTTTTCAGAAACCAACTCTGCATTTTCAATACTCAGGATTAAATGTTCCGCTGCATATTCGTTCAAAAGATCAATGGCTTCTTCTTGTGTTTCCACCAGAATCGCCTTGCTGTTTTCTATGGATTGGGCTGCCAGATCTCTCCGAGGCAACTTATCCATTTGGGATGACAAGGTCAGATTAACAGATGACAGCAGTTTTTTACTTGTCGATACCAGCAATACCTGGCTATCTGCTCCGTGTTCTGCCTGTGACAACAAATCGGCTGCCACGAAGGAAGGAATAGCTGAATCATCTGCATAAATTGCTACTTCTGACGGACCGGCCGGCATATCAATAGCAATTCCTTCTTTACTTACAAGCATTTTAGCAGTTGTAACATATTGATTTCCAGGGCCGAATATTTTGTAAACTTTTGGCACACTTTCTGTTCCGTAGGCCATCGCCGCAATTGCCTGGGCACCGCCAATACGAAATGCTTTGGTAACACCCACGAGTTTTGCAGCATATAATATGGCAGGGTGATTAGAAGGTGTACAAAGCACAACTTCACGACAACCTGCCAATTGAGCAGGAATACCCAACATCAAAACTGTGCTGAATAAAGGCGCGGTGCCGCCAGGAATGTATATACCGACTTTTTCGATGCCAACGCTGCGACGCCAGCAAGTTACACCAGGCATTGTTTCAATTTTCTCCGCTGGCTGAAGCTGAGCTTTATGAAATTTGTAAATATTCTGATAAGCCTGGTGAATTGCTTTTTTCAAATCATCATCCAGCTGATGTTCAGCCGCGGATATTTCTTCTTCGGAAAAAGCAAGCTCGCCAAGATCAATGTTATCGAATTTTTTGGCTAGTACCCTTAAACCTTCATCTCCACCAATTTTCACCTGTTCCAGAATCGGAAGTACTTTTTTTCTATTTCCTGAGAATCCTGTACCGGCCGCGATAGTAAAGATGGCCATAGTGTTCTGTTTGGAAACGCAATAATATTCATATATTCAGCTAATTGTCAGCGGTGTATGTCAAACTAAATAAGCGGGTTAATTGAAAAAATAATTAAATGATCATTTTCTCAATTGGAATAACCAAAATTCCTTCTGCCCCAGCCTGCCTTATTTTTTCAATGTTTTCCCAGAAATCATTTTCATTGATAACAGAATGCAAAGAACACCATCCTTCTGTTGCCAATGGCAATATGGTTGGAGAGCGCATTCCGGGAAGGAATTTGATTATATTTTCAACAGCTGAAGTCGGGCAGTTTAATAAAATATATTTATTATTTTTTGCAACCTGAACCGATTTGATACGAAATAACAGCTGATCCAGAAGTTCCTGCTGCTGAACTGAAAGATGTTTACTTGCGATCATGACCGCTTCGGATTGGAAAATCGTTTCTACCTCTTTTAGTCCATTGCTCAGCAACGTACTTCCCGAACTTACTATATCACATATAGCATCGGCAAGACCAATACTTGGTGCAATTTCAACCGAGCCGCTAATTTCGTGTATCTGGGCTGAAACATTATTTTCCTGTAAATATTTGCCTAACAAACGAGGATACGTTGTGGCAATACTCTTTCCTTCCAGGTCATTCAGGCCATTGTAATCCTGTTCTCTCAAAACGCCGATTGATAAACGACATTTCGAAAATCCAAGCCTGTGAACCGTATTTACATCCCTTTCAGATTCAACTGATACATTTTCACCTACAATACCAAGATGTGCAACTCCGTCCTCTACATAGCCAGGAATATCATCATCGCGTAAAAAAAGGATTTCAGCTGGAAAATTGGTGGCAGAAGTTTTGAGTTTACCAGCTCCGTTGTCGAAACGAATTCCGCATTCTTTGATCAGTTTAAGAGAATCTTCACTTAATCTTCCGGATTTTTGAATTGCAATTCTTAATATATTATTATTCATGTTCGCATTAGCCTCCGGCAATTGACTTGATCAGTCTTGCATTCAGCTTGTTAGTCTATAATTTTATGTTAATCGATTTAATAATTTTGCAATCAGCTATTCAAAACTATGGAAATAATATCATCCACACTTACTTTTTGCTGTTCACCGGTCTTCATATTTTTTAAGGTCAGCAGGCCAGACTGTATTTCATCTGATCCTATCAGAACTACGAACGGGATATTTTTTCTGTCTGCGTAATCCAGTTGCTTTTTTAGTTTCACAGAATCCGGATACATTTCAGTATTAATACCCGCAAGCCTTAATTTTGGTAAAATGGATAAACCAAACTGAAATGCTTCCCTGTCAAAATTGGACAACATGATTTTCGTACTCGTTGTCTGGTTATCCGGAAAAAAATTTAACTCTTCCATGACATCGTAAATCCGGTCAACGCCCAATGAAATTCCCACGCCTGAAATTCCCGGAACACCAAATGTACCTGTCAGATTATCGTATCTGCCACCTCCGCAAATGCTTCCCATTTGTACATTGTTAGCCTTCACCTCGAATATAGCACCAGTATAATAGGACAAACCACGTGCAAGGGTAACATCAAACTGTATTTTTGCGTTTTCCAACCCCAATAGTTTAACCATATTCCAGACTTCTTCCAGTTCAGCAATTCCTTTCAATGCAATTTCAGAATTTTGAAGCCAGTTTCTTAGTTCGCTAAAAGGTTCATCGCCGTCAGATAATGAAAATATCGGATTAAGAAGCTCAATACTTGTGTCCGTAAAACCACGCTCAGACAATTCGTCAACAACTTTATCTTTTCCGATCTTATCCAGTTTATCAATGGCAACACAAAGCGGGCCTTCCATGCCCTCGGCTCCTATTATGTCGGCAATTCCGGTCAGGATTTTTCTGTTATTGATTTTAACCGTGAAATCGTCTATTCCCAACGCCGGAAGAATGTCATGCAACAGATTTACAATCTCCGCCTCACAAAGTAAAGAATCAGTTCCTACGACATCCGCATCACATTGATAAAATTCCCTGTAACGGCCTCTTTGTGGTCGATCAGCACGCCAGACGGGCTGAATCTGGTAACGCTTAAACGGCATTGCCAGCGTTCCGCGGTTCATCACTACATATCTTGCAAATGGAACGGTCAGATCATAGCGCAAACCTTTTTCAGAGATTTTAGATGTCAGCGGTTTATAACCATCCAATAAATCCTTCTCAACAAGTTTTCCGCTAAAGTCCCCTGAATTCAGGATTTTGAAAAGCAGCTGGTCACCTTCTTCGCCGTATTTACCCATCAATACAGATAGGTTTTCAAAAGCTGGTGTTTCCAAAGGGAGAAATCCATAACGCTGAAATGAACGACGGATGGTTTCAAAAATAAAATTACGCTTTGCCATTTGTTCCGGACCGAAATCGCGGGTGCCACGGGCAAGGGATGGTTTACTCATTATATCTGTATCAAATAATCATTTACCCCTGCGTTTCCTGATCAGCAAAACCAGACAGAATATCCGGATTGTTCAAAACAACTGCTCTAATCAATGGCAGGAAAAACGCAAAAGGACATTAAAACCGTAAAGTTAGGGCAGGTTACGCAATATTTATGACTATTAACTTCATTATTTACACATAAATCCTTAATTTTGCGGCTCTTTCACAAAACAATAATTTTACAATGGGAGTTACGGAATTAAAACGTAAAGGTCGCAGAAACAAAGCAGTAGCTAATAATCGCAAAGCGAAAATTAAAGACCTTTTACGCAAGCCAGAAGTACGGAACGTCGATGTTGAGGCAATAAAGGCTCAGTTTGCAGCTAATAAAGTTAATTAATAGCCTCTCCGATAACATGTTATCCAACAAGTCCCTGTCAATCTGTTTTGGTAGGGCTTTTTGTTTTCTTAACTGGTTTTAATTTACGGGTAGTCTTTGCATTAACCTTGCGAAGTAACTGGCGCATACTCCTACGCGTTTCACGGCGTACATCCAATAGTATCCGAAAGCGAAGTGCTTCTCCAAAGAAAATTAAACCGGCGTTGATCAGTACAAGGCTGTACAATCCCAAAAGAACCCAAACCTGCGTGGGTTCACCGGTACGGCGCTGATGCGCTGCCTCACTTAGGACAGTAAGGCCAAAGCTGAATAATATTAGTCCGAAAGGGGCAAGAATCATCCATTTCGTACGAGTTGACATACGTTTTATAAGTTTTTTACCTGGAGGTTTTGGGTCTATTGCTGGAATCATTAATTTTTTGTTTCCTTATTATGATCCTAAATTTATTAAATTTTTAATCAATTGATTGAATGAAAGCCATTATTAGTTTAGTGTTAAGATATATTCCCCGGCCTTATCTTCAATTAGTGGGACACTGGGCAGCACGTTTTTTAAGTATTTTCTATATTGGTAATAACGTAGAATGCCCTGTTTGCAATAGCCATTACAAGAAATTTTTACCATACGGAAGAAATAGTTCCAGTCGTGAAAATGCATTATGCCCAGGCTGCCTGTCTCTGGAACGGCATCGGTTAATGGGTTTGTACCTGAAACGTAAAACTAATTTTTTTACAGCCAATCTTAAAGTGTTGCATGTAGCACCTGAGTACTGCTTTATTGACAGATTTGAGAAGATGAAAAATCTGGATTATATCACCGGCGACATTGAATCACCACTCGCAAAAGTAAAAATGGATATTCATCAGATTCCATTCCCGGACAATACTTTCGATGTCGCTTTCTGCAATCACGTAATGGAGCATGTGGATGATTATATATTGGCTATGAGCGAATTGCACCGTGTGTTAAAACCGGGAGGATGGGCATTGATCCAGTCACCGCAGGATATGAAATATGAAGTTACTTATGAAGATGCGACTATAACTGATCCGAAAGAAAGGGAAAAATACTTTTTGCAAAATGACCACTTACGTTTATTTGGACAAAATTATGGCCAGGAATTGGAAAAAGGTGGTTTTACAGTCAAAGAAGACCGTTTTGTCATGGATGAATTGACCAAAGCGGAAGTAAAACGCTATGCCTTACCTTCAGAAGAAATCGTCTATTTTTGCCAAAAGAGCAATTAAAATTTCAGGTCTGCCCAATGCAATGAGAAAAGCAATGATTAATAGCTGAGTCTTACATATACCAAGGCTTTCAGATGATTTCAAAAAAAGTGCCAGTAAGATTCTTCACAGACGCTTATTGACACTTTTTTTAATAGTTTATTTCTCTTTATTTCCTTGTTTTAGTCGGATTGCTGACCCTGATCATTAAAAATCAGCCTTCCTTTTCAGTATTTTTGATTTTCATGAGCAAGGCATATGCATTTTTTACAACAAGCCGTGTTTGATTGTCTACTCCAGATGCTTCAATTTGCTGCTTACCGTGGCTAATTACACCAGGTTTAACGTTAATCATTTTAAATTTCCCCCTTGCATTTTCTGTAAATACATAAAATTTATTTTCCCAACGTACCAGAGCATCTTCCGGGACAGTTAACGATTTATTACTTTGAACAGAAACTTCACCATTCATAAACATTCCTGGTGCAAGAGAGGGATTATATTTTTCAAAATGACAATGCACCTCGGCCATCCGGTCCTGATTTAGACTTTTGGTGATCAGTATCACTTCTGCCAGAAACTTTTTGCCCGGATCACTGTTCGTGTAAGCCGTAACATGCTGTCCAACTGAAAGGGAATTCAAATCTTTCTCAAAAACATTAAGTACCAGATGCACATCACTCGGATCAACCAATTCAAATAACATGTCAGTAGGAGAAGTATACTTTCCAACATTAACGTTCACTTTGGACACAAAGCCATTGATTGGTGAGATTATTGAAACACTTTTTGATATCTTATTGGCTTTTAACTTGGCAGGATCAATGCCAATTACTTCCAGTTTCTGACTCAGTGCACTTGTCAGTATCCGCTGCGTCTCCATTTCAGCCCTAGCCTGCTGGTACACTTTATCGCTGCTGGCTTTGCTGACATTCAATTCACGCTGACGGTTAAACTCGGATTCGGACAAGAGCAATCTTTCTTTGGCCGTGAGGTAATCCTGCTGTAGCTGGATGAACTGCATATCTTCAAGCTCTGCCAATACCTGGCCTTTTCTTACATGCATACCGGGGAGCATCTTAGTTGATTTTAAATATCCTCCTAATGGGAAGCTCAGACTTACCATACTCTGGGGCGGAACATCGATAGTCCCCTGTAGCGAAATTATTCCGCTTATATTTTCAAGCTGTGGTGTCCCGACTTCAATACCGGCGCTGCTTAACTGCTCCTGATTCATAGAAACAACCTGTTCAATTTTGGTAGCATCCGATACTTTATTTTCGGTTTCTGCATTGTTTGTTTCCGGTTTCGAGCTGCACGAGCATGCGATGAAAACCAGAGTAATCATGATGAATTTTTTCATATTATGGTCTATAAATTATTTAGCTTCAACAATTGAATTACCGCCATGTTATAGCTATTTAATGCGTTGATATATTCGTTTTTAATATTAACTGCCTGGTCGATTACTATAACCCATTGTAAAAAATCAATGTCTCCACCCTGAAACTGTTCATCGGATACGGATACAATGAAGTCAGCATTTTTTAGTCCCTGCCCCTCATAATACTGCAGGCTTTGCTGATATTTTCGTACCTGGCTAACGGCATTGGCGAGTTCAGTTTTGAGCTGTAATTCAATTAAATCGGTCTGTTTCCTGTTCCTTTCCCAATCTATTTTGGCAGCTGAGATACGGGCAGATTGTGCTTTAAAAAACAATGGTATCCCAATACCCGCACTGACATAATTAAATCGCTTATTCCCGTTGAAATATAAATCCTGGTTCCCAACCTGTTGTGATCCGATCAAACTTTGGTTACTATATCCAAGGGTAAAATCCGGTAACATTCGTGATTTTTCAGTTTGCCATCTGAATTGTGCAGCATCTTTCTGATGTTTTGCAAATTCAATTTGTGGAAGCTGATCTGTTGCAAATGTGGAATCCAGTTTAACAAACTGGTTTTCTAATTTTGGATTTGAGATAATTGGAACATACTCTTTTATATCCTGGATGTAGAAATTAAATTGTCGGACAGCGATTATCAGATCACTATTGACCAAATTTAACTGGTTGGTGATCTGTTGCCTTCTGGATTCTGCTGCAGTTTTTTCCAAAATATTTGCAGAGCCTTTTTCAAAGCGCAAATTCGATTTTGATTCAAATAACCTATAAATACTGTCAGCATACATGAGCAGTTCCCTGCGTTTAGCCAAATTGACATATTCGAAATAGGCCTGCCGTACTCCTGCTCTAATGTCCTGTTCTGTAAGCTTAGTATGCGCTTTTGACACCATGAAATTTGCTTCCAGAACTTTACGCTGATTGGAATAAACGCTTGGAAAATTTATTGTCTGGCTAATACCAATCCTTGTATCGTTGTTGATGCTGTTTACTTTTCCGTAATCTGCACTGATTGTAGTTTTGCCAATATCCAACGCACTGTATTGCAGTCTTTGCGCGACCTGTTCGTTTAAACGGAAACTCTGAACCTGCAAATTCTTTTCAACTGCAATTTTTACAGCACTTTCCACATCGATCGGCGTAGGTCCGGACTGTGAAAAAACCTGGCTGCCAGTGAATATCAGAAATAGTGCTAATACTGGCCTGGCTACTTTTACTTTCGCGTTATTATCAAACAATAAATAAAGTGCCGGCAAAACAAAAAGTGTGAGCAAAGTTGCTGTTATAAGGCCACCTATAACTACTGTTGCCAAAGGCCTCTGGACTTCGGCACCCGCTCCGTTACTCAGAGCCATCGGCAAAAACCCAAGTGAAGCTACTGCTGCGGTCATCAAAACCGGACGTAGCCGGTTACGCGTACCAGTCATGATAAGCTCCAATGCATCAGTAATAATTCCCTCTTTTTTTATCCGGTTAAATTCAGAAAGCAACACGATACCATTTAAAACAGCCACACCGAAAAGTGCGATGAAACCTACACCGGCAGATATACTGAACGGCATTCCACGGATAACTAATCCAAAAACCCCTCCTATTGCAGACAATGGAATGGCAGTATAGATAAGTGCACCATCCTTTACAGAAGAAAAAGCAAAGTACAACATTATGAAAATCAGCAATAATGCAACTGGTACCGCAATGATTAACCTTGCTTTGGCCTGCTGTAAATTTTCAAATGCACCACCATAAGTGATCGTATAACCAGCTTCAAATTTAAGCTGCACATCCACTTTTTTTGTAGCTCTTCTACAATGGACTGTACATCTCTTCCGCGCACATTAAATCCGACAATGATCCTTCTGCGAGTATTTTCCCGTTGAATTTGATTGGGACCTTCAATTTCCTGTATACTGGCTACCTGATAGAGTGGTATCTGAATGCCCGATGGAGTCGAGATTAACAAATTCTGAACGTCGTTAATGTTGCGCCGTCCCTCATTACCAACACGTACTACAAGGTCGAATTTCTTCTCTCCCTCATAGATTTGTCCCGCCGCTGCACCGGCAAAAGCTGCATTAATTGTCCGGTTAATATCATCGATATTCATTCCGTATTTCGCAATTTCGTCCCGGTTAAATTCAATTACAACTTGCGGCATTCCGGTTACTTTCTCTATATACCAGTCAGCTGTGCCCTTTACCGATTTGGATATATCGCCTAGTTGTTCCGCATAAGCTGCCAGTTTATCAAGATCTTCTCCGAATATTTTACAAACTACATCCTGCTTTGCCCCTGTCATTAACTCATTGAAACGCATTTGTACCGGATACTGAAAACCAGTTGTTACACCGGGTATAACCTGCTGGGCGGATTCTGCCATTTTGCTGGCTAACTCAGGGAAAGTCTTAGCGCTGCTCCATTCTGATTTGTCCTTCAACACGATAATCATATCACCTCCTTCGATCGGCATAGGATCCGTGGGAATCTCGGCACTACCGATTCTCGAGACAATGTTCAACACTTCGGGATATTCAGATTTTAACCTTTCCGAAATCCGGTTAAAAGCATCGATAGTCGTACTTAAATTAGTGCCAACCAAAAGCCTGGTTTCTGTGGCAAAATCACCTTCTTCAAGCTGTGGGATAAATTCGCCGCCCATTTGCATAAACAGGAAAACTGCAACACCAAATAGTGTGAATGCCGACAATACCATAATCTTTTTGACACGCAATGCCCCGGCTAACATTCTTGCATAACCGTTTTCCAGACGATTCATAATTTGGTCCGAAAGATTGGGTTTATGGGAAATATTTTTACTGATGAACATGGAACTGATCATCGGAATGTAGGTTAGTGACAAAATGAATGCACCAGTTACTGCAGAAGGCAACTGTCTGAGCCATGGGTTTAAACATTTTCCCCTCAATCCCTGAAAGCGACAGTATGGGTAAATAGACGATCAGAATAATGATCTGTCCAAATACAGCCGCATTCATCATTCGTGAAGCAGATCCGGATACTTCTGCATCCATTTCCTGCTGAGAAACCCTGTCTATTAAGGCATACTTTTTTGAAAAATGCATGTGATGCAAAATGGCTTCCACGATAATAACCGCCCCATCTACGATCAGACCAAAATCCAATGCTCCCAGGCTCATCAAATTACCACTTACACCAAATAAATTCATCATGGCAATGGCAAAAAGCATTGATAATGGAATAACAGATGCTACGATTAGTCCTGCTCTGAGATTTCCTAAAAAAATCACCAGAATTAAAACTACAATTAATGCACCTTCGATCAGGTTATGTTCAACTGTTCCGATTGCATTATTTACCATTTTGGTACGATCCAGAAATGGTTCTATTTCAAGTCCTTCCGGAAGTGTTTTCTGGATCTCAGCCACACGAGCCTTTACATTTTTAATGACCTCTGACGAATTACCTCCCGTAAGCATCATTACAATACCACCCGCAAGTTCACCTTTTCCAGCCATTGTCAGTGCTCCATAGCGAATTGCAGATCCCAAACGGACTTCTGCAACATGACTGATCAGAACCGGTGTACCATTGCTATTATTTTTGACGACAATTTTCCCGATATCACTCATGGACCCGGCAAGGCCTACACTTCGGATATACAAAACAGATGGTCCCTTTTCTATATACGCACCGCCGGTATTTTGGTTGTTGCGGCTTAAAGCAGTAAAAACATCGCTGATCGTTAAATTCATCGCTTTAAGATTAGCAGGAATTACAGCCACTTCATACTGCTTAAGCTCACCGCCGAAAGTAGACACGTCAGCTACACCCGGAGTACCTAAGAGCTGCCTTCTTACAATCCAGTCCTGGGTTGTACGCAAGTCGGCAAGAGAATATTTTTTTTCGTAACCATCTTTTGGCTTAACCACATATTGATAAATCTCACCAAGTCCTGTTGTTGCGGGTGCAAGCTGGGGTTTGTTGGCATTCTGATCAATTTCAACCTGAGTCAGGCACTCGGTTACTTGCTGGCGAGCCCAGTATACATCGGATCCGTCATCGAAAACTATTGTAACTAGGGATAGTCCAAACCGTGACATACTCCGGCTTTCCTTCAATCCGGGAATATTACTTATGGCCTGTTCTATAGGAAAGGTAATCAGGCGTTCTACATCTTCTGCTCCAAGAGAAGGAGCAGTTGTAATGACCTGAACCTGGTTATTGGTAATGTCGGGTACAGCATCTACTGGTAACTGGGTAAGTTCATATGTGCCATATACAATCCACAGCAGCATGAATATTCCAATTACCAGTTTGTTCTCCACAGAGAACCGGATAATTTTATTCAGCATAATTTATTATAATAAATACAAAACAAATTGAACCGGAAGCGCATCATTTAAATGCACAACCAGATAATGGGATCAAATCCCTTTCAATAAGAATATATTTATACTCGCGGCGGGCGGAACAAGGATCCTAATGTTGTGCAGTAATCCAACTGAGGCTTATCCGGCCCATATTTTGACCGGATCACTACCGGAGTATCCCGAACAAATGAGAAAGCTTCTGTCCGGGAAACGAAAAGGAAATTTGCGTGGGTATTTTCAACTTTTTTAAAAGGCAGTTGCATGTCCTTTTCATCATCATTATCGTCAATATCCTTGCCACCGTAGTGCATGGCCATAAAATCAACAAAGTCGATTTTATTATTTAAAGACTTATGTTCAATGAAATGCCTGATCAAAGAAGGTACCTTCATAATCTGGTACAACGATGTTGTATCAAGTATGACAATAGCCAGTATAATATTTCTTATCAGTTTTTTCACGCCTTAAATTTAGGCCTCACCACCGGGATTAACAAGGAAAAATACAATTCTAAGATTTTAATTGCCAGAAGACTTGATTATTGTTATTTAATCTTGGCATAATTTAGTTTCTATTCCAACTATAGTAAGTCCAGAATGAATTTTTGGATTCGAAATGGTTATCTATTGTTTAATCAATTTGTACTGTTAGGAAGGCCTGAAACCAAGTTAATAATTCAAAATGAAATGAATTTGTCAATCCATTTTCAGTGAGAAATAATACTCAATTCTTAAATTCTATTTCTCAATTTCCATTACGAAGGATATTCAATAGCCGCCCCGGTTTCTCTGTGCGATTTATTTTCCCAGATCCTGGTCCAGCCTTCCTGTAAAAAACCAATGCCATAGCCGAACAATTGTACAAATGCTGCTGCAATTCCCAGAAAGGCCACCTCTGCACTTTTAGTTATTCTTAATGCATCTATAAACAGCAGAATGATGTATGTTGCAAGTCCGGCTAATCCCAGGTAAAAAAATGGCTTAAAAATCAGGAGCCAGAATGGAATGCTACAAACGCCGATGGTAAATAAAAGTGGAAATGTATGTACCAGTTTTAATTCGTCCGGATAGAACCTGGCAATATTAATACGGGCTCTGCCAAAGAATTTTAGTTGTTTAAAAAACTGTGCAAATTTCGTCCTGCGCTTATGGTATATAAAGGCTTCGGGTATGAGTGCCGAACGAAATCCCAGGCGGATAGCTCCAATACTAAACAGGATATCCTCTCCCATCCGGCTGGTTTGAAAACCTCTGGTTACTTCCCAAACTTTTCGGGAAAGCCCCATATTGAAACTTCTGGGATGAAAAGTACCGCCCATATTATTTTTCTTTCCCCTGATTCCGCCGGTCGTAAATACCGAAGTCATAGAATAACTGATGGCCTTTTGTATAGGAGAAAAGGAAGGGTGATCTGTATCCGGCCCACCGTATAAATCTATATAATCTGAATCTAGTTTTTCGTTTACGATGGCAAGATATTCCGGTTCGACCAAGGCATCGGAATCCAACAAAATAAAATAATCACCGGAGGATTTTTCAAAACCAGTATTTCTTGCAAAACCCTGACCGCCGTTAATTTTAAAAAAATATTGAATATCGATCTTTTCCTGAAACGATTGAACCACATCTTCAGACTTTACTACTGAACCGTCTTCTATGATAATTACTTCAAAGTTTTTGAAAGTCTGCTGTTCCAGGCAATCCAATAATTCCTTCAATTCGTCGGGACGGTTATAGACGGGAATGATGATGGAATATTTGCGCATGGTTTGTTCTTGTGTATTAAAGACTGAGTGCCACTTTTAAAGCCTGTTCATTTGCCTCAATTATCCTGTCAAGATGCGCGTCGGTAAGTGCCGTTGAAAGGAACATACTTTCGAATTGGGATGGGCCCATATAAATGCCCTGGTCCAGCATAGCATGAAAATATTTTCCGAATAATACCAGATCAGAAGATTTGGCAGAGGGAAAATCTTTAACTTTCTGATTGGTAAAAAACAGCGTATACATAGACCCAATGTGATTAACTGTAAAATCCAGTCCTAATTTGGCATTGGTTTTCGCAAAGCCTGAAGTCAATTTATTTCCAGAAGCTTCCAGTTGCGAATAAACTTCCGGATTTTCATTTAAATAATTCAGCATAGCCAGTCCGGCAGCCATTGCAATAGGATTACCAGATAAAGTACCTGCCTGATAAACAGGCCCTAATGGAGAAACCCAGTTCATAATTTCCGCCTTACCTCCATACGCTCCCACCGGCATTCCCCCGCCAATTATCTTTCCAAGTGTGGTCAGGTCAGGTATGATTCCAAAACGTTCCTGAGCGCCGCCTTTTGACAACCGAAACCCTGTCATTACTTCATCAAAAATTAAAACAATGCCTTCTTCATCACATATTTTGCGTAAGCCTTCCAAAAATCCTTCTTCCGGCAGAACGCACCCCATGTTACCCACAACAGGTTCCAGGATTAGTGCTGCTATGTGATTTCGATTAGCTTCAACCAATTGCTGTACTGACGCCAGATCGTTATATGGAGCTGTTAATGTATCATTGGCAACACCTTTTGTGACACCCGGACTATCCGGTGTGCCAAATGTAGCTGCACCGCTTCCTGCTGCTATTAAAAAACTGTCACCATGACCGTGGTAGCAACCTTCAAATTTAATTATCTTGTCACGACCCGTAAACCCTCTTGCCACACGAATTGCAGACATGGTTGCTTCGGTACCTGAATTAACCATTCTTACTTTTTCAATAGAAGGTACCATAGACACGATCAATTCTGCCATTTCGACTTCCCTGCGTGTCGGGGCACCAAATGAGAATGAATTTTGAACCGCATCGTAAACTGCCTTCTGGATCATTTCATTGGCATGGCCCAAAATCATTGGCCCCCAGGAATTTATGAGCTCAATATATTCATTTCCGTCCTCATCATAAATATATGGCCCTTTGGCGGACTTTATAAAGACCGGAGACCCTCCTACTGCACGAAAAGCACGAACAGGAGAATTAACACCTCCGGGAATAAATTTTTGGGCTTTTTCAAAAAGCTCCTGACTAGTCGAAATATTCATTTTAAAATTTTTGTCAACAAACCCGTAACGAAACGATCACTTCACTTTTCACTTACAACTGCTTTACTTTCAATTGACCGGTATCCACTTGCCACTATTATATCTCAGGATTGGTGTTATCTGGTTGTCATGTGATTTGGTGAAATCAAAACCTGATAAAAGGTAATCGTCTCCATTATACTTTCTCGATTCCAGACCTTTGGAAATTCCTTCTTTGTGCTGATTTAGCATTCTTCCAAAAAACAGCAACTGATCATAACCCTGATACGAATAAACGGATGGAAAAGTATTGGTGTAATTCCAATAGGTCTTCTGAAATTCGCGTACAGTATCTTTTTCCCTGTCAATGTAATCAGTGTCAATCAAAAATAATCTCGAACCATATTTACCAACCCTGGACTGCAGCATATTAAAACTGGTTGATGCAGCTAAAACCGGAGTTTTGTTTAGTTTTCTTCCATTAATTACATCTATCAACAGCGAACCAGATTTTGCATCAGATGAAAAGAGGGCAATATGTGATGGCTTGTTGGTTTCAAATAAAGAAATTTTTTCTTCCAGCCACTCCCTGTCCGACAAAATTTTCATCAATTCCACTACTTTTCCGCTCTTACTTTTTACTTCATTTGCATATGAAAATGCCATCACAGAATCTTTCGCAGTATTTCCGTAATAAATTGCTGCCGTCATAACGGGAGAAGTACTTTTCATCCATTGTGCAGCTTTTTGAATTTGATAGGTGATCGATGGATGCGCCAGATATAAATTTGAACTGGTTTTAAGCAGGTTTGCATCTGTCGATAATGGGTTAAGCATGATCATATTTGCATCGGAAACAAATTCTGCCGTAATATCGAAAGTACCTGCATAAAGTGGGCCAATAACCAGATCAGATTGCCTGAAAGCATTATTGTCAATAATACTTTTCATTGGTTTAGGATCATTGCTCACATCGTAAGCCCACAAATTCACGTTGATACCTTCTGTTTTTAATTTTTCTCGCGCCAGCGTCAGGCCAATATAGTAATCATACGCAAATTGGTTGGTTCTTCGTCTTGCAGTATTTAATTCATCCAAACGAAACGGCAGTAATACGGAAACTTCATAGTATCCTTTTGTCCATTGGGTGTCTTTTTTCGGAATACTACGCCTGGGACGCTCTTCAGCGACTGCATTTTTTTCTTTGTTACTAATTTTAAACTGGCTTTCAATCTGTTGTGCAAATTGCAGATCCGTTTTTGTTGAAGAAGGTGAATTTTGAATATACTGAACCAAAACAATAGCAATATCGCGGTCATCTGGAAACTCCTTATGCAATACGATAAGTTTTGTCAGGTCATTAAGCTCAATCAGATAGTGTTGTTTTAAAGACAAAATATCTTTTGAAAATGATGAATCCTTAATTCGCTGCAAATAATCCATTGCCTCTTTGTACTGCCCGGTTCCTAAACTATTTGCGCCAAGCAGATAATATGCATCATTAATTTTATTCCATCCCGGATACTTACTTATTAATTGCAAAAGCATCTGCCTGCTTTCACGGTGTCGTTTCAGCTGATAAGCAGCAAGCGCATAATAGTAATGTGCGTAAGCCGTGTAAGATGACCTGTCGTTGGAACTGGTTAATGGTGCCAGCTTTTCCATAGCAGCCGCATAGCGCTGCTGCCTGTAATCATTTACGCCAGCTTTGTATTTACTTTCACTCTGAGGGCTATATTGAGCGTACAAGCTTCCCCCAAAGGCAAGATTAATTATCAGTATCAGAAAAAAACTAAATTTCATTCGCTTACTGGTCATATTTAGTTAGGTTGAACAAATTACAAAAACTGTTCTTAGAGAAAAAGAACGGGCAATGTTTCTGGTTAGAAACATTGCCCTTGTTCAAATAATATAATTAATCTTATTTCTTTTTTGCACGCCTCTCTAAGTCAGCTTGTTTCTTTTTAGCTTCATCAGCTGCCTGCAAGGATTTTTCAAGATACTTTTGGAATTTTGTCTGCTTCTTTTCGCCGGTAGCGTTTTTCTTTCTGTTCTCTTCAAGTATGTTCCGGATTTTATCTTCGTTTACGAATTTTTTAATCAGCAATTGCTGGGCAATTGTAACAACGTTGGAAACGAAATAATAAAAAGTTAAACCTGCGGGAAATGAATTCAACACAAACATGAACATTAAAGGCATAATGTAACCCAGCACTTTCATATTCACCGGTCCCGGCTGATTCGGTGTAATCTGGTTGTTATAATAGGCATATCCAATACTCGAAGCGGTCATCATCACCGTAAACAAACTGATATGATTTCCAACTCCGAAAGGAATAGAGAATGGTAATTTGATAAACGAATCATACGTAGACAAATCTGTTGACCAAAGGAAATGCTGCTGTCTTAACTCGATTAAATTCGGGAATAAGAAAAACAGGGAGAATAAAATTGGCATGGTTGCCAGTACCGGCACACATCCGCTGAGCGGGCTGACTCCGACCTGCTGGTACAGCTTCATTTGATCCTGCTGTTGTTTCGCTGCATCATCAGGATTTTGCTGGCGCAATTCTTCAAGTTCAGGGGCAAGCAGTTTCATTTTAGCCATACTGATGTATGACTTATATGTTAATGGTGTCAAAAGTGTTTTTACAAAGAGAACCAGACATATAATCAGCAAGCCGTAATTGGATATAAACTTTTCAAGAAAATTGAAAAGTGGTACCAGCACGAACTTATTGATTGGTTTCAAAAATGCATATCCAAGATAAACATTCTGATCAAAATTTTCTGCCTTCACTTTATCTACAATATGATATTCGTTAGGCCCCAGGTAAAACTGAAAATTAGCCTCGCCTTTCTGCACAGCAGACATTGGTATGCCCGCAGCAACTTCCATCGTTTTTACAATGATCGAATCATTCGGATTCACATCCGCCTTCATGGATACATTGCTGAAAGGATTTTTTTCAGAGATTAAACCAGCCAAAAAATATTTATGTTTGATCGTAAACCATTTTACAGGATCTGCCGTTTTCGCTTCTTCATTGGCAGTCGGGCTTGTAGCAAGGCTTTGCAGTCCGTCAGTAAAGTAGTTTATAGTTACTACTTCCCGGTTTTTATGCATATCATTTTCAAGCTGAAGTAGATCATTCTTCCAATCAAATTGTAAGGATTTATCTCCTAATCCAACACCGTTTGATTTAATGCCATAATCAATAATATAACCTGAACCATGCACAACATAAGTCTGCTCTACATACTGGTTATTTTTTAAATCCGTCCGGTAAGTAATTACTGCTGAATCTTTTAGCAGATAATGTTCCGCCTTCGGACTGTGTCGTAAAGTAAAGGTCTGTTAACCTTACATCGCCAGTCTGAGTTGGAAAGTCAATCTGAAACTTATTATGTTTATCAGCAATAAGATAAAGAGGTTTCTGATCATAGGTTTTGTATTTTTTTAACATTACCTCTTTCATTACCCCTCCTTTATTCGAGAAAACAACACGAACATCCTGAGTTTCAAAAATAATGTCTTTTGATACAATCTGCTTCGCCGAAGCCGAATCAGTAATAACTGAGTTTGTTTTAGCCGAATCTAATGCTACTGTATTCGCAACTGAATTGCTTTTAACTTCATTTGTAATCTGTGCCACAGGCGTTGGCTCCGCAGGTTTTGGAACCAGTATCTGGTAGCCTATCAGCATTAGCAGGATAAGTACTAAGCCGATTATAAAATTTTTATCCATTCGTAACTTAAAATTATTGAAATAGTAAATCCCCTTCGGGAGCGCAAAGGTAATAAGATTTTCCTGATTGGCCTTTTAAGATCAAAGGATTACCGAATTTCAGGAAATCACTGCTCTTTTTTCCAGGGAATAAGTAAGTGCGGCCTTCACAAAATTAACAAACAAAGGGTGTGGGCTCATCACTGTACTTTTTAATTCAGGGTGAAACTGCACGCCTACATAAAACGGATGTCCAGGTAATTCTACCATTTCAACCAGATTATTATCTGGATTTATTCCCGTTGCAAGTAATCCCTTTTCTTCAAAATCTTTCAAATATTTGTTATTGAACTCGTACCGGTGACGATGCCGTTCCCTGATGTTGACCTTACCATAAATCCGATTAGCCAGCGAATCTTTTTTAATGCGGCACGGATAAGCACCTAAACGCATCGTTCCACCTTTGTTGGATACATCCTTCTGGTCTTCCATTAAATGTATAACCGGATGATCCGTTGTACCGTCCATCTCTACTGAATGCGCATTTTCCCAGCCAATTACGTTTCTGGCATATTCAATTACAGCCATTTGCATACCCAGACAAATCCCGAAAAATGGTATATTATTTTCACGGACATACTGAATAGCAGAAATTTTACCATCTATCCCTCTTTCACCAAAACCCGGAGCTACCAGGACACCATCCAGGTTTTCAAGTTTTTCAAATACGTTTTCTTCGGTAAGGCTTTCTGAATGTATCCATTCAATATTTACTTTACATTCGTTGGCGGCACCGGCATGAATAAACGATTCTACAATGGATTTGTAAGCATCGTGCAGTTCAACGTATTTTCCAACCAAACCGATCGTAATCGAATCTACAGGATTTTTTAACCGGGACAAAAATGTTTTCCAGGAATCCAGATCAAGATCTTTATCATTGTATATGTCTAGCATATATAATGCACGCTGATCAAGCCTTTCTTTTAACATAAGCAACGGGACCGCATAAATTGTATCGGCATCCATAGCCTCAATAACCGAATTGATCTGAACATTACAGAACAAAGCAATCTTTTTACGCAGTTCATATGGTAAAGGATGTTCTGTACGACAAACAAGAATATCCGGCTGAATACCTGCTTCCTGAAGCATCCTAACAGAGTGCTGGGTTGGCTTTGTTTTTAATTCACCTGCGGAGTTCAGATATGGGATCAAAGTAAGATGGATGACCAAAGTATCCTTTTCTTCCATTTCAAATTTTACCTGGCGGACAGCTTCAAGAAACGGAAGCGATTCAATATCCCCCACACAACCACCGATTTCGGTAATAACAATGTCATAATCACCGGTTTGCCCAAGCAGTAGAATATTTCTTTTGAGCTCATCCGTAATATGAGGAATAACCTGAACCGTTTTTCCTAAAAAGTCACCACGCCTTTCCGCCGTAATTACATTATGGTAAACCCTTCCTGTGGTTACATTATTTGCCTGTGAAGTACGGACATTTAAAAAACGTTCGTAATGCCCCAGATCCAGATCTGTTTCCGCGCCATCGTCCGTTACATAGCATTCACCATGCTCATAAGGATTCATCGTTCCCGGATCAATATTCAGGTAAGGATCAAATTTCTGGATAGTGACTGAAAGACCTCTGGCTTGCAGCAGTTTCGCCAATGAGGAGGCAATTATTCCTTTGCCAAGTGAAGATGTTACACCGCCCGTAACGAAAATGTACTTAGCGGTCTTTCGTGCTTTAGAAGCCATAAGACATTGCTTTTTTTCTATGATTACGGGATACAAAGGTACAGTAAAATAGGAATACTTCTAATTACCTGCGTTTAAAAATTTAATTGAGGGAGTCTAAATGGTTGTAGGTCTATACTTTTACGAATGAAAAATATTTTTTTATAAAGAACCTGGTGATTTGTTTAATCATATTAATTATTCAATATATCTAACAATTTACATTTTGTACCATAATGCACATACGTATATTAATCTTAATGCCAAATGTGTTCTACCGATTTATTGAAAATATATTTTAAAAATTGATTTTCAATGGTTTCTCTTTTGATTATACAAGCAAAAAAGCTAATCTTCTCTTTCAAACTATATTCAGTATTTTCGTAGCTTACTAAACCTTGAAAAATGAAAAATCGCATTCTACTGATTTTGATATTATCCAGCTTCCATCATTTACAGGCGCAGACCAAAGCTGATCAGGCTAAAAATCCAATCAGGGTAATTGTATTTGGTGCGCATCCTGATGATTGTGATCTGGGTGCCGGTGGAATCGCTTCTATTTATGCTTCACTTGGCCATAAAGTAAAATTTGTTTCATTAACAAATGGTGATAAGGGCCACCAGGATATTGGTGGAGGTGAATTATCTAATATTCGGCTCAAAGAAGCCAAAGAAGCAGCAAGAAGATGGGGAATTGAATATGATGTTCTGGATAACCATGATGGTGAGCTCTTGCCAACACTTGAAAACAGAATGTCTGTCATCCGGCTTATCCGGGAATGGAATGCTGACATGGTGATTGCACCCAGAACCAATGATTATCATCCCGATCATCGTAATACAGGAGTTCTTGTACAGGATGCTGCCTACCTGGTTATTGTGCCAAATATCCTTAGCAGTGTGCCTCCCCTGACTAAAAACCCTGTCTTTTTATATTTTCGTGATCGTTTTCAACGTCCTAATCCATTCCGTCCCGATATCGCCATAGATATTACGGCAGTCCTGGCTAAAAAAGTAGATGGCCTGGATGCACACGTTTCGCAATTTTATGAGTGGCTGCCCTGGACAAGTCAAGATTTGGCTAACGTACCCAAAGATAAAACAGAGCGAAAAAAATGGTTGTTAGCAGCAATGGAAAAACGATCTGCTGTCACACCTGAAATCAAGGTCTCTCTGGATAAGTGGTATGGAAAAGAACTGGGCGATAAAATTAACCAGGTTGAAGTTTTTGAAATATGTGAGTATGGAAAGCAGCCTACTACCGAAGAAATAAGGCAACTTTTTCCAATGTTGCCCCGGAATTGAAATCATATTAGCACCTAACTTACAGGTTAAAATAAAGGGTTGAAAAATCAGAAAAATTTGATTTTTCAACCCTTTATCTAAGTTAAAAATGGTTACAAAACAATTATTAAAGTTTCTAATTATGATAACCTGTCTTTAAAACTCTCATAGCCAAAGCTTCTGATTAGCCTAAATACACCATCAGATCGAACAATACCAATGGAAGGCAAGTTAACACCGTTAAATGTGGTAGTTTTTACCATTGTATAGTGGATCATATCTTCAAAAATAACTTTGTCCCCTATTTGTAAAGGATTGTCAAAAGAATAATCACCAATAAAGTCTCCGGCCAGACAAGTCATACCACCCATTCTGTAAGTAGGCTTGCCGGCAACCGGTTCCTGGTATGCCTGGCTGATCACAGGTTTGTAAGGCATTTCCAGCGTATCCGGCATGTGTGCGGCAAATGAGGTATCAAGTATAACCACCTCGATTCCCTGGCTATCCATAATATCCAATACCGTGGTAAACAAATTCCCTGTACGCCACGCAATTGCGGAGCCGGGTTCAAGTATTACATCAAGATTATATTTTTCCCTGATTCCTTTTACCAGACGTATCAGTTTCTCGATATCATAACCTTCTCTGGTCATCAAATGGCCTCCACCCATATTAAGCCATTTTGCCTGATGCAAAAGATCACCAAAACGCGCTTCCACTGCTTCCAGTGTACGTTCAAGGGTATCAGAACCGTTTTCACAAAGCGTATGAAAGTGAATACCATCTATACCTTCCGGTAAAATATCAGGCAGTTTATCACGGGTTACTCCCAGCCGGGATCCGGGTACGCAAGGGTTATACATTTCAGTAGCCACTTCCGAATATTGCGGATTGACACGTATTCCACAGGAAAGTGAATGTTCGGGCTTATTTCTCTTAAATTCCTCAACTCTGCCCTGAAATCGCTCCCATTGGCTTAATGAGTTAAAGGTAATATGGCTGCTGCGTTCCAGTACTTCGGTAAATTCCTGATCCAGATAAGCAGGCATGTAAGTATGGGCCTGACAGCCCATGAAATCATTGATCAGCTTAATTTCATTTAGCGAACTTGCTGTGGCGCCACTCAGATATTCTTTTACGATAGGAAACGCACTATACATGGAAAAACCTTTCAGTGCTAAAATAATGTTGCAGCCCGCTGATTTTTGCACTGAATCAATCAGTTGCAGATTTTTACGAAGCAATTCCTCTTCTAGGACAAAGCATGGAGAGGGTATATTAGTGTAATCAACAGGCATTTTATAAATAAATAGAATGATGAAAGACAGGCAAAAGCCATTGTTTTTTTACTTTTACACACAAAAATATAGGATTGCGTTCCTAAAACACTTAATTCATTTCGTTTTACAACAATTTATTCTTAAAACATGTCCTTCCTCGTACTCGATATTGAAATGACCGGACCAGAACCAGGCTGGAACGAAATTATACAAATTGGCGCTGAATTGTTTGACGATCAGTGGAAGTCCCTGGGTACTTATTTACAAAATGTATATCCGGAAAATGAAGAAGCATTTTCTGTTAAATCAGAGGAGATACACGGTTTATCAATGTCTGACCTGGAAGACGCACCCATGATTTACGATGTTATACCGGAATTTGAAAAGTGGATCAAAAAACACAATTCCGGAAAACCTGGTTTTTCAAACGTGATCATGTGTGGCCAGAGCGTTATCAATGACATCAATTTTTTGCGTTTTGCATACCGAAATGAAAAGATGAAATGGTCATTTTCTAACAAATTACTTGACCTTCACACCATTTCCTATCTATTTTTCCAAATTCTTGAAAAAAGTGGCAAGACTGTTCCGCGTTCTCTCAGCCTGGGATCTGTTTCTACCTATTTTGGTTTTGAGCGGGAGGAAGAAACACATAATGCACTGGAAGACGCACAGCTGACAGCCAAATGTTTCAAAGAGTTTTTTAAACTAATTGACAAAGTTAAACTGGTATGATTGATTACAATCCGAAAGAGTGGTTTAAGTATATATTTTATTTCCAAAAAGCAGATACAGTCCGTAAACTGACACCGTTAATATTAACGATAGGTGTTTATTCGGCAGTTGTAGCTTATTTATTGATAGTTCACTGGCATTTTAAAGATTCTACGGATTTGAAAAACATATCCATCATGCACTCTCTGCTTGGATTTGTAATTTCGATGCTTTTGGTTTTTCGTACCAATACTGCTTATGACCGTTGGTGGGAAGGAAGAAAACAATGGGGATCTCTGATGAATTCCAGCCGGAATCTTTGCCTAAAGATCAATGCCCTTTTAGGTGATGAGTACGAAGCTGAACGTGCATTTTACAGGAGTATGGTTCCTAACTACGCTTTTTCTTTGAAGAACCACCTTCGTGGAAAATATTTGTCAGAAGAATTTGAAGAAACCAGTCTTGTTAAAAGGTCTTTCCTAACAATCCAGGATCACGTACCAAATCAGATAGCCGCGGCTATATTTGCCAAAACTATTGAATTACAAAGAAAAGGAATTTTACTTCCGGAAAATGTGCTGCTGCTCAATAATGAGCTGGAATCATTTACCGATATATGCGGGGCATGCGAACGTATTAAAAACACCCCTATTCCACTTTCATACAGTTCATTTATTAAAAAATTTATCTTTACCTACTGTCTCACTTTACCAATCGGGTATGTTTTCAGCCTGCATTTTTTAGTGATTCCATTTGTTATGTTCGTTTTTTACATTCTGGCAAGCCTGGAAGTTATTGCCGAGGAAATTGAAGATCCGTTTGGTGAAGATTCCAACGATTTGCCAATTGAAAGAATTTGTAATGGCATCAGGACTTCCGCGAATGCTTTATTAAAGTAGCTTCCTTACTTATTACGCTATTTCAAATACCGGTTGAATAGCTTTTCTTCACTCTACTGATACATTTGTACGGCTTAATCACTCATCCCATAACTAGAATTTATCATGGCAATTCTTAAAAATTGATTAGAATTTAGTCAATTCGATTTTATTTTTTCAACCTCCTTTATAACCTGTTTCAATAAAATATTCAAAATTAAATTACATGTTGGTGTAATATTAATCCTATTTTCAAACCGTTTGCATAAATCTCCCAAATGTGCACTCCTTTAGAAACCAATATACAGAAATACTGCATTTTCAATCAATTTAAGCCTGTTTTTGTTCAAATGCAAAAAGTTGTTTATTGCATATGTCAGTAAAAAGACGCTTCCTTTATTAACGTAAACGAATGTAATTATGCTCAAATCATCTTTTTTCATAGCACTTATAATAGCTGGTTTTGGAATAACATCAGTACGAGCTCAGTCCAGTGTTGATGCCGGTGTTTCTACTCACAATTATAAACATCCTAACAAAGCAGCGGCAGCCAGGGCAAAGCAGTCAACAGGGAAAACTATTACAGTTGCCAGCCTGAATACCGTCGAAAGTTATTATAAACGCCAAAACAGGAACACGTTTGTAACTACTACACCCAAGTATGCACCACGACCGGCAGCTTTGGTAGTAACACGTACATATCAGAAGGAAAACCTTCACCTGAACCCGCACCTGTCGCCAAGGAATTACAAAACCCAGAACACTTATCAAAGTAAAAGTAATATGGAGACAGCCGACTATCAGATTTCTTCTGACAGTACTTTATATCCTACGGTCGACTAAGTAAGCATTATATCATATTTTAAAGCCGGTATCGCAATGATACCGGCTTTTTTCGTTTTTTCATTTCAAAAACAAGAAATAGTATAATGATAATAGGAGTTATCTTTATTTAATCCGTTTTTAATTTGGTGTCTCGTACTTCAATATTTGAATTTCATAGTTTTACTCTATGATAACCAATGAAACACTCGAAGATTTTTACCGTAATCATCCGGCTGCACAAAGACTACCTAAACTTCCGGATTTTAAAAATGGGGAACATGGGCATTTTAATGTATTTTCCAGGAAATACTGTACAAAATATACTTCTTACAACAGACGGGATTTCTACAAAATTTCATTGCTGATCGGAAAGGGTAAGCTGTTTTATGGAAATCAGGAAATAGAGATCAACCGCAATGCATTGATATTTTTTAACAGGAACGTTCCCTATTCCTGGCAGGCAGTTTCAGAAGAACAGGCTGGTTATTTTTGCTTATTCACAGAAGATTTCATTAATGATGGCAGCCGGGCCAAAAACATAACAGATAATCCTTTATTCAGAGGCGACTCCATTCCGGTGTTTTATATTGATAAAATTCAGGAAAGCGAATTGTTCAATATTTTTCAGAAAATGAGCAAAGAGCTCGAATCCGGTTACATACACAAATATGACCTGATGCGCAGTTACTTAGACCTGATTATTCATGAAGCAATGAAAATGCTGCCTTCCGAATCTGCCGGTGCTCATATGAATGGTTCGGCCAGGGTTACCTCTCTTTTTCTTGAATTATTAGACAGGCAATTTCCAATAGATTCTCCCGAGCATAAACTTCAGCTCAAAACAGCCAACGACTATGCTTCCAGATTATCCATTCATGTAAACCACCTGAACCGGGCGCTAAAAGAAATTACCGGAAAAACGACAACTGAACATATTATTGAGAAAGTTATACTCCATTCAAAAGTGATGCTGAGACAATCAAACTGGAGTGTAACTGAGGTGGCATATTGCCTCGGATTTGAGTATGCAGCTTATTTTAACAACATATTTAAGAAGCAAACCGGGATAACACCAAAATCCTACAGGGAAACACACAGAGTATAATATTTGAATTTTATAATTTATTGTTTGAAAAACGTATAGGAAACTAATAGTTACATAATTACTTTTGCATCACCAAACAAAAGTTTGCAGAATGCGCTAAAGCACAAATTTAGGATCACGTAATTCTGGTTTGCATTACATAATTATTTGAATACGTAATTACATACAAAATATGTCAAAACAAGGTATTTTCAGCTTCACAATTTTGCTGAGCCTTTATATTTCTACAACGATTGTTAATGCGCAGCAGATCTTAACAATTGAGGAAGCAGTTCATACTGCACAGGAGAATTATGGTATTTTAAAAGCCAAATCAAATTACGTCAACGCTTCAAAAGCAACTGTACTTCAAAGTAAAGCGGATTATTTACCAAATCTTAATTTTTCATTGCAGCAGGATTTTGGTACAGTTAATGGCCAGAACGGGCCACTTTATGGACTAGGCCTTTCAGTTGCATCGTCCGGATTGCCATTGCCACAGCAAAACTGGAATTCGGCTTTCGGCTCACTTTATTTGACGAATGTCAACTGGGAATTTTTGCATTTGGCCGTGCGAAAGAAAAAATCAAAGTGGCTGAATCTGCTGTTGCCCGCGATCAGAGTGATCTGGATCAGGAAAAATTTCAGCATCAGGTACGGGTAGCCGGCGCATATCTTAATTTGCTTGCGGCACAACGCTTAATCAGATCGTGGGAAAAAAATCTGGATCGTGCAACGGCTTTGAAAAATGTAGTTGTAACCAGAGCTAAAAATGGCCTGCTGCCCGGAGTAGATTCGTCACTGGCAAATGCCGAAGTATCCAACGCGAAAATTTCCATAATACAAGCCAGGGATTATGAACAGGAACAGGCAAATAACCTTGCGCAACTCATGGGAGTTGTTTCACAACAATTTACACTGGATACTATTTTCGTTTCAAAAATGCCCGAACTTCCTTCAGATTCGGCTTACAGTGCTAAAAATCATCCGCTGTTACAGTATTATGCCAACCGGATTGAAATGAGTAACCAGCAGGCAAAATATTTCCAGACGTTAAGCTATCCGACCTTATCTATGTTCGGCGTCTTCCAGGGCAGAGGTGCCGGTTTTTCTTCAAATTATGCCACCGATCAGCATGCATTTACCCAAAATTATTTTGAAGGCGTAAAGCCAGTCAGGGCAAATTATCTTTTAGGTGTTGCCGCTACCTGGAATGTGACCAGCATTTTAAGGATCAGAAAGCAGGTTTTGTCCCAAAAATTTGTATCCAATGCTTTACAGGATGAATATAATGTAGTGGATAACCGGATCAAAAATCAATTGTTATTGTCAGAAAACAAGATCAAAAATGCAACGGCTAATTTTCTGGAAGCACCCATACAGGTAAAATCCGCAGGAGATGCCTATTTGCAAAAAAGTGTATTATATAAAAATGGCCTGAGCAATATTGTTGATATCACCCAGGCATTATATATCCTGAACCGCGCAGAAACAAGCAGGGATGTTGCCTTTATTAACGTTTGGCAGGCTCTGTTACTGAAAGCGGCAGCGGCAGGTGATTTCGGAGTATTTATGAAATAAGGAGTGAGAGGACTTAAATCAAGTTGATTCAGCTGATAATAAACGGCTTTACCTGATAAAAGATAATCCTGATGAATTATGATAAAAATTAAGAATATATGGATTTAATTCGTTTCGCATTACGCAAGCCCATAACTATTATCGTGCTTGTTGCTGGTTTGTTTTTCTTTGGGATTAATGCAGTACGCACGATTAAGGTGGATATTTTTCCCAAGCTGGATTTGCCGGTTATGTACATAGCCCACCCGTTTGGAGGTTACACACCTAACCAGATGGAAACCTTTTTTGGTAAACAATATGTCAATATCCTGCTATATGTAAACGGTATCAAAAGCATTGAGACCAAAAATATTCAGGGATTAACATTAATGAAACTGAATTTTTACCCAGGTACGGATATGGCTCAGGCCGCCGCCGAGCTTGGCTCTTTTACCAATCGTATTCAGGCCGTTTTTCCTCCCGGTTCCAATCCGCCGTTCATTATCCGTTTCGATGCCTCTACTTTGCCAGTAGGCCAATTGGTTTTAACCAGTGATAAGCGTACCAACAATGAACTGCTGGATATGGCCAATGTTTATGTACGCTCGAATTTCACTTCCATTCCGGGTTTAGTTTCGGCTCCTCCGTTTGGTGGTAACGTGCGTACGATCGTAATTAAAGCAGATCCGGAATTGCTGCGCTCACATAATATGACCGCCGATCAGCTCGTGGAGGCGCTTAAAGTTAATAACCAGACTGCTCCCTCGGGCAATGTAAGGATTGGGGATAAAAATTATATTACACCAACCAATACGACAATTCGGAATGTTAAGGATTTTGAAAACATACCTTTATTTAAAGGCGGAGTACAGAACATTTACCTGAAAGATGTTGCCACTGTGGAAGACGGAGCTGATATAACGTCCGGATATGGTTTGGTGAATGGCAAAAGATCTGTTTATTTAAGTATTGCAAAAGGCGCTGATGCATCTACCTGGGAAGTTGTTCAAAATCTTAAAAAAGCGATACCAAAAATTCAAAGTACACTTCCTGACGATGTGAAGGTCAGTTATGAGTTTGACCAGTCGGTGTATGTAATGAACTCCGTGATGAGCTTACTTACAGAAGGCGCAATTGGTGCCATCCTGACGGGCCTGATGGTAATGCTTTTCCTTGGTGACCCGCGTGGTGCTCTGATCGTGATATTAACTATTCCGACTGCAATTATTTCAAGCGTTTTGTTCCTGAATTTATTCGGGCAAACCATTAATATCATGACGCTGAGCGGGCTGGCTCTTGCAATTGGTATTCTGGTGGATGAAAGTACAGTAACGATCGAAAATATTCACCAGCACTTTGACATGGGCAAGCCCAAAGCGCTGGCGATCTGGGACGCCTGTCAGGAAATAGCATTTCCAAAGCTATTGATCCTGTTCTGTATTTTGGCCGTATTTGCGCCAGCCTTTACAATGGGAGGAATTCCGGGATCGCTCTTTTTACCATTAGCACTTGCAATTGGTTTCAGTATGATCATCTCCTATTTTCTGGCTCAGACATTTGTACCCGTTATGGCTAACTGGATTATGAAAATAAAACATCATAAAAAATCGGACGGCAGTGAAATGACTGATGCAGAAGAATTTGCAGCATCCGGATTAGGCAAAAGCAGTGCCGATCAAAAAGCACATCTTGCAGAAAAGCATCTCGATGAACATAATGAAAAAGTTGGTATTTTTGATCGTGTAAGAAGCCGGTTTATGCGCTTTATCAACCGGATGATGCCTTACCGCAAGTCTATTGTTGTTGGCTATCTGGTTGTGTCTACGGCGTTGGCAGCTCTGATGTTAACCAACATTGGAAAAGATGTATTGCCAAAGGTGAACGGGGGCCAGTTCCAGGTGAGGCTGCGTGCTCCGGAAGGTACCAGGATTGAACGGACTGAGGAAAAAACGCTTAAAACAATCGAACTCATCAAAGAAATAGTAGGAAAAGAAAATGTATCGGTTACGTCGGCCTATGTTGGAACGCACCCTGGATTATTTTCTGTAAGTCCGCTTTATTTATGGATGGCTGGTCCGCAGGAAGCGGTAGTTCAGGTAGCATTAGAAGAGGATTTTCATACTAATCTGGATGAACTGAAAGAGAAAATTAGAACGCGTGTTCGTGAATCAATGCCAGATGTGGCGTTGTCCTTTGAGCCAATAGAACTGACAGATAAAATATTAAGTCAGGGCTCCCCTACTCCGATTGAAGTCAGGATGTCGGGCAGAAACAAGAAAGTAAATGAGGATTATGCCAAAAAGATCATCGCTAAACTTCAAAAAATAGCGTATCTGCGCGATGTACAACTGGGACAATCTAATAAATACCCGGCTATAAATATAGAAGTGGACCGGATTCGTGCGGCACAGCTCGGTGTAGATATGAATGATGTATCACGTTCGCTGATTGCCTCCACATCATCTTCACGTTATACGGATAAGAACATCTGGGTTGACGAAAAGGCGGGTTTAAGTTATTCGGTTCAGGTGCAGGTTCCGGAAAGTAAAATGAGCAGCATCAATGATATTGGTGAAATACCATTACTCAAAAATTCAAGCCGTCCGATATTACACGATGTGGCAACAATAACTGCCGACACAACATATGGTGAAAATGATAACTTAGGTGCAATGCCGGTTTTGTCTGTTACCGCCAATTTAAATAACATAGATCTTGGGGTAGCAAAGACAGATGTACAGGCTGCGATCAATTCGCTTGGTGAATTGCCGCGCGGGCTGAGTGTGGAATTAATAGGTATGAGCCAAACTTTAACCGATACACTGGATAGTTTGCAAAACGGATTGATCGTTGCGATCGTAGTTATATTCCTGATGCTGGCGGCTAATTTCCAGTCTTTTAAGGTTTCGGCAATTGTACTTGCTACTGTTCCAGCTGTAATTTTGGGTTCACTGGCTTTATTAATGATTACAGGCTCAACACTAAACCTGCAATCCTATATGGGAATTATTATGTCTGTCGGGGTTTCTATTTCCAATGCAGTTCTGATGGTAACCAATGCAGAACAGTTGCGAAAATATAACGGTGATGCGATCATTTCCGCCAAGGAAGCAGCTTCCCTGCGCTTACGTCCAATTGTGATGACAGCGGTGGCAATGGTCGTGGGTATGATCCCAATGGCCAGCGGACTCGGTGAAGCAGGTGATCAGTCATCGCCACTTGGCCGTGCAGTAGTTGGCGGTTTGATTGCTTCTACCTTTGCAGCTTTATTTATATTACCACTGGCATTTGCATGGGGACAAGGCAAAGCTACCACGCAAAGCGTTTCCCTTGATCCGGAAGACGAAGAGAGCGAGTTCTATGTTCCAATGAGTCATTAAAATACTAAATCGAAAAATTAATTAAGATGAAATATTTGTCAAACATCACATTTTCACTCCTGCTTGTTGCTGCCGCCGTAACATTTCAAAATTGTGGTTCTTCAAAAGCAAAAGAAGAAGAGGAAACAGCAGAAAAACCGGTTGAAGCGCTTGTAATTGAAGGTTTTGTATTAAAAAAGGGCAGCTGTCTTCCGACTTACAGATTCCTGGCGAACTCATTGCGTTTCAGCAGGTTGATCTTTATGCCAAAGTAAGCAGCTTTGTTAAAAAGCTGCATGCCGATGTCGGAACGGAGGTACAACAGGGACAATTACTGGCAACTATGGAAGCTCCTGAAATAACGGCTCAATTTTCGAGTAGCCAGTCAAAATTAAAATCCCAGGAAGCTATGTACCTGGCGAGCAAAGCCAGTTATGACAGGTTGCTTGAAACCAGCAAAACTCCGGGAACTGTTTCCCAGAACGACCTGGACCTAGCCCTTGCCAGACAAAACTCTGATCTGGCTCAACTGGAGGCTGCAAAATCCGCAAGTAAAGAAATAAGTGATACGCGCAATTATCTGGAAATCAGGGCTCCGTTCAGCGGTGTGATCAGTGCAAGGAATGTAAGTGCAGGTGCCTATGTGGGCCCATCAGGAAAAGGCTCGGAATTTCCGATTTTCACATTGGTAGAACAAAGAAAATTAAGGCTTGTAGTAAGTGTTCCGGAGGCATATAGCGGTTATTTGAAAAGTAACAGTGTAGTTAATTTCAAAGTAAAATCGTTGCAGAATGATAAGTTCCCTGCAAAAGTTTCCCGTTTGGCCGGGGCGCTTGATACACGTTTGCGTTCCCAGCGTGTGGAAATGGATGTAGCGAACAATGACAAACGATTGTTGCCCGGCATGATCGCAGAGGTCACAATACCATTAAACAGCGGTTCAAGTTCTTTTATAGTACCTACTACTGCCGTCCTAAATTCTACTACGGGAATATTTGTTATCAAAGTAGCCGATCAGAAAGCGACCTGGGTTCCTGTTAAAGTAGGTACAAGCAACGATGGTAAAACCGAGATATTCGGTGATGTGAATGAGGGTGATGTATTTGTGAAAGCAGTAAATGAAGAGATAAGAGACAAATCTGAAATTAAAAACTTCAAAACCGTAACGATATAGTCTAAGATCTTAGATCCTGAATCGTTCTTAATGAAGGGCATTTTTTCCTTCATTAAGAACGATTCTCAGTTTAAAACCAGCCAGGTCCGTTTTCACTTCCCTGCACAGGCCATTTTTATATGTATAAACTCCCTTCTTTCCATCTGGCAAGGAAACTGCATAATTACCTTCTGACGTCTTTTTGATGGCACACATCTGCCCATATCGCTCCGAGTATACCTCGTTGATATTTACAGGTTCTTTGTAATAAAGGCTTGTAACTGTATTATTAATTGGAGAATTGAATTCCTTTTTTGGCTTTTTATCTGCGTCTTCGCCAGAAAACCAAACCTCATACAACGTTTTTACACTGGATTTGGTTTGCGTTTTTTCTTTAAGGTCACCATTCACCTCATGTGCGCAAACGGCAGAAACGAGTTGCCCTTGTACAAAGCTTGTTTGTGTTGAGTATTTTCCGGAGTAGAACAACAATTTAAACTTTGATTCTATCCTATGCGTTTCCACATTATTCGTCCCGGCATCATCAAATACTTTTAGCGAACCTATGGTTCGTCCAGCCACGATCACATCATAAACATTGGTTTGGGATTTTACCTGAAATGAAATAAGCAATAATACGGATACAAACGTGAAGCTGAATAATTTCATGAACGATGGTTTTTAGTACAAATGCCGGTTTGGTATTTACTATAAAATTTTTGTTCCAAACTGTTCAGGAACAATGAAATATTCATTCGCTATAAAACCGTGCTTTTGCTGAAGTACTTATTTAAACGTTGAATAACTTCTAAAAAATATATAAAATTTTCTAAATGTTTGATTCTGTTTGTAATAATTTGGCTATATCCGTTTTAAAAGATGATCTAAGAAGTTTTAGGCATGTATACTAAAATAATTTGTAGTTAATATAGATTTTACTTTTCCCTGGCTATGGAGAAGTCCAACTGCTGTATCAGTGCAGGATTTTCGGGAGATAAGGTAAAATATACGTTAATATTTCCCTGCTTCCCTTTAATGGTAAATGATCCCCGTAATTGGTTTTCGGCAATCATTTCACCAACAGAAATAATTTCACCAGTTTTTGCATACAAAAGGTCCCATTCCTTTTTGCGGTGTTGAACGGATCTGTCAGGAAAGAAGTTTTCGGCAAATATTCCGCTCTGCTCAGCATTATTCCAGCCTGGTAACAACTTCACTAATTCCTGTTTACGCTGATTAAGAATTTTCGAAACAGCAACAGGAAGCGGCTTTAAGCCTGCCAGGGCAATAATTGTATCCAATACTGCTGTATTGATTGTTGCCATACCCGCATAGGTCCTGTTGGCATAACCTATAATCCCGATACCATAATCCGGCAAAATCTGCCACTGACTCCCAAATCCGGGCAAACCTCCCGTGTGTCCGACTCCTACCCTGCCTTCACAGTCTTTACTCCAACGCAATCCGTAGCCATAGGCAGAAACCATCGCACAGGTACGTCCGCCCGGATATTTAAAACTGGGATTAAGATTATTAAAATTCCAGGGCTGCTGCATTTCCCGCAAATCGCTTCTCAAGACCGGCCCCGTTTCCTTAGCTGAACTTGCCGGCCATGCCGACTGGTGAAATGCAACATATTTTCCAAAATCTTCAATGGAGGTAATCAGTCCGCCCATGACGCCATAGGTTCCATCGTGCTCTAATTGCTCTTCTTTCCAGATCTCATCTTCATAACGGTAGCCGTGAGCCAGTAAATTTTTCGGAGCCTCGGTATATTCCCAAATCGTGTGGTTCATACCCAATGGCCTGAAAATGGTTTCATTGATATATTGCTGATAAGTCTTGCCAGAAACATTACCAATAATTTTACCCAAAATTGCAAAGCCCAGATTACTGTATTCATATGTAATGCCCGGTGTATTGGAAAATGATATCCCATTTTTGATCAAATCGATCAGCTCCTCATCCTTAGTATCAAGCTGACGGTCACCCCATGGATTATCTTCAGGAAAACCTGCCATATGTGTCAGCAAATGCCTTATAGTGATCGGAGGCGAATCGGCAGTGAGCGAAGGCATTGATTTTAGCTCAGGAATGTACATGAATGCAGGATCATCAAGTTTGAGTTTTCCTTCTTTCCGCAAAGCCAGAATTGCCATTGCAGCCACACTTTTAGACATAGAAGCAATTCTAAACATTGATTGGGAGGTAGCTTTGGTTGAAGTAGCAATTTCAGTAAAGCCTATTGCTCCACTATGAACCAGTTGTCCATCTACAACCAAGCCAAAAGCCACCGCCGGAAAATGGCTTTTATCTGCATACTCCTTATAAAGCTTCTCCATAAACGGAATAGCTGCTTTTATTTTGTTAAGGCGTTCAGAATTGGGAGCTTGGGAAAATGTAAGGACGGAAAAGAGTAAAAAGAGTGGAGTTAATATCAATTTCATATTGTAATGAGCTTATTTTAACGGGTATGATGGTGAATTTAGTGATTTTGAACCAAACTTTCTTCTTACAAAACCGAACATATCCATTTTAATATTGGACAATATTTATAAAATTTCTAATTTCTTGAAATAATACAAACAGTGCTTTTTTATTTTATTTAAATAATACAATTATTGTGAATCTTATTCGGCATCAATGCGTTAATTTTGCATCAGGGATAGATTTAATTTAGATTATGTGACTATTCCGGTATGAATGTGTAATTAAGAAAAATAAAAAAAGTTATATTAAGTTAGTTAGAATGAATAGTTGGATTATTATTCCAGCAAAAATGAACACAATTATGAATTATTCAATTTTCGCCCCCTCCGATTCCCGAAAATATCTGCGTATTGCAGTGGCTGCTTTCTTTTTTGTTCAGGGTTTAAGTTTCGCAGCCTGGGCTAGCCGCATACCGGATATTAAAAATATGCTTCACCTTACAGAAGGTGGATTGGGAACTGTTTTATTGGCTTTACCAATTGGTTTAATGGCCAGTTTGCCTATTTCAGGCTGGATGGTAACGCATTATGGCAGTAAAAAAATGGTACTTATCGGTGCAGTTCTCTATGCTACAACACTTGCCTTTATTGGTTTTGTAACCCGTACGGAACACCTGGTAATTGCTCTATTCGCTTTTGGTCTTTGGGGAAACCTTACCAATATTGCAGTTAATACGCAGGCTGTTGCAGTTGAACAGGCATTTGGCAAATCAATTATGGCTTCCTTTCACGGTTTGTGGAGTATGGCGGGATTTGTAAGTGCCATGATCGGATCTTTATTTATATCTATTCATGTTCCGCCGCAAATTCATTTTAGCATTATTGCCCTGGTTGCTTTCGTTGTAATTTTCACCGCTTACAAACATACGATGCCTGACAGTGAGAAAAACAGCGGCGAATCTCAGCCAATGTTCGTTAAACCGGATCGCGATTTGTTGATCTTAGGTTTAATCGGTTTTTGTGCCATGGTTTGTGAAGGAGCTATGTTTGACTGGAGTGGTGTTTATTTTATGGAAGCCGTACACGTTCCGGCATCAATGACAACACTTGGTTATGTTGCTTTTATGGGCACCATGACCGGCGGACGTTTTGCTGGTGATTGGCTGGCTAACCGCATTGGCAGGAAAAAAATGTTACAGATCAGCGGCCTTTTAATGGGAACCGGTTTAGCAATTGCCGTATTGTTCCCATTTCTGGTCACTGCAACTATTGGTTTTTTATTGGTAGGATTTGGAGTTTCTTCTGTGGTTCCGCTTGTTTACAGTGCTGCCGGCAGATCAACTACCATGTCTGCCGGCATGGCTCTTGCAGCGGTTTCATCCATCAGTTTTATCGGATTTTTGATCGGACCTCCACTGATTGGTATAGTGGCACAATTTGCAGATCTCCGCTGGTCATTTGCCATTGTTGGTATGCTTGCTTCTCTGACTACTCTGCTGTCTTCAAAAGCAAAATTGATCCAATAATATCTGACACTTTCCATGACCAAGCTTTACCTTTCTTCAGACGGGGAACCTGGTCCTGGAAAGTTTCTATGCCAGAAACTGCTTCAGATAATTTCTGCTGGTCAGTATTGCACTGATCACATCCTGAACATTTGACTCGTATGCTTTATCTTCCACTTCAATGACCACCGGACCACGGTAACGGACGTCCGTCAGTGCGCCAAAGAAACCACGCCAGTTCACATCCCCTAATCCCGGGAGCTTCGGAGAATGATATTCAAGAGGATTCGCCATGATCCCTACCCTGTCCAGTTTGTCTTTATATAGTTTGGCATCTTTTAAATGTATATGGTGCAATCTGTCCTTGTAAGCATAAATAGGTTTTATTTCATCCATCATTTGCCAAATCATATGTGAGGGATCATAATTCAACCCAAAGACCGGACTTGGAATAACTTCAAACATGCGGTCCCAGACCGCAGGACTGACCGCGAGATTTTTGCCACCCGGCCACTCGTCGTCCGTAAAAAACATCGGACAATTTTCAATCCCGATTTTAACATTGTTTTCTTCTGCTACTTTCACAATTGACGGCCAAACGTCTGCAAACCGGGCAAGATTATCTTTGACACTTTTGGAAGGATCACGGCCAATAAATGTAGTTACAACCGGAATTTCTAATTTGGCGGCAGCCCTGATCACCTGTTTGATATGCTCAATAAAAAACTCTGAACGGTTCGGATCAGCGTCAAGAGGGTTAGGATAATAACCTAATGCAGAAATAAAAATTCCCGCCTCCTTTATGGCATACTTAATTCCGTTTATTTTTTCTGCTGTCAGATTATTGACATCAATGTGGGAAACCCCTGCATATCGCCGGCTATCTGTATTATCGGCAGGCCAGCACATCATTTCCACACAGGAAAAACCATGTCCGGCTGCAAACTTTATTACATGATCAAAACCGAAATCAGCAAGAATGGCGCTGTTAAAACCTAATTTAAGCATATTGGCACGAAATTATGAAATGGGCATTTAAAAAAACTGACCGAATGTGACTGCTCGTGAAATTAAGAATAACACTTAGAAATCTTGATAAGATCTCAGTGAATTTCAGTTTATGAAATGAAAAAACACCCGTTTTACACTTTTCTCTAAAAACTCATCCAAATTTTAAACGGTTTCATCAATCCAGGCTACCATTTGTAACTATCCTGCAATAGTAAATCCTTTGAATTTTAGTAATATTGACATAAGAAATTGATGAATCTAAACACTTAAACGTACTTATGGCAGATTCTGAACAGGGTATTGGCAAAAAAATAATAAGCTTTTTTATCAAAGAAAGTACTGAGCCGGTAACATTAGCCCAAACGAATGAAAAACCTATAGAGCAGCCAAAACAGGCGCCTACCACGACAGTACCTAATGTAGCCGGAACAGCAAATGTTGACCGGAAATTTGTGGATCATTTTGTGGATTTGCTCGAAAAAGCAAATTTACCCGGACCCGATTATTTTGAATACAAACAGGCATTAAAAAGTATGGAAGGCCTGAGTTTGGGTGAAGACAAGCAGTTTCAAGCCGCCTGGGCGAGTTTTAAGGCCATGGGAGGTGCGAAAGAAACCACTGTTCTAAAATCTTCCGCCGATCAGTATCTGGCTATTTTGGATAAAGACAGAAATTCTTTTCTTAAAGATGTGGAAAAAGCGATCGGTGACCGGGTTGGCTCATTACAGCAAGAGCATAAAAAACTGGAAGAAAACAATGCTGCTTTTCTGCAGGAAATGGCTAACCTACAAAAGAAAATTGATGATAATAAAAACCGGTTAGGTCAAATTTCAGGAGAAATTACTGAGCAAAGTGCCAAAATTAATGCGAATAAAGAAAATTTTGAAGTAACATATAAAAGCTTTGTTGATCAGATAAATTCTGATTTGAATAAAATTAATCAATATTTAAAATAACCTAAACTAGATACTATAACAATGGCAACACCAGATTTCAGTCAAATTGGCGGCTCACAGGAAGATGCATCCAAGCGGTCCTACTGGAGTAAACCTGAGGGCATTACTTCGCTGCTTTTTCTTGGTGGAATAGGCGCGGTAGGACTTTATTATTGGAATAAAATTGCAGCATTCCTGATTGATGTAACCCAGAATACGCTCTACCTTGGATTTTTGATGGCAGTTCTTGCTGTCTTCGTTTTTCTGTTTACCAGTAAAGATGTGCGTACAGCGGTATTTTTTCTATTCAAAACACTGATGAGAAATATAACCGGGCTAATTATCAAGCTTGACCCGATCGCAATAATGAAGATCTATATTGATGACCTGAAAGAAAAAAGAGAAAAAATGCAGGGACAAATCAATACACTTGCAGGCCAGTTGATAAAATTAAACAAGAATATCAACGAGAACAATGAGCAGATCAAGCAGAAATTTGCAGAAGCAAATAAAGCGGGAACCATGCTTGACAGGCCTGGAATGAAAGAAACGGCATCTTTGGCCACTATTGAAGGAGCAGGTTTACAGGAAATGAACGAAAAGCTTTTTCCCTTGCAGCGAAACATGAAAACTGTATTGGAATTTATGGAAAAAGTAAATAAAAGCGCTGATTACATCATTAAAGAGACAGAAATTAAGGTAAAACTGAAAGAAGCAGAATATAGGATTGTAAAAGAAAGCTCTAATGCATTACGTACCGCTGTTAGCATTTTTAAAGGAAATCCCGACAAAAAATTCTATTTTGATGAATCAATGGAATATATCCAGGATGATATGAGCCAAAAACTAGGTGAAATGAAACGTGCAATGGATTTATCTCTTGATTTTATCAATGGTGTGGATGTTCAGAATGGATTGCTTTCAGATAAAGGACAGGCAATGCTGGAAGCATATAATCATGGGGAATTCAAACTGATTCAACTTGATAAACCGCAAGCAGATCCGCGTTCGATTGATACACCAAAGGATTCCAGCTATAAAGGTTTATTAGATTAATATATTAAACTAATTAATAATTTATAAAATTAAATATCTAATCAATTTACAATTATATATCAATGAAAAGATTAACAGTAGCTGGACGATTATTCATTACCGCCTTGATTTTAGGAGCAATATTTTTAGGCTACAAATATTTCGGTGGCCAAAAGATGATGGATCAGATGGCAAAAGATCAGGCTCAGGTTCCTCAAACAGAAGCAACAACTACCGGTGAAGAGCCTGCTTCTACCGAAAAGAATACAAATGACACAGAAGCATCCGATACACGAGTGTCCTCATTCGCTTATACCCCGCCCGCTCCTGTCGATGGTAAATTAAAAGGTGTTGTCGAATTAGGAGCAAGTGGTTTTAACTCATTTATCATTAAGGTAGATAAACAGAAAAGATGGAGCCTGGAAAAATCTGAATTTGGCAACAGCCTTGTTACTGAAAACATGGCCACAGACGAAGATGTAAGAATCGGCCTCAAAAAATACATTGGCTCCATGCTTGATTTTGGGGTTGGAGCTAGGGATATTCACTTTGTGGTAAGCTCAGGAGCTGCGAAAGCAGAAGTAACCCAGAAAATTACAAAGGCTTTGAAATCACTGAATTACGTAGTAAATCAGGTTACGGCTGAACAGGAAGGTCAATTGGCACTTAAATCTGTATTGCCTGCTGAATACGCCAGCAAGTCATTTGTGGTAGATATCGGATCAGGTAATACAAAAATTTCCTGGATGGATGGAGGCAGTCAGGTAAAAGCATTGGAAAGTTACGGAGCCAAGTACTTTCAGGAAGGTATTGATGACTCAAAAGTGTATCAGGATGTCACTGCAAAATCTAAACAAATTCCGTCAGAGTTGAGAAAAACCTGTTTTATAATAGGCGGTGTTCCTTTTGAAATGGCGAAAGAAGTACGTAAAGGAAAAGAAAGATACACAACACTAAGTGCTCCGCTTGCATATAGTAAATTAAGCAATGCCAAATCGAAAGCTGGTGTTAACATTTATAAAGCAGTTACAGATGCAACCGGCTGCGATCAATTTGTATTCGACTGGGATGCAAACTTTACAATTGGATTTTTATTAGGACTTTAAGATTACGAGGAAGGAGGATGCGGGAAAATGAGAAAGGGGCATTTGTTTCGATTTCCATCATCCTTCCTTATCCTCCTCCCTCATTCCTCCTTCCTCCATAATTATGACACTACAACAACTATTTATTTCTATCTCTGAAAATCCCTGGCCATTGGCTGTGTATTTTATTTTGATGCCGGTAATTGCCTGGGCAGTCGGACAGGTTTCAAATGGTAGTCGTGATATTACATTCTGGAGTTATGTTTATGCTGTGCTGATTTATGCAATCTGTATTCCCGGAATTTTTGCCGTTACCCTCAATATTTATCTTTTCCTGTTTGAACGTCAGAGCATTTGGCAAGCAAATGTTATACTTCAATTTTTACCTGTCATTTCCATGGGTTTAACACTGATGTTAATCAAAAGCAAGATTCCCTTCTACTTAATACCCGGTTTTGGTAAAATTTCCGGTTTTCTCACCCTCATTACTGCACTCATTGGCACCATGTGGTTTTTTGACAGAATCCACTTAGTAGCATTTACTTACGTTCCGTTTTCAGTTATAATTATAGGATTTGTGCTCACTTTAATAGCCATCAGATTTGCATGGAGCAAACTGTTTTGAACCACACTACGTATATTCAAATCTCGGTAAGCGAAAATCAGAAGCTTTTTGCCCGTGAACTGGTCGAGCATTCACTGCGGCATCATCATGTTTCCAATATTTGGGATAAAAACGAAAATCAGCTTTCCCAAACCAGAATGCTGCGCTTTACCGGAAGTTTGGGCGAAACTGTTTTTGCAGATACGTATCACCTCCCCCGTCCGATCCGATCCTTTGGTGCAATCGACGGACAAGATTGGGGCCAGGATTTTATCATAACTTCGGAAGAGCAAAATTTTTCACTGGATATCAAATCCATGAAAAGGCGTTCCGGAAATCTGGCTGCTGATTATGTATTAAATATCCCGGCATCCCAATTGCACAAACCTAATTCAAAAACCACACATTATTTCTGCATTTCATTTCATCAGTCAGAAACCGATGGTACCATCGCTTCTATGCTTGGCTTCATTGATAAATATGCTTTGCAAAATGGAGAAGTCGGAAAATTTTACAAAGCAGGTTCTAAACGTATCCGAAGCGATCAGACTTCATTTATTTTTAATGAAGATACTTATGAAATTTTGCTGGGTGATATAGATCCGCCTGTTGTAACGGATTATATAAAAAATTTAAAAGGTTTTAGATATTGTCAATTGAGATAAATTATCTGTATTTTAAGAATTATAAGAGAACAGGATTTCGTTTATAGATGATTTAAATTAAAATATCTCGCTTGAAGAATATTTTTTATAAATTGTTTCAAAAATATTCTTCGCAACAAATAAGGGAATTGACTTACTGAAATGAATGGCCTCACAAACACGGGATTACGACAAAAAAAAACTACTTGGCCAAATATATACGCCATTACACATTGTTGAAAAAATACTGACCGATACTGGATTTTACTCTTCAGATTTTGACCATTCGACGATACTTGATCCTGCTTGCGGGGATGGCCGTTTCCTTATTCCTGCCGCTCAATTCATTATTAAGAATTCAACTCCTAACGAAGTCGAAAAGCGCCTGGAAAATATTTATGGATGGGATATTGACCCGGATGCAATTAATATGTGCAGGCAAAATCTGGATGACCTGGTTGTTCCACTTGGCTTAAAAATCAGCTGGAACTTGTTCATAATAAATGCGTTAGAACAAATTGACAGTACTCAAAAGTTTGATTTGATAATTGGCAATCCTCCTTACATCAGGATTCAGCATCTTCCTATATCACAACGCCAATACGTCCAAACAGTTTATTCGTTTTGTAATTCCGGCTCAACAGATGCTTATGTTGCTTTTTTCAGCTAGCTTCGGCGCTATTAAAAGAAAATGGAACCTGTGGGTTTATCACGCCTAACTCTTTCTTTATTTCAGAAACTGGAAAACAACTTCGCTCCTATTTTGTTCAGAGCCAAACCTTAAAACAAATTACTAATTATGGCTCCGTTCGCATATTTGGTACTACTGGAACATACGCTGCTATTACTGTTTTCAGAAAGACATTTTCAAAGGATTTTAAATATGAAATAAGTGACCCCGAATATAAATATGAAAGTCGTGATATCCCCTTTTCCGAACTTTCCAATGAAGATCCATGGCATTTGTCAGTTACCAAAACACAGGAAACTGACGGAATTCGTTTAGGAGAACTGTGTCAAATCTCTGTTGGAATTACCACACTATCAGATAGTTTATACCTTTTTTCAATCCTGGAAGAAGACGGCGATTTGGTGAAGGTTACCAGTAAAAATGGAACCAGCGTTTGGATTGAAAAAGCAATATTAAAACCCATAATAAAAGGATCCAAACTAAAACAATCCACAGATCCGATTACAGAATATATACTTTTTCCTTATGAAAAAAATGTTGAGGACAAGCATAAAATAATTAAGGAGGAAAGGCTTAAAACTGATTATCCTAACGCTTATGCCTATCTGAAAACGGTTAAAGGCGAACTGGATAAAAGGGATAATGGTAAAACTAATCCTGTTGCATGGTACGCATTTGGTCGTGCGCAAGGTTTGGATTCCTCTTTTGGAAAAAAGATTATTTTTTCACCGATGAATCGTTTTCCTAATTTTATCCTCCATGAAAATCCGGATTGTACGGTTTATTCAGGCTATTTTATTAAGTATGATGCTGATTATCAGACATTATTAACTCAATTAAATTCTCAAAGAATGGCCGATTTTATTTCTGTTGCAGGGCGTGATTTCCAGGGTGGTTATAAAGGTTATAACAAAAAAGTGGTGGAAAATTTTATTATTACATCCCTGGAATAAACATGGTTATTATAGAGCCCATCGAAAGACTGCAATACTTATACGGCGCAATTCCACCTTTACTACAACAAATTTCTGAAGAAGAATTTGCATTTAAACCTACTCCCACCATATGGAGTAAAAAGGAAATACTGGGTCATTTGATAGATAGTGCTACAAATAATCACCAGCGATTTGTCAGGATCCAATACGAAAACGAGCCTGTAATATTTTATGATCAGAATCAATGGAATATACTTAGCAACTACAATCAGCTGGACACCAATCATTTAATTAACTTCTGGGCAATTTACAATCAACACATTATTGATATTATTAAGGTTATTCCTTCTGAAAACCTACAAAGAAATGGGATGGGTAAAGACGGACAAAATTTTCCACTTCATTTTTATATCAATGATTATGTCAGTCATTTAGAACATCATTTAAGACAAATACTTGCCTACTAATTCTCTAAAACAGGTTTTTCTTAAGTTCGGGAAATTTTTTTAGTCATTTAATATAAATAAACGAACGTTCATTTATATTTGCATTATTATGAGAATCAGAGATATTAATAAAGAATTGGTTATCCGTGAAAAGGCCATTGAAATGATTGTGAATCAGGGCTTTGATGGACTAAGTATGCATAAGCTAGCTAAATCGGCCGGGGTATCCGTTGCTACAATTTACATCTATTTTAAAGACCGTGAAGATTTAATCCAGCAGCTTTACACAGAGGAAACAAAAAAGATGGCTGACGCAACGCTTATTAATTTCGATCCGGAATCGCATTTTGATGAAGGGCTGAAAATCCAGTGGATGAACCGGATTAATTATTGCGTGGCTAATCCTTACAGCATGACATTCATGGAGCAGGTAAAACATTCACCGCTGATTGACCGATCGGTCATAGACAGAAGTTTTTTAGATGCGATGTCAAAGTTTGTACTATACAGCTATCAAACGGAAAGAATTATTGCCACTACCTATTGAGATATATTGGTCGATCGCTTTTGCTCCGCTTTACCAGCTTGTTAAATTTCAGGTTTCCAAAACCAGCATGTTTGGCAGGCCTCCTTTTATTATTGATGAGGAGATAATAAACCTGAGTTTACAACTTGTGCTGAAAGCATTAAAGCCTTCCTGAAATTAGGCTAACGAACTAAATATCTGCTACTTAACAAACATCATCATATGAAAAATAACCAAATAAAACCAGAAGTGATATTGGTTTTCAAAACAAACCTAACTGGTGAGAATGATGTTAAGCAAATAGCTTCATTATTAAATTCAGCGGATGGAATAGTTAAATGGAATGTGGATTTGTCAGATGTTGACAATGTCCTGCGTATTGAAGCCTTTCAGGTCGAAGCAGTTAATATCATACAATTAATAGCAGCAGCTGGATACAGCTGTGAAGAATTACAGGATTAAACCAAAACTTAAACTCATGTCGGAAAAAGAATCAAAAGGTTTCACCCGTTACCAGACATTCATCATTGTATTATTGGCAACACTGCAATTCACTGTTGTATTGGACTTTATGGTATTGTCACCATTGGGAGCCATCTTATTAAAGGAACTCTCTATTTCAACTGTCCAGTTTGGACTGGTAGTTTCTGCTTACGCATTTAGTGCAGGAGCCTCCGGACTTTTAGCAGCAGGATTTGCTGACAAATTTGACCGAAAAAAACTGTTGTTATTTTTCTATACCGGTTTTGTAGTCGGCACTTTTCTGTGCGGGCTCGCTCCTACTTACAACTTTCTGCTTATGGCGAGAATTTTCACCGGAATTTTCGGAGGAGTGATTGGATCCATTAGCTTCGCCATCATTACCGATATTTTTGCACTCGAATTCCGTGGGAGAGTGATGGGTTTTGTTCAATCAGCATTTGCGCTAAGTCAGGTAATTGGTATACCATTAGGCCTCTACCTTGCCAATTTATACAACTGGCATGCACCGTTTTTACTGATCATAGGACTGGCTGTTATTATTGGAATAATTATATTCATATACTTAAAACCAATTAACGAACACTTAAAAATTCAGTCCGGACAAAACGCCTTTTTTCACCTTACAAATGTTATTTCCAAGCCACAATACCTTCGCGCGTTTGCTGCAACTACCCTGCTTGCTACCGGCGGATTTATGCTTATGCCATTTGGGAGTGCATTTGGCGTTCACAATTTAGGTATATCCATGTCTCAATTACCATTCTTATATATGGTTACAGGTATATGTATGTTAGGATTTGGCCCGCTGACCGGATTATTAAGTGATAAGATCGGCAAGTACAAAATGTTCATCATAGGTTCCGTTATTGCTTCAGTTATGACACTCATTTACTGTAATCTGAGTGTAACTCCGTTATGGATTATACTTGTTCTGAATGTACTTTTATTTGTCGGAATCAGTGCCCGTATGATCTCTGCATCTGCATTGATGACTGCCGTTCCGGAACCTCAGGACCGTGGTGCTTTTATGGGTGTAAACTCTTCAGTTCAGCAAATTGCAGGTGGAATTGCATCATTAATTGCCGGATTAATTGTAACCGAAACGAGTACAGGTTATATTGAAAATTATCCATTGCTTGGAAATGTTGTCGTTGGAGCGATCATTATTACCATATTTCTAATGTATGGTATTCATAAATATGTGGCAGCAAAACTTGCCAGTGTACCAACCTCAATTGTTTCAACAGAAGTTATTTAAGAAATAAAAAGTTAGTAGCTCATCAAAAAACCTCCTGTTTACGGAGGTTTTTTTTCTTCAGATCAAAAATTAATTATACAACTTTCTATACTTAAATACAGAAAATAGGATAACCGAAATCTAAATAGCTATTTACCAACACATTCCTATGTTAACTCAATTATAATTCATAAATATTTATAATACTTTTTAAATGTTTTATACATATAATATTATTATAAACTTTTAAATCTTTTTATTTAAATAGATTAGTTGTAAAATTATTTTACGTTTATTTACAAACTTATCATTGAATAAAATTTTAACTTTTTATACATATAATACTTTTAAATGAAAATAATAAGTATTGTCAACAACAAAGGTGGTGTAGGAAAAACAACTTCTGCTCAAAGCATAGCTGCCGGTCTTAATAAATTTGCCAATGCGCGCGTACTTGTAATCGACCTCGACGCGCAGGCCAGTCTCACAAAAAGTTTTGGCATTGCGCATGCAGGGCTAAAAAAAGACAGTGGCTCATTTATAACAGGTGAATATGAATTTGACGAGATCGTTAAAAGAGTTGGTGAAATTGATATATTGCCGGGTTCAGCAGAAATGATTCACAGGGAAGATACTATCAAATCAGCTCCGATATTTCCTTTTAATTTAAGGATTGCACTTGAAAAAGTAAAAGACCGCTATGACTTCGTGATCATAGATTGCCCTCCGGCACTATATGGAAATACACGGCTTGCGCTGGTATCATGCCACCAATATTATGTCCCGCTTCAGGCTGAATTTCTTAGTTATGAAGGTTTGCGTAATTTCCTTGTCTATTCTGCCGAAATAAAAAAATCAGTCCATCAACCAATCTTGGCGGAGTATTCGCAACACGGTATAATCCTAAAATAAGAAAGAAGATCAGCCATGAATTGGTCAATGCAACAAGGGAACAACTTGGTGAAGTATTTATGGATTCGTACATTCGCGATAACATTGCGCTCTCAGAAGCGCAGGCTAGTGGAATGACAATTTTCGATTATGCTCCGAACAGTAACGGTGCCGAAGATTACTACAAGCTTACAAAAGAAATTCTTGAACGAATTAATAATTAAAAACTATGGCTAAGGAAAGGAAATTTGATTTTGCACCTCTTCCACTGGTAACCGATATACAGGAAGAACTGGAAACAAATAAGCCTAATGATGCAGCTGACGCCGCTCCCACGAAAGTAACTTTTGATTGTGATTACATTTTGATGGAAAACATGAAGGATTATGGATATTGGGAAGGACTTACGCAAAAGGATATTATTCTGGAATCTTTGAAATTATATTTTCAGGATAAAGAAATACGTCCCCGCCCGGATAAAATCCGTAACAGGACCAAAGTTGGACGTAAGCCTAAAAATGCCGTAACAGACTAGATAACCTGCCATCTGAAATTCCGGCCATGTTGTTAAATATATTGATCAATGAAATTGCTTTCCAAACAGAAAACATTTTCATTGATCTTTTTTTATTTCATTCAAAACAATTGTATACAGACAGCTTCCAGTTCCTCAATCACGATGGCAATATCCGCCTGGGTTGTACGATAATTTACAAATGCTGCCCGAATGCACAGCTTCCCATCAAGCAAGGTTGCAGTCATAAATACTTTTCCCCGGGAGTTAAGTACAGATAGAAATTCCGCCGTTTTCTCCCCTGATCTTTTTAATCCAAAACAAACTACATTTAGACGAACCGGTGCTTTTAGCTCTAATGCATCGCTTTTATCCAGATAACTGCCAAAATTCTGTGCATTGGATATACTGTTTTCAACAATCGATTGAAAACCTTCCCTGCCATACGCCATTAAACTGAACCACGCCGGCAATGCACGAAATCTGCGGGAATTCTCAGGCAGGAAATTCAGATAAGAAAAATCGGTTTCGGGGTCTCCCAGATAAGGTGCGTTTGAATTCTGAAATGTCTGGGTTTGTAATGTATGGTGTTCTTTTTTCGTCAGTATGATGGCACTGTCGTACGGTACATTCATCCATTTGTGACAGTCAATGGTGATACTGTCAGCGTGTTCCCAACCATTTAGTAAATATTTTTGAGACGGTGAACAAGCTGCAAATCCTCCGAAAGCGGCATCAATATGAAGCCAGAAATTGTATTTTTTCTTTAATTCAACAATTGCACGGATATCGTCAAAATCAACCGTGTTTACTGTTCCAGCGCTACAATTCAGAATAACCGGCTTACCGGAATACTGTATAAGTTTTGATTCCAGATCACTGATATCTAAGGCTTCCCTACCAGATAACGAATTTATTTTAACCACATTACTACTTCCAAATCCAAGCATAGAAAGTGCTTTAAAAACGGAAGAATGTGGTGTTGGACCAAGTACCACTATTTCGGAAGTCATTCCTTCCAATGCAATGTCCATTCCTAAACTAACTCCAGCCCATTGCCGGGCAACCGCTAATCCGGTAAAATTTGCCATTGTTGCGCCGCTCACAAAACCACCATTAAACTGAGCGGGCAAATTAAATAATTCAAGTAAGAGCCGTATCGTCTCCATTTCTATTTGAGCAGAAATATCACCTGCTCCTTTTAAACTTTGCGGATTTTGGTCAAAAATAGAAGTAAGCCAGTCTCCGGCAATGGCTGCTGGTGTAGTTCCTCCAATTACAAAACCTAAATACCTTGGACCGGAACTGGCAACAATGAGTTTCTGATAATTTTCTTTAAATATTTCAAGACTCTTCATTGTTCCATGACCTGTACCCAGTAACTGAATTTCTTCTATATCCTGGTCTGAAACGGAAGTGGGAAGCAGATCCAATCCATTCAAATAAGCAATACCTGAGCTTTTTACTTCATCTAAAATATCCGACAGCAAATTCAGGTCATTTTTTAATACCAAATTCATGTTTTAAATTTTGTTAGTTACTGATCAGGTTATTCTTCATTTTTTGTTGTTTCAAAATATCTCCTGTGATAATTAATTTGCCCGGTATGCCAGGTCAGGTGCATCAGTAAATGTGTCAGAACGGTGCTGATGCTTTGTTCGGGAAAAATGGTCAGTACCTCGTGCGGATATTCGTGTTGCAAAGTCTCATCTGTAATCGTTTCAATTGCGTTGCTTAATATTGTTTTTAACAATTCAATTTCCTGCAAAAGATTTTCCTGTGTAAACAAGCGTTCGCCAAATTCCGCATCACGGTTTCTTATGTAAGCAGTGTCACCTAATGTAAGACCAATATAAGTTCTCAAATTTCCAACAAGATGCTGGACCAGGTTTCCACCGGAATTGATCGTGCCAGGTAAGACCAGCCACATTTGATCATCTGAATGATATAATTCAACTTCACTCCGAAGTTTTTCCAATTCTCTTACAAAGAGCCTTTTAAATTCAATACAATTCATGAGTGATTTTTAGCATATTTTGTCTGCAAAAGTATGACCTTTCCGGATTTATGAGAAGATTCTATTAGTGATATAATCCTTTGTGTGTTCCATGCAATCCTATTGCAAACCGCAACAACATTGCAACTAATTGATTTTCAGCACTTGTTACCCTGTTGCACTCTTTTATCAAGTACATTTGTTAAAGTATTATGGGAGTAACAGCAATTTAATACATCATCCAATTTAAAATTTTAGACAAATCCCGGTTTGCAACGGGCAAATTTTATGAATATTAATAATCCTGAAAATAAAGTAGTTGTTAAAGATCATTGCTGCGACCATGATGCTCCAATTATTGTAACAAAACATGTACATGAGCATCATGATCACGAGGAACATAACCATGGAGACGATGATCATGACCATGATCATGGAGGAGATGATAATGTTAATCTTTTAAGCAGTCGCTGGCCATTATGGATCAGTTTATTGATTCTCAGCGTCTTCCTGGTTCTTAATTTTGGATTTGGAATAAAGATCAACCGTTATGTAGAAATTGGATTTATGTTATCAGCCTATATTCTGGCCGGGCATAAAACCATTGATATGGCGTTCAGAAAGATTAAACGAGGAGATTTGTTTAATGAATTTACACTGATGACAATTGCAACGCTGGGTGCATTTTACATTGGTGAGTTTAGCGAAGGTGTAGCGGTAATGATCTTTTACGAAATCGGAGAATTGTTTCAGGATCTTGCTGTAACACGCTCAAAGCGTTCAATTAAAGCACTTCTGGACATCCGGCCTGATAGCGTTACTGTTATCAGGGATCTTAAAAACACGACAGTTTTACCAGAAAATGTAAAGGTAGGAGAAACAATTCTGGTAAAAGCTGGTGAAAAAGTAGCGTTGGATGGTACACTGGTTTCCCTATCCGGAACTTTTAATACAGCCGCATTAACAGGAGAATCTAAACCTGATGTAAAAAGGCAGAATGAACCCGTTCTGGCAGGAATGATTAACACCGATAAATCAGTTGAAATTACAGTTACGGCATTATTTAAGGATTCAAAATTGTCGCGTATCCTGGAAATGGTTCAGGAAGCAACAGCCAGAAAAGCACCTACACAATTATTAATCAGCAGATTAGCGAAAATTTATACACCTATTGTGTTTGGCCTCGCTGTTGCAATCATTCTTTTACCCTTGTTTATTGTGCCCAATTATGATTTTCAGCAATGGCTCTATCGTGGCATGGTTTTCCTGGTTATTGCCTGCCCATGCGCGTTAACTATCTCTATTCCATTGGGGTATTTTGGTGGAATTGGTCTTGCTTCCAGAAATGGGATTTTAGTTAAAGGCTCTAACTTTCTGGATATTGTAACGAAAATAGATACTGTTGTCACAGACAAAACGGGTACGTTGACTAAGGGGGTTTTTAATGTTCAAAAAGTAGAAACGAATATTGACAAGACCGATTTTTTGACCAAAACCGCATCACTTGAAAGTTATTCAACACACCCGGTTGCCAGGGCAATTGTACATTATGCTGAAAAGGTAATTCTGAATAAACCTCAGGACGTGGAAGAAATTTCCGGACACGGCTTGAAAGGTACTGTGAACCAGGAAACGGTGTTGGCCGGAAATCTCAAATTACTTCAAAAATTTGAGGTAAAATACCCTGCGGAATTAGATGCAATTGTTGAAACAATTGTCGTGGTAGCTATCAATGGAAATTATTCAGGCTACATCACGATTTCAGACGAGGTAAAGGAAGATTCGGCACAGGCAATTGCAGAGCTTAAAAAGATGGGAATTGAAACCATTATGCTGTCTGGCGATAAGTCAGCAGTAACTTCCGAAATAGCACAGCAATTACATATTGATCAATCCTATGGCGATTTGCTGCCTGAAGGAAAGGTTAAAATTGTACAGGATTTAAAAGATAAAGGCCGGAAAATTATATTTGTCGGAGACGGAGTGAATGATGCGCCCGTTATCGCATTAGCTGATGTCGGAATTGCAATGGGTGGCCTCGGTTCCGACGCTACCATTGAAACTGCTGATATCGTGATCCAGAATGACCAACCCTCAAAAATCGTTTCTGCAATAAAAGCTGGCAGGATTACAAAGAGTATAGTCTACCAGAATATTTCCATCGCAATGGGTATTAAAGTTTTGGTGATGGTTCTTGGAGCTGGCGGAATTGCTACGTTGTGGGAAGCAGTATTTGCAGACGTAGGTGTGGCATTGCTGGCTATTTTAAATGCTTTCCGGATTCAGGGAAAGAAGATATAAATATAATTCCCGGAAGGTTTAGCGGGCATTCGAGTAATTCATGGCTGGGTTTCTGATTTAGCCATGAACTTTTGCACATATTCCTTTTCTAATTGTGAGTCTGTCTGGTGCAGTGTTGCTTGTAAGTAGGATTTTGCTTTGGTGTAATTTCCCTCCGAGAAGTTGAGTTTCCCCAATGCTGCATTGAGCAGATAATATTGATTCAAAAACGGTTTTTGCTGTAAACTGTACAAAATATCAAATGCCTTTTCTTTCTGACCGGAATAGTATAAAGCAATTGCATAATTCATTTCCACGAACGGATTTAAGTTATTTTGCAAAAGCTGGTAATACAATTTGCTGATAGAAACCCAGTCCGTGGATTTAAAATCTTTTGCCATGCAATGCAGATAAGCAATTGAAGCTTCGTAATGATAGGACGAAATCGCCCCTCCTTGCGACTGTGATAAAAATTTGGATGCGTAGATAATTAATTCCTTATTCCACAACGACCTGTCCTGTTCTTCCAGATCAAGCAGTTCGCCCGAATTCCCGAATCTGGCTTTAAATCTGGCAGCATTGAACAGCATCATTGCATGTAACGCAGCCGTTTCTTTATTACCGACTCCGCTTTCCAAAAGTGCCTTGTTCATCAGTAATGCATCTTCACAGAGCTCTTCCCTGATAATCTCCTTTCCCCAGGAAGACTTATATCCTTCGTTAAAAATGAGGTAAATAATTTTATGAACAATAGGTAGCCTGTATTTTAAAAAATATAAATCAGGTTCGGTAAAAAGAATATTTTCATCCCTTATCTTTTGCCGTGCACGTAAAAGCAGTTTGTCAACACCGTCAATAGTCATACCTAAAATTTTGGCAATTGCTTCTACTTTGAGATTGATCACATATTTTAAGGTAATGACAACCTGTACTTTTGGAGAAAAATCCTGCTGTGCACAGGCAAATAATAATTTAAGTTGCTGGTCATCAATTGGAGATTCAGATACTTCTTTTTCAACAGCATCAAAATCTTCGTTTTCAAAAAAACCCCTGACTTTTTCTCCCTGTTTGATTTTATTTAAAGCCTTATTCCGGCAAACCCTGAAAATCCAGCCTGCCGGATTTGCCGGTATTCCTTCCTCCGGCCAATGGGTCAGCGCCGACGCAAATGCATCCTGTACCAGGTCTTCGGCGGTTTCTACATCAATACTTTGAGAAAAATACAACAACGACGAAACCATTTTACCGTAATGGCTTTTATACAAGCGGTCTACCTGCTGTTGTACGAGTTCAGTAACTTCACACATTTTTTTCCATTTCAATGATTGGACGAACTTCAATTACAATTCTGCCATCTATAACTTCCGGGCAGGTCTTTGCAATGGACGCAGCCTGATCAATATTTTCGGCCCGGATAAACACATATCCACTGATAGCTTCTTTAGCCTCAATAAAAGGGCCATCAGAAATAATGTGTTCGTTGCCTACATATTTTCCCTCAGGTTTCAGTGGTTCACCGCTTATGTAGTTGCCTGTTTCGGCCAGGTTTTCTACCCACCTCGTCATGGTTTCTATATTTTTATTAAATTCTTCTTCGCTTAACCCACTTTCTTTTTTTACATCTTCCCTAATCAACAACAAAAATTTTTCCATGAGTTATGTTTAAATTTTATCAGAAATTTTCTTCATCCAATTCTAAAATTGGCCTGACTTCCACAACACTATTGCCATTGACAACCTGAGGACAAGTCTGGGCAATAGCTGCTGCCTGTTCCAGATTTTCAGCATTGATAATAAAATATCCGCTGATTGCTTCTTTGGCTTCAATAAACGGCCCGTCGGAAAGAACATTTTCTTTACTCACGTATCTTCCAATTGTTCGCAGAGGTTCGGCAGCCACATAATTCCCGGTTTCAGCGAGTTCCTCCACCCATTGTCCCATACGATGAATGCATGCCTGAAATTCCTCATCCGGCAGCACTTTAAGTTTCTCCATATCCTCCCTGATCAGCAATAAAAATTTCTCCATGTATAGAAAAGTTACGAAAATTGAATAATTGTTAAGCAAAATATCAGAACCGGTATTCCATTGACCTGATTGGCCTGACTTCTATCACAACATCTTCTGTGATCACCTGCGGGCATTTTTGAGCAAGAGAAACCGCATGATCAATACTTTCAGCATAAACGATAAAATAGCCGCTTATGGCCTCCTTGGCCTCAATAAAAGGGCCATCGGAAATTACGCTGTTTTTAGTTACATATTTTCCGGTTGTCAGTAATGGCTCAGCTGAAATAAAATTACCGCTTTGGGTTAGCTCATCGACCCATTCGAGCATGGCATCTAGCCGTACCTGGTACTCTTCCTTAGACATCTGGCTCACTCCAATAAGATCCTGTCTGATGAGCAGCATAAATTTTTGCATATTTAGTTTAATATTGAACAGAACGTTAGAAAATGATTCCCGATGATACTAAAATAACAGTTAAATAATAATCACTTAACTGATTCTCGTTGAAAATCTACTTCAAAAGATTCTAAATTCAATATATTTACCGATATATATGAAGTATTTGGAAGATATTACATAGACCATCAGAAGTGGTCAAATCCGGACACTGAAGGGAAATATTTATCAAACAATGGGTACTCCTATTAAGAGTATCAATAAAATCTATTATTTAAGAAGTAAAATCTGAAATTATGGGCAAAAGACTTGATAAAATCACACCGGATTTGCAGTTGTTTATAGAAAATCAAAAGATATTCTTTGTTGCAACTGCCATGTGTACCGGAACTGTAAATCTTTCTCCAAAAGGTATGGATTCATTCAGGATACTGGAATCCAATCGTGTTATGTGGCTTAATGTAACAGGAAGCGGCAACGAAACGGCTGCACATTTGCTTGAAAGTGATCGTATCACAGTAATGTTTTGTGCCTATGAAGGCAAACCAATGATTCTGCGTCTGTATGGCCACGGCAAAGTCTATCACCATCACGATGAAGAATGGAATACTTATATAGATTTATTTCCCAAGCTGCCGGGTGCCAGGCAAATTATTGATATTTCGATTGATATTGTACAAACTTCTTGCGGAATGGCAGTGCCGTTCATGGATTATAAAAGTGAACGTGATGAACTAAATAAATGGGCCTGTAAAAAAGGAGATGAAGGGATTCAAAAGTATTGGGAAGAAAAAAACACGATAAGTTTTGACGGATTAGAGACAGGAATTTTTGATCATTAGGAATCTTAATTTTTCAAAGTATAGTATTCAGGTCAGTTTAATTCCTTTCATTTAAAAAAGCCTTACTAACAATAAAATTATGAAAAGATTTATCCTGTCAATTATTATTTTCTTAGGCGTACAAACGAATCCAGCATGGTCACAAACCACATCTAAATCATTATTTAATGGAAAAGATTTAAATGGATGGCATATTGACGTCCCGGATATGGATAAAGACCCAAAATTAAAAACACCTTTTATTGTACGAAATGGTTTGCTGGTCAGTTTAGGAACCCCAGGCGGACATTTGATCACGGATGCCCGGTATGAAAATTTCAAACTGACTTTTCAATATCGTTTTGCGGGAGAACCAGGAAACTGCGGAGCGTTGGTCTTTGTATCTACGTCACGTGCCTTGTACGATATGTTCCCAAAATCTATAGAAATACAGATGATGAACCAGAATGCTGGCGATTTCTGGTGTATACAAGAAGATATTACAGTACCGGATATGGAAAAAAGACGCGGGCCAAAAAAAAATGGGGTGTTAACGGAGACAAATTGCGCCGTATTCCTAACCTGACTGATGGCACCGAAAAGCCTCTTGGAGAATGGAACACCATGCACATTGAATGTCTCAAAAATTCAATAAAAGTCTGGTTAAATGGTGTTATGGTGAATTATGGATATAATGCTACTGCACAAAAGGGACAAATTGCGTTACAAGCTGAAGGCTCAGAAGTAGAATTCAAGAACATCGAAGTGGCAAGAATCAGTAAATTGACAAAATAGAGAACTAGGTTAAAAAGTCCAGCTACGCTGTTTATTTATGTGTGCCTGTTTACTAAATACCAGCTGTAACTTTTTTCATTTTTTCCAAACCTGTTTTAGCAACCAGCAACGCATCCTGGGAATAATAACCTTTATTAAAAACCTCAAATGAAAGGATTACAGGTTTGTCCGGATTTTTAAGTGTTTTGAGCAGGTCTTTCAAAGGCGCCACTCCATCTCCTGCATATACCCGGTCGGCATCCGCAATAGTTTCTCTTGGCGGAGTTGCCGGATAATCATTCATATGGAAAATTTCGATCAGCGGTTTACCTACCAGTTTCACACTTTCCAATCCCGAACCACCTCTGTGTAAATGATATACATCCATAAGTAATCGTGCAGAAGGGTGTGAGGCTTCCGCCGCAACGTAGAGTATTTCTCCTACCCTGCTCAGGTTTTTCGAAAATCCCCACAATTCAAGATGAGGGACAACACCTGTTTTATCGCCTAATTCCAGGATAGTCCTGTAACGTTCTGCTACTTTTGCCAAGTCCAGTGAAACACCGGTAGTCGCGCCCATAGGCGGTGCCGCTATTCGTGGACAACCAATTTGAGCCAATTGGTCCATTTCCATTTTCAGCTGATCCAGCGCTTTTGCCCTGGCCGTTTCGTCATCAACAATCCAGGTAGCGAATCCTATTGCATCTTCTACTTTTAATCCGAGATCGTCAATGATACGTTTCGCTTCGGGTAAAGTAGCACCGGTTTTTAAGAAATCCTGTAAAGTATTTATCCATATTTCCACTGATTTATAACCAGCCTGTGCCGCTACTTCCAGCTCTTTCCTGAACCCCAATTGATGACCACGCAATGTGCTCATGTTCAGAGAATAAACAAAAGAACTATTTTTTTCTTTAACAATTTCGGCTGGTAATATTCCGGCTCCGGTTACGGCCAGTATAGAAGAAAGTGATTCGCGTCGGTTCATTAACAGGATTTCTAAAAATAGAGTGATATGTGATTAAAGAGTCTAAGCAGCTTTTTTTACCGTTGCACAAGTAAATTAACGTAAAATCCATGAGGATGGCGCGAACGTCCCCGTTCACGTCATCTTATGCCATCTGCAAATATTAATCAGAAACGGGATGTTCTCGCTACCGGATATTTGTAAATTGCAAAAACTATATTTTCCTATGCATCAGGATTACTCCATACCAACTCAAACGCGAATCGGTCATGTTCACCTTAAAGTGGCTGATCTGGAACGGGCAATAGACTTTTACTGCGGATTACTGGGGTTTGAAATTATGGCCCGGTATGGCGATCAGGCAGCATTTATATCAGCTGGCGGTTATCACCACCATATCGGACTAAACACCTGGTACAGTAAAGACGCTCCACCTGCACCGCGAAACGGGGTCGGATTATTTCACACTGCCATTGTCTATCCTACCAGAAAGGATCTGGCAACGATTTTTAACCGGTTACGACATGCCGGTTATCCAATTTCAGGAGCAAGTGACCATGGTGTTTCCGAAGCGCTTTATCTAAATGATCCGGACAGCAACGGAGTTGAATTGTACTGGGATCGCCCAAAAGAACTATGGCAGTTTCTGGAAGATGGTACGATTGAAATGTTTACCAAGAGCCTGGATTTAAAAGGCCTGCTGGGTGAATTGGATCCGGTTAAATAAGTCTGATTCATGTAAAAGCTTTTTTAAAGCAAACTAATTTTAAAATAAACGAGAACCTCCTTCATTAAATGACTTTAAAAATAAAAGAAAAACCATTTGAAAAGCAAAACCTGCATCCCCGGAATCCGCATCGCTTTCAGTATGATTTTAAAGCATTGATTCAAAGTTGTCGTGAGCTCTTGCCTTTTGTACAAATCAATAAATATCAAAATGAATCCATTGATTTTTCAAACCCAGAAGCAGTCAGGACATTAAATAAGGCCATTCTCAAACACTTTTATAATATTCAGTATTGGGAAATCCCGGCCAATTATCTTTGTCCGCCTATCCCTGGCCGGGCAGATTACATCCATTATCTGGCTGATTTACTTGATATAAAAACAAAGCATATTTCTTTGGGTAAAATCATTACCGGCTTGGATATTGGTGTAGGCGCCAACTGTGTTTATCCGATTATCGGACATCAAACTTATGGCTGGAATTTTGTTGGAACTGATATTGATCCAAAGGCAATTCAATCTGCACAAAGAATTGTGAATGCCAATGCAGACTTAACCCCGTTTATTGAATGCCGTTTACAAAACTCATCCGCCAGTATTTTTAAAGGAATTATTGAAGCAAATGAAAAATTTGATTTTACCATGTGCAATCCTCCATTTCATGCTTCATTGGCAGAAGCGAAAGCAGGAACCCAGCGCAAATGGCAAAATCTTGGACATCACAAAGCTCAGCAAAAAGAGTCTCTGAATTTTGGCGGCCAACACGCAGAATTATGGTGCCAGGGCGGAGAACAAGCATTTCTTATTAAAATGATTGAACAAAGTACACAGATATCCAGTCAATGCCTGTGGTTTACATCTTTGGTTTCCAAAAAAACAACTCTTCCGGCGTTATACAAATTGTTAAAAACAACCAAAGCCACGGTAGTAAAAACAATTGAAATGTCCCAGGGACAAAAAGTAAGCAGAATTATTGCCTGGACATTCTTAAGTGAAGATGAGCAGAAAAGGTGGAAATTGGATAAATGGCAGAAAAATACAAAATAGCATAAGTAACCAATGATCCCAGCAATCAAAACACTTCCCAATAAAAAACTCATTGGCAAGCGCCTGACAATGAGCCTCATCAATGATAAAACTCCTGAACTATGGCGAATTTTTATGCCCAGGCGTAAAGAAATCAAAAATTCCCTGACTTCGGATTTGTTTTGTTTGCAGATGTATAATCAATCCTTTGATGGCAACCAATTTAATCCTGACATGTTATTTGGAAAATGGGCAGCTGTGGAAGTTTTGAATTTTGATATGATCCCGGAAGACATGGAAACTTATACCTTAACTGGTGGTTTGTATGCCGTTTTCATCCATAAAGGCGCTGCAAATACAGGTGCCGAAACTTTTAACTACATTTTCAGTACATGGCTGCCCGCTTCGGAATATGTTCTGGACAACCGCCCACACTTTGAAATTTGGGAGAAAAATATAAAAACAACGATCCGGACTCGGAAGAAGAAGTTTGGATTCCCATTAAACTCAAATTATAGATTGTATTATCTCCAATTCAAAATCTTTTAATTCTCCGTTATGCCCGTATTCGTACAAAAACTGTCCGAATACGGACAATCCCAAAAAAGAAATCTCCTCAGAATCAGTTGTAAACTGCACATTCACCGGCTGGCACATATATTTTATACAAAGAACTATGTTATACAATGTACTGGAAGATTATTAATGATTAATTATCAATGCCGGATTACCGGTGCAATTAATTCCAGCTGCCCGTATGATTAACTTTTGAAAAATATCTATTAGCCAAAAAATAAAATTGCAGGTTGTCAAAACCCAACTATTATGTTTCAGAACTACTTTAAAATCGCCTGGAGGAATCTCTTGCGTAACCGCGCTTTCTCTGCCATCAATATTGCCGGGCTTTCTATTGGACTGGCTTCCTGCATGCTTATCAGTTTGTATGTTCTCGACGAATTAAGTTTTGATCGATACAATGAAAAAGCGGATCAAATTGTTCGTGTGGTCTTTAAGGGTACCATGCAAGGAGGCAAAATAAATGAGGCCCATGTAATGCCGCCTACAGCACAGGCTATCAAAGCCGATTATCCCGAAGTAGTGGCTGCTACACGTTTACGTCAGGGTGGATTTCCAAAGGTATTTGTTGGCAACAAACAATATACCGGTGACCCGATGGCATTTGTTGATCCCAACTTTTTCGAGATTTTCACATTACCGTTGGTTCAGGGAAATTCAAAAACTGCACTTACAGAGCCAAATACAATTATCATAACTCAGGAACTGGCAGAAAAATATTTCGCCAGGCGAGATGTTCTGGGTAAAGTAGTGAAATTCAAGGACTCAGATATTGCTTACAAAATTACCGGTGTGATGGAAAAGGTCCCTGCCAATTCCCACTTCCATTATGACATTTTCATTTCCATGACTGGTCTGGAAGAAGCAAAATCAACGTCGTGGATGCAGTCAGAATACTTTACTTACTTGCTGCTTCAAAAAGGATTTGACTATAGAAAACTGGAAGCAAAATTACCGCAAACAGTAGCAAAATATATGGGGCCCCAATTGCAAAAAGCAATGGGTGTAACATTGTCCGAGTTTCGTAAAAGCGGAAATGACATTGGTTTATATTTACAGCCACTGACTGAAATTCATCTGTATTCCAGTGCATCATACGATCTGGGAAACAGTGGAGATATTAAGTATGTTTATATTTTCGGAGCTGTTGCGATCATCATGCTGCTTATAGCATGTATCAACTTTATGAACCTATCGACTGCCGGAGCTTCCAAAAGAGCACGCGAAGTTGGAGTAAGAAAGGTTATGGGGTCAGAAAAAATAGAACTTGTCTGGCAGTTTTTACTTGAATCTGTATTACTTACTTCTATTGCGTTGGTTTTAGCAACAATTTTCGGTTTCATTGCGCTTCCATTGTTTAACAAACTTTCCGGAAAAGATTTATCATTACAGCTAAATTCTGTCCCTGCCGTATTATCAGGAATCCTGTTATTTGGCCTTATTGTTGGCATTCTGGCTGGAAGTTACCCGGCATTTTTTCTTTCTTCCTTTAAACCAATATCTGTCCTAAAAGGGAAATTCACATCCGACAAAGGCAGTATCGGGCTTCGAAGTGGGTTAGTTATTGTGCAGTTTTTCATTTCTATTACTTTAATAATCGGTACTACCGTTGTTTATCAGCAGCTCAAATACATACAAAACAAAAAATTGGGATACAATAAGGAGCAGGTTCTCATTTTAGATTCCTGGGCACTTGGTAAAAATCAGGAAGTATTCCATGATGAAATCCTGCGCGATCCGGAAGTGATCAACGTAAGTTCATCAGGTTATCTTCCGGCCGGACCTTCTTACAACAATAATTTCATGATCTATCCGGAAGATAAAAGCACCCAACTTGTTAAAACGCTCAGATATGACGTGGATGTCAATTACATTCCTACATTGGGTATGGAAATGGCTGCCGGACGTAATTTCTCTAAAGAATTTGGCAATGACACATCAGGCGTGATCCTGAATGAAACCGCTGTGAAAATGATGGGATGGAAAAATGATGCACTCAACCGCACCATTACCAATACCAATAATGATGGTAAAAAGAACACTTATAGAGTGATAGGAGTTGTAAAAGATTTCCATTTCCGATCACTGCACGAACGTATTACACCATTGGCTATGGTATTAAGCGGAGGTGCCGGAACGATGATCATAAAAGTTAAAACCAGGAATATGACTGCCTTATTATCCAAAATGAAAACGCAATGGGATACTTTCAAACCGGAAATTCCTTTTGCTTATTCGTTCATGGATGAGCGCATTAACAATACGTATCTGGCTGAGCAAAAAACAGGACAGATTCTGGGTGTATTTGCAGGCCTGACTATTTTTGTGGCTTGTCTGGGGCTATTCGGACTGGCAACTTTCACAGCTGAACAACGTACTAAGGAAATTGGTGTACGTAAAGTCCTGGGTGCATCAGTGACCAGTGTGGTTGCACTGCTTTCCAAAGATTTCCTTAAACTCGTTGCGGTTGCTATCATTATTGCTACACCAGTCGCCTGGTATGGAATGAACCGCTGGTTACAGGATTTTGAATACAGGATCAATATTTCATGGTGGATTTTTGCATTGGCAGCAATCCTGTCAGTTGGTGTTGCATTGTTAACTGTATCTTTTCAATCAATAAAAGCAGCGTTAATGAACCCGGTAAAATCCCTTCGTTCGGAGTAAGAAAATCCTCTGGATGTAATTTACTGAGTCAATTTTGAAGTGCATGTGAATCAGTGCTTTCAATTAAAAAAAATATTAAAAAATGAATAAGCTTAAACATATCTCAATAACTATAACCTTCATAATACTGTCAATTTCTAAACTGGCGGCTCAAAGTGCGACCGAAAAAGAAATAGACATTTTGATGCACAAGGTTCACGAATCCGGTATTTTCAATGGTAACGTATTGGTTGTAAAAAATGGAAAAACAGTTTATCAGTCTTCGTTTGGTTATGCAAATGCAGAAAAAACCATAAAATTGAATGCTGATTACCGTTTTAATATCGGATCCATCAGCAAGGAATTTAATGCAGTTGGAATCATGATGTTGAAAGAGCAGGGAAAACTTAATCTGGAAGACAAAGTTTCGAAATACATTGATTCATTACCAATTTGGGCTAATAAAATCAGTATAAAAAATCTCTTGCAATATACCAGCGGATTACCGGATATCAACTGGAAAACGATCCAAAGTGATTCAGACATTTTAAGGGATATGAAGCAGATCAGCGCCCTGAATTTTGAGCCCGGAACCAACTATGCTTATAACAACAGCAACGTCTTTTTACAACGCAGGATTATTGAAAAAATAACAGGTGCGACTTTTCAGAAATTCGTTGAAATGAATATGCTTCAGCCATGCGGAATGACAGCTTCGATGGTTGATCCGTATTTGAAAGGAAAAAATATTGCGGTATCCTTTAATAACGATTATGTAGAATCGCCCCGGCAGTTTTCATATGTAATGTCCGGCTGGACATCTGTAACTGCCAGTGATCTTTACAAATGGACGCAGTGTTTACATCAGTACAAATTGATCAGTAAAGCTTCATTTATCGAAATTCTTTTACCCGTTTCCCCTAACAAACAGTCAGGCCTGGGCGGTGGAAGAATTGAAAAAAATGAAATAACAGAGCACACACACCACGGTTCCAGTATAGATTTTGAAGCCCTCATGTACACCGAACCTGCGGATGATAATGCAATTATTTTGCTGACAAATAATATGAACTTTAAGGTTTTTGAAATAAAGGATGCTATAAAATCTATTCTGAATGGCACACCTTATATTATTCCAAAGAAGTCACTGTTAACTGCATTTAAACCAAAACTGAACGAATTAACAGGAGATGGCCTGGTCGCATTTTATAATGAACTGAAAACAAAATATCCGGATGAATATAACTTTCAAAACGAATCCGAACTTAATACAATCGGTTACCAACTAATGGGCAGTAAACGTTTTGAAGAAGCAATTACAATATTTGAATTAAATTTGAAATTATTCCCTAATTCTGCCAATGCATTTGACAGTCTGGGTGAAGCTTTTTATAATAAAGGAGACAAAAAATCAGCTCTTATAAATTATAAAAAATCACTTTCCTTAGATGCCAATAACCCCGGAGCAAAGGAAATTGTCGCTAAGCTGGAAAGTGATAAATGATTTGTTTGATACTAACTATCTCAACTTAGTGAAGTAATCAATTTAAAATTCATTTCTTCTTTTCTGTAAGTTTTTGGCATAAAAAAGCAACCTATATTTCAAATAGAAATAGATTGCTACAATAGTCAAAACTTAACACAATACATGCAAGATCCTTTTCTGAAAATAATTGGCCAGCATCAAAAGATCGTTCACAAGATCAGCCGGTTGTATAGAGATAACCGGGAAGACCAGCAGGATCTTTTTCAGGAAATTGTCTATCAACTCTGGAAAGCTTATCCAGGCTTTCGGAGCGAATCCAAAGTAAGTACCTGGATTTATCGCATTGCACTAAACACTGCCATTGCAACTTTTCGAAAACCCAAAATCCCGATTGATCGAACTGAAAACATTCCCGATCAATACCATCCCACCGATCAGCTTAAAATATCTGAAAATGAAGAGCGGCTATTTGCAGCTTTGAGGCAGTTAAATGATTCTGATAAAGCTGTTATATCGCTGTTTCTGGAAGATTATAGCTATGTCGAAATCGCTGCAATGATGGGCATTTCCGAAAATTATGTGGGTGTTAAAATCAATAGGATCAAAGAAAAATTAAAGCTAATCTTAAACATAAAAGAGAATGGATATCAATGACTTAAAATCAGAATGGCAAAATGCGGGAAATAACTTTGTTGATGAGGAAAAACTTAAATTAATGACAAAAATCAATCAGCATCCTGGATTAAAAAAACTGAGAACAGAATTATTTTTTGACGCAATTATACTGACGGCATTTCTTATTTTTTACTACGATGGTTTTGATGGAGACAAAAAGCCTATCCTGATTAATGCATTTTTGATCGCAAGTATTCTTATTTATATTGGCAATAATGTATTTGGTTACAAATTAATAAAAAATCCGGTTAGAGCAGAAAATATTCTCGCTTCAGTTGAGCGCTATATATTGGTTTTAAAACGATTGTCAATTACCACAATTATAGCATCCGTGTTGTATGCTACCACATTTACACTCTTTTTTACAATATCCTTACCCTCAACTCCAAAAAAATATATTGCTATTGCAGTTATGGTTCTTATTTTTGGCTCGGTGCGTTATGCCTATTACAAGAGGTGGCAACAAAAAATTGATCATTTCCGCCAGTTACTAAATGAGTTTAATAATGTAGATTAATTATGCAGCTAATCCCTTTTGAAGTTAGAGACCTGAAATTTTTACCTGAATTACAACCTCCGGATTGGGGAGATCTTGTTCCAAGATTTGAGTATTTTATTAAATCCGAATACTGTAAGCCTGTTAAGATCACAGAAAATAATCTGATAGTAGCAATCGGGACCAGCATGTTACATGACGACACGGTTTGGCTGGCTTGTATAATTGTTCATCCAAATCATAGAAAAAAAGGATTAGGAAATATTATTACAAAAAAGCTGATTGACGGAATAGATGGAAACATATTTAAGACTATCTATCTTGATGCGACTGAAATGGGATATCCGGTTTATAAAAAGCTGGGGTTTAAAATTGAATCTGAATATGTTCACTTACAGCAGGAACTGAACTTTGAACCTGATCCGATTTCTGAAAATATCATCCCGTTTCGCGAGGAATTCAGGAATTGTGTATTGAAGTTAGATGAAGAAATTTCCGGAGAAAGCCGTAAAGGAATTTTATCTGACTTCCTGGGTTCAGCTTTGGTCTACAAAACCGGGACGGAAATTCTGGGATTTTATATTCCCAGCTGGGGCGACGGGCCGATCATAGCCACGAACAATGAAGCAGGGCTGGAACTGATGAAACTACGCATACAGCAAAAGAAAAATGCCGTTATACCCATTGCAAATCAAATAGCCATGGAATTCCTGGAAAAAAACGGTTATAAAACATACAAAACTTCTAAAAGAATGTTGCTGGGAAATCCTGTAAAATCTAATCCAGCAGGAAGTTATAATTGGATCAGCGGACAACTTGGATGAGGTTACACAGAGGTATACAGAGAAAAAGGAGAGGGCAACAGAGTTCTTATAATTTTTCTCTGTGAAACTCTCTTTAAATCTGTGGCTCTCTGCGTCACCTTCAATATCTATAATACCAACTCTCCTATTTTGGCAACAAATTCAGTATGAGGTGCCATGGCTTTTACTATCCCGTTTTTATCAAGCAATATAAAATAAGGTGTTTCTCCAATTTTATAGCGATGGTTAAAACCATAAGACTCAGGAACAGGTACAAAACCACAGTTTCGCTTCGGTATGGCTTCACGGCATTCTTCTTCCGTATTCAAAGTGGTTCCCAGGGAAATAATATCAATTCCTTTTCGCTTGTTTTCTTCAATAAAAGCCGAAATGATCTTGGTACTGTTAAATGTGTAAAGTGGTTTTTCAAACTTAACCCAGAATCCCAAAAGGACATATTTTCCTCTCAATCTCTCAGAATTGTACTCCTTACCGTCCAATCCCTGCATGATAAATGGTTGCAACGGCTCACCAATTTCGGGCATCAGATCCGAATTCATAATAATTGAACCATCGTCCGCAATATCCTGTGATTTTTTTCTCACTAATGCATAAGATGAAGCTTGTCCAAATTTGTCAAAAACCGGTTCAGTTCTATACTTACCAGGATTTTTCTTTAAAATATCGTCATAGGCCTGATAACTGATATGCTTCCCGGTGGACTTGTCAATGATCACAGATTCTTTATTCATCACAAATTGCTGGCTCACTTTACCCTTGTAATTGCTTACCTGAGCAACATTTATTTCAACAAATAAAGCAAAAAAGGGTACAATAAAAATCCCGATTTTCTTAAAATTCATTTGGAACAATTTTAGTAAATATATTAGGTGAAATGGTTAAAAAGATGTGTTTTCAAGCACCAAAAGAGTTGTTGTAATGTTAATATAACTGATTATCCTCTCCCAATATTTTAAGCAAATCAACTTTTTGAAATTCTTATATGTTCGATCGGATTCGTGAGAAACTGGAAATTTTGGCCGACGCCGCCAAATATGATGTATCGTGTTCATCCAGTGGAAGTAATAGAAAAAATCTTAACAAAGGATTGGGTGATGCCGAAGGAATGGGCATTTGTCACACCTATACAGAAGATGGCAGGTGCGTTTCGTTGTTGAAAATTTTGCTCACCAACCATTGTATCTACGATTGTGCATTTTGTGTTTCACGCCGAAGTAATGATATTAAACGGGCTGCATTTACAGTTGATGAAGTGGTAGAGCTCACTATGAATTTCTACCGCAGAAATTACATTGAAGGTTTGTTTCTTAGTTCAGGCATTTTCAAAGATGGTGATTATACCATGGAACGCCTGCTTCGGATTGTCAAAAAATTAAGAGTAGAGGAAAAATTTAATGGCTACATCCATCTAAAAACAATTCCCGGAGCAAGTCCTGAATTACTGAAAGAAGCAGGTTTGTATGCAGACCGTATGAGTATTAATCTGGAAATGCCTACTGAACTAGGATTGAAATTACTTGCTCCCGAAAAATCCCATGAAGATGTTAAAAGGCCCCTTGATCTGATACATAAGAGTATTATCCAACTTAAAGATGAAAAGGCGCTGATTAAAAGTACACCAAAATTTGTTCCTGCCGGGCAAAGTACACAAATGGTAATTGGTGCTACACCGGAATCTGACAAAGAGATTATGCATACGGCTGATAAATTTTATAAAGATTATTCCTTGAAAAGGGTTTATTATTCGGGCTATATTCCGATCAGCCACGATAATCGTTTGCCGGTTATCGGAAGCCAGCCGCCATTGATACGAGAAAACAGATTGTACCAAACCGACTGGTTAATGCGGTTTTACGGTTTTGATGTAAAGGAAATATTGAACGATGCAAACCCAAACCTGGATGTAGATATTGACCCGAAATTAAGCTGGGCCTTGCGAAATCTGGATCAGTTTCCAGTGGATATTAATACTGCAGAGTATCAGATGATTTTGCGTGTACCTGGGATTGGTGTGGGATCGGCAAAGAAAATTGTTCAGGCAAGGCAATTTGGAAATTTACGTATGGATCAGTTGAAGAAAATAGGAATTTCTTTTAATCGTGCCAAACATTTTATTCGATACGCTGACAGCCCAATAAAGTTGAATGATTTTGAAGCCGGGCATATTAAAGGTATAATCTTATCAGAAAGTAAAAGCAAATATCTAAAAACGCCCGTCAATCAATTATCACTTTTTTGATGGAAATATATGTTTTTGATGGCGCGCTGGAAGGTTTGCTTACTGCCATTTTTGATAGTTATGAACGGAAAGCAATGCAGGTAAATGTCGTAAGTTCCGATCGTTACCTGCCAGACGTTTTTCAGGAATCTCACCTGGTAATTAGTAGTGACAATAAGGCTAATCGTGTGTGGAAAGGACTTCGTAAAAAACTGGATACGGACTGGATGAAAAAGTTTTATAATTCATTCCTGTCTGAGCAGCCTGATCTTTTCCAGGACCTGTTTGATTTTGCCCGTTACATTTTTGATAATCCTGCCGGAGCCGAAACGAATTTTGGTAATAATTGTGTATTATCCGTATCCCAAATGGAACGTAAAGTACATCGCGAAAAGCACAGAATGGAAGCATTTATACGCTTTCAGCAAACCGCCGATGGGATATTTTATGCTCATATTGAGCCGGATTACAATGTCCTTCCGCTCATTTCAGACCATTTCAGAAAACGTTATGCTGATCAGAAGTGGATTATTTTTGATTTAAAACGGAAATATGGATTGTTTTTTGACCTCGAAAAAGTTGAAGAAATTACCTTTGATTTTACTGCTGAAATGTCTTCTAACCTGAATACTTTGCCGGCACAGGTTCTCGATCCCAAAGAAGAACTTTATTCGTTGTTGTGGAAAGACTATTTCCGTAGTACTAACATCCCAGCACGAAAAAATATGAAACTGCATATTCAGCATGTTCCTAAACGGTATTGGAAATACCTTTCTGAGAAGCAGATGTGATTTATCCGTAATAAAATTACTGTTACCTCACAACTTTACTTTCCAGCCAACCTTTTCTAAACTTCACAATCTCCTCCGAAACTGCAAGCTTTGAACTTTCAAAAGGCTGAACAATGAACTTTGGGTTTTCAATCAGCTTGATAATACCCATCTTCGTTTCATCACGATGCTGATACTCAATATTTAGCTGATCACCAGGCTTATAGGTCGCAATAATTCCATCCAAATCCGCTTTTCTACTGATTGTTTTCCCATCTACTTTCAAAATTTGATCATCAATATCCAATCCTGCATCATACAGAGGGGTTCCAACAATCGTGTTGGAAGAAAGTTTCAGTGATGAGCCATCTTCATACCTATTGTCACCAAGCCATGCTTGTCCTTCAAACTGTCTTTTTAGAGTTAATCCGGCTTTTTTCAATAAAGGTGCATAATCAAATGATTGATGGCCGTTTACATATTTTTCAAAAAATGAGTATGCAAAAGCTTCATTCCTGGTAAAACTTGCCAGGACATTTTCCAGATCAGATACAAAGTATGGAATTTCCGTTTTGCCATGTTTCTGCCAAACGGCTTTCATGAAATCATCTAATGTAAGATTTCTTGAACGAAGCTCTAATTCCAAAGCAAGTGCAATAGAGGCTCCATATGGATAATAAGAAGTATATGTGTTTGGGTAATTTGTTTTATCCACTGCTACACCGGCATCCACAAACACAGCCTGGCAACTTGCCTGAACTGGAGACACACGCTTTGCACCAGCGGTATTTTCCTTTGTATTAATGAGCGAACTTAGCGTTCCGCAAAATTCTTCAAGAGAATCAAAGTTGGCTCTTTTCAGTAGTAACTCACCATAATACTGCGTAAAACCTTCCGCAAACCACAGTTCAAAACTCATATTACTTTTTTCATAATTAAACGGTTCCAGACTTTTAGGACGGATTCTTTCTACATTCCAGCTATGAAAAAATTCATGTGAAAACACGCCTAATAAATTGCTCGTACCATTAAATTTAACCGGTAGGGCAATCATAGTACTGTTTCTGTGTTCCATTCCGTCTCCTTTTACATATGGATTTATACTCGCCAGAAATGTGTATTGTCCGTAATCGAATGCCGGCAACTCACCATACACCATTTGTGCTTCTTGGGTAACCCGCTTAACCATTTCAGCAAAAGCATTTTTGAGTGTATCCTCACCGGCAGCTTCCAGTGCCAGTCGAAAATTGTAAACCTTATTATCAGGATTAGTCAGTTTCCATTCTTTAATGGTAAGGTCACCAATTTTTATCGGTGAATCCATGAAATACTGTAAATCGGGCGCGGTAAATATATTCGGGTTACTGGTTGGTTTTAATTGCGTGGCAATGGCCCATTTTTTATTTGCCGGTAGTTTAAACCCAATTTCTATAGGTGCTTTCTCCAAACCTTTCACCCACATAAATGTAGCCGGCATGTTCAATTGTACACTTGATTGGTCTACACCAGCATAAGTGCCATCCGGATAGTTGGCATACAATGTGTATACCACCTTAACATACCCATTCAGATTCGATACTTTATATACGTCACCGTCTAAACGTGTAATTGTAACTGGTTTCCCCGCCTTATCAGTTGCTTTAACATCATAAATATTTTTACCGTATTCATGCGTTGCGTATCTGCCAGGTGAAGATCTGCTCATTCGGTAAACTAATTCCTTTTGTGTAAAATCCATTGCCTCCACTTCTATTTTAGCTTCGTGGTGAATGATATTTGGAAAGGAAACCTGATAAGAAACTTTTTGGGCTGAAACGACATTTCCTGAAAGAAACAGAGCGGCAATTAGGGCAAAAGCTTTATTCATTGTATATAAATATTATATGACCGTTTTGCTAATTTAAGTTTATAAAAGATATATGTAGTAACGCAATAGTTGTTTTAATCATGAAAATGGATAAAATCCAAAGAATTATGGGTTATGCTTAAATAGAATATATATTTGTTCCGGAAAAAGAAGAGTTGTAAATTAATACAGATAAGTGCAAATTGATAAAATGAAATCTCAAACTATAATAAAAAATATCGCTTTTTTCGTAATACTTCTGGCTAACATAGGTTGTGACCAGATTTCCAAAAACATTGCACGCCAGGAATTAAGCGATTACGAGAGGATCAGTTACATAAAGAATCACTTTACCTTTACCAAAGTTGAAAATACCGGAGCTTTTCTGAGTCTCGGAAGTGCCCTACCCGATTTTATAAAATTCTTCCTGTTGTCGATTGTACCATTGCTTGCACTGAGTTATGGAATTGTATTTTTATTCCGGAAGCAAAATCTATCTAAAGTAAGTGCTGTGGCACTGTGCTTCGCCATTGGTGGTGGAATTGGAAATATTTACGACAGGATCATTCACGGTTCAGTTACAGATTTTATGCATATTGATTTCGGCTTCTTCGAAACAGGAATCTTCAATATGGCTGACGTTTCTATAATGGTCGGTATGGTTTTATTCTTTGGCCAGTCTTATTTTAAGAATAGTAATAATGCTGTTAAAAATTGAATTTACTATTTATATGCAGCCGTAACCAATGGCGGAGCCCAACTGCAGAGAGAATTTTTGATTGTCCGGATTATCCCTCAAAGTCTGCCGGAATTTCAGGTGTTGCACGAATCAAACTAAATGAAAAATTAGTTATTTGGGCTGATTTAATTTTTGTTATGGAAAAACGACATCGTACCGTCGTTCAGGAAAGATTTCCTTATGAACTAGCCGGTAAAAAAATCATAGTTTTAGATATTTCTGATGACTACCAGTTTATGGATGAAGAATTAATAGAAATACTTAAAAATGGTGTAGAGCCCTATTTGTGACTTCTAATCAAGATAAAGGCCCAGTCTGAACGGCATTATTAGCGAAAAAAAGTGAATAATAGTTTTCCTGGATTGCATTTAGCCTGGCTTTGCCGTTCAGACCGGTAGCGCACCTTTATAACAAAAAACTCCTGCAAGCAGGAGTTTTTTGTTATCAGGGAAATTTTATTTTAGTAGATTATGCTCCTACAACCGAACGGCGAATGATATTCAAAGCAGAACCTGCTTTAAACCATTCTATTTGTTGTGCATTATAAGTATGGTTAACAGCAAATTCCTCGCTGGTACCATCAATATGATGCAAAACAATTGTTAGAGGAACACCTTCTGTAAAAGTATCCAGTCCAATGATGTCAATAGAATCGTCTTCCTGGATTTTTTCATAATCGGCATTGTTGGCAAAAGTCAATGCCAGCATACCTTGTTTTTTAAGGTTGGTTTCATGAATCCGGGCAAATGATTTTACCAGAATCGCACGAACACCAAGAAAACGAGGTTCCATGGCGGCATGTTCACGGGATGAACCTTCACCATAGTTTTCATCACCAACCACTATTGTTCCGATCCCATGTGCTTTATAATCACGTTGAACCGCAGGAACTTCTGCATATTGGTTACTCAGCTGGTTTTTAACAGTGTTGGTTTTTTCGTTGTAGAAATTGACCGCACCAATGAGCATGTTATTAGAAATATTATCCAAATGGCCGCGGTATTTCAACCAAGGGCCAGCCATTGAAATGTGGTCAGTTGTACATTTTCCTTTTGCTTTGATAAGCAGTTTCAAGCCTTTCAGGTCAGTGCCTTCCCATTCCTTGAAAGGTTCCAGAAGCTGAAGACGATCAGAAGTAGGGCTAACTAAAACCTGTACCGTACTACCATCCTCAGCAGGAGCCTGATATCCTGCATCTTCAACATCAAATCCTCTCGTTGGAAGTTCCAGGCCACTTGGTTCATCAAGCATCACTTCAACCCCATCCGTATTTGTCAACTTATCAAATCGGGGGTCAAAAGTAAGACGACCGGCGATTGCTAAAGCTGTAACTATTTCAGGAGAGGCAACAAACGAGTGCGTATTTGGGTTACCATCAGCACGTTTCGAGAAGTTACGATTGAAAGAAGTAATAATGGAGTTTTTCTCGCCTTTCTCAGCACCATGTCTTGCCCATTGGCCAATACAGGGCCCACAAGCGTTCGCCAAAACCACACCGCCAATTTTAGCAAAAGTATCAAGGAAACCATCACGGGCAACAGTAAAACGTACCTGTTCGGATCCCGGTGTAATGGTATATTCAGAAGTGACAACCAGTTTTTTATCAACAGCCTGCTGTGCAAGAGAGGCCGCACGGCTCATATCCTCATAAGAAGAGTTGGTACAAGATCCGATCAAACCTACCGAAAGTACTTCCGGCCATCCGTTTTCTCTAACTGCGGTAGCAAATTTAGAAAGCGGCCATGCAAGATCCGGAGTAAATGGTCCGTTTACATGAGGTTCAAGTGTAGAAAGATCAAGTTCAATTAATTGGTCATAATATGTCGCAGGATCTGCATAAACTTCGTCATCAGCTCTGAGATATGAACTTACAGCATCCGCAGCGTCAGCCACATCAGCGCGGTCTGTTGCACGAAGATAATCCGATATTTTTTTGTCGTAAGTAAAGATAGAAGTAGTCGCTCCAATCTCGGCTCCCATATTACAGATTGTACCTTTACCGGTTGCAGAAAGGCTTTCAGCTCCTTCGCCGAAGTATTCAACAATATAACCTGTACCACCTTTAACAGTTAACTGGCCGGCAACCCAAAGTATTACATCTTTTGCTGCTGTCCATCCACTGAGTTTCCCTGTTAGTTTCACACCAATCAGGCGGGGCATTTTCAATTCCCATGCTAAGCCTGACATTACATCACTGGCATCGGCACCGCCCACGCCAATCGCGATCATACCTAAACCACCAGCGTTAGGTGTATGTGAATCCGTTCCGATCATCATACCACCCGGAAATGCATAATTTTCTAAAACAACCTGGTGAATAATTCCGGCTCCTGCTTTCCAGAAACCTAAACCATATTTGTCTGAAACGGACGAAAGAAAATCATAAACCTCTTTATTTTTGTCTTCAGCATTTTTCAAATCCTGTACTGCTCCAACCTCCGCCTGAATAAGGTGATCGCAATGTACAGTTGACGGAACAGCAACCTGAGGCCTTCCTGCCTGCATGAATTGTAAAAGAGCCATTTGAGCAGTCGCATCCTGCATCGCAACACGGTCTGGCGCAAAGTCTACATAAGCCTTTCCGCGCTCATAAACCTGTGTAGGCATACCTTCCCACAAATGAGAATACAAGATTTTTTCTGCCAATGTTAAAGGCCGCCCTTCTATTTGACGCGCAGCTTCCACCCTTTCTTTCATTCGGGTGTATACACCCTTAATCATATCTAAGTCAAACGCCATAGTAATTAAATTAATGTCTATACATTCACACTTATCAAAAACTGAGCCACCAACGATTAAATGGTGTATTTCCGTTTAGAATGATCGCCGCCTGTAAATTAAGGATCCAGGCCTGCGAAACACTCAGAACAGATTCTATCTGCTTAACTGCTTAACAGGAGGCGCGAATTTGGTCAGGTCAATGCCAACTACAGCAGCTTTGTATTCATCTATATTAGGAATCCGGCCAAGGATTGCAGACAACACAACCACTGGTGTGGATGCAAGCAGTGATTCTCCTTTTTTACGATCCGAATCTTCAACGACTCTTCCCTGGAAAAGACGGGTTGATGTTGCCAAAACAGTGTCCCCTTTTGCAGCTTTTTCCTGATTACCCATGCAAAGGTTGCAGCCAGGACGTTCCAGATACATCATATTTTCGTATTCTGTACGTGCCGCAACTTTCGGAGCACTATCGTTAAACTCGAAACCTGAATACTTCTGCAATACCTCCCAATCACCTTCATTTTTGAGCTCTTCTACAATGTTGTAGGTAGGTGCTGCCACTACGAGCGGTGCATGGAATTCAACCTTACCTTGTTGTTCTTCAAGGTTCCTAAGCATTTGAGAAACAATTTTCAGATCTCCCTTGTGAACCATACAGGAACCGACAAAACCAAGATCTACTTTTTTATCTCCGCCATAGTGCGAGAGCGTCCGAATTGTATCGTGCGTGTAGCGCTTGGAAACGTCTTTATTATTGACATCAGGATCCGCAATCATTGGCTCAATGATCACATCAAGGTCAATAACCACTTCTGCAAAATACTTTGCATTTGCATCCGGAACCAGCGCTGGTTTTTCACCTGATTTAATCTCTGCAATCCTCTTATCAGCCTTGTTGATCAATCCCTGAAGAACCTGTTTATGGTTTTCCATACCCTTGTCGATCATGATCTGGATTCTGCCCTTTGCAATTTCCAGTGATTCAATCAGTGTGTCGTCTTCAGAGATACAGATGGAGGCTTTTGCCTTCATCTCTGCAGTCCAGTCTGTAAAAGTAAATGCCTGGTCAGCTGGAAGTGTTCCGAGATGAACTTCAATGATCCTGCCCTGGAACACGTTCTCTCCGCCAAACTTCTGGAGCATCTGAGCTTGCGTTGCATGAACTACATCACGGAAATCCATGTGATCCTTCATGTCGCCCTTGAACGTCACCTTTACAGATTCAGGAATTGGCATCGACGCTTCACCTGTAGCAAGCGCAAGCGCAACCGTTCCGGAGTCAGCACCGAAAGCAACGCCTTTGGACATTCTTGTGTGAGAATCGCCACCAATGATGATCGCCCACTCGTCAATCGTGATATCGTTAAGAACTTTATGAATTACATCGGTCATAGCATGATATTCCCCTTTCGGGTCCCGCGCAGTAATAAGTCCGAAATCATTCATAAACTTCATCAGTTTTGGAATATTGGCCTGTGCTTTTTTATCCCATACTGACGCAGTGTGACAACCCGACTGGTATGCACCGTCAACGATTGGCGAAATGACCGTAGCCGCCATTGATTCCAGTTCCTGAGCGGTCATAAGACCGGTAGTATCCTGTGATCCTACGATATTGACCTCAACACGTACATCCGAACCGGCGTGCAAAACTTTGCCCGGAGTGATACCAACAGCATTTCTGTTAAAGATTTTCTCTACTGCTGTCAGACCTTGATCCTCGTAAGAAATCTCCTTCGACGGAGCAAATACCAGAGGAATTTCAATCCCCAGAATCTTTGATGCGATTGTTTGTATTTTTTTACCAAATACAATAGCGTATGATCCGCCAGCCCTTATAAATTCCCTTTTCTGAGGTGTAAGAGCCTTAGAAATATCGATCAGTTCCTGATCACCGTTATAAAGCTTTTTTGTTTTCGTATTGATCGTAAGCACCGTGCCCGTAGCAACAGAATAAGTTTCCTCTAAAACAGGGTCACCATTTTCATTACGAACAATGTTACCATCTCCATCCAGTTTTTTCACCCAGTTTTTGAGATCAATACCAATGCCACCGGTAACGTCAACAGTTGTGAGAAAAATAGGAGAAATACCATTTGTTCCTCCAACGATCGGAGCAATATTTACGAATGGGATGTATGGGCTCGCTTGTTTACCAGTCCACAAAGCCACATTGTTTACTCCTGACATTCTTGATGAACCTACACCCATCGTGCCCTTCTCAGCAATCAGCATCACGCTCTTGTCAGGATGTTCTTCCTGTAAAGCTTTGATTTCCTGCTGCGCCTTGGGAGTGATCATACATAACCCATGAAGTTCGCGGTCGGACCGCGAGTGGGCCTGGTTACCAGGAGAAAGCAAATCAGTCGAGATATCGCCCTCGCCGGCAATAAAAGTAACTATCTTAATTTCTTCAGCTATATCCGGAAGATTTGTAAAGAATTCAGCCTGAGCATAGCTTTCAAGAATTTCCTTAGCAATTTCGTTACCACTTTTGAATGCCTCCTTTAAACGGTCTACATCCGCATCATAAAGGAAAACCTGTGTTTTAAGAACCTTTGCAGCTTCTTTAGCCTTAAAGAAATCGTCACCCAGAGCTATATCAAGTAATACTTCAATAGAAGGCCCGCCTTTCATGTGAGATAATAACTCAAATGCAAAGGCCTGTGATATTTCTTCCAGTACGGATTCGCCAAGAATAATTTCTTTTAAAAACCTGGCTTTCACACCAGCAGCACTAGTGGTTCCTGGTAAGGTGTTGTAAATAAAAAATCTAAGAGAATCTTCCCGATATTCGTTAGCTGAATCTTTAATTTGAGCAATGATTTCACCTAGCAATTCGGCACCATCAATTGGCTTTGGATGAAGCCCCTGGGTTTTTCTTTCTTCAATCTCTTTGATGTAATCCTTATAAATATTCATTAATCAAAATTGGGATTATCAGTTGTCAATAAACACGCGAAAATACTAAAATAACCAACATCAATAGGGTTCTAATTGTATTTTACAGCTATTTAGCATCATTATGAACTAACGTCGCATTTAATCAACCGTAACACGGTAATTTTTGTTCTTTAATTGTATGATTAATTATGAAATATGGTGTAAAAATCAGGTAATAAAAGTACCTCAAAATCAAATTTATCATACAGCTTTTCTAAAGTACTTTGATTTTTTGCAGGTTTGTGCCCTATATTTGAGCATCGAAAGTGCTGTTTAGTATATTAAATCCAAAATTATGTCTAAAAATCTGGTGATCGTTGAGTCACCGGCGAAGGCCAAAACCATTGAAAGTTATTTAGGCGCAGACTTCACTGTCAAGTCTAGTTTTGGACACGTTCGTGATCTTCCGGAGCATGATATGGGTGTCGACGTAGACAATGGTTTTTTGCCATCCTACGAAATCTCGGCCGATAAAGTAAAGGTCATATCGGAATTAAAAAAACTGGCAAAAGGTGCGGAAGTATGGCTTGCAACGGATGATGACCGTGAAGGAGAAGCGATATCATGGCATTTAAAAGAAGCATTGGGCCTGCCTGATGATACCAAAAGAATTGTATTCAGGGAAATCACTAAAACGGCTCTTCAAAATGCGATCCTGAAACCGCGTATTATAGATGTAGACCTTGTTGACGCCCAGCAGGCACGCCGGATTTTAGATCGTTTAGTAGGTTACGAGCTTTCCCCTGTACTTTGGAAAAAAATAAGAATTGGTAAATCCAACCTTTCCGCGGGTCGCGTACAGTCGGTAGCCGTTCGTATTATTGTAGAACGCGAGCGCGAAATTGAAGCATTTAATAGTAAAGGCAGTTTTAAAATTACAGCGAGTTTTAATCTTGGAAATGGTAAAGTTTTATATGCCGAACTATCAAAAAACTTCGCGTTAGAAACCGACGCAATGGCATTTCTTGAGAAATGTGTCGGAGCAGAATTTTCAATAAAGAATCTTGAAGTAAAACCAGCAAAAAAAACACCGGCACCGCCATTCACTACTTCTACATTACAACAGGAGGCTTCCAGGAAATTAAGTTTTTCAGTTGCCCAGACCATGACGGTCGCCCAGCGTTTATATGAAGCAGGTAAAATATCCTATATGCGTACGGACTCTACCAATTTATCGGAAGAGGCATTACAAAAAGCACAGGATCAGATCATAAAAGAGTACGGAAAAGAATATTTTTTCAAAAGAATTTTTAAGACCAAAAATGAATCGGCGCAGGAAGCTCACGAAGCCATCAGGCCAACTGATTTTTCTACATTAAATGCCAGTAGTGACCGTAACGAGCAGCGATTGTACGAGCTGATCTGGAAACGAGCTATTGCCTCCCAAATGTCGGATGCACAACTTGAAAGAACGACTGCTACGATTAAGATTTCCACTACTTCCAGAAGAACTTATAGCTCAGGGAGAAGTAATCAAATTTGAAGGGTTCCTCAAAGTGTACCTGGAATCGAGTGATGAAGAAAGTGATGAAGAGCAAAAAGGAATGTTGCCACCATTAAATATCAATCAGATACTTCAACTGGCAGTAATGAAAGCAACTGAACGCTTCACCAGAAATCCACCCCGGTATACTGAAGCCAGTTTGGTTAAGAAGCTTGAAGAAATGGGAATTGGACGGCCATCTACCTATGCTCCTACCATTTCCACCATTCTGCGCAGGGAATATGTGATCAAAGAAGACCGTGCGGGAATTGAAAGAGAGTTCAAGGAAATGTCTTTGACTGAAAATCTTATTTTTAGTAAGATCAACAAGGAAACTTACGGGACAGAAAAATCGAAGTTATTTCCTACGAGTACAGGGATGGTTGTAAATGATTTTTTGGTAAACAATTTTGAAGATATTGTAAACTATACTTTTACAGCAAAAGTTGAAAAGGATTTTGACCATATTGCTGACGGGGAACTTGCCTGGCAGAAAATGATCAGCAATTTTTATACACCATTTCAAAAGAAAATTACTGAAGTCAAAGAAGAAGCCATAGATAGAAGCCTTACTTCGCGTGACCTTGGAGAAGATCCTGTTTCGGGCAAAAAGATATCAGTAAGGATTGGAAAATACGGACCTTATGTCCAGATCGGTGATGCTGAGGACGAAGAAAAACCAAAATTTGCGAGTTTACTGAAAGGCCAGCTTATGGAAACCATTAAGGTTGAAGAAGCAATGGAACTGTTCAAATTACCACGAACTGTTGGTGTTTTTGAAGAAAAAGAAATGTCAGTGAACATAGGCAAATTCGGCCCTTATGTAAAACATGATGGTAAATACTATTCCCTGAAACCAACGGACGACCCGATGGCGGTAACGGAAGACCGTCTTGTTGAAGTAATAGAAGAAAAAAGATTACTGGAAAGCAGCAGGCTAATTAAGGAATTTGAAGAAAATGAGAACGTAAAAGTCCTGAACGGAAGATATGGCCCTTATGTTGCATTTGAAAAAAGAAACCTGAAAATTCCGAAAGGAACAGATCCTGCCAGCCTGACATACGAAGAAATACTAAAAATAGCTGCTGATACGCCTGATAAACCTGCTGGTCGCGGATTCAAAAAAGCAGCACCAAAAACCGCTGCACCGAAGAAAGAAGCAGTCAAAAAGGAAACGGTTAAGAAAGAAACAGTCAAAAAGCCTGTAGCTAAAAAAGTAGTAAAGAAATAAAATAAAGGTTTCACGCTAAGTAATGAAGAAAAAAACGGGGAGAATACTAAGAAAACTCTTCGCCCTTTGCTCTTTAACTGCGCGGCGTCCGCTTACCTACTCTGCGTGAAACCTGTCTTCACCCGGCACACAAAATGAAAAAACTAGTCGTTCTTACCGGAGCAGGAATCAGTGCTGAAAGCGGTATCAGCACTTTTCGGGATAATGGTGGCTTATGGGATACTTACAGAATTGAAGATGTAGCCACTCCCGAAGCCTGGGAGAGAAATCAGGAACTGGTACTGCAATTTTATAACGAAAGAAGAAAACAAGCAGAATCTGTAAAACCAAATGCTGCTCATTACGCGTTGGTTGAGCTGGAAAAAGACTACGATGTCACGATTATAACACAGAATGTAGATAATCTGCATGAAATAGCAGGATCATCCAAAGTGATCCATTTACACGGCGAATTGTTCAAATCCCGTAGTACTAAAAATCCCGAACTGGTTTATGAAATGAAATCCTGGGAACTGAAGACCGGCGATTTGTGTGAACTGGGAAGCCAGCTTCGCCCACATATTGTCTGGTTTGGTGAAGAAGTTCCTATGATGGATATGGCCGTAGAAATCACCGAAAAAGCTGATATTTTTGCTGTCATTGGTACATCCCTTGCTGTTTATCCGGCAGCAGGACTTGTAAATTACATAGAACTATCCAAACCCATTTTCATCATTGATCCTGCACAACCTGAAATCAGGCTGAAACACAACATGATTTTTATTCAGGAAAAGGCAACGGTGGGAATGGAGATACTGAAAAAAGAATTATCATCATTGTAAAGCTGAGAGCCCGGAGCAATCAGCTAAAAGCTAAATAAAATTATCAATGCAATTACTTGACGGGAAAGCAATTTCAGCCCAGATCAAATCCGAAATTAAAATTGAAGTTGAAAACTGGATATCTTCCGGTGGTAAAAAACCGCATTTGGCAGCCATATTGGTTGGACAGGATGGAGCAAGCGAAACATATGTTGCTTCTAAAATCCGCAGTTGTGAAGAAATTGGCTTCACTTCTACCCTACTAAGATTCGGCGCCGATACAACTGAATCTGAACTTCTGGAAGCGGTAGAATCTTTAAATCAGAATCCTGATGTGGATGGATTTATCGTTCAGCTTCCATTACCCAAACATATTTCTGAAAATACGATTATGGAAGCCGTTGATCCAAAAAAGGACGTGGACGGTTTTCATCCAATCAATGTAGGCCGTATGTGTAAAGGCCTTCCTGCATACATTTCTGCGACACCGTTTGGTATTCTTGAAATGCTGATACGTGCGGGAATTGAAACTAGTGGCAAACATTGTGTAGTAATCGGCCGCAGCCAGATTGTTGGCCTGCCCATGAGCATTTTGATGCAACGTAATGAATATCCGGGCAATTGCACAGTTACGATCACACACAGTAAAACTAAAAATCTGAAAGAAGTTTGTCGGACAGCTGATATTTTAATTGTTGCACTTGGCCGTCCTGAATTTGTAACTGCTGAGTATGTAAAAGATGGTGCGGTTGTCATTGACGTAGGAATCAGCCGTGTTGAAGATGCATCCAAAAAAAGCGGCTTTGCCATAAAAGGTGATGTGAATTTTAATGATGTGGCTCCAAAAGCCAGTTTTATTACCCCTGTTCCGGGGGAGTCGGTTTAATGACTATTTGCGGCTTGCTGACTAACACTTTAAAGGCAGCTCGGAAGGAAATTTATGATTGAGTGAATTGAAGATATTAAAGTATGAAACTCCTTATTGATCTTGAGATAAATTAAGATTATTAAGGAGTTTTTGCTTTTCACTGCTTTGGATAACTTTCAATATCCAGTATGAATAAACTAAAATTTACTAAAAATTAACCCCTGGATATTGTTTATTTTTTTCAATGATTTTAATCGGATGAAATGATATTTACTCAATTTATTTAGCACCATTTATAATTTAGTTATGGTTTTGCTGGAATCTTTCCATTGATTTAATGGAAAAGACTTAATTGGTAATATTCAAATTAGTAGCATTACAAAATGGAAATAAGCCTTATTCAAAAAGCCAAATCTCTTCCCAAAACCTCACCAAATTCCATTTTTACTAAAAATTTTGTTATTTAGTATGTAACTTTCCCGGAAAGGTTTATTTATGAGCATTGTAAGCAATAATATCAAGTATCTCAGGAGGTTGAATGGCCTTACTCAGGAACAATTTTCCAGAAAAATTGCGATAAAACGATCTTTGCTCGGGGCTTATGAAGAAGCACGTGCTAATCCGAATCTTACTAATCTGAAAAATATGGCGGCGGCTTTTGGTATCAGTGTAGACCAATTGCTAAAAAATGACCTTCGGAAATTGCGCGAAACTCCTGATATGTCGTTGCCCATCACTGCTTCCAGGCCAATGACGGTATCACATTCAGGATCGGCATCTACTTCTGCCCGCACACCAACTTTTGCCGAACCCCAGCCTTTGTCCAAAATTATGGACAAATACCAGCAGCCAAAGCAGGAAATCCGAACTGTTGCGCGTCAGGTGAATCTTAAACCTGTGAACGGTGATACCTATCCGCCGGTGAATGTATCCAGAAATTCACCAGTAACAACCAATCAGCCAGTCAATCAATATAAACCTGAAAATAAAATTGCAGGACAGCAAAGTTCGCCACAATTACCTATTTTCAATAATCAATATCCACCAGTCAGTCAGGTAGTTCAGGAACAAAAAATTAATAGTCAAGCCAATTATCCTACCGTTCAATGGGTAGCGAAAAGTCAATCGAAAGAATACATCGCAAATTGCCAGAACCCGGTGTTCCTCACTCAGCTTCCCTCATTTCAATTACCAAATTTACCTACAGGTTATTACCGGGCATTTGAAAGTGGCGCTGATTTTATTTATCCGGGCTCCTTGCTTATCGGGACATTCATAAGAAACTGGTATGAAATACAGAATGATACGCAATATGTGTTTGTCCTGCATAACCAGGGAATTGTATATCGTAAAGCTTTCAATCAGGTTAAAGAAAGAGGTGTACTCATATTGGTTTCTGATATCGCAACCATACCTGATACAGAAATTGCTCTACAGGAAGTTATGGAAGTCTGGGAGATAAAAGCTTTTATCAGCCTTCAATTGCCTGCACCCCAACCATCAATAGAAAGAATAGGTCATCTGGTTGATGAAATGTATAAAGAGCTGAAACAAAGGAAATAAACAGTGTCAGGAGTTCAAAGTTTACAGATACAGGATCTGCTTCAAAGTAAACATGCATCTTGTTGATAGCAACTAAAAATCGATAGTGTCAAGCTGAATAAACTTAACACTATCACTGATATTATCGCAGTGTCAACGAAGTAAATAAGGATTCTATTTTGGCTAGTTCCTTGCTTTTGGCGGTTGGTTCCACTACTGCAACACCCATTTGATACCATAGATCGCCTCCTGCTGAAATATAGTTACCGCTTTTGACCGGTCTGGCTTCGGAAGCATTGTCTTCAATAAATTCTGCTTTGTAAACCGTATCCATCACCTTTTGAAGCTGTGCCCAATCCAGTTTTTTGGTTTCTCCATTATTAACCAATATAAATGTTTTATTGGCAAATGAAGCTTTTAGTTCCAATAAGTTTTTTTATCAGAGTCAATTTGTAAGTAACTCATTTCAAATGGTTTCTCACGTCCGCCTGACTCAAATATAGCCTGCATAAATTCCTGAAGAAAATAAGACCAGCGTTCTTTGTCAACCGGATAAACTGTTACTTCTTTATCGTTTTCTTCTATTTCAATCTCAATAAAATCTTCAAATTCCTTTTCCTCTCTTTGTCTGATTATTTTAGAAGAAGACAGAATATTCTGAAATTCTTTGATCCAAACCGCAGGTACCGATCCCCTGTATTTGTAATCATCATCCATTGAAAAACCTTCGTCCAGAATTTCATCCTCATCCATATCTTCGCGATCGGTATAAGAAATTGAAAAATCTACTTCCAATTCGACATTGGAAATAAGGTCTAATTTAAGTGTGTAAAAATGGGAAAACGGTGCAGGAACCACCGGCGCCGACTGGTACCTAATAATGTATTGACCAGGAATTTTAAGATTTTTATCCATTGATAGTTTTAAAAAGCATTTCAACAGTACGGCGCTTGTCGATTTTGTCCGTCTCTGTTTTTACAAACTGATTTGCAAAGTAAACATGTTTTGGTATTTCATACGCTGAAACTTGCTTTCTTATTTCTTCAATTATTAATGTTGCCGGCAAATCGTGATCGTTTTTTTCTATCACAAGAATTAATTTCTGACCTAACTTTTCATCTTGCTCATACCAGGTAAAATAGGAGGCGGTATATTCAAGATCATAAAAAACCGAAGCAACTAATTCATCCACCCGATCCAGGATTATCTTCACACCACCGGAATTGATCACGTTATCAATCCGGCCAAGCCATGTAAAAGCACCGTCCGAAATGATTTTGATAAGATCATTAGTCTGGATTATTTCACCGTTTGTCATCGGACCGGAAACATACAAACAACCTCTTTCATCGTTTCCAATATTAACTCCGCGCAAAACGGTGTAATTCTCCTCAATACCAGGACAATTTAATTTTCGAAGTGCAATGTGTGAGACCGTTTCGGTCATACCGTAACTTTGGTAAACCTGAACATTCAGATCAGCTATTTTTCTCAACAAAGAAACACTGACAGGAGCTCCGCCTAAAAGTATTTTACCTAAGTTATTCACTTTGCTCTTCGTTTCTTCATTTTCCATACAAGAAATGAACTGCATCGGAACCATGGCAACAAAATCGAATTGATAATCATTTTTTAAACTGAGCAATGGATTGGAAGCTGGTTCTATAATGGTCAGTTCCCAGCCAAGCTCCATTCCACGTACCAACATCATCAATCCGGCAACAAACGACACGTTTAAACAAACCAAAGCCCTTGTTCCTTTTCCAAGATTTAGTGCTTCACCTGTCATTAGGGCGCTGCTTCTCAGCTGACTTCTGGTAACTGTGATCGTTTTAGGTGCGCCAGTTGAGCCGGATGTTTGCAAATCAAAATCTTCTTTATCACTCATCCAAATCTGCATGAAATCGTATGCCTTTTGAAAATACAGATTTTCAGGACGTGATTGCATTTTTATTGTTTCAGGATTAGTTTTCCATGTTAATTCCAAAGTAAATTCTTTTATGCTCATTAGTTGTTATTCGTCTCTAAAATGTCAATGAAAACAAAACATATTCGAAAGTTATTCAATCATTTTTGAAGGAAACCCAAACTATCTGTAATTTCGGGGATTGAAACCCAATGTGAATGGTTCAATACGGTCTTTCTTATGATACATTCACTCATTAATAAAATCACATTCATTGCTCCATATGTCTAATTCAGCTCAATGGGAAACCATTAAGGAATACGAAGAAATACTTTTTTCACTTCACGAAGGAATCGGAAAAATAAGCATTAATCGTCCACACAAACACAACGCATTTACACCAAAAACTGTTACTGAAATGATTGACGCGATGCATATTTGTCGCGAAGACCCCCGTATTGAGGTGATTATTTTAACAGGAGAAGGTGGAAAAGCATTCTGTTCAGGGGGCGACCAATCTGTTCGGGGTGATGGTGGTTATATAGGTGCAGATCATGTTCCGCGCCTAAATGTGCTGGATTTACAACGCATGATCCGTTCGATACCGAAAGCCGTAATTGCGATGGTTGCAGGCTGGGCCATTGGGGGCGGACACGTTTTACATGTTATATGTGATTTGTCGATCGCAGCAGAGAATGCACGTTTTGGACAAACCGGGCCCAAAGTAGGTAGTTTCGATGGTGGTTTTGGTGCATCTTACCTGGCAAGAGTGGTCGGCCAGAAAAAAGCGCGTGAAATATGGTTTCTTTGCGATCAGTATGATGCACAGGAAGCATTACAAATGGGATTGGTTAATAAGGTTGTTCCTTTGGAAGATCTTGAAACAACCACAATTGAATGGTGTAAAAAAATCCAGCAAAAAAGTCCGTTATCTATCCGGATGCTAAAAAGTTCATTCAATGCAGAACTCGATGGACAAGCAGGAATTCAGGAACTTGCCGGAAACGCAACACTTTTATATTATCTGAGTGAAGAGGCAAAAGAGGGCAAAAATGCTTTCATTGAAAAGCGTGAACCTGATTTCAGCAAATTCACAAAGTTCCCGTGAAAGGGAGTTAAGAGTTAAAAGTTAATGAGCCGCCGCCGCTTGGTTTAAAGTGCCATTCAATTTGAGTGAACAGAACAATTGACCATGGAGGTGCGCTTTAAACTCATAAACTCCAAGCTCATAAACTTTATACAATTAAACTCCAAAAAATGAACTACTGGCTTATAAAATCTGAACCTGATACCTATTCCTGGGATGATTTCGTGAAGGAAGGACAATCTATGTGGGATGGTGTTCGTAATCATACTGCCCGTTTAAATATGATGGCTATGAAAAAAGATGATTTCGCACTTTTCTATCATAGCAATGAGGGCAAAGAAATTGTTGGCCTTGCAAAGGTTACGAAAGAACATTATCCCGATCCGACAGCAGAGGATCCAAGGTGGGTCGTAGTTAACTTTGAACCGGTAGAAAAATTCCCAAGACCTGTCACACTTGCAACCATTAAAGCAGATGAAAGATTTCAGGATATGGCGCTTGTCCGTTTATCAAGATTATCTGTTGGACCCGTTAAACCGGAAGAATTCGATTTCATTCTTGCAATGGCACATGACTAAAACTCATTTATTCCGGCTAACAGCTTTGTTATTGATTGTGTTTTTCATGCATGTATCAGTAACATCAGCCCAGGTAGTAAAAAGGATAGAGCTGCCACTGGTTGGCAATAATTCTCCATATCAGGCAATGCCCCTGGGTGAAAAAGGGGTTTTGTTGATTTCAAAACCAGAGAAAGGTACTTTTAATGTTCAAAAGTTTGATACAGAACTCAATAGGGTCTGGTCAATTGATGGCACAGTTGAAAATAACCTTGACTATATAGCTTCCTCTTATGATGGACAATCGGTTTTTTTGTTATTCAGCAAGTACCGAAGTTCGTTATATCAAATCGTGAAAGTGAACGTTGGGCCCGGATTCGTTGAAACTTTCACGATCAACACGCTGGATCGCTTTGAGATCACTGATTTTAAGACACTGGGATATTCGGCATTTATGGCGGGTATGGTTCGCAATGAGCCGGTTTTACTTCATACGGTTCTTACTACTTCCCAAACCCGCGTTTTACCCTCAGCGATTAAGGGTTCCAATGCAATACAAACCCTTGAAGTTGACACCCTTAACCATCTTGTCAACGTTTGTTTTGCGGTAAAAAAGGAAGGCAGACTAAAATTGTGGCACGTTCTTATGAAGAAACAGGAGAACTTTACACGCAGGTTTCGGTAGATCCGGAAGACGATTATTCGTTGCTTAGCGGTCGTTTACAAGTTTTGAACGATTCTGTGCGTATGGTAATTGGCACATATGGTTACCGAAATATGCAAAGCTCCAGCAATGCAGCATCTCAGGGTTTATACATCAGCAAAATTGTAAATAACGATTTGATTTTTACACGTTACCACAGCTTCACGGATTTCAAGAATTTCTTCAATTTTATGGACGATCGTCAACAGGAAAAAATGGAGAAAAGGATTCGGAAAAAGAAAGAAAGCGGTGATGACCTGAAATTAAATTACCGTTTGCTGGTACATGACATAGTGCCTAAAGGAAACAATTTCCTGATGGTTGCGGAGGTTTTTTATCCTGAATACCGTTATCAAAGCCCGAATATGATGGGAGGCCTGGGATATGGCGGGATGATGGGTTATCCATTTGGAATGGGTTTGTACAATCCCTACTTATGGAATCCTATGTACGGAGGACGTGGTATCAATCAACAAATATTTGATGGATTTACTTATACCCATGCAATTGTTGCTGATGTTGATCAGAATGGAAAACTTTTATGGGACAACAGTATCAGCTTCGACCATGTTAAAAGTATGGATCTTCGCGAAAAAATAAAGGTTCAGTCAGCAAGAAACGGTAATACACAGCTGGTTTACAGCCATGATGGTTCGGTCAGAAGTAAAGTGATCAAAGACAGCCAGGTGATTGACGACAATAAAGTAATTCCAAATTCGACAAATATTGAAGGCGACAAGGTGCGTAAAACGAGTACAGATGATATAGATTACTGGTACGATAAATTTTACCTTGCCTGGGGCGAGCAGCGAATCGTAAATGCTGCGGGTGACGCACAGACCAGAGGACGCCGTAATGTCTTTTACCTCAATAAAATATCTTTTTGAGCCGTTTGCTTTTAGCCCTCCTTTGAATTTCATATTTTTTGTGTGGTATGCGATATTAGTTAGTGTCTCTTTCCGCTAATTAATTTTTTCATTATCCGCCATTTATAATAAACATTTTTTAATTCACAATTACCCGGATGCTACTACTTTCACCAGACCAACATACTGATTATCAATTAATAGATTCCGGTGGATTCGAAAAGCTGGAGCGCTTTGGTCCTTATATACTTTCCCGTCCTGAACCGCAGGCAATTTGGGATAAATCCTTATCAGTACAGGAATGGGAAAAACGTGCCAATGCTACTTTTAAACGTGATAAAAATTCTCAAGAGAAGGGACAATGGGTTTCGAAAGCTGATATGCCCGACAAATGGGTATTTCAATACCGGACCAACACGCTTCATTTAAGAGCGAAACTTGCCTTGTCATCATTTAAACATGTAGGTGTTTTCCCAGAACAGGCGACGAATTGGGATTACATTTCAAAAAAATTAAAACAAATTCCGGAAGATAAGCCTAACGTACTTAACCTGTTCGCCTATACAGGGATTGCATCTCTGGCAGCAAAATCTGCCGGAGCAGATATTACGCATGTGGATTCTGTGAAACAAGTGATTAACTGGTCTCGTGAAAATATGGAGCTAAGCGGCCTTGATAACATTCGCTGGGTGGTTGAAGATGCGCTTAAATTCGTTCAGAGAGAAGTAAGAAGAGGAAATCAGTACAACGGAATAATTCTTGATCCTCCTGCATATGGCCGGGGGCCAGATGGTGAAAAATGGCTTTTGGAAGAAAACCTGAATGAAATTTTAAGGTTGTGCGCTTTGTTATTGAAGAAGAAGAATTTCTTTTTTATCATCAATTTATACTCATTAGGTTTCTCTGCACTTATTGTCGAAAATCTGGTCAAAGCACATTTTGGTGATCAGATCCATCACGAATTTGGAGAACTTTTCATTCCCGATTCTTTTGGAAAAAAGCTGCCACTTGGAGTATTTTCCCGATTTTCGGATCAGAGTGTCTAAATTATTAATAGATTGTTCAATTTTGTAATATGATTGAAACAGTGCATAAAATAAAACCGGATCAGCAACTTACATGAAGGTGAACCGAATTTTATACCCGATATTTTATTCCCTCATCATTTTGGCCACGACTTGTATTTTACAGTCCTGCCAGAGTGATGCCAGAAATAATACGCGTATTCCTCCCGTAATAAAGAATACAAAAGCAAAATTGGAAAAAGACGCTTTATTATCTCTCACCGAGCTGATTAACCGCAACATTGACCAGAACTCTAATTATTTCAAAAGAGCGAGGATCTATTTTGACAAGGAGCAATTTAAGCAGGCATTGGCTGATATTAACGAAGCGATTGAAGAACAGGAAAATGTTGGGGAATATTTTTTATTGAGAGGTAAGATTAACAGGGAGATTGGCGAAATGGATCTGGCATTGGAAGATGCCGAACGTGCCGAAGCTTTGCAGCAGAACAGCCCTGAACTGTATGTGTTGCTGGCCGATATTTTACAGGTAAAAGGAAAATTCAGGGAGGCCGGTAAATATCTGAACCAGGCAATGCAAATGGCTCCTTACGATGGATCTGCTTATTATGTTAAAGGAATGCTGGAAGCCCGCCAGGGTGATTCTCTTTCTAGTCTGACCAGTTTAAGCTATGCGATGAATGTAAATCCTCGTTTGCTTCGTGCCTATCTGCAGAGTACAATTATTAATAGGAAACTACTGAATTATGATCAGGCACTGGTTATTAATGATATGGCTATAAAAAGGTTCCCGAATATGCCGGAGCTTTATTTTGAAAAAGGCGAGCTATATAATGTCCTGGCCAAGCCTGATACTGCTATTATTTATTATCAAAAAGCGGTTTCTCTTAATCCTAAATATACGGAGGCTCTATACCAGATGGCAACCTATGAAATTAAGCAAAGATATTATTACAAAGCACTTGTATCGTTGCAGCAATTGCAGAAGGTAAAACCTGACTATCCGCTTATCAATAATATGATAGGGCTTTGCTATGAAAAAACGGGTGACTATCCAAGGGCACGTGAATATTATACCGTAGCGCTGAACATGAATGATGCCGACAGGGATGCACATAACGGATTGTGGAGGATCAGAGTTCGGGAAACCAACCCTTCTTATTATTCCGGTGAATCCGATGAGCGGCAATACAAGTTACTGGACACCGCACGTGTAAAAATCGACCTGATACAACCGCGAAAAAGTATAAATATGCAGGTTGATTCGTCACGAAAAGCGAAAATTCAATAGATTTGCAACTTTACAGGTTCTAATTTAACCTAAAATTTGTCGACGGATAAATAAAACTGTTATTTACCTGGCCAATTTAAGGTCCATCAGAAATAACAGACTAAATTACTGTTAACGAATAATCTATAACGATCATAGTACAACTTTGAATGAAAGACGAGTCTCAAATTAAAATTACTCTGCCCGATGGTAGCGAACGGTTTTACCCAAAAGGTATTACTGCTATGGGCATCGCTTTAAGTATTAGTGAAGGCCTTGCCCGCAATGTAATTGCTGCAAAGGTGAATAGTGAAGTGTGGGATCCGTCACGTGAAATAACGCAGGATTCTTTAGTAAAACTTCTCACGTGGAATGACGAAGAAGGAAAAGCTACTTTCTGGCATTCATCAGCGCATTTGCTTGCAGAGGCATTGGAATCGCTATATCCAGGTATTAAATTTGGAACAGGGCCTTCTATTGAAAAGGGTTTCTACTATGATGTAGACTTGGGTGAACAATCCATTTCACAGGATGATTTTCCAAAGATTGAAGCTAAAATGCTTGAGTTGGCCAGGCAGAAAAATGAATATCTCCGTAAGCCAATAAGCAAAGCTGATGCTGTTGACTTTTTTACTGAAAAAGGCGATGAATATAAGCTTGAATTAATTGATGGCCTTGAAGACGGCTCTATAACACTTTATGAACAAGGTGCATTTACTGACTTGTGCCGTGGGCCCCACATTCCAAATACAAGTATAATTAAGGCTGTAAAGCTGACAAATATTGCCGGGGCATACTGGCGCAATAATCAGGAAAACAAAATGTTAACCCGGATTTACGGGATTACTTTTCCAAAACAAAAAGAATTGGAAGAGTATGTGACATTGATGGAAGAAGCAAAAAAACGGGATCATCGCCGTTTGGGTAAGGAACTGGAATTGTTTGCATTTTCGGAGAAAGTTGGCCAGGGATTACCTTTGTGGCTGCCAAAAGGTGCTATGCTGCGCGAACGTTTGCAGGCATTTTTGAGCAAGGCGCAATCCAGAGCCGGTTATTTGCCAGTTGTTACTCCGCATATTGGAAGTAAAGAACTTTATGTGACTTCCGGGCACTGGGATAAGTATGGAAAAGACTCATTTCAGCCAATTAAAACACCAAATCCGGGTGAGGAATATTTGCTGAAACCGATGAACTGTCCGCATCATTGTGAGATTTACAAAACTTCTCCACGGTCCTACAAAGACTTACCACTTCGCTTTTCGGAATTTGGGACTGTATATCGTTATGAGCAAAGCGGTGAATTACATGGACTTACACGGGTAAGAGGATTTACGCAGGATGATGCGCATATTTTCTGCCGGCCTGACCAGGTTAAAGAAGAATTCGTACGTGTAATAGACCTCGTTCTTTATGTATTCAGGTCCTTAGGCTTTGACGATTATAGTGCACAAATCTCACTTCGTGATCCAAATGACAAGCAAAAATACATTGGAAAAGATGAAGATTGGGAACGTGCAGAAAACGCAATTATTGAAGCTGCTCAGGAACGTGGACTAAATACAGTAACGGAATTGGGTGAAGCGGCTTTTTACGGCCCGAAACTTGACTTCATGGTACGTGATGCTTTGGGAAGAAAATGGCAGCTTGGAACGATTCAGGTTGATTATCAGCTCCCGCAGCGTTTCAGCCTCGAATATACTGGCTCTGATAATCAGAAACATACACCTGTAATGATTCACCGCGCACCTTTTGGTTCTATGGAAAGGTTCATAGCGATTTTGATCGAAAGTACTGCCGGACAATTTCCATTGTGGCTTTCACCTGAACAAATTGCCATACTTCCGATTTCTGAAAAATACGGAGATTATGCACAGGAGATATTTGCCAGATTACAAGATCAGGATATCCGAGGATTTGTAGACAACCGTGATGAGAAGATAGGACGTAAAATTCGTGATGCGGAAGTTACAAAAATCCCATTTATGCTTATTGTCGGTGAAAAAGAGATGGAAGAAGGTAAAATATCTGTCCGAAGGAAGGGAGAAGGTGATCTTGGAAGTATGTCTGTGGAGGAATTTGCGGCTTATTTTAAGAATGAAGCAAAATTAATTTGATCATTTTATTATTTTTACTTATTATTCCGCCATGAAGGCACTATTTTTGTGCTAACGATGTTAACTTTTTTGATTTTCACCCAAAAACCCAAAAATCACCAATCCCAAGTTATATGGCATTAAGACCCCCAAGTGGACGTTTCAGAGTTGTAGAAGAACCTTATAAAATAAATGAACGCATCACTGCAAAAGAAGTTCGTCTGGTAGGCGAAAATATTGAAGCAGGTGTTGTAGATATCAATACAGCAAGAGCAATAGCGAAAGCACAAAACCTTGATTTAGTTGAAATTGCACCAACAGCGGTTCCACCGGTTTGTAAAGTAGTAGACTATTCCAAGTTTAAATACGAGCAGAAGAAAAAGCAAAAAGAAATAAAGGCGAAGGCCCAGAAGGTTGTTATCAAAGAAATCAGGTTCGGCCCGAATACAGATGATCACGATTTCGATTTTAAATTAAAGCATGCGATTAATTTCCTTAAAGAAGGTTCGAAAGTAAAAGCGTACGTTCATTTTGTAGGACGTACTATTGTGTTTAAGGAAAGAGGAGTTAATCTTTTGAAGAAATTTTCGGAGGCTTTAACAGATTACGGCAAACTGGAAATGGAGCCAAAGCTGGAAGGTAAAAGGATGACGATTATTCTTGCACCGGCTGTTGCCAAGAAATAATAGATACCGTTATATTACCGGAAAACGTATTGCAGACTCTATATCTGTAATACGTTTTTTGTTTTAGCCAGAATTTACTAATTTTGCGCGCTGTTTTATATTTATTCAATTATTACTTATTTGTATTATGCCTAAAATGAAAACCAATTCTGGTGCCAAAAAGCGTTTTTCGCTTACAGGTACTGGAAAAATCAAACGTAAACATGCGTTTCACAGTCACATCCTGACCAAAAAATCAAAAAAGCGTAAAGCTGGTTTGGTAAAAACTGGTCTTATTGATGTGTCTAACCACAAACAAGTATTGGCCTTGCTTGGAAAATAATTCCGAAAGTCAATAAAATTTAAAATACCATTCCGGTTTTTTGTTCAACCCGATAGAAGGCTTTCAAGTCTCAGCAGAGCGCCGACCATCAAAAACAGTTTAAATTATGCCACGTTCAGTAAATCATGTTGCGTCACGTGCAAGACGTAAAAAAGTATTAAAATTAGCGAAAGGCTATTTTGGCCGTCGTAAAAACGTATGGACAGTTGCCAAAAATGCAGTAGAACGTGCATTGGCTTACGCATACAAAGGCCGTAAACAGAAGAAACGTAATTTCCGTGCTTTGTGGATTCAGCGTATCAACGCAGGAGCACGTATCCACGGATTATCTTACTCAGTTCTTATGGGCAAACTTAGTGCAAAGGGTGTAGAACTCAACCGGAAAGTACTTGCCGATCTGGCAATGAATCATCCGGATGCATTTAAAGCAATTGTTGATCAGGTAAAGTAAAACAGCATCCCGCCAACTTCCGGCGGGATTTTTTTATGTATGGCTATTATGAATATGTTACCTTTGCTGTAAAGGATCGTCAGACTAACCGTACTTAAAATAATATCCAATGTTAGATCAGCTATTAGGCCTTATACAACAGAATTCACAGGAAGCCATTGTTCAAAATCCTGCCATTCCAAACGAAAAAAATGACGACGTGATGCAGACCTTATTAGGTTCTGTTACAGGCGGATTGCAGGAACATGTCCATAGTGGCAATATACAGGGCATTATGGGACTACTTTCTGGTAATAGCGGAACCTCATCATCAAGCCTGATGAATAATCCTATCGTGTCATCCATTGCCACAAAAGCGATCAGTGCAATCATGCAAAAGTTTGGTATGGACAGCAGTGCTGCCAGCGGAATTGTTGCTTCGGTTCTTCCTGGCGTTCTTGGTGGATTGATCAGCAAAATAAGTAATCCCGGTGATTCAAGTATCGACTTTAACGGAATGCTTGGTGGTTTACTTGGCGGTGGTTCCAGTACAGCTAATCAAGCGCAATCTTCCGGTTTTGACTTCAATCAAATCGGATATGCTATGGCAGACGGAAAACTGGACATGAGCGATCTGATGCGTATGGGAGGTAGCCTGATGGGCGGTGGAAATACTTCTGCAGCGGCAAATAATCAACAACAAAGTGGCGGAATGGATCTCGGCGGACTGCTCGGCGGTCTTTTTGGAAAATAAAAAAGATGTTTCTTTATTAATATAAAACCGGCTGTTTCATTTATTGGGACAGCCGGTTTTTCGTTATAACTTCATTAGTTTTAAATTTGCTTATTCAAGAAAATGTCTGATTAACACTTCTGGACCATCATTAACCATTATTTAACATATCAGTAATACAAAAGGATGGTACATTTGTATCTATAAAGTGTATGTATAACACACCCATTATTCCTAAACAATTATGGACTCCCGTAGAGAATTTATAAAAAAGGCGGCTATGCTAACTGGCGGAGCAGGTCTTTTCAATGCCTTACCCGCTTCCATACAAAAAGCACTTGCCATAAATCCGGCACCCGGAAGCACTTATCTGGATGCTGAACATGTCGTAATTCTTATGCAGGAAAACCGCTCCTTTGACCATTGCTATGGTACATTACGGGGCGTAAGAGGTTTTAATGATCCGCGTGCGATAAAGTTGCCGAATAAAAATCTGGTTTGGCTGCAAACAAATGCATTCGGGGAAACATATGTACCTTTCCGCCTCAATATTAAAGAGTCCCGTGCAACTTGGATGGGATCTCTTCCGCATTCCTGGACCAATCAGGTGGATGCCAGAAATAACGGAAAATACGACCAGTGGCTTATTGCAAAACAATCCGGAAATAAGGATTACAAAAAAATGCCTCTTACTCAGGGATTTTACAGCCGGGAAGATATTCCATTCTATTATTCACTTGCTGATTCATTTACTGTCTGTGACCAGAATTTTTGTTCTTCACTTACCGGTACTACTCCAAACAGACTTTATTTGTGGTCCGGAACCGTAAGAGAAAACCACATCCGGAATCATATGCCAATGTAAGAAACGAAAATGTTTCCGATGATCATGAAGCTTCCTGGACTACATTCCCCGAACGTTTGGAAGACAATGGCGTTCCCTGGAAGATTTACCAGAATGAGCTTAGCATCAATACAGGGTTAGCCGGGGAACAAGATTCATGGCTTGCAAACTTTACCGATAATCCAATTGAATGGTTTAGCCAATACCAGATCAGGTATTACACCGGCTATCAGAAATATTTAAAATCACGGGTTGAAAAACTTCCACTTGAAATAACAGAGACTGAAAAGAGATTAAGCGCATTGGCTAAAAATGATGCTGAAACGGAAAAAGTCGAAAAAATATTAAAAGAAAAACAGGCAACGCTTAAAATCAGTCAGGATGAACTGATCAGATGGAGCCCTGAAAATTTCGAAAAACTTACCCAAAGAGAAAAAAATATCCATCAAAAAGCATTTACCACCAATGTGAATGATCCGGATTACCGGCATTTGGCAACGGTCGATTATGATGATGGTGACATTATCAATCATGCAAAAGCACCGCAGGGCGATATTTTACATCAGTTCAGGGCAGATGTGAAAAATGAAAAACTGCCAACAGTATCCTGGTTGGTTGCGCCTGAGAACTTCTCCGATCATCCAACTTCTCCCTGGTATGGAGCCTGGTATGTTTCGGAGGTGATGGATATTCTTACCAAAAATCCGGAAGTCTGGAAAAAAACGATTTTCATATTGTGTTATGACGAAAATGATGGCTATTTCGACCACGTTCCTCCTTTTGTAGTTCCAAATCCATATCAGAAAAATTCCGGGTTAGTTTCAGAAGGGATTGATGCAAAAGTGGAATATGTCACACTGGAACATGACATGGCAAAAAAGGAGAAAAAAGAAAGCAGGGAAAGTCCTATCGGTTTGGGTTATCGCGTTCCTCTTCTCATTGCTTCTCCCTGGAACCGAGGTGGAAATGTTAATTCCGAAGTTTTTGACCATACGTCAATCCTGCAATTCTTGGAAAAATTTGTCAGCCATAAATCAGGTAAACAAATTAAGGAAACGAACATCAGTGAATGGCGCCGTACAATTTGCGGTGACCTGACATCCACTTTTAAGCCATACGACGGCAAGGAAATTCCATTGCCGAAATTTGTTGAAAGAACTGAGTTCATGGAAAGCATTTTTAATGCTCAGTTTAAAAAATTACCAAACGGGTACAAAGCATTGACAAAAAAGGAGATAGACGAAATTAATGTTGACTCGATATCTTCCCCCGTCATGCCATCACAGGAAAAAGGTACTCGTCCGGCTTGTCCCCTGCCCTACGAGTTATATGCTGATGGTAGTCTGGATACTGCCAAAAATGCATTTCAGGTCAGACTGAAAACCGGAAATGGCATATTTGGCAAACAAGCAGCGGGAGCTCCATTCGCTGTTTATGCTTATGGAGACAAAGAAGAGAATGTAAAAGTGAGGAATTATGCGGTAAAGCCAGGAGACGCACTTACAGATAGCTGGGATTTAAATGATTTTACTGATCAGAATTACCATCTTGCATTGTACGGTCCAAATGGATTTTTCAGGGAATACATGGGAAACAGTGAAACACCGAAATTAGGTTTTGAGATTGATTATCAGCTTGATAAAGCAAAAAAACCTACTGGTAATATTCTTTTAAAAATTAAATACCACGATAAAAATAAAAAGCTGAATATTAATATAACAGACAATGCATATAAGGCTGAAAATCAACGTAAAACATTAAGTACATCATCCGCTGAACCAACAGAATCAGTAATAATTCTCAATCTGGCAAAGAATTTTAACTGGTATGACTTTAGCATTACTATAGATGGCTCAGAAAATTTTCTGGTGCGGTTAGCGGGTCATGTTGAAACAGGAAAAGAAAGTCAAAGTGATCCTTACATGGGGCAATCAGTTTAACGTTGATTTGTTATAATCCATATTCATTCAAATAATTTAGTATAAGTAAAGGCTCTGGAAATGATATTCCAGAGCCTTTACTTATTCAAATCGTATTTCTGCTCCGTACAGAACTTTTTTTTAAAATTGAAAATTTATTGACTGACACTTTGTCATTTCTAAACGCAACTGATTTATTGTGGTACGGGCTTTTTAGTAACTACACAGACGGCAGTTTAAAAATGACACGTTGAACAGTCTTACAAACAGAAATCAAATAATACTTAACTTTTAAAATAAAAAAATGGGAAAAATTATTGGCATAGACTTAGGAACTACGAACTCTTGCGTAGCTGTAATGGAAGGTAACGAACCGGTCGTGATAGCAAATAGCGAAGGCGCTCGTACAACCCCGTCCGTAGTTGCCTTTATGGATAACGGCGAACGTAAAATAGGTGCGCCTGCAAAACGTCAGGCAATCACCAATCCCAAGCACACGGTAAGTTCGATCAAACGTTTCATGGGTAAAAAATATGATGAGGTATCCAGTGAAATGAAAACCATTGCTTACAGCGTCGAAAAAGGCCCTAATAATACTCCACGTATACCTATTGGAGATCGTTTATATACTCCGCAAGAAGTTTCGGCATTCATTTTGCAAAAAATGAGACAAACTGCTGAAGATTATTTAGGACAGGAAGTAACAGAAGCGGTTATTACAGTTCCGGCTTATTTCAATGATGCTGAACGTCAGGCTACTAAAGAAGCCGGTCAGATCGCAGGTCTGGATGTGAAACGTATTATTAACGAACCTACCGCTGCAGCCCTTGCTTATGGTCTTGACAAGCAACATATCGATATGAAAATCGCTGTGTTTGACTTAGGTGGCGGTACTTTCGATATTTCAATCCTTGAATTAGGTGATGGTGTTTTTGAAGTAAAATCTACTGACGGTGATACACATCTTGGTGGTGATGACTTTGACCAGGTTATTATAAACTGGCTTGCAGACGAATTTAAAACAGACGAAGGCGTTGATCTTAGAAGAGATGCAATGGCTTTGCAACGTTTGAAAGAGGCAGCAGAAAAAGCAAAAGTTGAACTTTCAAGTTCTTCTCAGACTGAGATTAACTTACCATATATATTCCCTGTTGATGGTATTCCAAAGCACCTTGTTCGTACGCTTACCAAAGCCAAATTTGAACAACTAGCTGATACTTTGTTCCAGAGAATGATGGAACCTTGCAAAAGAGCTATGAAAAATGCAGGTTATTCCAATAGTGATATCAGCGAAATTATCCTTGTTGGAGGATCTACGCGTATTCCACGTGTTCAGGAAGAAGTTGAAAAATTCTTTGGCAAAAAACCTTCAAAAGGTGTCAATCCGGACGAAGCGGTTGCGGTTGGAGCAGCTATTCAGGGTGGTGTATTAACAGGCGAAGTAAAAGACGTTCTTTTGCTAGATGTTATTCCTCTTTCATTGGGTATTGAGACGCTTGGTGGTGTATCTACCAAACTGATCGAAGCAAATACAACAATTCCTTCGAAAAAAACTGAAACATTCTCAACAGCTGCTGATAATCAGCCATCGGTTGAAATCCATATTTTGCAGGGAGAACGTCCGTTGGCAAATCAGAACCGTACATTAGGCCGTTTCCATTTGTCAGATATTCCACCGGCACAACGTGGTACTCCTCAGATCGAAGTAACTTTTGATGTAGATGCCAATGGAATCCTGCACGTGTCTGCAAGGGATAAAGGAACTGGTAAGGAGCAAAAAATACGTATCGAGGCATCAAGCGGTTTAACTGATGCTGAAATTAACCGTATGCGTGAAGAAGCTAAGGCCAACGAAGCTTCAGATAAAGCAGAACGTGAAAAAATAGAAAAGATCAACACTGCGGACAGCCTTATTTTCTCAACTGAGAAACAACTGAAAGAATTTGGTGATAAACTGTCAGCTGGTAATAAGTCAACTATTGAAGGTGCATTAGCCGAATTGAAAACTGCTCATCAGAGCCAGGATTTGTCAGGCATTGATACTGCAATGGAAAAATTAAATACCGCGTGGCAGGCAGCTTCCCAGGAGATGTATGCCCAGGGAGGTGATGGCCAGCCGGGTGCAACAGGTGCAAACCCACAAGGTGAAGCAACTGCACAGGAAGGCGCAGAAGATGTAACTGATGTTAACTTCGAAGAGGTTAAGTAGGTAATTCATCCACAAAAAAATCCCTGTCTTTTGATAGATGGGGATTTTTTTTACAGTAAAACGTAATAAAGTGAGTAAATTCCTGTTAATCTCATCATAAATATCTGAACAAAAGGTTGGCATTAAGTTTTTAGTTAGTGGATTAAATTTGCAACATTCCAAACACTGAACAATCAAATACGAACGAATTATGGACGCTAGAATGGCTTTGCCAGAATTAATGTATTTATCTCCTACAACCCGCGAAAAAGCAATTTCTATTGCTCAGGAGTTGTTAAAAACAAACAAAATTTCTCCTCGTGAAGCAATATCAAAAGCAATTCTGATTGCAAAAAACTGGGCCGTTAAAAATGTAAACCGCTCTGTTTGGAAACAATTAAAGTCCATTGATAAAGAAATAATATGATTGATGCCCAGCAAAAGTTACAAGGCCAGGTTGCAATTGTTACAGGATCGAGCTCAGGAATTGGCAAGTCCTGTGCAATTTACTTAGCAAGTTTAGGTGCAAAAGTTGTTGTTAATTATGCATCAAATCTGGAAGAAGGCCAGAAGGTTGTTAAAGAAATAACGGAAAGCGGCGGTACAGCCATTCTGGTAAAAGCCGATGTGAGCCATGAAGAAGAGGTAAAGGCAATGTTCAATCAGACAATCAGTACTTTCGGTAAATTGGATATTCTGGTAAGCAACGCAGGTTTGCAGCAGGATTCTTCCTTTCTTGAAATGACGCTGGAAAAATGGCAAAAAGTGATCGATGTTAATCTTACCGGACAGTTTTTATGTTGCCGTGAAGCTGCCAGACAGTTTGTAGCACAGGAAAAAGCAAAAACTGAACCTGATCATAGCGAGTTGTCAATCGGTAAAATTGTCTTAATGAGTTCTGTACATGATATTATTCCTTGGGCTGGCCATGTTAATTATGCAGCTTCCAAGGGTGGTGTTATGATGTTTATGAAATCCATATCACAGGAATTGGCACCTCATAAAATACGGGTCAATTCTGTAAGTCCGGGAGCTATCAAGACGACTATTAACAAGGAGGTATGGTCTGATCCTGAAAAGTATAAAGGATTACTTCAGCTTATACCTTATAAACGGATCGGTACTCCACTGGATGTTGCGAAAGCTGTTGCATTTCTTGTGTCGGATGACTCGGATTATGTAAATGGCGAGACATTATATATTGATGGAGGAATGACCCTTTATCCGGAATTTGCGGATAATGGCTGATAATATTTGAAACTAAAAACCAAATAATGCAAAAACGCGCCAAGGATATTCCCGGCGCGTTTTTTTTGGTCTGAACTGCTGAAGGCGGGCTGAACGGAAAGGCGTAGTAAAAATTATTTTATAGTTTAAACGAACAGCCTCGCAAAAGCCATTCAGACCGGATCAAGCGCTATTCGTTTATCCCGGTTTTACCTTCCATACCGAAGACAAATTCACCTTTTTCAATGGACCAGTCATTTCCAAAAAAGCCAGCCATCTTTACGCCTTTAAAACCATTTTGTAACATAGCTGCCGAAAAGATCATCAGATCGGGAAAACCACTTCCACCTGCAAAATACTGATTAGCATTTGCAGCCTGCATGCCTATTTTTCCTGTTCCGCTGATCACTGCGATTGAAGCAATTTTGCTGTCTTCTCTTGGCCATACGAAATAAGCAGCAAGATCATCTCCCGTGAATTCTTTCGAACCAGCTATGATTTTTCCAGCCGATACCTGAACCGGACATTTAGACAATAATTTACCCCACGCCAGATTGTTAGTTGCATTTCCGTATAAAATTACACCCCGGTCTTTATACTCAGCTGTGTTGAAATTCTTATCCGATACGAGATCAACTGCACCATTACCTCTGTAATACCAGGTTTCTGAATCGTATCGTGCCTTATTAATAGCCCAACTGTTTTCCAACTCAGATCCGTTAGTTGCATATACAAATACCATCCGGTTACGGAAAGGGTCTTTGAATGTGCCATTTCTGTCAATATTTTTTTCTGTAACTTTTATTTCAGCTGAAATTTCCCATTTATCAGTTTTACGAAGAAATACAATTTCATCCTTCTTTTTTACTTCGTAATTGATAAGTGGCAGGCTATCAAGTTGTATTTTAACAGTACTTCCTTTTTCAAAAGCAGATAACGCAAGTGAAAATGTAGCAATATTATCAGAAGTCCCGGATATTTTCTTTTCAGCTTTATCCATATCCAAAATTACCCTGCTGAATTTAAGCGGTGATATTTGTTGCTGAATAGTCACCCATTTCATTTTTCCGGACACGCCAGGATTAGCTGTTGTAAAATCAATATGGTAGGAAGCAGTATCCTTTTTAATAGAATGCCAGCTAAAAAAATTAAAGATCGGAGGCCAGTCAACACTGATATCTCCGTACCAGTGTCCACCACCAATATGCTCATAATAACTAAAATCGTTGTGAAAGCCGGAAAGCAATTTTTTCATCTGACGGGCATATTCAACACTTACAGTTCTGTCAGCATCGCCATGAGCAATATAAACACCCAGCCCTTTATAGTTTTGTGATAAAGCCAGAACATTACTTGTATTACTTGCACGCAGTAATATTTCCTCAAGGGGAGATCCCGCACTATCAGGAATGACACCATCGTGAGAACCGTAAGAAGACAAAGTAGGATAACCAGCTGACGGAGCGATTGCAGCCCATTTTTCCGGATAAGTTGCGCCCAGAAACCAGGTTCCATGGCCACCCATAGAATGACCTGTAAGATATATACGGGAAGGATCAGGTGAATATTGTTTTTTAGTAATGGCCAGCACTTCCAAAGCATCAAGCCGTCCCCAGTCTTCCCAATTAAATCCTCGGGGACGACGGTTTGTAGGAGCAACTACTACTCCCCAGTCTTTCGGTTTATAAGCTCTAGCCTGACTAATAGCCTGCACCTCAGCGCCATGAACGGAAAAAAACAAAGCAGGAGCAACATCAGATTTTTTACCAATGTTTGGCGAAACCGCATAATATTGCACGCTGCCATCTATTTCGCTCACAAAGGTACGGCTGTATTGTTTTTCAGCTGCTGTGGTTTCCAGTTCGATCGTTTTTGTATCAATACTCTTACCTTTTTGGTTAAGAACTACTGAGACTGGATATTTACCTGGTGATAAAGCATTGTTTCCATTTACCAATATACCAACTTTTCGCGTGCTCAATGCTGGAATATTCGGAATTGCAGTTGTAGCAGATTTATCGGAAACATTAGAAACAACAGTCAATCCGGTCAATGGTTGTGAAGAAGTATTTATTATAACCAACCCTACCCATAGCGAATCGTTTTTAAGCTCAGCCACTGCATTCGGCATCGTCAGATCTTCCGTATTCAGCAAAACTGGCTTTTCCGGAAAAACCAATTTTGCTGTAATACCTCCAAACCTGCCAAAGCGCGCAACACGTACATAAAATTCATTTTTACCCTTTTTCAGTTTAACAGGTAAATTCATCCAGCCATATCGGTAGACATCGCCTCCCCGCGGAACACCATTGACATAAACCATGTCGTTTCCGGTAATATTGAGTAAAACAACCTGCTCTTTTTTCGATTCATAGGTCAGATAAACATAGCCATTAGAAAAGCCATCTCCCCTGAAACGATGCGTAGAATCAGCTTTGATTAAATTCCATTTTACAGTATTACCTTTTTCATCATTTTTAACAACACTTCCTTCTTTAGGAGAAATTAACTGACCTGAATATAACTTAAATGCCAGATCATCCTTATAAAGCGCTTCTCTGCCATATTGGTGCAGAGGACCCGTGCCTAATCCCTTATCGAAGAAATAAGTTGTCTGAGCACGGGAAGATGTAATAAATAAGGTTAGCATTAATAAAAACAGGCACGCAGAATTTTTCATAAATAGCCAGATGTAAAATAAAATTCACTTTTATATCAAATACATCTTCTAAAATAGTCCATACTTACCTTAAATTAAAACTAAGACATCGTCCTTTTCAATTTAAAAATCATAACTTACTCATGTTTAATTACTTATATTTATAAAATATTTTAATATATTGAGCTAATAATTTTCATTTTATTAATAATAAAAAAATGATATTAATTTTGTCTTGCTGTACATGAATGGAAGCTGGGAATTAGGGCGTACCTGGTATAAGATTTTAAGAAAAAAGAATTTAGGAAAATAATTGAAGTATGAGTCCATACCTTTTACAACAGACGGTATTGGTATGAGCTTAAAAAGTAAAATTCAGAAGATTGCTAATAAATAACTGATAGAAGAGGGAATGCGTACTGACTAAGTATAAATCGGAGATAATAATCTTTTTTTCCTGAACACTTTCACTCAACTCTTTTACTCGCAATACGTTTGCAAATAAAAGAGTGAATGAGAGGAGGGTTTAAATATCTACAAGAGTGTTGAGAAATATTGTGTGTATATAACGCTCAACTAGTTCTAACTTTTCGATACTCAAATGTCTGAAATTTAATTTTAACGCAAGTCATGGGAAACCATGATATGCATCTACTGCCAACCATGATTTTATGCCTTTTGTTTGGAAGAAACCGATAAGACAGGCATATTTATATCAGGTAACTCGTTTTTAACGACAGGTCTTTCCAAGGATCCCTCCTACTATGCAAAAAATCTTCCCTATCATCATTCTATTACTATTGGCAGGAACGGCATGTAAGAGCCAGAATTCCTATCAATTCAATCATATTGGTATAGGTGATGGTTTGTCGCAAGGTTCCATTTATCACATTCACAAAGATTCAAGAGGATTTCTCTGGCTGGGAACACAGGACGGAATCAATCGGTTTGACGGAAAGAATATTCAGGTTTATTTATCAGGTGCAAGTGGTGAATCAACCAATGTACAGGGAATTGCAGAGGACAGTAATGCAGATCTGTGGGTCGGTTCGCACAAAGGGCTTTATAAATATGTAAGGAACCAGAACAAATTCATTCGCCCAAGGCTGAAAAACTTATCAGCTGACAGATCAGTACATGTTTTTAGCGACCGGAAAAAGAACATCTGGATATTATCCGAAAATGGGCTTTATTACATTGAGAACGATGAGGTAAAACTGTTTACAAAGGAACTGGCCTATAATAAATCTCAAATCAATAATTTTTTGGCCGAATCACCAGATGGTGATTTCTGGATTCTTGGTGTACATAATGGCTTAAAAAGATTTTCTCTCAGAGATAAAAAAATCTATCATTATTTTTCTGATCATTCAAAAAATGTTTATGGTACACCCAGAGCCTTTAATTGCATAAATTTTGATCAGGCCGGAAACTTATTTCTAAGCAGTAATACAGGTCTGATGAAGTTTGATTACAGCCGTAAGACGTTTGAGATTTATTCCAAAAACCTAAATATTACGCGACATCATATTCTTGATATTGAGGAAGATAAAAACGGAATGTTATGGCTGGCCACCGAAGGCAATGGAATATTGATTTTTGATCCGGAAAAAGAGCAGCTAATACAGCATCTCAGGCACGAAGATGATGTGGTTAATAGTCTTAAATTCAATGAGGTAAGTGAAATTTTCGTTGATGAAAACAATGATGTGTTTGCTAACACTGATCCGCAGGGACTTGATATTATTACAGCTGTTTCCTCAGCTTTTAAATTTTATACTTTTGGAAAAAACCCTCATTACAATTTAAGTGCTTATTCCATTCGTGGGCTGGCCGAAGATAAAGATTCCAGTATATGGATTGGTACTGAGTTGGGCGGAATTAATCGTTTAACGCCGAAAACAGGCAAAATAAAACATTATACAATTGAAAATGGCCTGCCTGACAATATTGTAAGGTACATCTTAAAAGATCCCAAAAACAGGATTTGGGTTGCTACATTGAATAGTCTGGCCGTTTATGAACCTTATTCTGACCGTTTCACAAAAATCAATCTACCAGTATTGTGCGAAATTATAACCATTATTTCAGTGGGTCCTGACTTACTTTTATTGTCAACAAATAAAGGTCTTATAACATTAGATACCAATACCGGCAAAATAATTGATCATTCCTATCCCAATCTGGTTTGCGGATATGCCTCATATATGGATGAGGGTTCAGGTATGATTTATGTTTCAGATAGATACAGGGGTATCAATGGTTTTACCATACAGCATAATAAGCCAGTGTTCAAAAGGAAGTACGTCGAAAACCTGCATATCATGCAAATCTATCATGAGCCTTCCAGTAAGTTCTATTGGGCATGTACCGATCGGGGTTTGGTAAAGCTTAATCTGAACGAAGGAAAAGTGATTAAAAATTATGGTGTGACAAATGGCCTGCATCACGAATTCGTATATTCCGTATTAAAAGATAATTCCGGGCTGTTTTGGCTAAGTACTAATCGTGGACTTACCCGTTTCAATCCTAATTCTGAAAGATTTGAATTTATTAAAGAGATACCTCCGAGAGAATATAATTCGAGAGCTGCAATGGTAACCAAAAATGGTAACCTGTATTTCGGAAGCACCAGTGGTCTTGATCTTATACAGCCAAAACTGCTTACAATTCGCAATGAACATGTTGGTGTACACCTAACTGAAATAATATATGACCGGCCAGATTCCAAACAGGATTCAACTTATGTGGGGGAACGCTCTTCATTACAATTGCCTTACGAAAGCAATACAATTTCGCTGAAATTTACTGCAACTGATTACCGCAGCGGTGGGTTAAATCGTTTCCGTTATTTTCTTAAAGGATATGATAAGGATACCATTTATGCAGGGACATTAAACCAGGTGCGCTACGCACTTTTGCCGGCAGGTACTTACGAATTCAGGCTTCAGGCATCTGATCTTGGCGGAAATTGGGTTTCGCCTGTTAAAATATTACAAATAAGAATTTTACCTCCCTTCTGGCAGGACTGGTGGTTTATTATACTCGCTGTAGCGATTTGTGCAATTATTGTATTTCTGACAGTCAGAAGTTATCTGAATTACAAACTTCACATTCAGATGATAGAGTCTGAAAAAAGGATATTTCTCGAAAAAGAACGTAGCCGTATTGCCCGGGATATCAACGATAGCCTGGGTTCAGAACTGTTCGGGCTGAAACTAATGGGACAGGTTGCATTATCACAAACAAGAAGGGAAGATGCGGATTCATATCTTCAAAAAATTGTGGACGTCTCAAAAGGCATTTCTGAAAAAATAAGTGAAGTAATCTGGCTGACAGATTCCAGCCAGGATAATGCTGAAAGTTTGTGGGGATACATTCAGAAAAACGCTCTGATATACTTAAAACCTTCCGGAATAAATTATCATTTTGAGGCGCTTCCCGTTAATCAGATTTTTCAGGTCTCAGGAGAAAGACGACATGAAATTTTAAATTTTTACAAACATCTGTTCCTGGAACTGACCAGAACCTGTAATCTTTATCAGTGTGAGATTAAATTTCTTACCTATTCAAATAACCTGGTCATATCTATTGCCAATCCGCAACGGCCCGAAATGGATAAGGCTCTGCTTTTAAGTCTGGAAAAACTAAGAGGAAGCCTCACCATCAACTCTGAATCTCCATTAATAATGGAGATACCTCTTGGTGATTGAAAATTTGGGAATCAGGATTCGAGAATTAAGACTTTGGTTTATTGAATTCAAATTAAAAAAAAGTCAGATTTTATTCCAAAAGATCATGTTTGACAGCAAACAGAACTAGTCCGACAACACTTTTTGCCCCAATTTTCTGCATCAGATTGCGCCTGTGCGTTTCGACCGTAGGTACGCTTATAAATAACTTTTCAGCTATTTCGTTGGTCGACATCTCTTTTGCAACAAGTTTCAAAATTTCCACTTCTCTGAGCGTCAGCTTTGCAGAAGTGCCTTGTAATAAGTCATTTGCTTCGTTTTTTCCCAGTGCAAGTTCAATAACAACCTCATCACTAAAGTACTTCTTCCCATCCAAAATAGTGCGGATAGCTATCATCAGTTCATCGCCATCTGCAATTTTCAGCAAATAACCATTTACGCCGACCTTGACGGCTTCCCTGATTTGTTTTGCGTCCTCAATCATGGTGAGAATCAATACTTTGGCATCAGAATTAATCTTACGTGCCTCAATACAAAGTTCAATACCATTCATTGAAGGCATGCGCATATCTGATATTAACAAATCAGCACCTTGCTCCTGATAGTGTTTTAATGCAGCTTTTCCATTAGTATATTTACCTACAACTTCAATTTGATCAAATGAAGCCAATAACCATGAAAGGCTATCGAGTACAATTTGATGATCATCTATTAAAATAATGCGTGCTTTTTTGATTGTCATGTAACTTAAAGTAAATATGTCTCCAATTAAGCTTTTTTTTATATCATGGCAAAAGCAAACCGCATATTAATCAAGTAATTCTACATATTTTTATCTAATACAAAATAAATATTTCTACTTTGTAATCATTCAAATTTTAATTATCATTAAAATGGTTGTTGTTTTTTTTCAGTCAGTATTTAAGTTTATACATAAAAATCCCTGGATTGCCTGGTTATGGTCATTTCTTATCCTTGCAGCCTGCACCTGGCCTGGAAAGGATATACCTGCTGCACCAGTTGCCGGTTTTGATAAGATCGTTCACACAGGACTATTTGCTGTATGGATTATACTTTGGAGGGGGGCTTATCCGGAAAAGTCATCAGTGACCCTGATTTTATCCGGGATGGCTTATGGATTGGGGCTGGAATTTTACCAACAGCTTCTGCCATTTGACCGCACCTTCGACTGGTGGGATGCTGTGGCAGATGCTGCTGGTGTGCTGCTTGGATTTACGTTTAAGTCAATGATTATTGACCATTATCTCCAGCGTTTATATTGATTGATCAGCCCATTGGTAGAACTATCGTGATTAGTTACGGGCCAGTCATTTTGTAATTCGGGATAGATTTTGCTTGCAAGTTGCTTCCCAAGCTCAACTCCCCATTGATCGAAACTGAAAATATTCCAGATAACACCCTGAACAAATATTTTATGTTCATACATAGCAATCATACTGCCCAGTACCTTAGGAGTTATTTTTTTCAGCAGGAATGAGTTCGTAGGCTTGTTTCCCATGAATGCTTTAAAAGGGGTCAAAAAGTCAATCTCTTCCTTGCTTTTGCCTGCTGCTTCCAGCTCTGCTTTTGCTTCATCATACGTTTTACCATTCATAAGCGCTTCCGTTTGTGCGAAGAAATTAGATAAAAGCATCTTATGATGGTCTCCAAGCGGATTATGGCTTATAGCCGGAGCTATGAAGTCGCAGGGAACGACTTTTGTTCCCTGGTGAATGAGCTGATAAAAAGCATGTTGCCCATTTGTGCCAGGTTCACCCCAAATAACCGGACCTGTCTGGTAATTTACAGGGTTGCCATCGCGCCCTACATATTTACCATTACTTTCCATGTCACCCTGCTGGAAATAGGCAGCAAAACGGTGCATATACTGATCATACGGTAAAATGGCATGCGACTGTGCATCAAAGAAATTGTTGTACCAAACGCCCAGTAAACCCAGAATTACAGGAATGTTCTTATCAAGTTTGGCAGTACGGAAATGTTTATCCATATCGTGTGCACCAGAAAGCAGCTGTTCAAAATTCTGGTAGCCTATAAAGCAGGAAATAGACAATCCGATAGCCGACCAAAGTGAATAACGCCCTCCTACCCAATCCCAGAAACCAAACATATTGTCGGGATCAATACCAAATTTTTCTATTTCGGACTGGTTTGTTGAAATAGCAACAAAATGCTTTTTAACATGTTCGTTATCTACGGCTTTGTCCAAAAACCATGAACGTGCACTGAGTGCATTTGTCATCGTCTCCTGGGTTGTAAACGTTTTGGAAGCTATCATGAACAGCGTCGTCTCAGGATCAAGCGATTTTATAGTTTCCGCAATATGTGTTCCGTCTACATTGGAAACAAAATGAACGTTCAAACCTTTCTTGCTGTATGCTTTTAATGCCTCAGTCACCATGACAGGTCCAAGATCACTTCCACCAATACCAATGTTTACTATGTCTGTGATTTCTTTTCCGGAATATCCTTTCCATGAACCGGAACGTACTCGGCCAGAGAAATCTTTCATTTTTGCCAGTACTTCGTTTACATCCGGCATGACATCTTTTCCATCCACCAAAACAGGTTCATTCGAACGGTTTCTTAATGCCGTATGCAATACTGCACGGCCTTCTGTAGCATTGATTTTTTCGCCGGTAAACATTTGCTCAATCGCATCAGCCAACCCTGATTCTTCTGCCAGCTGTATAAGGTATGCCCGGGTACGTGTAGTAATCCTGTTTTTTGAATAATCCAGAACTATATCACCAAACCGGATCGAGAATTTTTTATGACGGTCAGGATCTTCTTCAAACAACGATTTCATATGTTTTTGCGAAATCGTTTTATAGTGGGATTTAAGCTTTTTATAAGCCGCCGACTGATCAAACGGTGTGGTTTTTAACATTATTTTGAGGCTTTAATATGTGAAATAAAATTCAGAAGGTAAAAGTTGATTTTTTATAACTATACTATTTGCAAAAATAGGACATTACAACACGCTATACCACTTTTTCGTGTTAAACAGCATCACAAACACCCCGGAAATAACCCACCGACTCAGCGATTCCTGCTAATGGATCCTTCATATCTTTCTCATATTCAAGGCTGCACGAGCCTTCATATTTCACTTTTCTTAACATCTTTACAAACGCAGGAATATCAATAATTCCACGACTTAGTTCACAAGTTGTACCTTCTTTGGTTGCAGCAGTTACGTTTTTCAAATGAATATCAAAAATTCTCTTGCCATACTTTCCCAGATCAGCCACCGAATCCTGATTATCGCGCTTATTATGACCCATATCAAAACAAAGCCCAATGCGTGGGTCAAGATCTTTTACGTAACTGTAAACAGAGGCAGCACTTGGATATAGTTTATCTTCCGGTCCATGGTTATGGATCGCAAACCGGATATCATATTCTTTCACTTTTTTATCCAGGTAAGCCAGATCTTCATGCATCGGAATTCCGATGATCAGCTTCACTCCTGCTCTTTTTGCATAGTCAAAAGCATTATCAATTTCCTGTGTCGTTTTGGTATAAATTGGCCCGACTGCATAACCTGTCACATCCGACTCTTTTAGTTTTGCATGAAATGCCGCAATTTCTTCTGTTGTACTCTTATAGGGAAGATGAAAATCCTTGATACATAAATAATGCACATCAAGTTTTTTCATCATAGCCAGGGATTCATCGAGCTTAAAATGCAGAAAACTGTAACCAGCTACTCCAAGCTTAAATAAGTCCTCTTTTTTATTATTAAGTGCTGAGGCAAAGCTTAATCCGGAAATCGCAGCAAAGCTACCTGCTACAATTCCGCCAATTCCCATTTTTACAAAATCTCGTCTTGAATTCATATTCATACGTGTATTGAAGTTACTTCTTTTCTTAGAAGTAAAAATTGGTTCAGATTTACCATTGAAGGAAATTTTCACACTGATACCGGACGACAGTTGCCTATCTTAAATTTTCAGTTTTACTCCCAGTTTATTAATTAATCCTGTCAGTAGAATAACCAGTAAAGAAAAGGTAAGCGATTTTAATAATCCGATAACTCCTGTGCGTAAAAATAATGGCAAACTGATTCCTGCCAGTGTGATCACGGCGTACCAGATGTAAGGGATCAGGTAGCATGTCAGTGTTGCAGTTCCGGCTGGTTTTAACGGTAACGCCCAGTTTTTAATTTTTTTCAGGTCTGTCAGCCAGAAGAAAAATGAAAAGGCAAGAAAACTTATTCCACTGCAAATACCAACCCAGGCAGGTGTAGCCCTGATTTTGGAAATTCCCCAGTAAGGCCTGGTTCCAAAACCATACAGCAAACTTAAAACCGCTAAAATTACAAGTATGACCGGAAATATATTAGATTTTTCAGATTTTGAATAATGTATATAAATCACAGATGCTACCACACCTGCCATCGTAAAAGCCGGCATAGATCCAGATCCAACTATCCAGATATAATCTTTTATCCCATCAAGAATCTGAAGCATTCCTGCAAAATCGGATAGGTTAAAAAGTAGAAGAAAAACCCATACGGCAACGACCCTTATTAAATTATCCTGACAAAAAACATATGCTGCTGCACATATCAGATATGACCAGCCAATTAGCCCAAGAATGCCATACCAATGCGTTTCCATCCAGGATGGATTAGCTGCGTTACCACCTTTATAAATAGCGGCAAGACCGGCAAGGAGCAAATATCCCAATACTTTCAAAGCTTGAAATAATAATTTTTTATCAGGATTATCGGGATACACATTCCAGATAAGGAAAAATGCAAGAACCATAAGTATTTCCCATACATACTTATTGATAATCATTCCTTCCGGGACTATATTCTCATAATTAACAATAAAAATACCCATTATCAAAAGAGCAAAACTGCGCTCAACAATGTGAATCAGGAGTGTTTTTGTATCATCGCCTTTTGATTTCCTATTGGCGACAGCAAACGGAATGGATAGACCGACAATAAACAAAAAAGCCGGGAAAACAACATCTGACAAACCCATGTCATCAGCAGCTGCTTCACTGTGTTCCAGCCACTTTGGAACGTCCTTCAAGGACCAGAGGTCATTCACAAAGATCATGAGGAACATGGTAAATGCACGAAAAATATCAATTGAATCTAAACGGATGGACGAAGTTTTCAAAGTATGCATGGAGGCGAGTAAAGTAAAAATGATGGACAGTTTATGACTATTTGTTAATGGCTTCAAAAAGCTGCGTAAAACATTCTACTTGTCCGTCTTTTTTTGAAGTATCCGTTTTTGCATTGTCCATTGCGTTTAAAAAACTGCCAGCTCCGGACCAAATTGTTTGCATCATACCCTGGTAACGGCCAGCCAGTTTCGGATTTACTTTTGCTTTGTAAGTTTTGTAATCTTCATACTGGGACAATGCAATTTGTGGTTTATTCCATACACAGGTTATCACATTAAAGCCTTTCATGGAAAGGTAAGCAGCTGTTGGCTCCGACCTTACGTAGTGCCAGTCACAAATCATTACATCCTTGGGTATCATGTCAACTGCCGGATACGTATTGTTTTCACTTGCCTCCCACATGCCCAATCCTGTTTCTTTTCCATCAAGCAAGCGATCGCCCCATATCCAGAGCTTACGGTCTTTTCCGGCCAGATGATCCCGGATTTCAGCCACTTCATTTGCGAACAGGATCGCCTTGTTTTTACCTTTGCAACGTGGGCAACTATCTTCGCCTATATAAAAAACTTCATCCAGACCAGCATGAAAGTCTTTGGCCTCAAAAACATCCATAATTTCGTCCACAAGGCTAAAAACAACCTTATGAACATCCGGATGGAGCGGACAATAACTTTTGCAATATAACCCGTCTGCATTGGGCCATACGTATTTTTCAGGCATTTTCACATTTGGTGTTTCGTCAAACTGGGGATAAACGCGAAGCAGATTGGTAGTTTTTGAAGCCCATGACTGATGGCCCAGAAGGTTAATCTGGGGAATGAGATTGATGTTATTGGTTTTACAAATTGAAACAATTTTCCTGATCTGTTCTTTCGATAAAGCACTTGAATCACGAAGTTCCGGATGTGATTCAAACTGATAATTAAAATCCACGCGCAGTATAAGCATATTTACGTTTCTTGGAACAAGTTCCTTTTCGATGAATGTCAGAAATCTTTCGTGTTCGGAAGGTTCAGGAGCAGCAATACAAAATCCCCTAATTTCAGTTGTGGAGTCGGTTGTAATTGGCAACACAGGGAGTACCATTCCCTGTGTAATGCCGATTGTCAATAAAACGAAGAGTGATCTTATCATGGTTACAAGGTTTAGAAAATCGAATATAATGTTATTCCCTGTAATATGATACGGATGAAACACCTGTTTCTAACCTTCGTAAGCATTCTTCAAAGCCCCTATGTCCATTTTTACCATTTGCAGCATGGCATCCATTACCCTTTGAATTTTTAAAAACGGAAACGTAGAAATTCATAGCTTCTTCTACTTTTCCGTCGAACCATAAAAATGGTATTATCTTTTGCATCGTGTCCGGGAGATTGAAATGATTGAATAATCCAAGATTAACACATAGTGTGTTAAATGTAAAATTATCAGGTCAATTAATAATTTACACTCTGCAATTAATCATTTCTCTCCTTCAACCACCAGCCAGGTGTAACTATTTGCAGGGATTTTTACGGCTACTACCACTTCATAATTCCGGCTCACCTTGTAGGTTTTAGCTATATTTTCTTTTTCCCTGACACTTACTGAATTGTGCAGGTTCGTATAATAAACCGGCAACCGCACGGAACGCATAATTTCCTGCTTCAAAGGATTATAAAGCATTATTAAGCCTTTATGTTTTAATGCCGGGTTTACGTGCATAATTCCATCCCAATCCCGGCCGTCCGCCCGGCCTAAATGTATAATGTCCGAATTCAGGATCAAACGGTATTTTTTGTACCAGGTAATCACTTTTGTAACTGTATTACGGGTTTCCTCCGTATCATATAGCCTTGGGCCACGGTAACAAGCCTGAATTCCTGCTCCATAATATTGCATCATCAGTTGTTCATAAGCATCCAAATGCTCTGACAATGGTTCCAGTACCGCATCAGCATTTCCACCCTGGTATTTAACCAGCGGTACAAACCCCCAAACCATAGAAGGAGTTTCATTCCAGGTGGCATCAAATATGTTTTGCCGGTTCAGTATTTTTTGCTGATCTCTTGACAATGAAAAATTGACTTCCCTGTATCCGAGCCCGATTTTATTGGTACCATCGAGAAAATACCAGTCAGGTGCGTTGACATATACACCGTTTTCATTGCACCAATGGTACAACCCCTTTTGTAATTCCATTTGGCGCCATTGCGAATCATGCAATCCTTCATGTCCGGGATGTGTTGTGGAAGCGCATACATCACCGGGATAAGGGCCGTCGTTTTCAAAAATATTGAAACCAGTATAGGTCATAAATATTTTCAACTTTTCAATATAATTTAATCCCCATTTGCTTCCCATACAAGGGGCATTTCCAAAAAAAGCGCCGCCAGGCTTACCAGTATTAGGATCAATTACATCATCTTCATCACTAATTTTTCTGGAACTGAATAGTGAATAACTTCCAATAAAAACTTGCTTGCCATGCGCATAATCGGCCAATTTTTTCCATTTTTTCAAATTTGCTGCCGTCGTATCTTCCATGTTGCAATGGCTTCCAAAACTTAGGATTAAAGCTTCATATCCCATAGCAGCACACTGGTCAATCGCTGTCATAACTTCTTCATCATTTTTGCTGACCAAATGCATAAAAATGGGATTGGTAGTGATCCAGGGTGCAATTTTCCGGTACATTTTCCGTATTGCCAACCCTTTTCGTTCCCTGTCATAATTGTCCTGAAGGAGTTCATAGGTACGAACAGACTCTAACTTTTCTCCTTTTTTTAAAGATACACCCATGTTAATATTAGGATGCACTTCCAATAGACAAGGTGTTTGGAAATCATAATTCACTTGCGAAGTATATGCGGGATCCACTTTCCAATGCGTTGCCTGGTCGCTCAACGGATAACGCATGGCATTATTAAATGCAAAATTATTTTCAATATAAATTCCATTCGGTTTTGCCATCTTCTCAGGACTTCCCACCACAGCACTTTCTTCTTCTACAACTGCCAGAATTTCATTGACAATCTGGTCAACAATTACAGAACCGCCGGTGGTATTTTGAATAGTGACTGATTTACTTAAAAGCGGAATACCGTCGTAAATGGTGTAGTGAACGGATACCTGTAAACCTTGTACTTCCGGCAAAGAAGATTTGTACTTGAATGTAATTGTTTTTCCAGTTGCCAGATTTTTATCCGGGGTCCACATGGACGTTTTCCAATGCAATTCAGGTTTTATTTCACCAAGAATGTAGTTGGTAAAATGGAAAGCACTGTCTGATAATATCAATTGATCAACCCATTCAGGTAATAAATAGCCGTTTTCTTTTTGCCCGCTTAATCCACCGATATTATAATTTTTACCGTTAATCATTAAGCGTGCTTCTGGTTTTACAGCTCTTAACAACTGCTGTCCGGTTGTCAGGTTTTTAAAATCTATACAGGCAACATCAGGTGAAATCCTGAACGTACGTTTAACCAGTCCATTATAAAGAATAATGTCCTTTCCATCTTGTGATCTATAAATTCCCGCTTTTTCTTGTACAGGGCTAACCAGCCAGTCTGTTTCGTTTTTTTGATCGAATTTAGTGTTCCAGACTGATAAATTCTGGGCTTGGATACGTGTAAAGCAAACAATTATCAGGAGAAAAGCAGTGATTTTCATTCAATTCGGGTCAGGTAAAATTTCAGGTATTTACATATTTACTACTTATAACATGAAAATCCCGGCCATTCTACTCATGAAAATCTAATTGAATCAGGATTTTGCAAGTTCAAGCTCACTGCAATAACGGATTGCTTTTTTCAAATCTTCTTCGTCATTAAAATCTATCTTCGTTGCATTCAGATATTTAACGATGGCACTTTTATTTCTTGAAAATATTTTAAGGAGATTGTGTTTGTCGGCATGAAAAGAACGTCCATTCATATCAACAATAAAATACGAAAGGTCTGGTCTTAAAAGTACTATATTATTAATAGGCAACGATGTTGTAACACCACTGATCGGATCAGTGTAATTGGCAGTATTTGATACCGAACCCTGTTCGTTTTTGTTATTATAAGCGCCCTTTTTCTCAATACCACCCATTTTGTACCGGTGTTTCTTGGTAAGCATAATATTTCCAAACTCCTCTACTACCTGCATGTAACCGTTAACCGGATCAGCATGAAATATAAATTTCCCGATTTCCGCATAACTAACCCTGTTGTTTTTGTCTATAAGAAGCGTATCGCCTTTATGATCGATATACATGACTTCTCCATTCAGATAACAATAATTCAGTTTGGCTGGCGTGAATTTTCCATTTGCAAAGTATAGCTTTCCACTCTGAAAATCCATAAACTGAAAACGATCCTGTGTCGAAATATGCTTAGTTGCATCCTGTCCATTCTTAAAACGAAGAACTTTGGTCGGCTGAGCATAAGATGTGTAAACCAGCATAAAGAATGCAATTATAGAAACCGGCCATTTTATCAACAACTGAAAAGTGATCATATTAATGAATTTTGTTAGAGGATTATTTTACTGAAGAACTGAATTGCAGAAGATTAATCAAATCCTGCTCATTATTAAAATCGATGTCATTCTCTTTTAAATATCCGTTCAAAATTCTCTTTTTTTCAGGATAAATTTTAAACAGGCTTGCCTTATTGGCTAAATAGAACCTTTGATTCTTATCAATTAAATAATAGATCGATTTTTTTCTTAAAACTGCTTTGTCGTTTCCCTTCAATCCGAGAGCCACACCATTGCCATTGTTAAAAGAAGAGTAACTTGAAATAGAAGATGTTGCGGAATACTGATCATAGGCAGAATACTTTTCTTTCCCCATTATCATCAGCCTTTGTTTTTCGGCAAGCTTTATTTCACCAAAATTATTTTTTAGCCAAATGTGCCCATTCTTACGAACGTAATAAAACAGGTCATTACCAATTTCTATTCTGTCGATAAAATCATTATCGGCAAGCATCAGTGTGTCATTTTGAAGATTAATAAACTGGATTTCCCCATGAAATAAGCTGTAATTCAGTTTTGCAGTAGAAATTTTACCATTTCGAAAGTACACTTTGCCATTCCTGAATAATTCATACTTGTACCGTTCCCCAAAAGGTATGGCTTGTGAAATATCTGTTCCGTTTTTTACCTTATAGGTATTACCAGTGCTTTGAGCAAAAGAACTGATACTTATCAGGAAATAAATTGGAGTTAGAATGCAGATTTTCATAGACTAAAATCCTAAATCATTGTTATTACATTTATATTATCTAAAAATACAATTAAATAATTATAAAACTGCAATCCAATTATGCTCTGTTTAAACCCTGATTATTCTAATCTTCTTCCTCACTCCAATCAGAAATAACAGAACCTTCTTCTGTTTTTACAGAACTTTCAACGGCGGCATTAATAAATTTCATTTCATCAACCGTAAGATCCCGCCATTTTCCACTGGGTAAATTTTCCAATGTTACATTCATAATCCTGACTCGTTTCAGCCTGGTTACATTATAACCTAAATATTCACACATACGCCTGATCTGGCGATTTAAACCCTGAGTAAGAATAATAGTAAATGTTAAATTTCCTTCTTTCCGTACAATACATTTTTTTGTAACCGTGTCCAGGATTGGAATTCCATCTGACATTTTTTTCACAAAATCAGTTGTTACAAGCCGGTCCACAGTTACGAAATATTCTTTTTCATGATTATTTCCTGCACGTAAAATTTTGTTCACGATATCGCCATCACTGGTCAGGAATATCAAACCTTCGGATGGTTTGTCAAGCCGGCCAATTGGGAAAATGCGTTCAGGATGTTTGATGTAATCAATAATGTTTCCTTTGATTTGTCTTTCAGTGGTACAGGTAATTCCAACCGGTTTATTGAAAGCAATATATGCAAATGCTTTTCTTGATTTTATTGGCTTCCCATCCACACGAACGTCGTCGGCTTCCGTGGCTTTGTCACCTAAAACCGCTATTCTGGAATTCAGGGTAACACGCCCCTGCTCCACCAGCCGGTCCGCTTCTCTCCTTGAACAAAAACCTGTTTCACTGATAAATTTATTAATTCGGATCAAATTCAATGTATTTACGTAAATCGAATAATTGTTAAACGCCGTTGCACAAGGCTGGGTATTGATTTTAATGCAAATTACTTTAAATCAGAAAAAATATCGTTTACAGATCAAAGATTCCGGCAATTTCTTCCTTTACTTCAATACTAATCTTAAAATTAATGTACAGTCCGTTTATGAAAAAATCCATTTTCCTGCTCAGTTTTCACCTTTGGTTATTGGTTTTATCTGTTAATGCACAGCCAGTCAAACGTTATGTAGAGGTGATTGTAGCAGCCAATCATGAAGACTGGACATATAAAACGGGCGAAAAAGTACAGTTTACTATTTCGGTTATGCAAAATGGCAATATGCTGAAAAACGTACCGGTCAGATATGAGATCGGATTGGAAAAATTAGATCCGGCCATTAAAGAAAATAAAACCACTGCCGAAGGAAAAATCACAGTTGATGGAGGGACATTAAAAACACCCGGTTTCCTAAGATGTATTGCTTATGCCATTGTAGACGGCTCCGAGTATCGCGGCTTGGCAACGGCTGGTTTTGATCCACTTCAAATACAACCGACTGTTGCAAATCCGGAAGACTTTGACAGCTTCTGGGAAACAGCAAAAAAAGAACTTTCAGCCGTTCCGATAGACGCCAAAATGACCCTTCTTCCGGAAAGATGCACATCCAAGGTAAATGTATATCACATAAATCTTCAAAATAATAAACCCGGCGTCAGAGTTTACGGGATATTAAGTATACCCAAAAAAGAAGGAAAATATCCTGCCTTACTTAGGGTTCCGGGAGCTGGCGTACGGCCATATTACGGAGATGTAACTACGGCAGAAAATGATATCATTACGCTGGAAATAGGCATTCATGGTATTCCTGTAATTATGGACCCGTCTGTTTATACAGATTTGGGAATGGGTGTACTGAATGGTTATCCAGCTTACAATATGGACGATCGGGATAAATTTTATTATAAAAGGGTATATCTGGGTTGCATCCGTGCCAATGATTTTCTGACGAGCTTACCTCAATACGACGGTCAGAATCTGGCAGTTACAGGCGGAAGCCAGGGAGGTGCATTATCCATTATTACTGCTGGTTTGGATCCTCGCGTGAAGTGGCTAGGTGCTTTTTATCCTGCTTTAAGCGATGTCACCGGCTATCTACATGGAAGAGCTGGCGGTTGGCCGCACTACTTTGATAAAACAAGTGTAAAAATTAATAATACAAAAGAAAAAATAGCAACAGTCAGTTACTACGACGTAGTCAACTTTGCACGACGCGTGAAAGTGCCGGGTTATTACATGTGGGGATTCAACGATGAAACCTGCCCTCCTACATCCATGTATGCAGCGTATAACGTTACTTCTGCGCCAAAAGAACTCAAATTGTATTTGGATACCGGCCACTGGACATATGCTGACGAGAAGGATGCCATGAACAACTGGCTGATCGGTAAACTGAAAGGAAAATGAGACCGAATGATTTAATAACAATTTACCATTAAGTGATTAAGGCTATTCCGTTAAATCTTTCACTATATCTAACTATTAATAATCAACAATTATAAAAAATGGATCGTCGGACATTTATAGAAAAATCTGCCTTGGCAGGCGCTGCATTTTCTTCACTCCCACTGTTATCGGCATTGAATCGAACGGCTCCTTACCGGGTAGCACTGGTTGGTGCCGGATGGTGGGGAACTAATATACTTCGTTGTGCCATTAAATCCGGCGAATGCAAGGTCATTGCAATTTGTGATGTTGATGAAAACCAGCTTAAATTATGCTCGGCAGAAATATCCGGTCTCACACCGGACAAACCCAAACTTTACCGGGATTACAGGGAGTTATTGAGTAAAGAAAAACCAGAAATTGTTATCGTGGCAACTCCCGACCACTGGCATCCGTTGTGCTGTATTGCGGCCATCGAATCAGGTGCGCATGTTTATGTCGAAAAACCGATTTCACATACAATCAGGGAAGGCCGGGCTATGGTAAACGCAACCCGAAAACATGGGCGGATTATACAGGTTGGTACCCATCGTCGTGTGTCTCCGCATAATATTTCAGGCATGGAATTCTTAAAATCTGGAAAAGCCGGAAAAATCGGAATGGCCAGAGCCTTTGTGCATTACGGCGGTGGACCGGGAGAAAAAGTTGCAGATTCTGAACCACCAAAAGGTTTAGACTGGGATTTTTATTGCGGTCCTGCACCATTGGTACCTTATAACAAAACCATACATCCAAAAGGGTTCAGGAATTATCTGAACTTCGCCAACGGAACTTTGGGAGACTGGGGCATACACTGGCTTGACCAGGTTATGTGGTGGTCCGAACAAAAATATCCCAGGAAGATATATTCAACCGGCGGCAGGGCAATCAGGCAGGATAACACTGATGCGCCAGACCATCAGGTGGCGGTTTACGATTTTGATGGTTTCACGCTCGAATGGGAACATCGGAATTTTGCAGCAAACAATGCAGAAAAAACTGATCCTAAACAGGCGGTAGGAGTTTATTTTTATGGTACGGAAGGTACTTTTCATATGGGCTGGCTTGACGGGTGGACATTTTACCCGACCAACCCCAACAAACCTGTTATTCATCAGGATGCACAGCTGAACAAACCTGATGATCAGAATATCCAGGAATTGTGGGGCAATTTCCTAACTTCCATCAAAACCAATACGCCGCCAATTTGCGAAATTGAAGTAGGGCAGCGTTCGACTAATGTAGCTTTACTTGGCATGCTTTCATACAAACTTGGGCGCAGTATAATCTGGGATGGAGAAAAAGAAGAAATTCCGGGCGATGCAGATGCAAATAAATTACTAAGCCGGGAATACAGGGGTAAGTGGGAATATCCGAAAGTGTAGGTCAGTATTAAGTTAAGAGTTTAAAGTTCAGAGTATACTGCGGGAGATAAAAAAAGAACGGGCTGAAAATCTTGAAGATTTTCAGCCCGTTTACAATTTCAATCAAAAGAAATTAATCAATTTTAATAACCTCAGCAGGAATATTATATTGATCAATCATTTCCCGTGTAAAACGTACATGACCTCTTGGTGCCATTAAATATAATTTTGCACCCTTCATTCCTGCAAGTTCACTCAAAAGCTTCCACTTGGAAATGCTTCCGCGTAACTGGTCGGTTTTCATTGCTACCTCCAGATAATGTCTGTTAAACATATTAACTCCGGTTACATCCGGTGTGAATTTGGCATTATCCGCCGCCCTTTCGTAGGACTTTGGTGTTTCAAACCCTTCCATATTAGCTTGGATTTCCTTAAACCCATGAGCCTGTGCCCACTTTACAACAAGCGGAATGAACGATTCCTTTTCCATAAATATCAACGAATAATTTTTTAAGCAACAAGCGAGGAATTCTAAAAACAACTATCAAACTTAACCGGGCAGAGAGAAAATTTTTATTAACCGAAAGCAGTCTGCTATGTAGTACTTCCTAATAATTTGGAAAGTTACAGGTTTTTATAGTAAAGAGCAAATCTTAGGCCCAAACACTTTAATCTTCCAACTCATCCAAAAAGCCTCTATATGCTCTCAAAAGCTCCTGGTGCGTTTTTGTATTCTTCTGAGACAGTGCCAGATCAATACCTTTTTGATAAATTAATTCTGCTTTTTTATAATTTTCCTCCAAAGCAAAAAACTCACCGGCATGATAATAGGTCGGCAGGTAATCGGGATGATTAAATAATAAAATATCGAAAAATTGTCCTGCTTTCTCTGAATCATGCTTTAAATATTCCAACGCTAATGCATACACATTGAAGGGATCGTCCGGATCTTCTTCATAAAATGTCAATAAATTACTCAGCAGGGTGTTTTCCATTACAAATTATTATGCTTGCATACTATTTAAGATTTTCCTTATTTTGTGATGACAAAGTTATTCTCAGAAAAGTTAAAATACATAATTAAATTATCATGAAAATACTCGTTTGTATTACAAATGTACCAGATACGACCGCTAAAATAACCTTCACAGATAATGACTCTAAATTAAACAAAAACGGTATCCAGCATATTATTGGCCCATATGATGATTACGCCCTGGCAAGAGGGGTAGAATTAAAAGAACAATTTGGCGGAACCGTAACCGTACTTCATGTTGGCGAAGCAGACGCTGACCCGCAGATACGTAAAGCACTGGCTATCGGAGCAGACGATGCCATACGTGTTAATTACAATCCGTTGGATTCATACGATACAGCCATACAGATAGCCCGTATTGCAGAGCAAAATACTTATGACCTGATTCTGATGGGGCGGGAATCTATAGACTATAATAGTGGTGTGGTACACGGGCTTGTTGGTGAGATGCTGGGCATTCCATCCTATTCACCTGTGATGAAACTGGATATTGACGGAGATACAGTAAAAATCGCAAGGGAAATAGATGGTGGCAAAGAACATCTGACTGCTTCACTGCCGCTTGTACTTGGTTGTCAGGAACCAATTTCTGAATGGAAAATACCGAATATGCGTGGTATAATGACAGCAAAGTCCAAACCTTTGGTCGTGGTTGAACCAGTAACTATAGATGAAATGACCATCCCTGAAAAATATTCGTTGCCTGCACCAAAAGGCGCCTGCAAAATGATTCCGGCAAGTGAGGCAGAAACGCTGATCAAACTGTTGCAAACGGAAGCGAAAGTATTATGACGGCTGTTAACGTTTGGCAATCAGTTGTTCCTGTTTATTGAATATTATGTCAGTCACTCAATTCTTCATTGTATCAGCTTACCGGCGACCCGGTCAAAATTAATCTAATATGTCAGTCCTTGTATTTGTAGAAATAGATAATGGTTCAATCAAAAAAACATCTTTTGAAGCTATTGCTTATGGCGCAGAAGTAGCCAAACTTACAGGAGAAACAGCAACAGTATTGGTTCTTGGAAAAGCTGATCTGACTGAACTGGCCAAAGCAGGCCATTATGGTGCCACTAAAGTGCTGCACGCTTCCGACGAAAAGCTGACACAAGAAAATGGCATGGCTTATGCCGATTCTCTGGTACAGGCAGCTCAGCAGGAAGGGAGTAAAGTAATCATTATTTCCAAGTCAGGACTTGGGGATGCGATGGCAGCGAGGGCAGCAGCAAAATTAAAGGCCGGAATAGTTTCCGGCGTAACTTCACTACCTGATTTAAGTGAATCATTTAAAGTTACCCGGAGTATATTCAGTGGTAAAGCCTTTGCGACAACTGAAATTAAATCAGACTTAAAAATACTGGTGATCCGGAAAAACATCATTGAAGTCGACGAATCTTCTATAACTAGTACCGAAGCTCAGATTGAGCCATTTACTCCGGTTCTGAGAGATTCAGATTTTAAATCAGCAATAGATAAAATAGAAAAGGCCAGTTCGGAAATTTCACTGACAGAAGCAGATATCATTGTGTCTGGCGGACGTGGGATGAAGGGCCCAGAAAACTGGCAGCCACTATTGGATCTGGCCAGTGCTTTGGGTGCTGCAACAGGATGTTCCAAACCTGTATCTGATCTCGACTGGCGCCCGCATCATGAACATATAGGACAAACCGGCATTAAAGTTGCACCTAACTTATATATTGCTTGCGGAATTTCCGGAGCCATACAACACCTTGCAGGTGTAAACGGCTCTAAATGTATTGTTGTAATTAATAAAGATCCGGAAGCGCCATTTTTTAAGGCTGCCGACTATGGAATTGTAGGTGATGTTTTTGAAATTCTTCCTAAACTAACCCAGGCCGTTAAAAATCTGAGATAATCCGCTTTTTGTCTTGCAGCAAATTAATTCAATATTTTTTATGATTATCATAATCAATTAATTGGGTTCGCTATCAGATATTTAAGACGATTAAAATGATTTAAAATTACAATGTAAAATAACTTAACCCGTTCGGCATTTTTTTATGCCCCACGGGTTATTTATTTTTGCAACTTAAATGCTTGCACTTTTATTGAACCAATAAGAAAAATATAATGTATTTCCCGTTAAATAACTGAAAATCAAACCAATATTATTTTAAAGATGTATCTTGCCAGTAATATTAAATGTTATTTGAATACAAAACCGGAGATATTTTAATCACCATAGCTGTTAACAAAACTTGCGCCGGCGCAGAAAGTTTAAACGTGAAAAAAATTAAGTTAGAAATATTAGGTCTTTCCCCCAGCCAGTCACAGGCGGGGTCATTTGCATTGGTACTTGGCGAAGAACTGGGTAACAGGCGTTTACCAATAATTATTGGTGTTTTCGAAGCTCAGGCAATAGCGGTTCAAATTGAAAACATTATTCCTAACAGGCCCATGACGCATGATCTGTTCAAGTCGTTTGCTGATGGCATGAATTACAGCCTTAAAGAAATCATCATTTCCGATTTGAAAGAAGGAATATTTTATGCCAAAATCGTTTGCACGGATAATCTGCGTGAAGTAGAAGTGGACGCAAGGCCATCTGACGCAATTGCAATTGGCCTTCGTTTCGATATACCGATATATACTTACGAAGCAATTTTATCAGAAGCTGGAATTGTTTCATCATCATCAACTGATGAGGACGAAGACGAAGAACAGGATACCGTTCGTGAAACATTACAAACAAAAGGTTCTTTCAAAGACCAGATCAGAGACCTTAGCTTCGATGAACTTCAAAAAATGCTGGATGATGCGCTTTCCAAAGAAGATTATGAAAAAGCGGCAAAAATCAGGGATGAGATGGGCAGGAGGAATTAATGCCGGGTAAAAAGTTCAGAGTTTAGGAATGAGGGCTTAACCAGCGAAGAGGCTACTACATAATCTTGTATCTCAGGTCAGCTCAACTCCGGACATTCTGAATTCTAAGCATTCCGATTCCTTTAAAAAAGTTAAAAATCGTTAAGCATTGTCCAAATCAGGCTTCATTGTAATTTAAATCATTATTTTTGCCATTATCAGACAGAATTTAAGAGATGCTGTTGAAATGATAAGCGAAATTTTACGCACTTATGCATAAGAAAAAAAGATCGGGAGTTATCCAAATGCAATGATTGTAATGAGCCTCACAGCGGCATTATTTTTAATTGGTTTTTGCGGTCTACTTGTAATACAATCAAAAAAACTTGTTTCCGTCATACGTCAGAATATTGAGGTAAGAACATTTCTTGATAAGGAAGAAACGAAAGCGGGACAGGATTCTATCCTGAATTTGATCAAAACAAAACCTTATGTTCTGGTATCCACCGAAGTAGCTCCAATTACATTTGTTTCCAAAGAAGAAGCTGCAAAAGAATTTATAGAAGGTACCAAGGAGGACTTTATCTCGTTTTTAGGCGAAAATCCTTTGCGGGACAGTTACCGGATAAAAATTAGTGAGGATTATTTTGAAGAAGCAAAATTACAGCTTATCAAAAAAGACCTCGAAAAAATAAAAGGAATTTACGAAGTGGTTTATCAGGAAGATCTGGCTGATAATATCAACAGGAATGTTACAAAAATCTACGCCATACTTGCAAGTTTTGCACTTCTGATGCTAATCATTATCGTGCTTCTTGTTAATAATACGATCAAACTGGCAATATATTCGCAAAGGTTTCTAATCCGCAGCATGCAGCTCGTTGGTGCAACCAATGGTTTCATACAACGTCCTTATATACTTAGGGGTGCGATGCAGGGCCTGATTGGCGGTATTCTGGCTGGCGGATTATTGATTGTCTTACAGCAGGTTGCTGTTCGCAATGTCGAAGGCCTTGCTATGCTGCAGGAGTACAATAAGATAGGAATTCTGGTAGGTGTTGTTCTTTTTCTCGGAATTGCCATTGGAATTGCGAGTACATATCAGTCTCTTGCGCGGTATCTGAGAATGGCTTTGGACGATTTGTACTGAGAAACCAGGATTAAGGTTTCACGCAAAAAATTTATTATTTACTGATAGAAATAACTTACAATTAATCAATATGAACAATTCTAAAAATGAGCTTCCTTTTGCTTCATCCAATTATGTGATGATGCTGATTGGTTTGGCAGTAATACTCGGCGGATTTCTTGTCATGAGTTTTGACAGCGAAGAATTCGGTTTTGGTATTTTAGGTTTAACTGTCGGACCAATTATTACGGTAACTGGCTTTGTAATTGAGTTTTGGGCCATTTTACGTAAACCTGCAAATTCATGAGTATTTGGCAGGCAATCATTTTAGCAATTGTTGAAGGTATTACCGAATTTTTACCCGTTTCTTCAACCGGTCATATGATCATTGCATCTTCCTTTATGGGGATCAGCCACCTGGAATTCACCAAAATGTTTACAGTAAATATTCAGTTCGGTGCAATACTTTCTGTTGTGGTCTTATACTGGAAGCGTTTTTTTCAATCTGTTGATTTTTATATTAAACTGATCATAGCAGTAATTCCGGCTTTGGTGTTGGGTTTTTTATTAAACGACTTCATTGATTCTCTTTTAGAAAATGTAATCGTAGTTGCAATTACATTGCTTATTGGCGGAATTATTTTGATTTTCATTGACCGCCTTGTAAAAGATACGGTTAGCGAAAGAGAATTATCTTATTTTGACGCATTAAAAATCGGGTTATTCCAGTGTATTGCGATGATTCCGGGTGTTTCCAGATCGGCTTCTTCGATCATTGGTGGAATGCTTCAGGGACTTTCCCGTAAGCAGGCAGCTGAATTTTCTTTCTTTCTTGCAGTTCCGACAATGGCAGCAGCTGGTGGATATAAATTGCTTAAAACTTACGATACGATCCAGGCTGCGGACATTAAAATGCTGTTGTTCGGAAATCTGATCGCTTTTATTGTTGCGATGTTAGCAATCAAATTCTTTATCAGTTTTTTAACAAAATACGGGTTTAAAGTTTTTGGTTATTACCGCATTATCCTTGGTCTGGTACTTTTAGGATTGCTTGCTTCCGGTTACAAACTTGATATTGTGTAAATAAATTGGCTTGGAAACCATGCCATACATTTTGTAAAAAATTACTTAGAAAACCACAGAACCAGATTTCTGTGGTTTTCTAAGTTTTTATCAGTTACTTTTTAATTCAATAAATAAAATTGACTAACGAAATAAATGCAGTTGACGAAGGTGAGGTAATACTAATTAACAAACCTTTAAAATGGACATCATTCGATGTTGCCAATAAGTTAAAATACGCCTGCAAGTTCAAAAAAATCGGCCATGCAGGTACGCTTGATCCGCTTGCGACGGGATTGCTGATTTTATGCACCGGAAAAAAAACGAAGCAAATTGATTCTTACCAGGCGCAGGAAAAAGAATATACAGGTACTTTGGTTTTGGGGAAAACAACACCTTCTATTGATCTGGAAACAGAATTCGATGCAGAATTTCCTATTAAACATATCACTGCTGAAATTCTTGAAAATGCACGTACACAATTCCTGGGAAATATAGAACAGGTACCTCCTATTTATTCAGCTGTCAAAGTTGATGGGGAACGGCTCTATAAAAAAGCAAGGCGTGGAGAAACGGCAGAAATAAAAAAGAGAAGTGTGGAGATTTCATTGTTTGAGATTGATGCTGCCAGTTTCCCCGCTATAAATTTTAGGATAGTTTGTTCCAAAGGCACATATATTCGTAGTATTGTACGCGATTTTGGTCAGATGGTAAACAGCGGTGCATATATGAGCGCTCTATGCAGAACAAGGATTGGTTCATTTGAATTAAGTAATGCATGGAATCTGACCGATTTTATTTATCAAAAAAGGATTGAGCTGAAGTTACCTGTTGACGAATGAAAATTTACCATAGTCTGGATTCCCTTCATAAAATTGAACGTGCAGTAGTAACCAGCGGCACTTTTGACGGAGTACACATCGGACACAAAAAAATACTTTCCCGCCTTAACGAAATAAGTCAGCAGTCAGGAGGAGAATCAGTGGTTTTAACATTTTGGCCGCATCCCCGCATGGTCGTTTCAGAAGACAGCCAGGGATTACAGTTATTATCTACCATTGATGAAAAAATTGAGCTGTTCTCACAATTAGGCATACAACATCTTGCCATTATCCCCTTTACGCGCTCTTTCTCAGAATTATCGTCTGAGGAATTTATCCAGCAGGTTCTGGTTGAAAAGATCGGTACAAAAAAACTGATCATAGGTTATGATCACCGCTTTGGGCGAAATAGAGAAGGCAGCTTTGAGTTCCTGAAAAAAAATTGTTCGCAATATGGTTTTGAAGTTGAAGAAATTTCCAGACAGGATATTGAAGACCTGGCGATCAGTTCTTCCCGGATTCGTAAGGCATTATTAACAGGACACATTACAGAAGCTAACGAACTTTTGGGCCGGCCGTATACGATTTCCGGTACTGTTGTGAAAGGAAAGCAGCTAGGAAGAACAATTGGATTTCCTACGGCCAATGTACATCCCGATGAATCATATAAACTGATCCCTCAAAATGGAGTCTACGTGATTGAGGCCAAATACAACGGTGAAACCTTCAACGGAATGCTGAATATCGGAGTAAGGCCAACTGTAGATGGAACTTCAAGGACTATTGAAGCAAATTTGTTTGATTTTGACAAAGAAATTTATGGGGAAGAGCTGCGGCTGGATTTGTTACATTACATTCGTCCGGAACAAAAATTTGATGGTTTACCTGCTCTTATTCAGCAAATTAAACTGGACAGGGAATGTGCTGTAAGCTTTTTGTCCTTGTATAAATAAAGTGCTTTTTGTTTTAGAAGTGTATAATGAACGTTTATTCCTGTGCATAACAGGCCGTAAGCAATTTGTTAATATTACATATCTGAAATGTAGTTGTAGCTTTGCGGATTCAAAACATCTACCAACACGTAACAAGTTATGAAGGGACAAAAAAAAGCGTTGGCAGCTAGTATTGCGAGCGTAGTTCAGGGCAAACTGAATGAATCCGGAGAACAATCAAAAAAAGCAATAAAAGCAATTGAAAAAGCTGCGAAAAAGCTGGTTGAAAAATTAGGCAAGATTACTTCAAAAGAGAAGAAAAAATTGAATCGGGCTAAAAAAATGAAGCAATCGCTGCAAAAGCAGAAAAAAAGGAAGTCAAAAGGCTGGAAGAAACGAACCCAAGGCCAGTAACTTCAACCGAAACCGAATTAATCACAGTCGATTAATTTCAGTTTAAAAAAATAAAAAGACAAGCCGAATTGCCCGCATTGGGAAATTCCGGCTTGTCTTTTTATTTAACACTGCCATAAAAATATTGCATGGAACTCAATTCACTTTGAGCCAGCCTGTAATGCTCATTCTGGATTTATTGGTAAGCAATACTTCGTGTTCCAGTTCACTGCTTTTGAAGAAAACACTTTTACCATTTACCGGTGGGATATTCTGTTCGTTATCGCTGTGATAAACCCGCAATTCGCCACCATCCCCTTCCTCCCAGTCAGAATTTAAATACATGATCATGGAGTACTGCCGGCTTTCATTATTCCTGAACTGATCGAAATGCTTTTTGTAAAAACTGCCCTTTTCGTATAATGTATAGTGGAATTCATATCCCGTAATCCCTGTATAACAAGTCATATTGAGATAGCTCACAAAACTGTCCATCAGATCGAAAAAATCGTTCTCATAAGTATTGTTATGTGTACGATCCAGCCAGTAAATTTTATCTCCTCTTACGAGTTTATTTTGTCTAATCGCTGAGTCGTTTCCAGTTTTGGCAGATGACATCTGCTGATTTGAATAAAGCGTAATCAGGTTTTCCTTTAAATGAGAGGCAAGGGATTCACTCAAAAAATCTGCTGCGATTCCAACCTTATTATCAATATAACTATCGATGAGTTTATTAAAGATTTTTTGCAATGAGCGTAGGGCGTGGCCCGGAGTTGGGCCCAAATACCATTATTCTCTTGAAGGTAGGGTTAATTAATTGTAACTATCCGAATTTCTCGATTTACTATTCTTCCCAATTTTCCCATTTTAAAATATCTGAACTATTGTGCATTACCAGTTCAGACGAATAAATTTCTATAAACATCCCGTTCTGCTCATCATATTCACCTTGTATCCATTCCTGATCGTCTTTCCGCATAAACCGAACTACAGCACCATTTTCCGGCATTGAATTATTTTCCATTTTTCAAATCATTTTTTAGTTCAATGATGAGGTTAATAAATCTGTTCCAGTATTATAATAGAAAGCGATTATTTTTTGAAAAAGAAGAAAAGTTTCCATTCCCAGCTATTTAACAGCTTCTTTCAACTCCGCATATCGTGCTTTTAATTTGTCCAGCTCTGACGCGTAAGCAGCATCATTTGCCAGATTTTTCGTTTCATGGGGATCCAGTTTAGTATTGAACAGCTCTTCATATTGATGCTCAATGAAATTCATATACTTGTAATCCAGCGAAACAACACCTTCCACTTTTGGCAATTGAGGGCTGCCCAAATAGGTATGTTCATAAAAAAATCTTTTCTGCCAGGTAGTTTATTTTGCAAAACACGGATCAGATCTTTCCCTTGCATAGTTTCAGGAGCATTTACTTTGGCGAATGCCAGGATGGTTTGTGCAACATCAATATTTAAAGCCATTTGATCCGTGGATTTTCCCGTTAGCTCTTTTGGTAAACCTGCTCCGGAAATGATCAATGGAACACGGATTGATTCTTCGTAGCCAAACCATTTTCCTTCCAGTCCGTGTTCGCCTAATGAAAATCCATTATCACCCATAAAAATGATAATGGTGTTTTCATCAATCTTCAACTGCTTTAACTGACTGATCAAATCTCCAACAACTTCATCCACACCGGTTATCAAACGATAATAATTTCGGGTAGTTTCCTGACGGAGCTGATCCGTTGAAAGCAATGGTTTCCACCTGTCGCGGCCAATATTCTTATCCGTTCTGAAGAAATCCGGAAAACTATTCCAGTATTTTGGATCTGCTGTTACTGGTTCAGGAATATTTACGTTTTTGTACAAATTTTTGAATCGTTCCTGTACCGGATAAGTTGGCGGATTACCGTCCAGTTCATGCGGCGCTTTAAAACTTACAGACAAACAAAATGGCTCCTTTCCGGCAAAATTATTTAAAAACTGGCTGATGTCCTTTCCTACACTATCGGTGTGATGGATAACCTTTCCACTTTTGTTTACGAGTTCGTAAATTGGCTGGCTTTCCTTTGCGCTTGCCCAGTAATCAAAAAGGGAATCGGGCTGGTTAGCAACGTCAATACCGAATTTGCCAATGAAGCCGAGTTTGTAGCCCGCTTTTTTTAGTAATGCAGGATAGGTATTGGCAAGAGCTTCGGTAGTAAAATCAGTACTAAAATTATTGATCTTATGACGAGATTCATATTGTCCGCTCAGAATACTTGCACGGCTGACAGCACAAATGGAAGTAGTGACGTAAGCTTTCCTGAATAGAATACCTTTTTTGGCCAGGTCATCAAGATTGGGCGTTTTTATAATTTTATTTCCCATTGCACCCAATGCATCCCAGCGATGATCGTCGGTAAGGATAAAAATGATATTAGGACGTTTGGCAGGTATTTCACTTTGTACCAGGCCAGAGAATGCAAATATAAAAAACACGGTCATCGTAAACCGTGTTTTGCAGAATGTTAAAATTTTGACCATTAGAATTTCATGTCAGTCTTTCGAAGAAAGAAATATAAAATAACGTTGAGTAAAATCAGGCTATTTGCCGGTATTTAATTTCGTTGCTGCCCTTTCAGCTCTTTTCCTGATATGACTGTCGTCAGAAGGCATACGCTGTACCAATGCAGCAGGCGTTTTTCCCAAATTACTTTCAAATGTTTTGCATGCAGAGAGCAGCTCCTTTGCTTTTGACTGGTTGGTTTTCAGCAAATTGTCTTTTTCTCCAATATCATTTCTTAAATTGAATAATAATGTGTCAGTTGCAGCAACAACGGTGATGCCGTTGGCCTTGATATCGGATTGCGGCAGACGGATCTTCCAGTCACCTTTCCTGAAAGCCTCTATTTTACCATTTGAGTAATAGGCAAATTCATCAGCTTTTCGCTTGCCTGTTCCAAACAAAACACTGCTGATATCTTCACCGTCCAAAGGCTTGGTGGTTTGTGTCTTTTGACTTCCGGTAAGGCTGATTATGGTCGGATAAAGATCAAGCTGTGTGGTAAGATCCTCATAAACAGATCCGGGTTTTATTTTACCGGGCCAGTAAGCAACCGTAGGTACACGCTGGCCGCCTTCAAAAGTAGTTCCTTTTCCCTGGCGCAGCGGCCCGGCAGATCCACCCTCAATATCGAAAAGCAGCCATGGGCCATTGTCACTGGTAAAGACCACAAGCGTATTTTCTTCCAAACCGTTTTTCCTCAGCGTTTTCACTATTTCACCAACACTCCAGTCAATTTCTTCAACAACATCTCCGTATAAACCTCTTTTGGATTTACCCTCAAATTCAGGGGAAGCATAAAGCGGGACATGTGGCATATTGTTGGTAACATACAGGAAAAAAGGTTTATCTCTGTTTTTGTCAATAAATTTTACTGCTTCGCTGGTATAGGTTTTTGTAATATAATGTTGGTTGACACGGATACTGTCTACATCATTTCCACGCAGATACACAACACCCTGCATATCATTACTGTATGGAATTCCGTAGTATTCATTAAAACCGTTTTGCAAGGGTAAAAATGATTTATGATGGCCAAGATGCCACTTTCCAAATATAGCAGTTGTATATCCGTTTCCTTTTAAAGCCTCACCAATGGTAATTTCATCCGTAGGTATTCCGGTAAAACTTTCCGGAAAGAACACATGATCGATACCCATTCTTTTAGGATAACGACCGGTAATCAGTGCCGCCCGCGATGGACTGCAAACGGGAGAACTTGAATAAAAAGATGTGAGTTTAATACCCTGGGAGGCCAGATTGTCAATGTTAGGCGTACGAATATCCGTCGCCCCAAAAGTACCTAAATCGCCGTATCCAAGGTCATCGGCCATGATGACAACAATATTGGGTTTTGTACTTTTTTTCTGTGCGAAAGAAAAGTTTAGACCGCCAAGCAATAACAGGCTGACTGTAAATTTAAATTTCATTAAAATCTATTTCAGGGGTTTATATACGGTATATGGTTACAAAAAAATATGTGGTATTGAGCTTAAATAATTTTGCTCAATACCACAATAAATATTTTGCAATTACTTTACTGCCAGGAATTTTTCAAGTTTCTCTTTTTCAAGCTGCAAACGTTTTGCATCAGGTTTCAGGTAACCAAACTGGTGAAGATCATTTTCTCCGTGCGAAGCAACCCATAACAGAAATTTCTTGGCTTCCAGATTGGTGCTGTTTTTAGCTATTGAAAAGTTAATATACTCAACCGGTACATTTTTCACTTTTTCAGTTTCAAGTTTTTCAATCACCTGATCCAGATTTCCAACCAGTTTTTCTTCTTTTGAAACCTTACCGTTTCCATCCAGGTCTACCGGAATAATGGCAATTCCTTCGGTAGGTTTACGGGTGTTCAAATCGTAAGCCAGGCCAGGTACGGTATAAGTAATACCTGTTTCGTCCTTCAAAAGAGCCTTAATCAAATGCTCATCAGCACCAGCAATGGTCTTTCCCTTAATTTGCTGTTGTTCGTAGCCAAAATATTTTGCAAAAGTTAACGGCGCACCCGCTTTTTGCAAACGTGTATAAACGGTAAATGGAGCTGTGATCGACTCATCTTTTTCCGCAAAAATATCATGGAAAAATATTTGCTTATACGTTTTTTCAATTAACCCCTTATCCTCATACTGCTTCGCAAATTCGGATTTTGCATTGGCAACAGGTAAAAGTGCATACCGGCCAATTGAAATAAATTCCCGTCCTTCTTTAACCGCTTTTTCCTGATCGTAAGCTTCAATGAGCAGATCATACTTTTCCGGATCAGTAACAGTTCTCGTCTCGATCACAATTTGTGAACCTGGGTTTTCGGCAGAATATTGTTTAATCCATTTGTCGATCAACGGATACGCAAAACGAACTCCGGTAATAATAACTTTATTCTGGGAAACCTCCTGCGAAAAAGAAAACGGAGCTGTGACCATAGCAAGGCCAGCAGCGAAAAGTAATGATTTAAAATTTTTCATGATTATAAAATGAGTTTTTAAAATAGTTTGAGTGCTCAGGAAAGTACAGACTGGCCATATCGGGCTATACTATTGCAAGGCGATCCAGGCTTTTGCCTAATTATCCTGACAACAGCTGGAATGAAGAAAAAAGTTGGAGAAGCCACCAGGAATGCAACCAAAAGCTGCGAAGAAAATGAATTCATCGTTGTCAGTTTGATAAAAATTTTGAACATTTTTCTTATTGGTGGCTAATAAGAAAAATACAACTCTACTATATTGATAGACAAAGTAAGATTATAATTTATACAGAAGCAACATATATTTGATTTTTTTAAAACAAATCGTTGCATTGTGAGAAATGCTTATATAATTTCTTAAAATTATTCAGCCGAAGCCGAATTTTTGCTGTGAGCTTTTTCCACAACCTCTTTTAATTTTTTAAGAACAGATGCCCAATTATCAGTGGCTTGCTCCTTCTCTTGCTCAGACCTGACATTTGTTTGTGAAAGTTTTACGGCAGTAATGTCGTCGTGTCCTGATAGTTGGTAGGTTACAATATTATAGTTTTCCGGTTTATCTTCCTTCCCTCCTGCTGAACTCCAGTAAGTACTTTCCAGTATTTTCTCAGGTTCAATTTTTCGGATGATACCTTTATCCTTATATTTCTTACCATTGTATTCCCCTTCATAAGTAATCGGGCTTCCTTCCTTCCAATCGGTAGTTACATTTGTACCCATCAGGTATTTCTTTATTATGGAAGGAGTGGTAATCGCTTTCCAAACCTCTGAAACAGGTGCATCAATACTGACAGATGTTTCGGCAATAAGCTTATCGTTCATATTTTTGATATTTAAGTTATTGATTTGGAAGTTTCAGCAAATTTTATTCCAGAAAGCGAAAGGCTTTATTTGAAGCAAGATTAATCCAGGATGATATCTTAATTTTAATTTTATAATGCTTTACCTTTCATCAAATGCTAAAAACTCATTTTTTAAGGCTGTTATTGCTATTTATAACAAATAGCCTATTCGCTCAGGCAACATTCGAAAACCGCCTTTCCAACGCTACCATTTCTTTAACCGGCCAAAAAGTAAAATACGATCCGAAATATTTTAGCATCAGCTATCCTAATGGCGATGTGCCTGCTGACAGAGGCGTTTGTACTGATGTGATAGTGAGAGCTTATCGTAAACTCGGCATAGACTTACAAAAGGAAGTACATGAGGATATGCAGAACAGCTTTGCACGCTATCCCAAAAACTGGGGCATGAAAACTACTGACAAAAATATTGATCACCGCCGTGTTCCTAATCTAATGAAATTCTTTTCACGGAAAGGAACAGAACTGGCTATTAGCCAAAACGCAGATGATTACAAATCCGGCGATATTGTTTGCTGGAACCTGCACGGTGGAATCACACACATCGGTTTGGTGGTCAATAGGAAATCAAGCGACGGCAAAAGAAATTTAATTGTCCATAATATAGGTGGCGGGCAGGTTTTAGCAGATTGCTTGTTTACTTACAGAATTATCGGCCATTATCGCTATGGCGGGTGAGAAAACAAAAGGACCAATCAATACGGTAATTTCAATGCCGATAAGTCACTTTCCTATTTCCCAAACCTTCCAACAAAATCTTTGGCCGCCCTTGAATCGTAGTCAAACATTCCCGGTGTTTCCTTTATCAATAGCTTGGCGTTTTCAAGAGCTGGTGCGGAGTCGGTGCCTATATTACTTAGTGCGTTAAGTGCCTGAACTCTCGCAGCGAGGTTATTTCCTTTCAGTTCATTGGTTAAAGTCGTTATCGCAAGGTCTTTTTCTCCAATCTGGTACAACGCTTCCGACACTGCGATCCGAACAGCCGCTTCTGAATCTGCAATTGCTTTAATCAACGCATCCTTACCTGATTTAGCCTTTAAAATCAATAATCCAGTAGCCGCCCAGTAACGCACCGTTGGATTAGAATCAGACAATTTTGATATCAATTCATTTGAATATGCGGGATTCCGGGAAGATGCGTGGTCTGCCGTTTCAAGAATCAATTTTAAATTATATTTTCCACTTTTGGAATAATCGCGCAAGGGTGTGGTCGTCGCTATTTCCGATAAAATTGCTTCGGGAATAAACCCTACATCCACTGATTTCAGTATCCAGTCCTCATTCGCTTTTCTTAATCTTTTCAGGTCAGACGCGTATTTGGGATCATCGACAAGGCTCTTTACATTATGTGGATCAGCCTGGATATCAAACAGTTCTTCGGCCGGTTTTTCCTGCCAAAATTTCGATTGAATTGCGTTCAGTTTTCCTGATTTGTACTGATCAAGCCAGGATTGTACCGAAGGCGCTTTCCAGAGATATTCCAGATATTGTCCATAAATCTTATGCGGAAGATAATTGCGGATATATCTGAATCGCTTGTCACGGACCGATCTCGACATATCAATACGCTCGTCCATTCTTCCCCGAAAACCATAAGCATATTGATGTTCCGGCTTCTGTTGTTTGCCCAGAAATGCTTCGCCTTGCATGTAATCAGGAATTTTTATTCCAACAAGACTTAAAATAGTTGGTGCAAAATCAAGAAATGTTACGAGCCGGTCCGTTTGCGTTCCTTGCTTTACGGACGCAAGATTTTCATATTTTTTTGGTAAATGAATAATCAAAGGTACATGTAGCCCCGACTCATACATGTAACGCTTGCTTCTTGCCAAAACTCCTCCATTATCGCCATAATAGAAAACGATCGTATTTTCTGCCAAGCCGGCTTCGTTCAGTTCTTTCAAAAGCTGACCAAACTGGCCGTCCATATCTTCGATTTTATCGTAGTACTGTGCCCAGTCATGTTTCATTTCAGGCGTTGCAGGGTGATACGGAGGCAACGGCACTTTTTCAGGATCATGTCTGAGCTTTTCGACCGGAACAAATAGCGAACTTTCGTGACTTACATTCAGGTTAAAAACAGCAAAAAACGGCTGCCCGGGTTTCCTGTTTTTATAAGTTGCCTTGGTGGAAGATTCGTCCCAGGGGTCTTCCTGATCTGTGGTGTTGTAGTCTTTCTTGGCATTATTGGTCGTATAATAACCTGCTTCACGAAGGTATTTTGGCAGGAATTTTACGTAATCGGGCACAGGATAAACACTTCGCATGTGCTCGGTTCCGTTTGATGGCGGATACATTCCTGTAATTAATGTATTGCGGGATGGCGCACAAACGGGTGCGGTTGAAAATGCATTTTTATATAAAATACTCTCCTTCGCAAATGCGTCCAGATTTGGCGTTGTCGCAAATGTATCACCATAAGCGCCTAACATTGGAATGTTGTCTTCACTGACAATCCATAGAATGTTTGGTTTTTCAGACTGAGACTGAGATTTCGCGGGAATTAAACAAAATGCGAAAAAGATTGAAATAAGGATTCTTTTCATTGGTTAATGCTTTGGCTAAAGCCGAATTTAGGCGAGTCATGGAAAAACCCAAGGCTGGAAGCCTTGGGTTAATCTCAAGCCTAGGGTTAAAATTAAACTTGGATTTCTACTTCTCAGATGCTGCTTCTTTTTTGGCTTTTTCGTAATCATAAAACCATTTGAAATCTTTGTCAAAAGGCTCTGCTCCTACCCGTTTGTACCAGGCTGCATATTTTGCTTCCAGATCTTTGGCAACTTCGGGATTCTTTGCTGATAAATCAACCAGTTCAGTACGGTCTTTTTCAATGTCATAAAGCTGCCACTTTTCTGAACGTTCCGCCACCAGTTTCCACTTTCCATCGCGAATAGCACGATTGCCCTCATGCTCCCAGAAGATCGGATTTTTACGGTTTATCGTCTTACCGGTAAATGCTGGTTTCAAACTCGTCCCTTCCAATGGCTGTATCGTTTGACCATCAAAAGTAGTTGGATATTTCGCACCACCAAGATCAACAAGTGTGGCCATAATGTCAATAATATGAGCAGGTTGCTTTTCAAACTTGCCATTTCTGGATGCCGGGATTCCATTCGGCCAGGAAATAATTCCGGGAGAAGAAATGCCGCCTTCGTGGGTGTGATGCTTGTACGCCCAGAAAGGTGCACAAGCCGCTTCTGCCCAGCCTTGTCCGAGAAAAACTGCTGACAACGGTGAACCCGGGACATCTCCTTCAAATTTTCCTTCAAAACCTGGCTCTGCATTTCCACCATTATCTGAAACGAAAAGGATTACCGTATCATCAAAAACGCCTCTTCTCTTCAAACCCGCAACCAGGTCGCCGATACTTTTGTCAAGCCGGTAAATCACTGCGGCATAAATGGCCATCATGTGATCGTATTTCTCCTTATCTGCCTGGCTCAGCGTTTCCCATTTTGGAATGTTTGGATTAGCGGGCGGCAATTTCCAGGAAGGATCGATCAGCCCAAGTCTGATCTGTTTTTCGTAGCGTTCCTGACGAAGTTTTTCATATCCTTTCAGGTATTTTCCTTTGAATTTATCAATATCTTCCTGCGGTGCCTGCAAAGGAAAATGCGGTGCGTTATGAGCCAGATACAACATGTAAGGTTTTTTGGCAGCAATACCTTCATCAATAAAACGGAGACCAAAATCTGTCCACAAATCGGTTGTATACCAGTCTTTCGGCAGCTTTTCTGAATCGTTTGCCAGTTCTTCACCATTCAGGAAAAGCTTCGCGTTGGCTGCTTTACCATAATAGAAACCACCAGCCGGCGCGTTTAACGAACGATCAAAACCGCGTTTCCAGGGAACCGTTCCGTGTGGCTGGCCGACATGCCATTTGCCACTCATCGCGGTGAAATATCCAGCGCTTTTCATCACTTCTGCAATCGTCACGCTATTGTGGTTTAGCTGAGCGCGATAAGCCGGATGGTCAACACCTTTGTCTTCCATCATGTGCCCGATTCCTGCCTGGTGACTGTAAACACCTGTAAGTAAGGCGGCACGCGTCGGACAGCAACGGGCCGTGTTGTAAAAACTGGTCAGCCGAACACCGTTTTGAGCAAGTTTGTCCAGATTAGGCGTTGGTATCTCACTCCCGTAACAACCCAGATCGGAATAGCCCAGATCATCAGCTAGGATGACAATGACGTTGGGTTTCTTTTGGGCAAAAGAAGTGTTGAAAACAAATAAAAGTGCTAGTACAAATACTGAGGTTATTTTACTTTTCATATCCAAAATTTTCGGATCAGGATGAAATACTAACGTTAAGTTAAACGTGGCGAAACGCTCCAATTAATACTTAAATCACTAAAAATCAATTAGTAAGCACTGTTTACTTCATACTAAAAACTGTTAACTAAAACTACTCCGTCTTCCCTTCCGGTTTCGGCTGAGCCGGTACCAGCGCAGAACGTTTTTTGATGATATCGTCCCAGGTTATATAGGGATAAATATTGTACTTCTTCGCTTGCTCTTCAAACAATGCTTTCAGCTCTTCCAGCTTCTTTGGATTTTTCTTCGCCAGATCAGTTCTTTCATTGAAGTCCTCGTTTAAGTTATACAACTGCCATTGGTTATCCTCCGGATTGGCCACACTTATTGCAGTGCCAAAAGTACCTCCGGTAGTTGATGCCTTGTATGCAAAACCAGCTTTCCAACCATCTTTATAGATTGATCTTGACCCAAAAATGTAATAGTACTGAACGGTATGGCGCGAAATTGCTTTGGCATTATCAAACGAGTATAGCAGTGAAGTTCCTTGAATCGAATCCTGTTTAATTCCCCGGATAACCTCGGGCGCTTTAATCCCTACAAACTCCAAAGTCGTAGGCAGCAAATCTATTACATGTCCGTATTGATTACGAATTCCACCTTTTTCTTTGATGCCTTTTGGGTAAAAAACAATAAGCGGATTCCTAGTTCCGCCTTCGGAATGTGCATCCTGTTTCCAATATTTGAATGGAGTATTGGCCGCCTGAGCCCAGCCCAGCGGATAGTTTGCATTCGTACCTTCCGGCGTTCCAATCTGATCGATCTGCGAAAGATTGAGTTTTAACTGCTCGGTTTCTGAAATCGGATTTACAAGCGCAGCTGCGGAAGATCTGGCTATTACACCAGTCATCGCACCTTCCTTGCTGGCGCCATTATCACCGATTACCACCATGATAATTGTATTATCAAGCTGTTTGATTTCTTTCAGATAATTCACAACACGGCCGATTTCATGGTCTGTATAGGTAAGGTAACCCGCATACACTTCCATGAAACGTGCGTAAAGTTTTTTCTCATCGGCGGACAAGCTGCTCCATGCCTTAATATTTGGATTGCGCTCGGGTAAAATAGCATTTGCAGGAATAATGCCTTGTTTCTTTTGCTGGTTAAAAACCTGTTCACGGAACACATCCCAGCCACCGTCGAATTGTCCTTTGTACTGATCGCTCCATACTTTTGCAACCTGATGCGGAGCGTGTGTTGCACCGGGAGAATAGTATAAAAAGAACGGTTTGTCGGGAGCCGCTTTTTTCTGTCTGGCTATAAAGCTGATTGCTTTGTCTGTAATCTGATCATTCAAATGGCGGCCATCCGGCGTAATATGCGCGTTGTCTTCCACCAGATCCGGTTTGTACTGATCGGTTTGGGAACCTAAAAATCCAAAGAAGTGATCGAAACCTTTGCCCAATGGCCAGCGATCAAAAGGTCCGGCATCGGTTGCATCCTGATCGGGCGTCAAACCATATTTACCGACAACAAAAGTATTGTAACCCGATTCGCGCAAAATTTCGGCGATGGTTCCTTTGTCAGAAGGAATCCTGCCATCCCATCCCGGAAAACCGTATGAAGCCCAAACGTGGGAAAATCCGCCTTCATGAACGGAATGGTGGTTGCGTCCGGTCAGCAATGCGGCACGAGTTGGAGCACAAATTGCTGCTGTATGAAAATTCGTGTACCGCAATCCATTGTTGGCCAAACTGTCAAAAGTTGGTGTGCGGATTACGCCGCCAAAAGTACTGCTTGCACCAAAACCAACGTCGTCCAGCAATACCCAAACAACATTCGGAGCACCAGCAGGAGCTTTCACAGGATTTGTCCAGACTTCTTTAGAGTCGGTATAACTTTTACCAACCACACCGGTAAACGGCTGTTGCTGTTGGGTGATGTTCTGGGCATAAGCGTTCGAGAAACCCAGGCCTGTGATAACGATGGCCGATTTGAGTAAATTATTCATTCTCATACAATGTTTTAAGTTGATTATTCCGCAAAACTGGAACGTAGTTTGACGCCCCATCTGCCCCCTTCTTTTGTTAATACGTAAAGCGATTCGTATGATGCCACCACGCTACTATCCTTGCGGTAGCGCGTAAACTTTGTGTCCACATGAACCTTGTTAACAGAAGCCTGCACGATATTTTTGTGATCCCATTTGCTGTAATCCCATCCCGCTTTGATTAATGGCCCAAATACCACGGCAGAATCCCGAAGCCCTGCTTTTTCCAAAACTGACATCTTACCGCTAGCCAACCGGTAATGCGGAAACTGATAAGTGGCCTCCCAACCTTTCAAATCTTTTGCATTGAAAGTTGACAAGTATGCATCCAGAACTTTATTGATTTCAACTTTTTCCGAAGCAGCAAGCTCGTGAGTGCCGTCGCTTTGGGCAAAAGCGCTTAAAATCGAGGTAAAGACAATTGCCAGACTTAAAATTATTCTTTTCATATCATTACGTTTTTCTCAATATGAGTATTTGACTGGCTAAGAGTTACCACCGGTGAATTAGCAACAGTAATCTCCGTCCGTGCCTTTTTTCCTTTTTCTTTGCGTCCTCTGCATGAAACCACGTGAAGGTCACCTGCTTCATTTCAAATTCGCCTCAGCTTTTACACCATAATCAATAACCACTTTATTGATCTTTCCCGTAAAGGCAAATGGCACTTTGTAAGAATCGGCCACCGGACTCAGATCGTCCAGCCCGACATTGACTCCTTCGTGTGAGTAAATCCCCGCGATGCTTCGCTCAAACGTCGTTTCGCCATCTTTGGATCCATTGATATACAATACAATCTGTCCTTTTTTCTTTTGGTCATCAAAGCTTACATCCACACGTAACTGTGTTTTCCCATTCGGAATATTGCCTTTGGAAATAGCTGTAAACTGAGTACCATTCCCGAGATTGTATACAAACTGTAACTTCTTATCCTGAACGAAAAGACTCAATCCGCCTGCCCTGCCTCCTCTGGACAACAAAACGCCCTCAGCTCCGTCAGCCGCAATGTTTACATCCGCCGTCAGACTGAAATTCGGCATTCCGGCAAGCGGACTAGCAATGTCAATCAATGTCTGTATTCCCGGATATAATACTACCTGATTCAAATTTTGGTATGCTGTCGGAACAGCCGCAGTCGGGCCAGATGTACCGGTATGAATAACGCCATCTTTCAAGGGGTAAATGTTGTATTTCACTGCTTCACTTTCAAAAAGCGCGTGTAGTTCTTTCAATTTTTCAGGTTTGGCGGCGGCAAGATCTTTAAGTTCATTAAAATCTTCGTTAAGGTTATACAACTCCCATTTGTCCTGCTCAAACGGTTGTCCTTTTACATGGAGAGTTCCTGCTTTCCAGCCATCTTTATAGATAGATCTGGAACCAAGAACCTCAAAATACTGCTGTGTATGGCGGTCTTTCGCTTTGGCTTCGTTGATACTGTAAGCCAGACTTGTACCCTCTATTTTTTCCTGCGGATAACCATTGATACTTTGGGGGATCTGTGCCTTTACAAGCTCAACAGTCGTAGGCAGTATATCAATCACGTGACCGTACTGCGTTCTGATCCCACCCTTTTCCTTAATTTCTTTGGGGTAAAAAACGATGAGTGGATTGCGTGTACCACCTTCTGTATTCGCATCCTGTTTCCATTGGCGAAAGGGAACGTTGGTAGCAGCCGCCCAGCCCAATGGATAATTTGCTTTGGAAAATTCGGTACCTATCAAATCAATTTCTTCCAGGTTTTTCTGTAAGTGCTGTTCATCTGATATGGCAGGATCAAAATTATTGACTGTTCCCACAAACGTGCCTTCTTTACTGGCTCCGTTATCACCCACCGAAACGAAGATGAGCGTATTTTCGAGCTGACCTGTTTCTTTTAAGTGATTCACGATCCTGCCGATTTCGTGATCGGTGTAACTAAGGAAACCAGCGTAGGTTTCCATGAAACGGGCATATAATTTTTTTTCAGGAGCTGAAAGTGCATTCCATTCCTTAATTCCGGGGTTACGTGGTGGCAGAACCGTATTTTTCGGTACAACACCAAGTTTGATCTGATTGGCTAAAACCTGCTCACGGTACTGATCCCATCCACTGTCAAATTTCCCTTTGTATTTTTCAATCCATTCCTTTGAAACCTGATGCGGTGCATGACCCGCTCCGGTTGCTACATATAAAAAGAAAGGTTTTTCCGGATCGACCGATTTCTGTTCAGAAATATAATCAATGGCCTTATCGACCAATACCTCATTGAAATGTTTGCCGTTTTGCTGGTCTTTTACGCGACGCGTGTCTTCCCAGAATTCCGTATGCCATTGATCGGTACTGCCTCGTGACGGAAAACCGTAAAAGTGATCGAATCCTCTTCCGGTTGGCCAGCGGTTGAACGGCCCCGCCGGTGTCAGATCCGCCAGCGGCGTAATGTGCCACTTTCCTAATGCAAATGTGTTGTAGCCATTTTCTTTCAGGATTTCCGCAATGGTTGCTTTTTCAAAAGGGATCTGCGCATCATAACCCGGCGTTCCAATTGCATTTTCCGGAAAAAGCCCCATGTGTGCCGAATGGTGATTTCTTCCTGTGAGCAAAGCCGCGCGCGTTGGGGCACAAATGGCCGTCGTGTGGAAATTCGTATAACGCAACCCATTGTTAGCCAGGCTATCCAAAGTGGGAGTCTGTATCAAACCACCAAATGTACTTACTGCGCCAAAACCGACGTCATCAAGCAAAATCCATACAACATTGGGTGAACCCTTGGCTGCCTTTTTCCTTTCAGGCCACGCTTGTTCAGTGTCTTTAACCGTTTTCCCGATCTTCCCCTGGTAGGTTTGAACGGGTGTGTATTGTGCATACGAAAGTTGATTTGCCCCGAGCCAGGCTATTGCAGCAAGTGCAAGTTCTTTTATTGGAAAAGATCGATTTTTCATCATGATTCCGGTTTTATACTATTGATAAACACTAAGTTCTTACCTGTTATTTAATTGTATTCCAATCCACCACGCCCACTTTTTTCGCCCAAACCAAATATTCCTTTTCCAGCTCAGCCGCCTTTTCAGCATGTTTGTCTTTAAGGTTAAGGGTTTCAGTTCGGTCTGTTTTAAGGTTGTATAATTCCCATGGCTGGTTCAGTTCTGCAACCAGTTTCCAGTCGCCTTTCCGGATAGCCCGGCTTCCCTCATGTTCCCAGAAAAGCGGGTTTTGCCGGATTTTCGCCTGATCCTGAAAGACAGTTACAAGGCTTTTTCCTTCAAAAGGTATAAGTGTTTTTGAATTAAATTCTTTGGGATAATTCACCTTCGCCAAATCAAGGCAGGTTGGTAACACATCGATCAGATGACCAACATAATTGCTGGTTGATCCAGCTTTGATCATTTTAGGAAACCATGCGATAAAAGGTGCAGCGATTGCGCCTTCATGCGTATTCTTCTTAAATAAACTGAATGGTGTATTGCTCACATTTCCCCAATTCGGATAATAGCTGTCAATCGAATTAACAGATCCTGGCGTTCCGTTTTTCTGCGAAACATAGTTCCAGTCTTTCACGGTATCACCGCTTCCTCCATTGTCCGACATGAACAGGATCAACGTGTTTTTGTCTTTGCCCTGCTCTTTCAATTTTGCCAGAATCTCACCGATTCCGTGATCCATCCGGTCCACCATCGCGGCATAAATCGCCATTCGGGTATCCCAAAAATCCTTTTCTAAATCCGTTAAATTGTCCCAGTCCGGAACTTGATCATTTCGTTTTGAAAGAGCCCAATCGCTCTGGACTATACCTGATTGTTTTTGTTTTTTCAAACGTTCGTTCCGAAGAACATCCCAGCCTTTCAGGTACTTGCCCTTGTATCTTGCAATATCTTTGGGCAAAGCTTGAATTGGCCAATGCGGTGCGTTATAGGCAACATATAAAAAGAATGGATTCTTGTTGTTACTGATTTCATTCAGCGATTTTATTGCAAAATCAGTAATCGCCTGTGTCAGATATTTCGATGTGTCTGTTCTCTGGATTTCCTTTCCATTCAATAGAAAAGTAACTTTTCGCCCATCATTATAAATTGGTTCTGAATTGAAATAACTACTCCCGTTATTCTGCATGGTAAACGATTTGTCAAAACCACGGTTATTCGCAAATGCAGATGGAACAAGTCCGACATGCCATTTGCCAGAAACAATGGTATTGTAATTCGCGGTTTTTAAAAGCTGGGCAATTGTTACACTATTCTCACTCAAATATCCCTGATACGCAGGCGAACCTTTGTCCTGAACCATATCCCCAATTCCTGCCTGATGCGGATACAAACCCGTAAGAAGGGAGGCGCGTGAAGGACAGCATCTGCCGCTGTTATAAAACTGGGTCAGGATTAATCCTTCCTTTGCAAGCCTGTCCAGATTTGGAGTTTTAATTTCTGAGCCAAAACTACCCAAATCAGAAAAACCCATATCATCGGCGAGGATGACGATGATGTTAGGGTTTTCGGGTGGTTGCTGGGCTGTGACTGTGGTTGTAGCAACAAGTAACAGCAGACCAAACTGGGAGGCTTGGCTTAAAAACAATCTGACAGTAGGCAGCTTCAACATTTCAATAGCAGTATTATAAAAATACCCTGATCCTGTCAGGAAAAGGGTATTTTTTCATTGTGATCATTTTACTCCCAAAGCGTATTTTGCTTTAACAGCGGATTGTTATCAATTTCTGTTTGAGGTATTGGATATAAATAATGCTTTTCAGCTACATTATTTTTACCCACTTTTTGCAAACTTTTGATCAGGATCCCGTTACCGCTGGCATCTTTTTCACGGATCAGATCAAACCATCTCTGGTACTCATAAGTCAGTTCCAGACGGCGTTCAAAGTAAACAGAATCACGGAATTGGTCTTTGGAAAGTCCCGTTGTCAGATCTGCCAAACCGGCTCTTGTCCTGACCTTGTTAATTGATCTATAGGCTTTTGCACTCGGGCCATTTACTTCATTTTCAGCTTCTGCATGAATTAAAAGCAATTCGGCATACCGGATTATAGGTACATTTGCTTCTGAGTTGGTCGTAACGGCCAGGTTGTTCGGGTCCCACCATTTGTTCCAGAATGGCGTTGAATCATTGGGCACAGCCGCATTCACAATCGCCAATCCATATTTTCTGCCGTTAGCAGGGCTAGTGAAATTTCTGACAAAAGTTACGTCCCTGCGTTTATCAGTAGCTTTAAATAATTTATAGATATTGAAAAATTTGTCATTGCCTTCGGTATAAAAACGAACCATGTGCGCATAATTTCCAGGTAGGCCGGGAATAGCAGAAAATATAGCACGGGAGGTTTCAGCGTTGCCCTGGCTGTATGAATTACCCTTCATCTGAGCAGAAAAAATATGCTCTGCCCCATTTTTATAAGCTGGTAAAAACACACGTGAATAATCGGTGATCAGGCTATATCCGTAAGTACCCGTTCCACCATCAGCAGCTGACAAAACTTCTTCTGTTTTTGCAATTGCTTTCTGGTAGTTTTCTGTCAGTTTCAGTGGCAGCGATGCTTTGATCAGGTATACTTTTGCCAAAAGTGCTTTGGCTGCCCCGGCTGTAGCTCTTCCGGCATCCGGCGAGCTGTAAGTAGCAGGAAGAGATGCTGCGGCTTCTGTCAGATCCTTTTCAATCTGTGCATATACATCTGCCGACGGGCTTTTTGCAATGGCGTAATCTGCTGTTGAAACAAAATTCTGATATTCCGTCACAATTGGCACATCGCCATACAAACGAACCAGGTTGAAATAAAATAACGCTCTTAAAAACTTCGCTTCACCCAGAATCCTGTCTTTTGTGGCAGGTACCGCAAATGTAATATCAGGGATTTTACTTAAAACCACATTCGCTTTTCTAATAGCCGCATAATGCTGCTGCCAAAGCTCATATACCCGCAAATTGCTGGATGAATGTGATTGTACCGCCAGGGAACGAACGTCAGGATTGGTTGCACCCGGGCCCGGATCTTCATCGTCGCTGCCCATGTTCATACCCGTGTTCAGCAACGTATTATATGGAGACTGCACCCTTGCGGTGTTCAGGAAAAAGTAAACGGCATTAATAGCGGTTAAGGCATCGGTCTCAGTTTTGTAATACTGCTCTTCCGTGATAATGGAAGCTGGTTCTTCCGTAAGGAAATCGCTGCAGGAAGTAGCAAGGAAAGTACTTAATGCAAGAATATAATATGAATATTTTTTCATTTTGAAAGTCATTTATAATTTGATATCAGAAAGTCAGAGTTAAGCCGACCTGATAAGATTTATTGTTCGGGTATACACTGTCATCCACACCTTTGTTGATAAGGCTTTGTCCGTTCGAGCTTACCTCAGGATCAAAACCTGTGTATTTGGTCCATGTAATTGCATTTTGAGCAGAAACATACACCCTCAGCCCCTGAATATGTGCCTTGGAAAGCAATGACTTAGGAAGTGCATATCCGAATGAGATATTTTTCAGCCTTGTGTAAGTGGCATCTTCAATAAAACGGTCAGAAATTGTAATGGCCGGATCCTGATATGCTTCTTTAACGTCTGTATTCGTATTGGTTGGCGTATATCTTTTCAAAAGTTCACGAGATGAATTGGTATAACCAGTACCTAGTTCCAGATTGGCCCTGTTCACATTATATAATTTCCCGCCAACGGATGTCTGAAAGAAAACCGCCAGGTCGAAACCTTTGTAACTGAACGTGTTGGTAAGGCCAGCTGTAAATTTGATCTGGTTATCAATCACTTCCCTGTCGCCAGCCTGCGTGATCAGACCATCTCCGTTCAAATCTTTAAACTGCTGTCCACCTGCTCCTTTATTGGCCTGAGGCGTAAGAGCCGTTTCACCATCCTGGATCACGCCATCCGTTTTGTAAACAATAAAAGAACCAAGTGAATGACCCACCTTAGCAATAGAAGGTGCTGAACTGGAAGGTATGTACTGATTTACACCGTCGCCCAGATCCAGGATTTTATTAGTGTTCCTGGCAAAAATTAAAATCGTATTCCATTTAAGTTTACCCGTCAGGTTTTGCGAATTAACAGCCAGTTCAAAACCCTGGTTAGATACAGCACCCACATTCTGATAAATCGTCGATCCCTGTCCATTGTAGATATCCGACAACCCGGAAGTTCCCGGAACTGTTCTTGTTAATAATAAATCTGTTGTCTTCTTGTAATAGTAATCAGCAGTAATGTTGATACGGTCCTTATACAAACCAACATCTACACCTGCATCCACCTGAAAAGTTTTTTCCCAGCCCAGATTTTTGTTGGAAACAGTGCTTGGCGCGTAACCCGAAACGGTGCTTCCTGAAAAGTTATAAGGATAGTAAGTCAGCTGTGCAAGTGACTGGTAAGGTGGAATACTCTGATTTCCAGTCGAACCTGCACTTAAACGTAATTTAAGCAGACTGACATTTCTTACGCTCTTAAAGAATTTTTCATTGGCAATATTCCAGCCAAAAGCAGCAGAGGGAAAATAACCCCATTTATTACCCGCACCAAACTTGGAAGAACCATCAGCTCGCAAAGTAAAAGTAACGAGATACCGGTCATCAAAAACGTAATTGAAACGACCAAGATACGAAGCCAGAGAAAAATCGGAAGAAGATGACCCTGGCGCCCTGTTGATAATACCTGTACCGAGATTATTATAAGAAATTGCGTCGGAAGAAAAACCCGCTGCTTCAGCGATAGATCCCTTAGATTGTGACTGCTGGGCTGTAAATCCCACAACCGCATTGATCCTATTCTTTTCATCCAGTTCCTTATCATAGCTTAAAGTATTCTCGTTCAGCCAGTTTGTTGTAAAAACCGAACCCACCAGCGCATTACCGCTTAAAGCGGTCCCTTCAAAAGTCGATATAGGCAAATACCTGTTTTGTTTATTGTCTACAATATCAGCACCTACGAGTACTTTCGCTTTCAGGCCCTCTGCAAGTGTATATTCTGCGGAAAGATTACCTAAAAACCTGTTCGTGATGGTTTGGTTCAGCTGGTTGTAGAGTGAGTTAATAGGATTGGCATAAGTCGATTCAAACGGGCTGTTTTTCACAAAAGTGCCGTTATCCTGATAAATTGGCAGCGACTGAGGCGTGAGCACGAGTGCGGAAACAATTGAAGCGGGAGCAACATTGGCCTTCGTATGGCTACCTGTAATACTGGATGTAATTCTTAATTTATCGCTGTAATCATGGTCAATATTAAACCTGGCAGACAATCTCCGGAAATCTGTATTCTGTAAAACACCGTCCTGTTTCAGATAATTGGCAGAAATACCCAGCCTGGTTCTGTCGCCGCCTGACAGTATGGAAATACTGTGGCTTTGCTGTGTAGCTTTCCTAAAAGCTGCTGATTGCCAGTCGGTCCCTACACCCGTAGTATCCAGGCTGTAACCTGTTACGCTTGGCAATGTTGGCGTTTTACCGGAATTGATCGCGGCCTCTTTGCGTAGTTGCCACCATTCACCTGCATTTAGCAAAGGCAATTTTCTGATCACCTGCTGAACACCAAAATAAGATTCATAGGTTATGGAAGATTTCTTTTTAGAACCGCCTTTTGTGGTAATTATAACAACACCATTAGCGCCTCTAGAACCGTATATAGCAGTTGCCGAAGCGTCTTTTAATACGTCAATTGATTCAATATCAGCCGTATTCAAAAAGGAAAGCGGATTAATTTTTGAACCGTTTGTTACACCGGCATCACTCAGGCCATAATCATTGTTGATCGGAAAACCGTCAATTACATACAATGGATCACTACCGGCTGTAATGGAGTTACTACCCCGAATCTGGACACTAACACCACCACCCGGCTGTCCGGAAGTTTGTGTCACCGTTGCTCCGGCAATAGCTCCCTGTAACAGCCGCTCTACGGAAACAACAGGCTGCGATTTTATTTCGAGCGGAACCGAAGAAATGGAGCCCGTAATATCTTTACGTTTTTGCTCCCCGTAACCGATTACAACGACTTCGTTAAGCAAATTGGCCGTTTTCAATACCACCTCAACAACTTCGGTAGTAAGTTCATAAATTTCAATTTCCTGCTGCTGAAAGCCGGTAACGTTAATCTGCAAAGTGAATGGATATTCCTTGGCAGCCGCAATACTGAATTTGCCGTCTATATCCGAAACCGTACTTCTTGAAGTACCTTTCTCAACAATAGTAGCGCCTGGAAGTCCCTGCCCGGTATCATCCTTTACAATACCGGTGATGACATCCTGAGCCTGTAAGGCAGATGTGCTGAAAATGAATGCACCCAATAACCAAATCAGGTAAAAGTTTTTCTTGATCATTTTTGTGGTTGAATAATGTTAAATTATTATGTAGAGACTATTCCGGTTCATGTACAAATTTCCCTGAGAAGACAAATCCATGTTTGACTTACAGGTATATACGCAGCTTTCCATTTTCAGTTTTGAAAATAAGCTTATTGAAAAAAAAATAGTTTTAAGGTGTGTTATTTTCAGCTATCCGATCCTTTGGTCATACTGCTATCTGATGAATGCAGGACCAGAGGTTAGTTGTCAGTAACAGTGCATGTAACAACAACACATGGCGTTCATAGAAGAAATGGCAGAATCCACCCGGGTTGCAGAGTTAGTCTGCAGAAGTAGTAAATGATTTGTTTTCATACGTAAACATTTTTAAGCTTTGGTCTGATTGGTGGCTAATCGGAAAAAGCTATAAGTCTATTAATTATATAGACAAAGTAAAGTTATATTTTTCAGACTACCAAGTAATACTGTAATATTCTTTCATAGAAGCCAATTTTCAGAGAAGTCAAGGTTCAAAAAGGGGCAAACATAGTGTTGACTTCTCTGAATAACAAATCACGGAGTAAAGCTAGGCTCAAAACCTTTTCCTTTTCCAATCACCTTCCAGTCCTCAACCCCAACACTTTTGGCCCAGCCGTCATAAAGAGCTAATAACTCACTGGCAATGTCTGGATTTTGTTCGATCAGGTTTGTGGTCTCTCCCCTATCTGCTTCAATATCATACAATTCCCACTGTTCGCTTCTGACAGATACCAATTTCCACTTTCCCTTTCTTACCGCTTTATTTCCCGCTCTTTCCCAGAAAATCGGCTTGGATCTGCTCCATTCTTTTCCGTACAATGCAGGTAATAAACTTTCTCCCGCAAGTGGATGGATCGTATTTCCTTTGTAAGTCAACGGATATTTGGCACCCGCAATTTCGTATAAGGTCGGTGCAATATCGATCAGATGCGCGGTACCGTCAATTAATCCGCCGGCCGCTATTTTCGATGGAAAATGTGCAATAAAAGGACTGCTAATCCCGCCTTCATATTGAAAACCCTTGAAAGACTTTAATGGCGTATTGGAAGCGTAAGCCCAGGTTTTAGTGTAAGAATCGTAGGAACCAGAAGTGCCGACGGGCCCCCAGTTTCTCGGTGAGCGGCCTCCGAAGCCATGCGCCACATCTTCGCCCGCCGCACCGTTGTCGGAAATGAAGAAAATAATGGTATTATCCAGTTTTCCGGATTGTTTCAGATGTTCAATTACCCGGCCAATATTCTGGTCCAGGTTATCAACCTGAGCTGCATAAATTTCCATTTTTCTTGCCCACAACTTTTGCTCGTCATAGGTCAGGCTTTTCCATGCAGGCAAATCACTGTTTTTGATGCTGATCTTCTGATCTTTACTAGCAATGTTTAATTCCTGCTGCCTTTTGAAACGAAGGATACGAAGTGAATCCCAGCCAATATCATATTTGCCTTCATACTTTTTAATATCCTGTGGTAAAGCCTGTAACGGCCAGTGCGGAGAGGTGAAAGCAAGATATAGAAAGAATGGTTTTTGTTCAGTGCTTTGGTCTTTCAGAAACCCGATTGCATTTTTTGCAATTTCATCTGTATAATAAAAGTTGTCCTCGTCGCCCGGATGAACCGCTTTATCATCTTTTACGAAAAAACTACGCTTGTCTTTCGGAAGTTGTTTTACTACAAAATAATCACTTGCCCCACCTGTATTTCCATAAAAATGGTCAAAACCACGTTTTCTGGGCCACTGACTGGTACTATCGTCACCAGCGTGCCACTTCCCGGAAAGTAGTGTGCTGTAACCGGCATCTTTTAATACTTCTGCCAATGTAACAGTTTGCTTACTGATAAACCCCTGATAGGCCGGAACACCAAGGTTAATATTAAAATATCCCATACCGGCGGTGTGCTGATACTGTCCGCTCAGCAAAGAAGCCCTGGTTGGAGCGCAAATGGAATTATTATAAAACTGCCGGAAACGTATACCTTCCTGTGCAAGTTTATCCAGGTTTGGTGTCTGGATTTCAGAACCATAACTTCCGATATCAGAAAACCCAAGATCGTCTGCCATGATCAGAAGAATATTGGGTTTTGAATCGGCGGCTACTGCTTTTGATTTTTTCTTTTGCGAAAATCCTGGTGCTGCAATAACAAAAACAAGAATGAAAACTTTAATAAAATGGGTGGTCATCTTCTGTGGAGTGAATATTTAAATTTGTATTAATATGATTTTTCCAATTGTAAAACCTTAATGAATAAAGTTTTACAATTGGAAAAATATTTTAGCCTGCAATTCGGGTTTCAAATTCCAGTGGCAATGGCTCTGGTTCCTTTGTTTTCTCAGGAACAATATCCCCGACCATTGGTCCGCCTGCTGATAATTCGCTGCCTTCTTTCTTGGATTTTAAAATCGGCCATAATAACTGAGCATACCATTCTTCTTCCTGATAATGTTTGATACCAAAAGTGCTCGGATATTTACGGGTAATAATGCCGGTTCCGAAGATGATATCCCATAGAAAAAACATGTTGCCAAAATTGCCTTTGTAATGCCCGACCCCATCATCAGTTGTATCGGCATGATGTGCGTAATGGGTTGCAGGTGTTGAAATAAACCGCTCCAAAACCCAGGCAACCGGATTTAACCATTTGATCTGGTAAAAAGGTTTATCCCATGGAATACTTGAATGTGCACCCGTTACGATCAATGATTTTACCACTTTTACAAACAACGCAGCATAACCCATTCCTACATAAGTGAGTGCGACAGTAAGATAGGTCTGGGAAAAGAAAATAGTATAAATGATATTTTGCCTCCCCGCCATTGCCATCCCCATATAAGGAGCACTGTGGTGGGTACGGTGAAAGCGCCATAACCAGGGTAACTGATGATGCAAACGATGGTACCAGTACTGGGTCAGATCATCCGCGACTGCAATGATAGCAAATGCCCACCAGAATGGTACCCACGAAAATACACCCTTAGCACCAGGCAATATTTTCGGAAGCAGTTCAAGGCTGTAATATGCCACAACCGGAGCTATTACGATTTTTGGCAGAATGTAACAGGCAATATCCAGAAAGCGCTCGTTTTTAGTCCACTTGTTTTCATACAAACCCGCAATAAGCTCGATAACACCAATAACCAGCACGATTACCGATAAGCCCCATGAACTCAGATGTGTAAAAACCCCTTCAATAAACTGGGGTACTTTAAATGGCAATGCATTACTGCCAGCCCAGGGTTTGTAACCTGTAAAGTAAAAAGCAGCAAACATCAAAACAATCGGTGCCAGGTACAAAGAGATACTGATTGCGGCATCACGCCATATTCTTTGCGAAACATCTGCTTCAAGTTTCATAATTGAGAATGATGATAAAAGTTAAAATTTCGGATTATCGGATGAGGCTATACGCAAGCCATATTCCCCCGGCTATCAGCCCGAACGGGATTATTGTCAGTAAAATACCCAATGCTATCTTTTTGGCAAGGAGTATAACATCAGCGAAAGTGATCATGATACCGGATGTTTATATAAAGTCTTTTCCAGAAATATCCCATGGACAGCATGCCGCAAAAGAGCAAATCGCCAACCACCGAAGATTTACCTGATACGGTAATACTGCCAGATGGGATATTCCCGGATTGCTTAATGGAGAATACTATGAATTACCTGCAACAACTACCAGGTTGCATGAAAAGAAAATATCGCTTGGGGAATACCACCTTATTTGTCCATTGGGACAAATCTGAGTTTTGGAAAATCGCTTTCATAAACGAATAATTTCTGGTTTTACTGATGGTTAAGGGTGGCTCAAAACCATAAGTCTATTAAATACATAGACAAAGTAAATTTAATAGTTTTTAATAAGCAAGCATTTGAAAAAATTTTTAGAAAATTTCTGCTATGAATTTTTCTAAAACAAAAGTATAAAGTAGCAAAGTTTGATATTTTTTGACCAGCTTGGCTGATTAACTCTTTCACGGCAAATTAATTTCTGTAAAATGCTACGGCTTATTAGGCGTTAAAATATCAAGATCGACTATCTGGGCTTTATAATCATTTGGCAGAAATGCGTTTCTCAATATTTTTTCAAGTCCCAAAAAACGCATCAATTTGTAAGCGTATAAAACCGGAGTCAATAAAGATACTTTTCCCAGAGACAGAAGGTTATTGACTGTATGAGGAACAACCATAACTTGTACCTGTCTGAGCATATAATATCTGACCTTTCCAAGGTGCTTTTTATATTGTTTGAACAGATCTTTTGTAAAATCGCTTTTAATCAGGTTTTCCCGTAAATGTTCTTCGCGCATTTTTTTCCATTCTGTATATTTTAACGGCAGTCCGTTTATTCCCATTCGTAAACCTACCTGTAAAAATGTATCAAAGGCTTCTGCTTTTTCGGCATCGGTCATTTTTCTTTCCAGCACTTCGTAAGAACGGATTGAATAATCGATCAGCATAAAAAGCACGTCCCGATATGCCCAATCGGGAATCTGTGCACCGCGGCTTTGTTCAACTCCTTTATGAATAGCAGTAATTTTATCTATCGAATTCAATGCTGCGTTATGTTCTGAAAAAACGATTAATCGTGCATAGGTAACTGTGGAAAATAACCTTCCAAGCGGATCATTCGGAAGTTTTCCTGTAAAATACAACCAATCGACAGCCTTGTTCAAAGCAAATTCTGCTGATGCTCCCGCAAAAATAAAGAGGATTGTATCTGCTTTTCCCCAGATCTTCCGCACTATCGAATCTTCATTTACAAAATATTTCATATTGCAGGCTGGGCTTTCCATTTAGTTTCAATAAAAACAACGAAAATAATTCCCAAAGTGTAAGCCAGCATATCGGCCCATTCAAAACTGTTACCCATTATAACCCGGGCAGCTTTTGAATTTCCAAGACCTAATACTTCAACTATATGAAAATATTGAAGGATTTCTATCAGATATGAAAAGAGTAAAACAGCAATTGCGGCAATGATCACTTCCAGATTTACTATACTTTTTACAAAACAGTAAAGCAAAATCACGACCAGAAAATCGCCACCGTATGGACGAATGATCTGATCATGTGCATATAGTGCTATAATTATTTCTGTAAAAAGAAGCAGCAGCGTGAAAACGAGGTATTTTTTATTTAACTGAAACATCAAACTATAAATTAAAGTACTTTGTATCACAAAGTAAATAAGAAAAACTGACTTTACAAATAATAAACAATTGCTGATGCCAGGATGATTGAAAATTACTAATGGTGTATGGTTTCAATAAGAAAAGCACATTTTGGGCTCAACTAAATAACAGTTTGTGAAAACGCGTGTTGAGTATGCAATCGGATTACAACAACCGGATTGGATGAGATTGTCATTCAGAAATATTACACTAGCCTCCGTACACTATAGAAATCCTTCGAAATGGTCAATCTTCACTTTCACATCGGCTACTGTTTTACCTACAATCTGTAATTTATCCATAAACTGAACCGAATCCATTTTCTGAACCTGTTCCGGTTTTATTTGCAGCAAACCTAATTCATCCAGTCCTTTTCGTGACAAATTAGCATTGTATCTGACGTAAGAAAATAGCTTATTATCTGTCGGGCCTTTCACGTTACACATGTTACCCACTTCCCTATCCAGTTCGTCACCATGCCGGCACTGACCAAATACACGGCATAAAAAGTCCTGCTCGTTTGAGGCTGCATACATCAGTGCAGATGGGATGGATGTTGCATTATAAAGCAAATTCATTTCATCCGTTGCCAGATCTGCATTTGCATTGGCGGCAGAACCGGTCCCAATTGACACCAATAACATTTGATCTTCTCCGGTTGGCCACTGCAATGCATAGGGCTCAACTGTTGCCATCAGAAAAAGCTGAAACGAAGGATTATTATACATGGTGACTCCACCATCCACAAAAATGAAATTATTATTTCCTACTAAGATACTTTCGGGTGGAAAGTAGGTTGGAGCCGCCGTACTTGCCCTTACAAGCTGCCATAACGGAAACAGGAGATTGCTATCAGTACGGGTCATTAGATTGTATTTTGCATTCGGATTATTAGAAACCGGCCAGGGAGAATCGGTGGTTGCATTCCGAAGGACCAATAACAAAAGCGTTTTCAGGTTCTCATCTCCGAGCTTTGTATCACTTCCGAAAACTTCCTGTAATTTATTTGTTAAAGCTTCACTTTCATACGTGTAACGGAAACGTTTCAGCAAACTGGCTTTATCGAACATAGCAGTTCCGCTTTCTTCATAAAATTTCCGGATTTCATCCACTCGCATTCCTCGCGACAAACATGCAGCAATTATGGCACCTGTACTGGTACCAGCGATATAATCGAAATAGTCAGAAAGTACGAAATCATTTTCCCGGCCCAGTTTTTCCTGTAAAAGAAGCTCAATTTTGGCAAGGATTTCAAGCGTAAGCATACCCCGGATTCCGCCGCCGTCGAGAGCCAGCAGTTTATGTTTACCGGTTTTTTCGATTTTTTGCTGAACAGACATACAGTATACGAGCCGTTATTTGATAGAAAAACCGAAAGTATTCTTTATTTTCGACATGGCAATTACCGTTAAATAAATTCCAAATTGAACCGTAAGTAAATGGATCAAATTGAAATAAAACTGTTTATATTGAATATATAATTAGGTAATATTGTCAACGAAAAGTTGCTTTTTAATACCATTAATGATGTTTTTAGTATGTTCACTGTTCAAAATTAAAGCTCAACTATGAAAAAGACTTTCTTCGTTTTTATGCTCATCATTTCTGCATGCACGCAAAAAAAGACATCGGACGGCGAGCCGCTTTCTGAACAAAGTGATACCAGCCAGACAGACTCCGTTTCTTCCATGAAAATCAAAACAATTAAAAACACAGACTTAAAAACTGGCCCCGATCTCAGTACGCCTGTCATTTCTAACGCTCAAAAATTCATTCTACCCGTTCCTGCATTTAAGCAGGGTGGCGAGCCTTTGGTATATCCAAAAGAAGATCCGAAAGCAGGGCAGCAAATTGTTGACTATGAAGGAAAACCAATCGGAAAATCCGGTATCGTTTTTTTTAATTATAAGGATAAGTCCTGGCAGGCGGCCGCTGGTGATGGAAAGGGTGTTATTATCATCAATGAAGTTACACAGGAACAGGCCGAAAAACTGGATGCGGAAATAAGCAAACTGCATTCCAATCCGGCCGATCTTACTTTAAATGAATTAAAGGATGTCATTTCATTTGCAAAGGATAAACTCAAACTGGACGATATGTACAATTCGACTCGTACATTTATTAAGGAAAAAATGACTCCGGTTTTAACCGAAAAAGATTCGAAAAAGAATAAGGATGAAGCGTACGGTTTCAAGAAGAGGGATGACCGCGATATCAACCAGGCGATTTACGTACCCGGAGAGTTTGTGTTTGAAGGCCCGGCTGCGAGTCCTCAAAAATTTAAAAATGGCGGTGTGATTGTGGAACAAGGCGGAAAAATGCGTGGTGTACAGCCCGATATTTTTATCCGCACCTATAAGCTTGCCAACGGTACTGCTATTCAGGCTCTTGAGAAAGATATCAAATCGCAGCTTAATTAATTGTGAATTGATAACGATATATCAGGAGGAATGGAATTTGACAAAGCCATTATTTAACGGCTTTTTTAAATTCCATTCCATCCATTACAAATGTATCTGCTTTTCCATCGCTACCCAGTTCAAAACGACAGGTTGTTTTCCCGTTCCATGCTTTCTCAAAAGTGGCACTGAAAGTGTCGTAATGCCAATGTGACAATGTTGCTTTTAGAAAATCATTCATATTAACCACAATCGCATTACCATTTACCGTCACATCCGCATTTCCATATAACGGACTGAAATACTTTCCGGCATACTGTTGCAAAGGCAATGAAGGTGAAGTATCCGGTACTCGTTTGGCTTGAAAATCTGCTTTGCGCTTTTTTCCCTCATTAGCCAGTTTCGAATACAATGATTTAAACTCAGCATTCCAGTCACGGGTTTCGCCAAGTGCAAACCAATCGAATGTTTTGTACATCAAAACATGACGTACTTCTGCATGGTCATAATTGCCAAAAATATATACACCCAGTTTTTCATCCGGAATTTGCCCGGTTATTGCAGTTAAACCAGACAAACTTCCTGTATGAAAATTGATTTTTTTGCCCTTGTAATCGTGCTGATACCATCCCAGGCCATAAGTACGCCAGTTGGGTTTCAGGATTTCCATCGTAGGATATTCCTCTTCCGGAAAGAAAGTCTGTGGTTTAAATATTTCCATCCATGTTTCCGGTTTTAATAAACGTCCGCCACTGTATTTACTGCTGTCAAGCATGCAGATTATCCATTTGCTCATGTCATCCGCATTGGACCAAACTGCACCAGCCGAGCCAATTTCACTGTCCCCGCCATATTCAATCACCCGAATGGTATCGTTTATTTTAAAATGAGGACGGGTTACGTTGTCACCTTTGATTAATCTGCGTTTTGGCGCGGTAGCCGCCATTCCCAATTTGTCAAATATCCTTTCCTGAATCACCTCTGACCACATTTTACCTGTTAATCTTTCAATGATTCTTCCAGCCGCCGAATACATAATATTCTGATATTCGAATCCCGCACGAAAGGCATAAGAAGGCTTTACCAGCTGCATTCTCCTGAACATTTCATTGGCTGGAATGGTCATGACGCCGGTAAAAAAATCAGTACCACCTACCCCAGTATCATGAATCAATAAGTCACGTATTGTAAGGGCACGTGTAACATACGGATCATATAGCTGTAACTCAGGCAAATATTTATATACAGGATCACTCCAATTGATCTTCCCTTCATCAACCAGCATACCCATTAAAGCAACGGTCATCGCTTTTGTAGTTGATGCACATGCAAATAAAGTCTGCGTATTTACAGTTTCCTGTTTACCCAATTCCCTGACTCCATAGCCTTTTTTAAAAACAACCTGATTGTCTTTTACTACTAGTAATCGAAAGCCCGGGAACATCCCATTCCTTTCGGACCTTTTCAACATAATTATCGAATTCCTGAATCTGTTTCGGCGTAACTTTTTTCTGAGAATAAACAGTGCACGATCCTAAGGCCAAAAGAATTATTAGTAATGATTTCATATTTAGCGGGTTGTCGTTGTTAATGCGTATGGCTGGAATAAAAAGCGGTCATAAATTGCACCGCTCCATTACGGCTATGGGAAACATATTACGGGCCTTCAAACCGACCCGTTTTCCTGATTCCGGATGGATAGCTGACAACCCTGCTTTTCCTTTTGCCAATTCGGCAATCTGCCCCGGTTCATTTTCCAGTCGCCGGGAAACAACATCAGAGCTGATATCCGCTGATTCTGTTTGTAAAAATCCTGATACCTGAATTCCGGAAAATATACCAATCTGGCAAATTTTGATTTTTTTGAGTAAGGTTCCTCTGGTCATAATTCTTATTAAATCTTAAAAATATTCAATACGCAATGTGTCAATTTTCAACACTCAAAATCTCAAAACATTGAATGTAATTTTGTCGATGGAACGAATATTCATAATCATTGCTATTTTATATGACATGATAAATAAGCCTGAATTCACTGAAAAATGACATATTTAACATTGATTATTGGGCATAATTTACCAAAAAGAATTAGTTATCAGGAAATCAAACCCTCAAGCGCCTGTTCCAGATCGGCAATCAGATCCTGAACATTTTCTATTCCTACTGAATAGCGTATCAGGCTTTCGGGGATTCCCATCAAAGCGCGTTGTTCTTCGGTAAGCTCTACATGGCTTGTTGTTTTTGGAGGACCGGCCAATGTACTCACCGATCCCAGACTCGCAGCAAGGTGAACCAGTTTTAGTTTGGGTAAAAATGCTTTGACGGTTTCATAATTTCCTTTTAGAGCAAAACTTAACACACCACCAAAACCAGACATCTGCTCTTTCGCGATGTCGTAGCCGGGATGCGATTTAAGTCCGGGATAAAAAACATCCTCAACCGCAGGATGAACTTTAAGATAATTTGCAATAATCAAAGCCGACGCATTCTGGCGTTCAATTCTTAATTCCAGCGTTTTCATTCCGCGAATGATCATATAAGCAGGATCAGCCTGTAAACTGGCACCCGTAATTTCACGGTACTGAAATACCTTTTTTACCAGTCCCGCACTTCCGCAAAGCAGTCCGCCCATTGCATCCGAATGCCCGCAAAGGAACTTTGTTGCACTATGAATGACCAGATCAGCACCCAGCAAAAGCGGATTCTGATTAATAGGTGTTGCAAATGTATTGTCAACAACCACAATCGCTCCTACCTGATGAGCTGCCAGTGAAAGTCGCTTAATATCAATTACTTTAAGTGTCGGATTGGTGGGAGTTTCCAGATAAACAACATCACAGCCTTTGGCTATTTCAATTTCAATCTCCTCATGGTTGCCGGTTTCACAAAGCGTTACAATTACTCCTGCGGGAGGGAGAAAATCCAGAAAAAGCCTGCTGGCTCCACCATAGGTGTCCTTAATGGAAACGACTCTTTTTCCCGGCCCAAGCAACGCAAATAGGGTATTGCTGATCGCGCCCATTCCTGTGGCAAATGAAGTAGCGGCCTCTGCACTTTCCAGAAAACGGATTTTTTCTTCCAGTACATGCACAGTTGGATTGGTATTCCGGCTATAAATGTAACCATCAGCCTTACCAGTTGCCACAGCATGCCATTCGTCCAGATCGTCGTAAGAAAATGCTACACTACTAATAATTGGGGTTGTGGTGGCACCATTTAAAAAGCGATCAGTTTCGCCAGCCCAGACGGAAGCGGTCCCTTTTCGGAAATCAGATTCATTCATCAAATTGCACAGTTAATTATTGAATTGGTAAATATAGCGTTTACAGCCTATTACCAACCTTTTCTGCCTCAATTCACGGATGAAATTTCAGATCTTTACATTTTCGTGTCATCCATCAGTTTATAAAGTTACTTCCATTTGAATATTACATCTTTTATAAGGTGAAGTGGCACCTACAATCCGTTCAAAGCCTAGTTTGTGATAAAGATTAATAGCAGGTTTCAACATCGTATTACTTTCCAGATAAACCTTTTCAGCACCTAATTCCGTTGCCTTTTGCAGAATTGCCTGTCCCAATAACCAACCTGCATGTTTTCCCTGTGCTTTTGGTGAAACAGCCATTTTAGCCAGTTCATAAGTAGTGTCATTCATTTTGATCAGTGCACAGGTTCCAACCGGCTCATCCTGATACAAAGCCATAATAATACAACCGCCTTTTTCAATAATCTTCTGATCCGGATGATCAAGGGCTTCATAGTCAGAATCTTCCATTGCAAAATAAGTGGTGATCCATTCCACATTAAGCGCCCGGAAAGCATCGTGGTACTGACTCGAATAATCTACTATTAGTACCTGCTGGCTTTCACGTTTTTTACGCTGCTGCTGCACACGATCAAAAAAACTTTTTTCATCCATCAGGTAATTAAGCTCATCCAGCGCTTTCCAGAGGTTGTAATTCATCTGATCCATCATTTCTTCTGCGGCAATTCCTACATCTTCTATCTGATGTTTCAACATTGGAAGATACTGAGTGGCCTTTTCGGATAATGTAATAATGGATTTACGTGCGTCATCAGCTGGTTTACTAATCACAATAAAATCCCTTTTATCCATTTCTTTAATAATCTGGCTTACCGAAGCCTGCGAATGGCCAATGGTTTCGGCCAGCTGAGCAACTGACTGGCTATCCTGCTGTGCCAATGCATAAAGTACCGGAAACCAGCGGGGCTCGGCTTGCACTCCATACAGTGTATAAATCTTCGCAGCTTCCTGCGTAAAACGTTCGCCAACCTGTCTAAGCCTGCTACCTAATGCAGTTGGCCCTGTTTTTTGGAAAAAATCTGAATTCATAAGTATTTACATAAGTACTTATGCAAATATATAAAAATTTACTGTTTTTTTTATTTCATTTTTGTAAAATCCTAAATATGGAAATAAATTGGGTTGGAAAAGATTAAATAATTTTTTACTTACACATCCAGGTTATTGCAGAAAATCTATAAGCATCATCCGTGACATTTCCAGCTGTATCATATTGCAAATTGAATTTAATATCAGTCAAAACTTGTGTTCCATAAGTAACTATCCGTCTGACTTTGTTATTATTGGAAAATATATTTGGTGTATCTTCTATAGTTATGAAAAAGAGGTAATACAGTTGCTTATAAGTATTAACCTGCGCATCATAAAAATATTCATAGGTATAATCTGTATCTGAAACCATTCCTTTTGGGAAAACATGTGGTTTTTCAATAATTATATTCCCCAATGAATTATACTCAAACTCACTAGTATGACTCCTAGAAAAATCACCGTTCTCTTCTTTAAACCAACGCGTTAATGATGTAGGTTTGTTAGTGTTCGAGCCGTATTTAAATTCAATTCGCCATGCTTCATAAGTACTTAATGTAGTATCTGTATAATTTCTCGTTCTTTCAAACTTTCTAATCACATTAACTCCTTTAATTCCATATTCAAATTTCGTTTCCTGAAAACTCCTGCCATCCAAGTCAATTTTGTGAATTGTAGCAAGTTTTCCATCTTTATAATCGAATTTTTGATAAGGGATTGGCTCAAATCCTGCTAAAATTATGAATCTATTAGTTAATAAACCGTTTGAATCATAAGTCAAAGAATAGGCTCTATTGTTATTGATAAATGAAGTAACCTTACACTTTCCTGATAATAGATCGTTTTCATCAATTTGAATCTCTGATTCTTTACAAGCAAAAACGATAAGAATAATGGAGAAAATACTTAAAAAGAATTGATATTTCATTTAAGGAGAGATTTTAAACTGACGTTTTTATTAACTTAAATAAAGGTAATATTATATTCATCAAAGTACATTGTATATTTTAGCTACAAGAACATTCTAGCTTAACAAAGGACTTTATGATAATCCTTTAATCGGTTTCTTAATATCCACCATATTTTATTAAATAAGAAAACAAGACTAATACAAGTTATAGAATATGTGATAAAGGATGGCTTTGAAGTATAAAAAATAGCTACAGGAATTATTCCCGGCAGCTATTCCTAAACTTTCAAAAATAACTTATTGCGGTATAAAAAATAAAGAAAAACAAGCTCAATGATTACTACAGAAACCGCCTTTAACAAAACACTGACCGGTTCAGTAGTAAATTCGATAAGCCCTCCAAAGATAAAATCTGCTGTTGTCGCAAAATTAACCACACCTTCAACCGCCATATAAATTACAATAGAATTCATGCCAATCAGCAGAAAAGGAAATGACCACTTTTTCCAACCCAAAACATCAATGATCAGGTAAAATAAGGCAAAAAATGCTATGCTCCATCCACCTACAAATAATACAAATGAACTCGTCCATAAGCGTTTATTGATGGCAAAATACATATCCCAAAGTAATCCTGTTACTATTAAAACTACCGCCGCGAGTAGCAAAAAATATACTTTTTTAAGCGGAAAATAACGTTGGTTTTTCATAAATGTACCTGTAAAAACTCCCAGTAATCCGGTTGCAATTGCGGGAATAGTTGATAAAATACCCTCCGGATCGTGCACTTTGCTATGTAGTCTTCCAGGAAGGAAAAGCCGGTCAATATAGGATTCCAGTGAGCCTTCCATGGTTAAAACACCGGCACCAAAACCAGGGACGGGAATAAAAACCATAACAACCCAATAACCGAGCAGTATACCAAAGAACCAGATGAGCTGTTTTTGCAGATCATTGTTCAGATAAATGATCCCGGCAAAAAACCATGCAATGCCAATTCTTCCTAAAACACTGGCAAAACGCGTGTTTCCAAATCCATTAAATTTCAAAAGACCGTTTACAACCAACCCCAGAAATATCAGAATCATTGTCCTCCGGATCATGGATTTATATACTTCCCTTTTTACCTTAACCGGTAATTCCCAGGGATTGGTAACATTGGCAGCCATGAGTTTTTTCTGAAAGGAAAAAGGCATGGATACACCGGAAATAAATAGAAAAATCGGGAAGATCATGTCGTAAAATGTACACCCGTTCCATACCGTGTGGTGCAGCTGTGCGGACATCCATATCAAAGCCGGCCATTGTGTAGTTTCTGCCAGTGCATGCATAATATGCTCGCCACCAATGATCCAGAACATATCGAAACCACGAAGTGCATCCAGAGAAACAAGGCGAACTGAGCCTGAATTTTTAATCATAATTTGGTTTCCATTATTGACACAATGAAGAAGGCCATTCAAAAAAACGGCTAACAAAATAAGAGCTTAGAAATAGGGAAATGTTAAGAATTCAGGAATAAAAGCTGTCTTAAAATGCCATCACACTTTGAAAAGCGCAGTTTGACAACATTTTAAGACATTTTTTAGAGTTATATCAATACCCCGGATTTTGTGTAAGGGCAGGATTAAGAAGCAAAGCTGAATTTGGAATAGGGAAAATGCGTTTGTTTATATCGGCATCCGTTTTATAACCCCACTTGCCTTCAAATTTCCCAAAACGGATCATGTCATTTCTGTGCCACATTTCAGAAGCAAATTCGCGGGTTCTTTCTCCAAAAATTGCTTCCAGGTCCACGCTGGTAAATGCTGCTGCATTTCTCGCAGTACGAACTGAATTTACCAGTGACAGCGCGGTAGCTCCCAAAGTCGCTGCTCCGCCTCTTTGAATTGCTTCAGCTTTCATCAAAAGCGCATCAGCATATCGGAAAACAGGCACATCATTATTCTGGTTTCTATTCAGGGATGTAGCGTCAGGATGAAATTTGATATTTCTGTAACCCATGTTCCAGGCCAGTTCGTCATTACCAACATCAAAAGAAGCAACATCCTGTCTTAAAGTCACTTCCGGTGTAATATTGATCTGATACGTGTATGGAGCCGCAGGGTCAGAACCAGCATAAAACTGGTCGTAACCCTTTTTGGTAGTGGTAACGGTCACCGGTTTTCCATCATCGTAAAATTGTAATCCAGTGAGCCATTCTTTATTTCTGATATCGTTGGCATCATTGAAATACTTGTAAAATTCGGGCAGGGTACTCACAGCTGCATCCGGCGTAAACGGCATTTTAAATTTTGCGACCATACCTCTAGGCACATCATACCGGGAGTGAAGATTGGTAGCCCGGAAAGGAAAACTGTTGGCTGCTGTGGCATCAAATGGAATGGCAAAAACGAATTCTTTCATTTGTGGCCCGTTATCCGGATAGAACATCTGAAGATACGTAGCGGCAGGTTCCAGAGAAAATTTGCCGGAACTGATTATAGCATCACAAGCAGCGATACAATCTGCATTACGCGCAGTCCCTGTGTAAATCTCTGAGTTCAGGTACATTTTGGCAAGTAACGAATAGGCCAGGTATTTTGTAGGACGGCCATAGGTTGAAATACCAACCACATCACTTAAGGCAGGAAGCGCCGCATTGATTTCTGTTTCAAGAAAAGCAAATACTTCTGCACGTTTCGCATTTGGATGCGCGCTGTAATCTCCGTATGTGGTGATAATAGGCACATTTCCAAAACTATCCATCATCCAGAAATAAGCCAGTGCACGAACCATTTTCAGTTCTGCCAATGTCTGGCTTTTTGATGCTCCTTCCGGCATATTGGTTTCCAGTATGGAAAGCGATTGATTTACAGTACCGATAATTGTACTTAACCAGGTCCAGTTACCGGTTACGGTGCTGTGGTCCTTTGTCCAGGTATGTAAATGCAAATCCTTGAACTCTGCACCATTATACCAGTTTCCGCCTTTTGCGGGAAATATCGCTTCGTCAGTACTTAACGTCTGCAGGTGAAAAAATTCCACTGAAATATTACCACGCAGGGCTACATAGGCAGGCCCGGCTGCACTGATAAACTGTGCATCACTGGTAGGAAATACGTCTGGCGTTAATTCAGAAGTTACCGGCACATTCAGGTCATGGCACGAAACCAGCGTGGCAAGTGCGGCAGCAGATAAAATTGTCTTTATATATGACTTTCTCATGATAGCTTAATTTTTAAATCAGAATGATACATTCACTCCCAAAAGGAAAGTTCTTGTTTTTGGATAGAAGTTATTGGAATCCACACCTGGCGCAAGTCCGCCCTGATTAATTTCAGGATCCACACCGTTATATTTGGTAATAACAAACAGGTTATTTACCGAAGTGTAGACACGAAGATTTTTGATGCCAGAACCCAGCTTTTTGAAATTGTAAGCCAAAGTCGCATTGTCAAATCTCAGGTAACTGCCGCTTTCCACAAAACGTGAGGAATACTGATAGGAATTATAATCAGCCATGGACTCATTACCGGCATCCACAAGAATATTGGTGTACTGAGCCGTATTTGGCCTGAACAGATCCGCGCGGGTTGCATTGAAAATTTTGTTTCCGAAAGCTCCACGAAGAAATATATTCAGATCTAAATTTTTATACCTGAAACTATTCGACCATCCTGCAAGTAATTTTGGCTGTGCATTTCCAATGTATTTGTAATCAACACCGATTGAAGGAGTGGTTGTAAGCTGGCCATCCCCGCCAACAAATTGCGAAACCCCGGCTTCATTTTTACCAGCATATTGCAGTGAGAAAAATTGTCCCAAAGGTTTTCCTGCTTTCAGGATTTCAAGTGAATGGCTCGATTGTCCCAAACCTTCCGGATTAGCCAGAAGTACTGAATCACCACCTGCAAAAAGCGGGTTGGTAAGACTTGTAACGGTGTTTTTATTGTGGGCAAGATTCAAACCTGTTGTCCAGTGAAAAGGACCTTTATCAAAAACAACCGCGTTCAGGCTCAATTCAACTCCCTTGTTATTGATGCTGCCGCCATTCGTTGTAATTTTTCCGGTTGGCACGAGAATCGGGTCTACGCTGTAAGAGTAAATCATACCCGTTGTATTTTTATTATACAATTCCAGCGTACCGCTTAATTTTCCGTCCAATACCGCAAAGTCCATTCCGACATTGCTGGTTGCTGTTTTTTCCCATTTCAGATCAGCGTTTGCAGCCTGTGTCGGACCCAATGCAGCAGTAAGGCTTCCATTGTAATAATATGTACCAAGGCTTCCCGATAAAAACTGGGTTGTATATGCACCAAATCCGGTAGCATTACCCGTAACTCCATAACTACCACGTAGTTTCAGCTCATTAAAAACTTTCTGGCCCGACATAAAACCTTCTTCAGTAATTCTCCACGCAGCACCCACAGAAGGGAAATATCCCCATTGGTTATTTTCCCCGAAAACAGAGCTTCCGTCTCTTCTTACAGAACCTTGTACCAGATACTTGTTTTTATAATTGTAGTTAAAACGCGCAAAATCTGAAATCAAACGGGTTTGCTGATAAACTCCATCCGCTCCGAAACCGATCTGAAAGCCGGATACACCATAAGGATTACTCAGGGCAAGGTTGTTGTAGCTGATATTATCAACCGGTAAATTACTGGTAGTAACCTGAAAACCTTCCCCGATAATGTTGTCCTGCCATGAATAACCAACAACAGCATTTAAGGTATGATCCCCGAATTCTTTATTCCAGGTAAGGAAAGTTTCAAGAATTTTGCTGGAATTTGTAAAAGAACTTCTGTTAGCCTGTCCGTTTGCACCAAACGATTGCTGGGTATGATATCCTAATCCCGGTTCAGGATTATCATACATATTGTTGTAATTATCGGTAAAATACTTGTTAAAATAAGTACCACCTAACGAAGTCGTATTCAGATAAGAAAGATTCAGGTTGTAAGTCAGGCCAAAAGGCAATTTAACTTCGGTAGTAAAGCTGCCAGTCAGATTATTGGTTTTGGTACTGTTCTCACTGTTATTGATCATTGACACCGGATTGTAATAATCAGTATGGTCCAGATTCTCAAAATAACTTCCATCATCGTTTTTGATCGGCGAAACCGGCAGGTATAAAGCAGATTGAAGCAACACTGTATTACGGAAAGGAATATCATTCGACCTGCTGTTTGAATTCGTTACCGTAAGCCCGAATTTCAATTTATCCTTCAAAGCATATTGCTGTATTGACAAGCGGCCAATGAATCGTTTTAAAGAACTGTTCAGCAAAATACCTTCCTTATTTACATAGTTTAAACTTGCACTGTAAGAGCTATGTTCAGCACCACCACTGAAAGAAATATTGTGGTTGGTAGATACAGCCGTTTTTCTCTGCACCGCTGACTGCCAGTCTGTATCAGCACCCAGATCATCTTTTGGAGCAAGTCCTACACTGTTTTTATCCAGAAAAGCACGAAGTTGTGCCCCACTCATCATATCCAGTTTATTGGAAACTTTTTCTATACCCACATACCCATTGTAGGATATTTTCATTTCACCTTTTTTACCTCTTTTGGTTGTAACCATAATTACACCATTGGCAGCGCGGTTACCATATATGGCCGTTGCAGCAGCATCTTTTAGAATGTCTATCGATGCAATGTCGTCTGGGGCAATTGTTGAAATATCGGCACCAGGAATGTTGTCAATAACATAAAATGGGCCTTGCGAACTGTTGATTGTAGACGCACCACGCAGAATAACCGCAGCAGGTTTGTTAGGATCGCCGCTTGCCGTGATATTCAAACCTGGAACTTTACCCTGTAAAAGCTGGCCAACATCCGTGATCGCCCCTCTGTTCATTTCCTCTGCTTTCACGGTTGTAACAGCACTGGTAAGTGTCTTGCGCGACTGACTGCCATAACCGATCACAGCGACTTCACCCAGAGTAGTATTGCTTTCAGACATGGATACGGTTATGCTGCTTTGCTTGCCAACCAAAATTTCTTTTGTAGTAAACCCAATGTATGAAAATACCAGAAAATCTGTATCCGAAGCGCTGATTGTAAAATTACCGTCCGTATCTGTTGTCGTTCCGAGTTTACTTGCTTTCACCATTACAGTTACACCAATCAGTGGCTTTCCGTCGGAGCCTAGTACCTGGCCTTTAATAATTTCGAGGATTTCCTTTATTGGCATTATTGTCTTCACTTCTTTTTTAGGCTGAAGTACCACGGTCTGGTCAACGATAGAATAAGCAATCGGCTGGTTTTTAAAACATGTGGCCAAAGCATCTTCCAGGCTGGTTTCTTTTACAGAAATATTTACTTTTTCTGCTTTTTGCATCAATTCCGTTTTATACCAGAACGAATAGCCGCTTTGCTTTTCAATCGACTTAAGTACTTTCTCAAGAGAAGCATTCTGCGCGACCAAAGTAATCTTTTGCGAATAGCTGCTGGCACTTACCTGCATGCAAAAAACCAATGAAAAAATAAAGATCAGTTTCATTACCAAAATGGTTTTGGATGAAAGAAAGCCCGGGTATCTATCGGCTATATACGACAGTCCCGACCTCTTTTGGATTAAAGAGTTGTGATTCATACTTTTGTTTTAGAGTTACTGCTAAACGGTTGTAGATAATTGTTTTAATTGTACTTACTCTGCTTATGAACGGGAGCGGTTGCAACGTTTCCGTTCATTTTAGTTTTACAAAACTATTAAAGAGAAAGCACCTGCTGATTTTGATCTGGTACAAGTTTCTATCTTTTCATAAGCGCTTCATTGGGTTATGGTGTTACAATAATTGTCTTGCCTTCTATCCTGAATTTAATTCCGCTCAGGGATAATATTTTAAAAACCTTTGATACATTGGCGTTGCGTGGTAATCGGCCTGTAAAATGTTCTTTGCCGGGATTCCCTTCATAATTTACTTCCACGTCATACCATCTGGAAACCTGCCGCATAATGCTTTCCAGATTTTCATCTTCAAACTGGAAATATCCGTTTTTCCATGCCATTTCTTTATCTGTATCCACGTTGTTTAAAACCCGGATATTGTTATTCATATTTAATATGTCAGCCTGCTGCCCAGGAGATAAGACAGCTGACTGATTTCCTTTGGATACTTTCACAGCTCCTTCAAGCAGAGTGGTTTTCATCCTTTTTTCATCCGGATAGGCATTCATGTTAAAGTGCGTTCCCAATACCTCTACTTCGGTTTCGTAAGCTTTTACGATAAAAGGCATTCTGGCATTATGGGCCACCTCAAAATATACTTCACCAGTAATTTCTACACGTCTGTCTTTTCCTGTAAATGATGTAGGAAATTTTAAACTGGATGCAGCATTCAGCCAAACCCTTGATCCATCGGGCAATACAATATGATATTGTCCACCCTTTGGCGTCGCAACAGTATTGAAGACAATGGTATTGCTTGCCTCGCCGGATGCCTTGTAAACCAATTCACCTGTACCGGATTTAGTGATACTTGTGTTTCCCTGACTAGCCAGGTTACCGTTTTTGGCACTATCCAAAATAATACTTGATCCGTCACCCAATGTTAACACCGCCTTATTTCCACCTGGCATTACGTCAGTCACAAGAATCTCAGGTTTAGTTTGAGCTATTCGGGCCTTTCCTCCCGATCCCGACCACCAATACAAACCGATTGCCATAATCAGAATGGCAGCTGCTGCTATTTTCGGCCAAAGATTAACCGTGGACGTTTCTGATTCGTATTCCTGATAATTTTGTGCAAGTGGTATGTTCTTTTCCGGAAAAATTGTACCAATAATCCGGTCAGACATGTCTTCCGGCATTTTTGTATCTGACTGAAAGTTCTGCCACGCATTTTCCAGGACCAATGCCAATTCATCATCAGGATTTTGTTTAATCCATGCAGCTAATTCCTGAACTTCAGGCTCATTAGATGTTCCGTCAAAAAATTTCCCTGCTAAATAATGAATTCTATCATCTTGCATAATATATCTCCGAATCGCGTAATTACTTACTTTTCATTTTGAATTTTTAGTCATTCTACCAAAAGTTATTAACCTCAAATAAAGTAACACCAAATAAAAGACAAATGAGAAAGAACAAGGGACTAGTCAGTTTGAAAAAATATATGGATTATTTTTTTGGATGAGAAACTGGATTGAATTTCGGGTGATAAAAAAACAGGATTGGAGATTGGTAAAGGCTGTATTCAAGATTTGTACAGCTGGCCAATTTGTGCTGTTGTCACGGTGCTAAGCACCTTATTAAAATGTTGTGTATTTTGGTCGCTACCAATGTTTCGTTACTCTGCAACTACCTTCGATTCTCATATTTAGATTTATTTCCTGACTTTATAAAATTGCTGGGCAACGTAATATCGGCAGCATACAGAGCTCCGAAATGTTAGTAGAAAGCAGAGCAATAAATTATAATAATAAAATCAGCAGCAAACTATTTCTTCAAAGCAATGATAGAAACAATTACCAGCATGCTATCTGAATGCCGCCGCAGCTGTGTACGAATGGTGGACATTGCCTGAACAATGTGGTTTTTGACGGTATTAGGAGATATTTTAAGAAGATTGGCGATTTCCTCATGGCTTCTGCCCTCTTCCCGGCTCAGATGGTAAACTGTTTTTTGCTGTGCAGGAAGTTTTTCAAGAATTTCAGACAGAAGTTTTTCGACTTCCCTGACAGCGATCATATCCTGCGTATCATTACAGCCAGCTGGTTTCTGGCCATGAATTTCGGCCATGATCAGCGTTTCGTGGGCCATTCTTTTGAAATGATTGATCACATAATTCTTGGACATCCTGAAAAGATAACTTCCAAAATTATCAATCGTATTCAAACTTGCATGATCACTCCAGAGTTTCATAAACACATCCTGTACAATATCCTCAGCTAGTACTTCCGAGTCGGTTAGCCGTAGAATGTAACTGTATAATTTATGCTTGTACAAGTGGAAAAGTGTAGTAAACGCCTCCTCGTCAGCCTGAGAAGCACGTATTAGTAAATCACTTTCGCTATGTAAGGCTTGTATCTGCACTGACGTTTAAAATCGGCGAATAAATTATAAAGATCATGCTTCCATATTTTATTCTGCGTTTGTATACAAACATATTAATTACTTAACACATAATACAAAATTCACGAATTTTTATTTGCCTGCTGCATGAAAATGATAAATTATAAGAAGATGCAGCTATGGGAAGTGCCATTGGCTGGTTGTTTTAATATATGCTGAAATACGAAGACAAAACAGAAGGTATCTGCCATGTCTGACGGAAGAATCATTGGATTCACAAGGCCAGTTTATTAAAACTGCTCCCTCGTATTGTCCGAGATATCCCTGATGATTTTATCAAATTCATGAGCAGACAATAAAATATGTTCCAGTAATTCCTCTTTTTCTGCATCAGAATTATGGTAATTCGAAATGAGGTTAATCAAACCCATTAACCGAGCCAAGGGAGCCCGCACTACATGAGACTGTGTCCAGGCTATTTCCTGTAATTTCTGGTTTTGTTTTTCAATTGCCGTTGTGTAGTTCATCCTTTCGGTAACGTCATGCCCGGTACATATCCAATGGGTAAGCACACCTTTATCGTTCATCACAGGGTTCAGTGAAATATTGATCCAAAACTGCTCACCTTCTTTTTTATACTGAATGGTTTCCCTCACAACCGGAATCCTGTTTTTTATTGCGGCAATTATTTTATTAAAACTACTCCTGTTTCCATATGGGTCTTTAAAGCTCAGAATACTTTTTCCAATTAGTTCTTCCAGCGTGTAACCCGTCAGATTGGTAAGGGCCCTGTTAGCATAAAGAATTTTCAGACCAACCACTTGCAGCGAACCAGCTTCCGCAATCAGAACATAATCACGCGTATGCGTGATGGCAGATTCTAATATTTTCAGGCGGTACTCCTCCTGCTTTTGTTTTGTAACATCTCTCAGAACTCCGATCATCCTGAAAGCCCTGCCTTCATTATCCCTTAAAATTAGCCCGTTCTCTTCCACGTAAGCATAATTACCATCCATTTTCATAAACTGATAATCTGTATTCCAATGGAATTGGGTACGGTCTTCGAGGATTTGCTTTAAATTTCCCAGTATTTTTTCCCGTTCAGAAGAATGGATCTGCGATGCCCATTTTTCAACAGGATATCTATCCTTGCCCGTAACGTACCCAAACAATCTATAAAAACCATCGCCCCATTCTATACTGTTACTGACCACATTCCAGTCATAAATAGCATCATTGGTGGCTTTATTCACATATTCATATCTTTCGTTACTCAGCCTCAAAGCACATTCCGCTTCCTTACGTTCCGAAACATCCAGGCCTACACATTGTATTTCAGAAGGCTCACCTCTTGAATCTGTGAGACAGATAAAATGCCAGAGAACCGATCGGGCTGTGGCGCCTTCCTGTATATTGTCTAATTCCACGGGATAAACTTTCCCAGGGTATTTAAGGCAATTTTCAGCAATTTGGGCTACCCGGTGATGGTCTTTGGGCTGAACAACAAGCATAAAATTTGCGCCCATGAATTTATCACTTCGGTAAAACCAGCCAAAATCTTCTATAAACCGGCAATTGTAGTAAGTAAAGTTTCCATTCAGATCTGTACGGATCACATAACTTGTTAAAGCGTTCACAAGATTTCTCAAACGGGATTCACTCGCCAGTAAATTTTCCTGAATGCCTTTTGTTTCTGTAATATCCAGACAGGCACCCATCATCTTCACCGGAACTCCCTGTTTGTTCAGCTTAACTTTCCCCCAGGATTTAAGATGCCTGATCTCCCCGGAAGGGCGAATAATCCTTTCTTCATACTCCACATCTTTTTTTGCATCTATCGCCTCATGAATAAGCTTATTCACACGTTTTCTATCAGCAGGATGAAGTAAACTCTGATAGGCGTCGTGTGTGGATTTAGAAAAATCGCGGCTTAAACCATAAATAGAATAAAGGGAATCGGACCAGCTCACAGTATTATTTTGCAAATTCCATTGCCAGTTACCAAAATGCGCCAGCTCTTCACTCTGTACCATTAAAGAAGTCTTTTCCTCAATAATCTCTGAACTTTCCCTGTTTTCCAATAAAACCTTTAGAATGGCAACAGATCTGTCGATGACCTTTAATTCTTCCTCTGCCGGCGTTTTGATTTCGTTATAATAAATCGCAAAAGTGGCCATTACAACACCTTCAGAACTGATAATAGGATGAGACCAGCATGCGGTCAGATTATTTGCCAGGGCCAGGTCCTTATAATTAGCCCATCGAATATCGTTGGCAATATCACTTACAATCACTTTTTCTTTGTAAAAAGCCGCAGTACCGCACGAACCGGTATTTTCTGCAACGGGAAGGCCCTCAATCGCATCTACATAAATTCCGGGTAAAGAAGGTGACGCCCAATTGTGTAATGTATTATTTTTTATCTGGATAATGGAACAAATCAGCTTGGGAAAAATAGCTTCAATACCTTTAACATAAGCCATTAATACTTCCTGAATGCTTATATCCTTTACTGAATTTAACTCAAGTATTGTTTTTTCAAGGTTTTCGAATTCAATCAACCGCTTCATCTCGGTAATATTTACCAGCATGCCACGGAGCCATTTGGGCTTACCCTTTTCCTCCAATACTGATACCGAATCTCTGAACCAGACGCTATTACCATCGGCACTTATCATTCTGTACTCATAAGGCTGATTTTTAAGATTTCCTGTCAGTTTACTACACTCCCCTAGAATTCGCTCACGATCGGCAGGATGAATATGGTTTTGCCAAAAACCGGGTTCGCTAAGCCATTCATGCGGAGTATACCCCAGAATGTTCCAAACCTGGTCACTCACAAAAACAGCTTCCAGCGTTTGCGCATCTGCTTCCCAAACGATGCCATCCACAGCCTGAATCAGGGACTGAAACCTGTTACGGGAATCAACCACCTCATTCTCAAACATTTTCTTTTTATTGATATCCTGCACAGAACCATAAATCCTGATACATTCTCCATTTTGCCATTCCGTATTTCCTATACAACGAACCCAGCACTTATTACCCTTACCGGTTATGATCAGCAACTCCACATCAAATGGAGTACCGTTTTCCAAAGCATCTTCAAATACTTCAAAAAAAGTATTTTTACTTCTGCCTTCTTTGAAAAAACCAGCAATTGCTGAAAAGTCAGGCTGAAAAGAATGGTCCACTTCATGGATTTCTTTCATGACATCCGACCACTTTACCTTTTTGGTTATCGGGTCTGCTTCCCAACTTCCAATTTTAGCAAGTCTTTGAATATCAGCCAGGAAACTTTCATTAGAGATATGTGTGCCTGCTACCATTTGGTTGAGAATTTGTAATCGTACCAATGGTTGCTAGAAAAACCGAACCATTGATTAAATGTTACCATTGAATTTACAATTCTGACAATGACCTTTTTAACGTTTACATATCCATTTTCATTCATATTATTTAAACTAAAAATGAAAAATAAAATCATAATCAAATTATTATCAGCACTTTATACTTTATGATTCTGTAAAAAATTGAAAAACTTTGAAGTTAAAAATAAAAAAAATCTATTCATTTTATTTTGATACCCGGGCTTTCAAGCTTTTAGTTGCACGATTTAAGTTTTTCACATAAATATTTAAATTCAAAAAATGAATTTTTATTACCTAAAAACAAGTAATTATTCTACATAACGCATATCCATATACTTAGTATCAAATCAATACCAGACTGACAATCAAGACTTAACTTCAAAAAAGATATAAAAACTAATACTACGAGTTATGGAATTGTAGTTATCATATATTTTTTAAATTATTTACTACACTACTCTTAAATATATTCTAATATTAATTAGATAAACTTATATTTGTAACAAGAAGCGTTGATTTGCTTCGTACCCAAATCTTAAATTTATTCGATCTTACAATTGGAAATACATTTGATATCCAAATCCCGGATTTATAAGCTTTTATTAAAGCTACCAGGGCGTACTACCCAATTCGATCTGAACGCTCGTATATTTCATTCTGTGTGTTTGATTTCGATTATTGGATTGGGTTACAATGTACCATTTAATTATCTGATCGGGCTTCCTGTTATAGCATTGGAAAGTCTTGTCGTACTCGTGATTTTTACTGCACTTTACTATAGATCCCGATTCAGGCACAAAGTTTCGCAAAGCATTTTTATTGCAAACTGGGTTTGCCTGCTTCTTTTACAATCAATTTTTTTCTGAATTCCGGTATTAAAGGGCCAACGGACCTGTTTTTTTACTGACACTTTTAATAAGTATAGCAATCAGCCCACCTGCGCAGTATAAGTTCTGGATTGTAGCGAACGTGGGTGTAGTCCTGATCATTAATGTACTGGAATATCTTTATCCGCAACTTGTTCCTTATACTTATACAGACAGGGTCAGCAGTTTTATTGATGGCGTTTCAGCCTATATTGTTGTAGCGTTCATTTCCTATTTTTGCACGAATTATATCCGGTTAAGTTATGAAAAAGAGAAACAATCCGTACTGGAAAAATCTTTGTCAATTGAAGAAAAAAACTTGCATATTATAAATCAAAACCTTGAACTGGAAAGGTTAAATGCCGAAAAAAATAAACTGATGTCCATCATTGCGCATGATCTGCGGTCACCTCTGGGCAATATTCAGCATTATCTGGAATTGCTTACCGAATATGATATTGATGCGAGCCAAAAAAGCAGAAATTGAAGCCGATCTTTTAAAATCGACCAGAGATACAATGGCAATGCTCTCCAAGCTTCTTGCCTGGTCCAAATCCCAATTGCATGGAGTTATAGCCAATCCGCAATACCTTAACCTGAATCAGCTTCTTCAAAATACTTTATACTCTGAAAGTGAAATTGCAGCCAGGAAAGGAATAGAACTGAATTATTATTTTGATCCTGCCCTGACCATATTTGCCGATGCAGATATGATGGAATTGATCGTCCGGAATTTTATTGGAAACGCAATTAAGTTTACTGCCAAAGGTGGAAATATTAGCGTTTTCGCTGAAATTGTCGATGACAATTGTCTGATCAGTATAAAAGATACAGGAATAGGAATTTCTGCGGACCAGAAAGATCTCCTGTTTTCATTGAAAGCACAGTCTACCTATGGCACAAAAGGTGAAAAAGGAATTGGTTTGGGCCTGCTTCTTTGTTTTGAATATATCACCGCCCAAAACGGAAAGATCTGGTTTGAAAGCAGTGATCAAAGCGGAACTTGTTTTTATATTTCAATTCCTTTTCATGGGCATAAAATGTCTTATGCAGTGTAAATAAAATCTTCAATATTTCAATTGCCAATTTAAACTTTCTTCATTTATCAGGTTGGAAATAACCAATTTGGTACCACGGCAACATTTCTGTGCACCTTTTAAAGATAATTTGCTAAATATATCATTATTGACTAAAATTGTTTGGTGATAAACCTAATGATACATTATTCATTTGGTCATTAAACCAATTTGGCTTATTTAATATGGGTAAATAAATAAACCAGACAATTTTCTGCTCTTCCGTATTCTATCCTTTCGCTTATTTTCAAATGGCTTTTTTAAATGAACAATTTGTACTGGGTTGTGTAGCTGACGGAGATGAAAAAGCATTTTCAGGTTTGTTTAATTATTATAATCCTGTTTTGTTCCGCTTTGTGTTTCCTATTTTAAAATCGGAGGATCTGGCAAAGGATTGCTGCCAGGAAATTTTCATTAAAATTTGGGAAGACAGAGGTAAACTGACCGATGTAAGATCCTTTCGCCCCTATTTACTGACTGTCGGAAAAAACCACAGCCTGAATACTTTGAAGAAAGTATTTTCGGAAGAGAAAACGCTTGCCACTTTCGTAGCAGGTTATAATGACGCTGATCATGGCCTTGAAAACCGCATACAGTACGAAGAGTATTCCCGGTTTATTACCTCGATCCTGGAAACTCTCACACCACAAAGCCGCCAGGTATTTCAATTGTGCAGACAACAGGGCAAATCGTACGACGAAGCTTCTGAGATTCTTGGCATATCACGAAATGTGATCAAGAAACATATGGTAAAATCCATGCGTATCCTGCGTCTGGCCGTCGAACGGGATTTGGGCATCGCATTTCATGCTTTTATGGCAATCGTATTTTCAGCCTGATTTAAGCTTCTCTTACACTACTTTAATTTTTGCCCAAAAAATTTTCCCATCACACATTTGGTTCACATTAGAACCGGGCCTTTTGACCTTCAATAATTAATCTTTTTATTAAATTTTAAATCGATTAAATATAAACTTTTAAACAATCCTTAAATTATTTACTCTCAGGGGGATCCTTGCACCTTTCGGAATATGTCTTACAGTTAAGAACCGCCCCAATATGAAAAATGAAGAGCATCTGAAAAAACTTGTGAAGCGTTACCTGAACAATCAGGCAACGGCGGATGAACTTGAAGTGTTTGTACATCTGCACAAACTGGGTGCACTGGATCAGATTCTGAATGAATGCCTGGACGAACAGATTTTATACAATGAAGTAATACCAAAGCGCTGGCCGTTAAAGAGATTGATACCTGTTGCAGCGACAGTAACGTTGCTTTTGATGAGTACATTTTTACTTTATTCCAATAGAAATTATTTAAAGGATTTGTTTTATCCTGATGCGCTAACTATAGTCGAAACCGGAAGTAAGGAAATAAAAAATGTAAGGCTTGCTGACGGATCAATCGTAACATTAAACAGGAACAGCGCAATAAGTTTCCGCGAAGAATGGAGCAATACTGCAAGAGAAGTATCGCTTACCAAAGGAGAGGCTTATTTTAAAATTAAAAAAACCGCCGACTGTCAGCCTTTCCTTGTCCGGACAGAACACGGCCTTGAAATAAATGTATTAGGTACAGAATTCAATGTTTCAGACAATAATAATGCAACGCTTGTTTATCTGGAAAACGGTAAAGTAATGCTCAATACAAAGAATGGGCAGGCCATGCTTTCACCGGGTGAATTAGCATCATACAATCAGGCACATAATAGTATTAATGTTCAGCGCGTTGAAAGTGACCGCAGCCTGGCCTGGAAGAATAATCTGTTTGTTTTTGAGGATGAAACACTCAGGGATATATCGCTGGAATTAGAAGAATACTATGGTGTAAAAATTGAATTACCGATAAAAGGAATTGACCAGCTCCGGTTTACCGGCAAGGTGTCAAGAAGTAACATGAACACGGTAATGAGCGTAATAGCAGAGACTTTAAACCTGAAAATCAAGCAGAACGGACAGGCGCTAACTTTTTATACTTTAAAATAATTATTTGCGGAATCGCATGTAATTTAATCCCAAACCCAATTATAATTATGACTACATTATTACGATGGAGGGGCATGATATGCCTTGCCCTCCTGTTTGAGGGCATCTTTGTATCTGTTTTAGGGCAAAACCTGAATTTTGTAAAACTGGAAAGTAAAGGAAATGCGACAACCGGCGGATACAGTTCTGAAATAGTACAACCCAAAGCGTTAACCGATGTTTTGCGTGAACTGGAAAAAAATTATGATGTACATTTTGCTTACCAGAAAAAATTACTTGCTAACAAACGTATACCATTATCGTTAGGTAAATGCAGCGATATTGAAACCTGCCTGAAAGAATTGCTGACTCCTTTGAATCTATCCTTTGAAAAGTTCGAAAATACTTATGTTATCAAGGAAAAAGTAAAAGAATTAAGCGGAGCAGTTATAAAAGAAACCGTTGTAAAGGAAGAAAAATCGATTGTAATTACTGTCACAGGCAAAGTAATTTCCAAAGATGACGGGATCAGTCTGCCCGGTGTAAATGTGATCGTAAAAGGAACAACGACAGGAACGTCAACTGATACGGATGGAAAATACAGCATCGTTGTTCCATCTTCTGAAAGCATCCTTGTGTTTTCTTTTTTAGGTTTTATCACGCAGGAAGTGCCGGTTTCGGATAAAAGTATTTGGGATATTGGCCTTATTACGGACACAAAACAATTGAATGAGGTAGTAGTAACGGCTTTGGGATTTAAGGAGATTGCAGACCGGATGGCTTCTACCACTTCAAAAGTTACTGGTGAAAGTATCAGCAAGTCGGGTGAGGCAAATATTATCAGCAGTCTTGCCGGGAAAGCTTCGGGTGTGCAGATATCCAGCCAGGGAAGTGATCCGGGTGCAGGTGCATTTATACAAATACGCGGGCAAAGTACGATCACCGGAAATACACAGCCTTTGATCGTGATTGACGGAATTCCTATCAGCAACTCCACTGTCGGTACAGGCGAAGGCGGAGTAGTTCAGCAATCGCGTCTGAATGATATTAATCCAAATGACATCGCTTCTGTCCAGATTTTGAAAGGAGCATCGGCAGCTGCACTTTGGGGTTCAAGGGCTGCCAATGGTGTTATGATCATTACAACCAAGCAGGGAAAGGAAAGTAACAAGATCAATATCTCGTATTCTTCGTCATTATCCATTGATAAAGTGAATGCTTTTCATCCGTTTCAAAACACATATGGACAAGGTTCGGGCGGGAAATACAGCCCGACTCATGCCAATTCCTGGGGAGACAGAATTGCAGACCGTACCGGTGGTGCTGACGAGGTCAATACAACCGGCCAGTTTTTCGAGGCGCAGGATGGCACAAAATATTATCCGGTCATTAAGAAAAATTCCAAAGAGACTTTCACTGACCAGAATTACAACAAAGTATTTGGCAAAGGCTATTTCTGGGATAACAGTATAAACCTGAGCGGTGGGAACAACAAATCGACCTATTTTTTCAGTATGGGAAATTTGAAACAGCAAGGAGTACTAAAAGGAAACAGTGAATACAGAAGGACAACGCTCAAACTCAATGTAAGCAGGACATTCAACGATTATATCAAAATCACAAACAACGCAGGATTTACCAACAGCGCTTCCAACCGGATCCAGAGAGGTAATAATACAGCAGGTGCCATGCTCGGGCTTTTGCGCAATCCCCCGGATTTCGACATCAGCGATTATAAAGGAAATTATTACGGCAGTGCTACGGCATCACCCATTTTGGATCGCCAGCGTTCGTACCGGTTATATTTGGGCAGTGGCGTAAACCCGGTTTTCAGTAACCCGCTTTGGGCATTATATGAACAAACCAACACAAGTAAAGTAAACAGGTTTATCAATAGTTTTGAGATGACGATCAAACCGATGGTAGATTGGTTTGACCTGACAACCAGGGTTGGTATTGACCACTACACAGATCAGCGTTTGAGTTATTTCCCGGTTAACGATACGCCAGGAAATGGAAACGGCTCATTTACAGAAAGTCTGATCACTGAAAACGAACTGAACCTGGACATTATAGGACGGGCAACGCACAAGTTCAACGACGATTTTTCGGGAACATTAATCGGTGGATTTAATATCAACGACCGGCAGTATTTCAATATCGGAGGTTCTTTAACCAACTTTTTGATCGCGGATGCGCCAGTTTCATTTACAAATTCTACGGCAGCCAACCGCACACCAACCAACGACCGCAGTCATATCAGAGTAGCACGTGTTTATTCGACTGCAAACCTGGCCGCCTACGAATCGGTTTTTCTGAATGCTTCCATAGCCGGAGAATCTGCGTCCTCATTTGGTGCACTTTCGGACAAAACGTTTTTTTACCCATCGGCTGATCTGGCCTGGCAGTTTTCAAAAATCAGCGGTTTACAAAACTGGGATTTCCTGTCTTTTGGTAAGTTAAGAGGTTCCTATGGCGTAGTGGGTGTACAGCCGCTACCCTACCGTTCCAATACAACTTATGAAGCAACTACATTATCCAACTCGCCATGGGGAGATAATCTGACTGGTGCTAATTATGGTAATGGTGCCTTTTTGATGAACACCGAACTTGGAGATCCGAGACTAAAACCTGAAAGAAAATCGGAATATGAAATCGGGGCAGATATGCGGTTTTTTAACAATAAACTGAACGTCAACTTCACCTATTATCATAATAAAATTTCAGACATGCTTATTCCGGTAACACTTGCTCCTTCTGTGGGTTATGCAAGTACTTATACTAATGCGGCAACCATGGAAAATAAAGGGCTGGAATTTGACCTCAATTATTCAATCATTAAAAAAGGTGACTGGAATGTATCTGTGAACGCCAATTTTAACAAGAATAAAAACACTGTAACCAATCTGGCCGGAACGGAATCTTTATATCTGACGGGCCGTGAAGACCGTGCTGATATGCGTGCCGTGGAAGGGCAACAGGCCGGCGTTTTCTGGGGAGGAAAATTCGAGAGAACCAGCACGGGAAGCCTTTCACTGGATGAAAATATGTTTCCAATGGCATCTACAACTTTGGGTGTAATCGGTGATCCTAATCCGGACTGGCGCGGAGGTTTTGGTACATCGGTCGGTTACAAAGGCTTTACGCTTGACCTGCTGTTTGAAACTTTTCAGGGAGGAGATTTTGCCTCTTTAACCAAAGGTGTTATGTACACATTCGGAACCCATGCGGACGTAGGCAAAGATGTAACGCTTACCCAGGACTTGGTGAACTATGCGGGAAAAACTTTTACCGCAGGATCAACTGTTCGTGGCAATATCCATGACTTTGGTGGTGGTCCTGTTTTACTGGACGAAGCCTATTATACAACACTGGGAAGCGGATTGGGCTCAGTCGCAGAGCAATTTATTGAAGATGGCAGCTGGACCCGCTTACGGCAGGCTACACTTGGCTACACATTACGGTCGGAATCTTTCAGAAAAAAGACAGGTCTGCAATCGCTGGAATTCTCAATGACCGGACGAAATCTTTTCCTGTGGACCAAACTGGTTGGCATAGATCCCGACACCAATTTTACGGGTAATTATTACGGAAGAGGTTATGATTATTTCAACAATCCTGGTAACCGTTCGATGCTTTTTTCTGTAAAAGTCAATTACTAAAAGACGCCATATCCTTATGAAAAAAATATTTAATCTCCTGTTTATTGGCCTTTTATGGCTCGTTTCTTCCTGCGAATCTATCGTCGCAGATCTTAATACTGACCCCAATAATCCTACCAACGCATCCACATCGCTGATGCTGACAGGCATTCAGCTTGCTAATATTACCATTCACGAAGGCCATACAGACCGTGTAGCAGGAATGTGGTCAGGTTATTTTACGGGTATTGCACGCCAATATCCTGATTTCAGCAATTACAATGTTAACGGTGCAACTTTTGACCAGATCTGGCAGAATATTTATGCAAGTGTTTTCAAAAATGGCAATGTACTGATTACCAAAGCGGAGCAAATTGATAACAAATTACTGATAGCGATTGTCAAAATAACCCAGGCGCACGCTTTACAAACCGCAGCTTCCTGTTGGGGTGATGTTCCTTACAGCCAGATCTCAGATATTGATCAGTTTCCTAATCCCGTTTTCGATCCCCAGGAAGAAGTATATGCAAGTGTACAGAAATTACTGGATGAAGCTATTGAAATGCTGGATTCCGGTATTGGCACTTCACCCGGCATAGCTGATATTCATTTTGGAGGCAATGCTGCGAAATGGAAGGAAGTTGCTTATACGCTGAAAGCCAGGGCTTATCTTGAAATGCATAATTATGATGCCGCTTACACAGCAGCCTCATCGGGAATTACTGTGTCAGCTAATAACCTGATGGCTCCGCATGGAATTGTTTTAAGCGGAAACCAAAATCTGATGTACGCTTTTTTAGCAGGTGGAAGAGCAGGTGACATGAGTAGTAAAGGTGCTTACATAACCACGCTGCTTAATCCGGCCGATGCTAATTATCGCGGTAATGCTAAAACAGATGAAAACGCCAGGTTCAATTATTATTTCGTGAACGTAACTGATCCTGACAACATTACACCCAATACATCCAGTACCGTATCAGCCTCCGGCATTTTTGCCCAGGCGGCTTCATTTCCGCTGATTACCTACGAAGAAAACATGCTGATTCTGGCAGAAGCCGGTTTTCGTTCAAAGGGATTTGACACAGGTCTTGAAAAGTTGAACAATTACCGTGTTTACCTGAACAAAGGCGGCTATATCAACGGTACCTACCTGACCAAAACCTATAAATATGAAGCATACGCAACCGCGGATTTTGCAACAGGAGGCATTGTAAATAAGGCCAACTTATCTGCATCGGACGCATTGTTAAAAGAAATCCTGGTGGAACGGTACGTTACCTTTTTCGGACAGAAACTCGGATTTTCAGACTTGCGCCGGACACGTGGTGAATCCGCCGGTGTTGTTATTCCGCCAAATAATGGCAGTGTACTTCCTGAAAGATTTATTTACAGCCAAAGCGAAGTCAATTCCAATACCAGTGCGCCAAATCCGGTCCCGGATATTTTCGTAAAAACGCCTGTCAATTCTTTATAAACTATTCCTAAACCTTTTTCAGGATTTTCATTTTTATTAAACACTTTTCATGAAAAAAATTCTTGTTCTGTTAATTTCCGTCATGGCGCTGCAAAGTTTTGCCCAAACCAGAAGTACAGGAAAATACTTTTCCACAAGGTCGGAAACCATTGCACGCAACGGGATGGCCGCAACCAGTCACCCGCTTGCAACGGAGGTAGCTTTGGATATTCTTAAAAAAGGTGGAAATGCCATTGATGCCGCCATTGCAGCAAATGCCGTGATGGGTTTGGTTGAACCAACAGGAAACGGAATCGGTGGAGATCTGTTTGCTATCATCTGGGACGCGAAAACAAAGAAGTTGTATGGACTGAATGCAAGCGGCCGTTCGCCAAAAAGCCTGAACATTGATTATTTCAAAGCGCAGAAAATGAATACCATTCCAATGCTCGGGCCTTTGCCTGTATCGGTTCCGGGCTGTGTGGATGGCTGGTTTACCATGCATCAGAAATTTGGCACAATACCAATGGATAAGCTCCTCGCTCCCGCTATCGGTTACGCCAAAGAAGGATTTCCGGTCACGGAAATTATTGCAAACCGCTGGGCGCGTGAAGTACCTCCGAGACTCAAATTCCCCAATTTTAAAGAAACTTTTACCTTCTGACGGCAAAGCGCCAAAAAAAGGCGAAATTTTCAAAAATCCAAATCTGGCCAATAGCCTGGAAAAAATTGCAAAAGGAGGACGGGATGCTTATTACAAAGGAGACATTGCGCGTACGATTGATTCTTTTATGAAAAAGAACGGTGGCTTTTTATCATATGAGGATCTGGCTGCTCATCACTCCGACTGGATAGAACCGGTTTCGACAAATTACAGAGGTTATGATGTGTGGGAACTACCGCCGAACGGACAAGGAATTGCGGTGCTTCAGATGCTGAACATTCTGGAAGGTTATGACCTGAAAAGTATGGGTTTTGGCAGTCCGCAGTACATGCATTTATTTGTAGAAGCGAAAAAGCTGGCTTACGCTGACAGAGCAAAGTTTTATGCTGATATGAATTTCAATAAAATTCCAGTTGACTGGCTGATCTCTAAAAAATACGCAGCAGAAAGAAGAAAACTGATCAATGAAAACAAAGCAGCTCTCACTGTTGATGCCGGAGAATTAAATCTGGGACATACCATTTATATGACCACTGCGGATAAAGACGGCAATATGGTTTCTCTGATCCAGAGCAATTACGGCGGAATGGGTTCAGGTATGGTACCCGACGGACTTGGTTTTGGATTACATAACCGCGGACAGATGTTTAATGTAAAAGACACCGCCCATTTTAATGCATTTGAACCAGGAAAACGGCCTTTCAGCACGATTATCCCCGGTTTTATTACAAAAGATGGACAACCTTTTATGACATTGGGATTGATGGGCGGAGCCATTCAGCCACAGGGACATGCCCAGATTATTATTAACATCCTGGATTTTGGCATGAATGTTCAGGAAGCAGGAGATGCTCCGCGTATGGATCACAGCGGATCAGCAGAACCAACCGGGTCAACAATGACGGACGGAGGCACCCTTTTCCTGGAGAGCGGATTCCCCTATGAAGTGACAAGATCACTGATCGGCAAGGGGCATGATGTGAGTTACGGACGTATGGATCAGTTCGGAGGATACCAGGGAATCATGTATGATTCCAAAAATAAAATATACTACGGAGCGTCAGAATCACGAAAGGATGGCTATGCAGGTGGCTATTAATTAGATATAATGTTTTGTTTTTATTACTTTTGAAGAAATTTCATCCTATTATTAAATTTTATAAAATTCCTAAAAATGAGCCAATCACTAAATCGCAGAAGTGCACTGAAAACAGGATTGCTAACCTTGGGAGGTTTGGCAGCTCTTCCACAGCTTAGCAAGGCAGCAAGTCGTATTCACAATGACGGCGCATTTGCTGATGCACCTTTGTCTCTTGATACTGAACTAAGGATTTTCCGCAGCCCGATGGTGCGTGAACATTATCTTGATGCAGCACTTGACAAAGCGAAAATTACCGTTAAGATCAGTTCTAACGAAAATCCTTACGGACCACCAATGTCAGCTCAGACTGCAATAGCGGAATCAGCTAAAAGAGGTAACCGGTATGCATGGCAGGAAATGAATGACCTGGTTGGCAAAATCGCTAAGAAAGAAGGTGTTACACCAGATCATATCATGATGGGGCCAGGTTCTTCTGATTTACTTGAAAAAGTGGCAATCGTTGAATTCATGAAAGGTGGAAATATCGTTTCGGCTGATCCATGTTATATGTCATTGATCAATGTTGCAAAATCTGTTGGGGCAACCTGGAAAGCAGTTCCTTGCAAAGCAGACTGGTCACACGACCTGAAAGCAATGGAAGCGGCTATCGACAAAGACACTAAACTGGTTTATATCTGTAATCCTAACAACCCGGTTGGAAGTATTACTTCTGGTAAGGAATTGCTTGATTTCTGTTCACGCGTTTCTGAAAAAGTGCCTATTTTCGTTGATGAAGCTTATTTAGAACTTGCTATCGGAGCAGATACTCAGAGTATGGTTTCATTGCTTGGACAAAACAAAAACGTAATTATTGCTCGTACTTTCTCTAAAATAATGGGAATGGCTGGTATCAGAGTTGGTTATCTGGCCGCTCAGCCTGCTTATCTTGATAAGATCCAGAAAATTACTCGTGGTGGTATGGGTGTATCATATACTTCTATCTTCGCAGCTTCTGCAAGTATGGACGATATGGCGTTCCAGGACATGAGCAGAGCAAAAAATGCTGAAACCAAAGCTTATCTGTGTGGAAATCTTGACAAAATGGGATACAAATACATTCCGTCTTTCACCAATTTCGTGATTTTCCCAATTAATATTCCTGGTAAAGAAATGCTTACTAAAATGTCGGCAAAAGGAATTGCAGTAAAAGCATTTGATATTCAGAACAAACCATGGTGCCGTGTAAGTCTTGGTACAATGGATGAAATGAAACAATTTGTAGGAGCTTTGCAGGAATTGAGCTAATTCCAAAAAAGTCAACCCCTGAAATTGTCCCGAATAAACCGGGATATTAAAAAGAAATGGTCGTGTCGATGGCATCAGTATATGCCTCAGGCATGACCATTTTTGTAGCCATAGTTTTCAATCTATGGAAATGATGAAAACAGTATCAGGAAAAACCAATGCTGATCTGTTCCAGGTCCAGTTCAAATTCCTTCCGGCGAATTAGCTCGTCGCTGTAAATATTCCGGCTCCTCAGCTTACTCAATTCTTCCCGGCGGACAGCAATAATTTCCCGTTTCATTTGATGGTACTTTTCAAGTGTAAGTGGTGAACCCGGCTTATCAGGATCATTAACTGAATCTCTCACGCGTACTTTTGCCAGTCTTTCATACTTTTCGCGCTGTCGGACAAAAGGTGCACATCCCAATGCTTCTTCACCATAATTGTCCATAATACGGCCCAGCGCTATTCCAGCAAGATGAGTTACCAGTTCTGAATTTTCTATCTCTTCTTTTGCCGGAACCATAATACCTAATCGCCGGATCAGGTAAGGCAAACTCAATCCCTGGAAAACAAGTGTAAAAATTATTACTGTAAAAGCTTCAAACAGAATAAGCGAACGAAACGGAAAAGTAGTCCCATCAGCAAGCAATAACGGAATGGTTAGTGCAGAAGCCAGTGTCACAATACCACGCATACCACACCAACCCATCAGAAACACGGATTGCCAGCCTGGATATGGATCGTTTTTACGTAATTTCTTATCGAAAAATCTTGGTAAATACGTAGCAGGAAATATCCACAGCATGCGGATCAGCATCACAACTACGCTGATTGCAAAACCAAGCAAAATTGCTTTCGGAAGGGAAATGTCACCAAGTTTTTCTACAATGAGCGGAAGCTGCAAGCCAACGACAATAAAAACCACTCCGTTTAAAACAAAAACCAATGTTTCCCACACACCCAGCATTTGCAAACGTGCCTGTGATGTAAGGGTTTTGGAAGAATGATAAGACAAGAAAAAACCTCCGCTAACAACAGCAAGTACACCGGAGGCTTCCAGTTTTTCGGCTGTAAGGTACATCAGGTACGGACTGGCGACTGAAACGACGGTATCAATACTTGCATTGGTAGGTAAAAACCGGTGAACCAGATACAAAATGGCAGCAATTCCACAACCAATTCCAATTCCTGAAAGGCTGGCAAAAATAAATTCCGTGCTTGCCTCACCAAGTGAAAACTGCCCCGACACGACAGCCGCAACAGCAAACCGGTAAAGGATTAAACTCGCTGCATCATTTACCAGGCTTTCTCCTTCAAGGATTGTAACAATTCGTTTAGGAATTTTCAATTGCTGTAAAACCGACGTAGCAGCCAGTGCATCCGGTGGAGCAACAATACTTCCCAATAAAAAACCCAGTGCAAGCGAAAAATTAGGAATCAAAAAATGAGTTAGTAACCCAATTCCGCCAGCCGTGACAACTACCAATCCAAAGCCGTGTAAACTGATAGGACGCCGGTTCGCCCAGAAATCTTTCCAACAGGTATTCCATGCAGCCCTGTAAAGTAGTGGAGGCAATATTACTATGAAGAGTAATTCTGGTTCGAGGCGTAAGGCTGGCACACCTGGTATAAGGCTGATGAGCGAGCCGGCAATAACGAGGAATATAGCCGAGGATATACCCAGTTTGTTACTGACCATGATCAGGATAAGAACGACTAACAATAACCCAATGGCAAGAATCAAATGATTTTCTATCATAATATTTTAAAGTACGCTGCAGCTAAAACTGTTTAGGAATGAATACGTACTTGTGAATGAATCTGTGGGGTTGGGTGGGTTATTTAACAACTTTTAACGATAGACTTCAACGAACCGATGGAATAAACACCGGAATAAATTAGGAACCACCGGAGTAAATTCCGGCACTACAAGATTGATCATGCCTATGGCGCTATTGGACAGAGTTTGGACAGAGTGCCTTAGGCATGATCAATCTTCTAGCCATAGGTTTCAACCTATGGAATTAATGGTCATATTCAAATTAATAATCGTATTCAATGATATTTGGTACATTTGTTTTAACAATAGAAATCAATAAAAGTCAACCCCTTTAATACACAATACTATGAATTGGCAGGATTTACGAAAAAGTGGAAATGTTGAAGATCGTCGCGGCATGTCCGGCGGCGGAAAAGTTGCCCTTGGTGGTATCGGTACTATTATTGTGGTAGTTATCGGACTTTTAACCAATCAAAGTCCGTCAGAAATTTTAGACAATATACAGGGCAGCCAGCAAACGGAACAGACACAAACACAAACACGCCCGGCCGGCCCTCGCCCTGATGATAAAACTGCCGAATTTGTATCTAAGGTATTGGGTAGTACCGAGGACGTTTGGGCTGATATCTATAAGGCTAACGATGCGCAATACCAGAACCCAAAATTACAGATATTTGAAAATTCGTCACAAAGCGCGTGTGGCGGTGCTTCTTCTGCCATGGGGCCCTTTTACTGCCCTGCGGATCAAAAAGTTTATATAGACCTTTCATTCTGTGACGAATTGAGAGATCGTTTTAAAGCACCCGGAGAATTTGCAGTTGCGTATGTAGTAGCGCATGAAGTGGGCCATCATGTTCAGAATCTGATGGGGATTTCAGATCAGGTTCAGCAGCAGCGCCAGCAACTTAGCGATGCCGAATACAACAAGCTTTCTGTAAAACTGGAATTACAAGCTGATTTTTTGGCAGGTGTATGGGCAAATCATGCACAAAAAATGGATAATATCCTGGAACCTGGTGATCTGGAAGCTGCATTAACAGCTGCTAATGCAATCGGTGATGATAAACTACAAAAAGAGTCACAAGGTTATATTGTTCCGGATGCTTTTACGCATGGTTCTTCCCAACAAAGAATGTACTGGTTTAAGAAAGGCTTTGAAACAGGTGATATTAGCCAGGGAAAATTCCAGGATATCAGGTAGTTTTTTCATTGCCTTATGAAATTACACATATCAGTTTTTCTTGTTTGGTTTAGTTTGTACTGTCCGGTAACCAATGCTCAAAATAGAAGCATGGTTTCCAAAGAGGATCTTCTGTTCCTTCAGCAACTGACCAAAGCGGTTCTTGACAGCTCACGAATTGCTCCCGGCCAAAGCCTTCCCGAATCTTTTGGAAAAAACAATACCGGCGGTACCCTCATCAGACCAGGTGGAAGAGATACATATCCCTCTTTCTGGATACGCGATTACGCCATGTCTGTTGAAACCGGAATGGTAAGCAATGAAGAACAAAAACACATGCTGCTATTAACGGCATCCACCCAATGTGACCAGACCTGGATTACAAAGGGTGGAAGTTTAATTCCTTATGGAGCCATTGCTGATCACATCAGGGTAGATAACTCACTGCCGGTCTATTTCCCCGGAACCTATGATTATGAAGGCCAGGGCACTAAGGAATTCGGGATGACCCCACCCTACTGTGATCAGTTCTATTTTATACAAATGGCCTATTTTTATGTCAAGTACACGGCTGACATGGCGATACTTAACGAAGAAGTGAATGGCATAAAATTGATAGACAGGCTTGAAACGGCATTTGCAGTACCGCCGTCCAATCTGAACAACCATATCGTATTTACCAATGACGCATTTCGTGGTGTTGATTTTGGATTTCGGGATGCAGTGGACATAACAGGCGAACTTTGTTATTCTTCTATCCTGAAATTTAAAGCCGCAATTCAGCTGAGTGAAATGTATGGAAAACTGAAAAACAAAACCAAAGCCGAAAAATATAAACAAATTTCCACTAAAATTGAAAATGCAATACCAGTGATTTTCCTTGATAAAAACGGAATGTTACGCGCATCAACCGGCAAAAGCAGTCAGCCGGATGTATGGAGTACGGCATTTGCTATATATCTTGGAATACTGAAAGGTAATGATCTTAATAAAGCCAGCCGGTATTTAGCAAGTGCTTATATATCAGGAACCCTGGCCTATAAAGGAAGTATTCGTCACATCCTTGTGAACGAAGATTTCAATAATAAAACTGCCTGGGAAAGTTCTATTACAGACAAAAATACCTATCAAAACGGAGCTTATTGGGGCACACCTACTGGTTGGGTCGCCTATGCCATCGCAAAAGTAGATTCTGAGGCAGCCCGTCAATTAATTATAGAATATATCAGTGAACTAAGGGAAAACGATTTTAGAAAAGGCCCTCAATTTAAATCTCCTCTCGAATGCTTCACTACTGGTAATTACGTTCGCGGCCCGGTTTATCTTACGACTGTAAGCTGCCCATATATTGTTTTGAAAAATGATTTTGCAAGCAAGTAACCGGCTAATATTAAAATTGTGTTTAAATCAAAAGTTCATAAAAAGGATTTTCTTTCATATCAAACATTCCTGAAGATCTGACGAATCTTAAAGGGCGCTTTGCAAGCATCACCCAGCATTGATACTTCATTTACAAGAAACCGCTCCTTAATGCGCTCTCATCATTTTTGTTTCTGATTGTAAATTGGGGCTAAGCATACTCATAAAAATGCCTGCGGATACCTGAATTTCGTTGGTATACTTTTTATTGGTATGGTCTTAGTATTCCAATTGAACGCTTTCGTAATCCTGTTAAATACTTGCTGTATCTGACGGGATTTTTAATGTTCTTACAGCCAAAACCTGATAGATGCAATATAAATACGATTACTCCATTTTACAGGATCAATCCTCCCTGAAATTGCTTTTGAAAGAAATATCCGGACATGCTTCTGAAATAGATTGCGATGGGTGCTTTCCCGAGATGGAATTTGGGTTATTAAGAAAATCCGGCCTGCTGACTATTACACTTCCTGGACAAGCTTTATCATTTAATTCAGGCAAGACCAAAGAATTACTTCAATTGTTAAAATCCATAGGAAAGGCAAGTTTACCTGTCGGACGGGTTTATGAAGGACATATCAACGCTCTATACCTGATTTCCCTCTTTGGTAACACGATCCAGAAGGAGCGTTGGTTCGGGGATGCTGAAAATAATTTATTCGGTGTTTGGAATACGCAAGATACGGGTGGAGTGAAAATTCATGATCTGGATAACGGTAAATACATGTTGGAAGGTGCCAAAACATTTTGTTCCGGAGCTGGCTGGATTGGCCGTCCATTAATAACCGGCGAATTAATTTCAAAAAGTAAAAAGGGTTGGCAAATGTGTGTCATTTCTACTGAAAAAGTTAAACCGATACAATCCGACAGCAGTTTTTGGAAACCACTTGGAATGCGTGCTTCAGCCAGTTACAGGATGGATTTTACAGGCATTGAAATCAACGAAGAAGATTTATTAGGACCTCCTGACTCCTATTACCAGCAACCTTATTTTGGAGGAGGTGCACTACGATTTGCAGCTGTACAGCTTGGAGGTGCAGAAGCCGTTTTAGAAGAGACCCACAGATTTTTACAAAAAATGAAACGCACCGAAGACCTTTTCCAAAGGGCACGTATTGCCGAAATCAGCTACCTGACGGAAACAGGAAATTTATGGATAAACCAGGCAGGAATAAAACTGGACGAATGGCAAAACAAGCCTGATACAACCGGGCAGATACTGGCTTATGCCAACATGACCCGGACAGTTACTGAAGATATTTGCCTGCGGTCATTACAACTGGCCGAACGTTCGGTTGGGTCGCGGGGATCAATGCGGCCACAGCCATTAGAGCGCATTCACCGTGACCTGACTACTTACTTACGTCAGCCTGCCCCGGATGCAACATTAACTGCAATTGGCGGATACGTTCTGAATCAACAAAATACAGATAAACTTTGGGACTAATACAGGAAAAAGAATGGTATGCTGATGCGGCATTACTCTCAACCGAAGATTTAAAAGATCTTGGTAAAACATTAATCGTTGCTCCGCATCCCGATGATGAATCGTTGGGTTGTGGCGGTACTATTTATTTATTAAGGCAATTACAAATTCCTGTTCATGTCGTTTTTGTGAGTGACGGAAGCATGTCACATCCCAATTCCAAAACTTATCCATCGGATAAACTGGTTGCTTTGAGGGAAATGGAAGCTATTGAAGCTTTGAAAATTCTGGATGTTAACAGTAAGGCAATTTCATTTTTACGCCTGAAAGACAGCAAATTACCAACCTGCCAAATGCCCGGTTTTGAGGACGCTGTGAAATTAGTAAGTGATGTCATCAAGAAATTTGAAACGGAAACTATATTCGTTCCGTGGCAGCGTGATCCGCATCCTGACCATCGCGCAACCTGGCAAATTGTAGATCAGGCGGTTAAAGAATCTCAGAAGCCTGTCAGAAGCCTGGAATATTTTATCTGGCTTTGGGAACGGGCAGGTTCAAGTGATCTGCCGAAACATGGTGAGTGCAACGTGTTGAAAGTAAATATTCAAACAGCCAAAGACCATAAAATGAAAGCCATTGCAGCTCATATTTCTCAAACAACCGATCTCATAAATGATGATCCGGATGGATTTACGCTATCGCCGGAAGTACTGGCTCATTTTGATAAAACATTCGAAATATTTGTCGAAAAACCTTAATGTTAACTTTATGTCAGACCACAAAAAAACTTTACCGGAAGACTATTTCAATGATGTGTATCGCAATAATAACGATCCCTGGAATTTTGAAACCAGTGAATATGAGTTAAATAAATACAAGGCCACTATCCGTGCATTAGCAAGAAATTCGTATAAAAACATCTTTGAAATCGGCTGTTCAATTGGTGTCCTGAGCGAAATGCTTGCACCTAAATGTGACCAACTTCTGACAATTGACGCAGCAGAAGCACCACTTGTCAAAGCGAGAGAAAGGCTAAAAAAATATTCAAATGTGTCAGTTCAAAAAATGGCCGTGCCTGATCAGTTTCCTGATCAAAAGTTTGATCTGATCCTTATTTCGGAAGTAGGATATTACCTTGCCATGTCTGATCTGGAACGTTTAATGGAACAAATATTAGCGCATTTGGAAACAAACGGACAACTTCTATTGGTGCACTGGACGCCGGAAGTGCACGATTATCCTTTAACCGGTGATGAAGTACACGATGCTTTTATGAAACTATGCGGCAACGGCAAGCCCCTAAAACACCTGCTCAACCAGCGTGAGAAAACGTATCGGCTTGATTCGTTTGAAAAACAATAGTATGGGGTTTTTTAATAAATTCTCTTAGCTCAATAATGGCCTGGTCAATAGGCTGTAAACCACGGTCTTTCTGAATTTCTGAGTTTATTTTTTGATTGACCGAATCCCATAATGACCCGAAATAATTGGCAGTAATTATTTTATCAAGCAACCACTCCGCGTTCACTCGAAGTATAGAGGCCATTTCATCAATCTCATTTTGAATGATAAACTGCTTTTTCGTAAAGTCGCACCAACATTTACGTAACCGGTTCCTAATGCCGAACATTTGAAGCAAAGGCGCAACTTCCTCCACCATTTGCGTTTTATTCGCTTCCTCTTCCTCTTTCCATTTTTTCAGCTGTTCTGAAAACCCAATCATAACCCTGCCGTTGATCCGGGTAGAAGTATACACTTTTACTTTAAAACTTTTCCTGATCCGGGCGTCCTGCAACATTAATGCCTTATGAAATGCAAGATCTTCCAAAAACGGCAGTTTTGGTAACCGGCCCGCCTGCTCGTACATTTTACAGGTTACTGCCATATTTGCACCAAAATATTGAAAATGGCACGGAAAAGGATTGTGTATTTGTGGATCTATCAATGATTCTGCCTGGGTGAGCAAACAACGGTATGTTACATCTCTTAAATGAAATAAGCGGGCACTTCCTCCCATTTTCTCAGTAAGTATCCGACCGCCAACCGCATCGTTACCGTCAGCAATCTCGGCCATAATATGGAAAATCCATTGACTGTCAACGATTGTATCTCCGTCCGTAGAAGCAATAATTCCATCAGGATTATTTGCGCATAACATCCTGTTATAAGCTTCGTCCATCAGTAGCCGTCTGACCGTTCCAATATGCGCCTGTTCTTCCGACAAAAAAATATTTTCTACGCATAGCCTGAAATCCGGAAATTTCCTCGCATAATTCCGGGCAATCTGAAACGAATTGTCGGTGCTGTTATTTACCAGAACCAGTACTTCGTAACTCTTTGGATCAAGTCGTATTCCATTGCCATCCACTTGATTGCATAATGCTTCAAGTGTTTTTGCTAAATCTTTTGCCTCATTTCGTACCGGTACTATTACACAAACCTTTGTTGTAGAAACTGGTTTTCGGGCATTTGTAAAAAGACCTTTAACAGTATTCATTTCTGCCTCCATGCCCTGACTTAATGATATCAACTTTTATGTGATTTAATTAATTCCGGATCACTTCGCTTCTATAATTATGCCTGATTATTATGGCCTCAAATTTCCACACGTATATGCTGAGCCTGGTTTGAATCCAAAAGCGCTTATGTTTTTATTTCCCCGTTCTCTATTCCATTACGGAAATAATTGCCAAAGCAATATTTTTGGTTTCAGACTGAAAAGTAAATGTAAGATCTTCGTTTCCCTTAAAAATCTCTAATAAATCAGCTTCACCTAAAACCGTATTCCATAAATAAACCCTGTATCGTCCGGATCTCAGATTGGGAACGGAAACTGTAAACCTATTATCAGGTTTTTGTTTTTTACTCCTGTTTTCCTTATTCTTCCACCCGTGTAATAACCACACAATAGCCTGCTCTTCATCTCCACAGCCAAATACAGCAAAGTCAGGATTAGAAACCAGTATTTCCTCATTCAAATTTTTACGGTTAAAATTTTTCCAGTCGATCAGTGATACAAAATCTGCAAGGTTTTGCTGTGCCCTGCGCATGCCGTGGGTGAGCACATGTGGGTGCCGGTATGGCCAGCGCATCCCTCCTCCTGCCCCCCCGGAAGCCAGATGCGCCCATTGTATGTGAAGAAAATATTCATCATCGAAGCTTTCCGGAAGATTCTTCCTGCGTTTTTTGAAATAATCAATAGGTCCGTGTTCCGTATCCAGAAATGGACGTTGATCTGGCAAATGCGCTAGTTCTTCACGCACCATTTTCCCTGTACTTATAGCAGCGTCAATTGTATTTCGCGGATAATTAATTGTCTTGTCTTCATAAAAATGGGTACTCGCAAAATCGAGATTGGGATGCGCGAAAATGACTTCCCTTACATCATGTTTAAGTAATAAAGGTGCAAAAACCGAAACAGTTTGAGGATGGCTTTTTCCATAAAGCTTCATTTCTAATGTTCTTACGTGCGTACTGACCTGCTCAATAAAATGATAAAATTCAGTTGTTTTTTTGGAAGCATGAACTGGATTAATTTCGTTCCAAAGATCCCATGCGAATAGTACTCCGCTTCCTCCCCAGCGTTCAATAGCAAAACTGAGTCGGTTTTTGATCGCCTGTAACATGGCCGGATCAGTAAGCCATTTTGATTTGCTTTTACATGGTCCGCCGGATAAAGTATTATACGGATGGAATTTCCAGCGCCGGTCCATCCAGAAAGTATCATAAGGAGTAAGCAGTATCCGGAGTTTATATTTTTCACAAAGTGCAAAAAGATCATCCCACAACTGAACCATGTTTGGTTGAAACCTGCCCGCTGGCCGTTCCAGATAACGGTGTTCAGTCTGGCAGTATTCCAGCATAATCCTGAGGCAGGTTACGCCGTGTGCCGCAAGAAAAGCGAAATGCCCTTCTGCCTGCGGGATATTTTGTCTGCGAAAAAGCCCGGTCAGATCCGGCCAGGAAATGGCATCGTTCTGCCCGATTGGCGTCCAGTTATTTCCCTTGCCGTCTATAAAATAGGGCGAATCCGGACTTACGCGTATCCAGGTCAATTTTTCCTCTTCAAAAACTTCTTTCATTCACTCTACTAATCGCATAACGTGGGCAAATTTGGGTTTCCCGCATACAGGAACATCGTTTCCAGCTGCGAGAATGTAACCCGGTCTACTGAAATCGGCAGTTCGGAAACAGCATCAAATTTGATCCATTCGATTGCCGACGTCTCGTTGGTATGGCTCAATATTTCTCCGCCGGTAATTTCACACAAAACGAAAAATTTATATACATACCAGGGCTGCGCCGGATGAGGATGTTTTTTCTTATCAAAAACTGCTAGTAAGCGTGCTGCTTTTACAACCAACCCAGTTTCTTCCCATACTTCTTTTTCTGCTACTTCGAACGGGGAATGCCCGACATCGGCCCAACCTCCGGGAATTGCCCAACGGTCGTTATCAGCTTTTTCCTGAACCATCAGCAATTCGTCATTACCCCTGAAAATGACCGCACGAATATCCACCTTGGGAGTCTGGTAGCCAATTTCGGATGGAAAAAGCCGGATGATGTGCTCAATGGAAACATTACTCATTTCCGACAAAAGCTGTATACTGATATCTTTTATTTCCTGGTACCGTTCGCGGTCATAATCACTTTCTGTAAAAGCCAAACCAGTCTGGGCAAGTGCATGTAATCGCTGGGCAATAGGTAACCAATCCGACGGAATCATAAAAAACTGAATTTATTGTCATGTATATCTCGTTTAATTTAGCGAAATATCATGATCTGCAAACAGGCAGCTTCCTTTTTTACGTGCATTTGTAACCGGGAGTCATTATAAATGAAAAATATTCAATTTTATAGCGTTTTAATACCGTTTAATAATTTGATAAAATTTCAGTTTGATTATTTCCTCCCAATAAATAACTTCGGTTCATAATTAGAAAAACCCGCTCCGTTCTATTAAGACCCGCTAATTCGATCATCATTTGAATTTATCCCCCCTTCAACGAAAGAAGGGCATTTAAATTTTTACTGATCCTGTTATGCTTGACAAATCTCAAATACTTTTTCAGCAGAATCTGTACCTTTCTTACCTGCCACATGTAAGGAAACAATTCGGGAATTTGCCCGGAGTGGAGATGATTGGTTTGGGCGCGAAAGAAAAAGCAGGAGGTATCACAGAAGAATGGGCATTCAGGTTTTATGTAAATAAAAAACGGAAAATAGAAGAAATACCTGCTGATGAAATAATTCCAGCCGCTATTTTTGGGATACAAACAGATGTTCTGAGTCATTTTGAAAAAGAAACTCTAATCTGCGATTCCACTGCATTGTCAGTCGATTCTAAAAGTTACCGGGATCAGGGAATTCGCGGAGGAATACCCATCCGCAATGATTACTTTGATAACGACCAGCCATCCGGTTATGGCACGCTTGGTGTACTTGCAAGGCGAAAAGCAGATAATGCATTAGTAGGATTAACGTGTGCGCATGTCGTAAATGCCGCTTCCCAGGATCTGACACAGATCAATACCAAAATTGGACAGCCAAAATACTGGATTACATGCTGCTGCTGCCCGCATGGATATATCGGTGATGTAGCAAAAGCTACCTTTAATACGGATCTGGATTGTGCCATTATTGCCATTCATGAAGACATTACTGAAAAAGTTACAACAGGTAATTCAGAGAAAAAAATTGAAGGATTAGCCACGGATATTACCGGTGCTGCGGCCATTGTGTGCTTTGATACTGTTTCCAAACGAGGACGCGCAACCGGAGTAACAACAGGGAAAGTAAGTGAAATTGCATATGGCACCAATCAGATGCTGATCGAAAGAACAGGTACGGCCGGTGGTCCGTTTGCATGTCATGGAGATTCGGGTGCTGTGGTGGTTAATTCGTCAGGGCAGGTTGTGGGACTGATAGTTGCAGCGGCCAGAAGCGATATGAAACGAACCATTGTGACGCATATCAAACCGGTAATGGCCGAGCTGGGAATTACCATTGCCGGAACGGATATTACCACTATTGGTGAACCGCTGGGCGGTGGGCCGACCGGATGTGAGCTGCTGATCTGGCCCGGCGGGCAAACTGACACGGCAATGAACCCGGTAGAAGAATTTGCCAGTACGGACTTCGGCCTGACCGGAGCAGTAAACTGGGATGTTTCCAATGGCGCAGCCGGGGCTGTAATTGTACAAACCGGAAACCAGCAGGCTACCGGCCTTGAAAAAATTTCGGTTAGATACGATCTTGCTTCCCATAGTAAAAATGCCACTGATACGGTACATATTCAGGCCATCGGAGCACAAACAGTGACCAAGTTCCGTACAATATTCTGTTTTACGCCAAAAGCTGTAAACACATCCAATCCTCTGGACAGCCTTAATACCAAAAAATTTGCAGCAACCGGAGGTACCACTAATCTGGCAGGTGTTGCAGTGCCGGCGGGTGCCGGGGATTGGTTTATGGCGAAAGCCGAGATCATCTATGATATTACACCTCAGAATATTGTTTGGAGCAGCGGCAGCTCAATCACTTTCGTAACCGGAGCGCCGGCTGGTGTAAAAGGAAATATTATAGCTAGAAGACAAACAAAGTTCACAAAAGGCGAGCAGGTTAACGGGACTCCAAACCGGGTTCATACTGACCAGCCCGCTTTTGCTTTAACCACTACCGGAAGTACTGCAGATGATTTTCAGGCTCCGACTAATGCGGCACCCAATAACCTGTTCCGACTGGCGAACGAGGGTTTTGATCCGACAAATCTTCGTCAGGGATATCTGAGAGCTGATTATCGTGATTATCTGGAATTTCACAATGGTACTGCGTGGGTAAGAATTACCGGTTTTACAGATTGGTTTGCCAATCTGACGGGCGGACTAAATGCGGCACCACCACCATTGGTTACAGCTGCCGAGATCAATACGATTGGTGCGGGAACTACAACAGTTCCGTTGCCAAACCAACGGCCGGTTATCAATGCGGGTGCAGATCAGGAAATAGCAATGGGCGGCGGTACAGTTACTCTGAAGGCTACGCGAACCGATGCGGATCTGGACGCTTTAACTACCCATTGGACAAGAACGAGCGGTGCAGCTGTAACACTAAGCGGAGGTGGCGTGGGCAACCCCGTTACATTTACCGCACCAGCCAGCGATGGGCCAATTGTATTCAGCGCAGTTGCACGGGACAATACAAATGGGTTGTCACATGCCCCAACCCCGCCAAATTTTGAAAGTACTCCCGATACGGTTGTCGTAAATGTTGTTGAAACATTAGTAAAAATTGGTGGAAATGCACGTCTGTGCGTTAACAATGAGGAAGTATTTAATGCTGCCAGTTTCAGTATTGGTGCCGGTGCACTGAACTGGGATGTTACAACAGGAAGTCCTGATGCAATTATTGTTGAGGCTGATGGTGCTTCGATTGCTCCGGTTGGTACTTTAAACGGCGCTACAACCATCAGGGTTAATTTTAACAATACATCCATTGATGCCACACGTGCAAACACAGTGGTTATCCGGGCAACTAATCCTGCAAATGGAAGGGCATTCTTTAAAAGAAGAACTGTTAATGCTGTTGGATTTAATGTTACAACTTCGGTTGCAGCGGGAGCAGCACCAAGTAATGCACTTAATGCCACCACATGGGGGCTTACTTTTCCAGAAAATGTGGTCGTCACAATTTGTGCTTACCGGGTTGCCGGTAACTGGCAGGCGGCATTATTAACTGTCAGAGGAAATTATTCTCTGCAGTCAAGGCTCCTGGCCGGCGTAGCTGAGGTAACCGGGCCGCCGCCGGGAAATACTACTGAAGGAAATTACTGTGCTCAGATTACTGAACTGGATAGTCTTTTTGGAACGCATTGGTATATGCTTTCTGCTGTAACTGCTCATGAACAGGTACATGCCAATCATTTTTTACCAGCCTTAAATGACGCAACTGTGCTGGGTGTTTTAAGGACAGCAATTGAAGGACTGACTGTTCCTCATGTTGCGGGTATGAACCAGGCAGGTGCGATTGCGGCTATTACAGGCTCGGCAGCATTTGCAACCGCTTTGGTAAATGCTCAGGCAAACTGGCTTACACGTATTCTGCTTCTGGCTGCGAATGATCACGGTCCGGGAGGTGTATTCAGCCGTACCAGCCCGACTTCTGTTGCTGAACTTGCCGTAGTTAACCCGATGATCGCCAGAATATGTGCACACAGAACCGCAAATGGATGGGCCGCATGTCCTCCACTTTGTCCATAATTAAACTTTAAACACAATTACAGCAATGAGTGAAAGCAATATATTGAAGAGGGAATTTAATTATCTCACTAAAACAAGTGAGGCCAATGCAATATTGTCTTCTCTTCGGTTGTATATCACTGTGGATCAGAATCAGCCATTTAATTCAGCAGGACTGGCATTTGAAGTAACACTGGTTAATGAAGCGAATGAAAGTAAGACTATCCGGAACATATTGGATACGGTACAAATAAAATTACAGGATGAGGAAGGCTGGCCGCTAAAACTTCCCGTTGGCAGTCCGCCAAGGATACTGATCAATTCACCCGCCAAGATCGAATATCCATTTTTGATCGATTCATTCAGATCAGTTTCCGGCAATTTTAATCTTACTGACAAGATTGATGAGTCCGAATTTACGATTGAGGGAAATGCCTCTTACAACTATAATTTTCGGATTGACCGTATTCAGGATATTCCGCGTGAAAAATTTCAGGAAACAACTACGAAAACGAAAACATTAAATAAAGGGAAGTATAAGATTGATGTTCTGATAGATATTTTATCACAGGAAAGTATAGGTCATAAATTGTGTGAATCCGGGCCCATTGAAATTAGTTTTAATTAATCATGATAATCCGAAAAATTGAATATTTCGAAGATCAGTTGAAAGTCTCTGAAACCGGAAGAGAAATATTGCAGCTAATTGAAAAGCATGGGAATGAGGTCATGTACCTGATTAATAAAAACAGGCCGACGATGGTTTGCTGGCAACGCAACCAGGGACCGAAATTTACCAGGTCCATTGTAGACAGCGGTTTTGAAAAAGACCTGGAATTTGTAAAAGAAGCAGATGGTGTAAAACTGGAAACCCTGATTTTGTTTATGGCCGAAGTATTACAGGATAACGGAAGCCCCGATTTGAAAATGGACATTGGCAAATATGCCCCGCTTGTATTACAGATGGCAAAGGAAACCAGCTCTTTACACGAAATTATCAGCCGCATTAACAACACAGCAAACAGCAAGTCACATGCCTAAGGATACTTACATACCGCGTAATGAAGTGGTTGATATCAATAAGGAATTCAACAAAGTCCGCAAACAGGCCGAGGAAGAACTTATGAAGTTACCCGGCGTGATTGCCGTTGGTGTTGGCTTAAAAGAAGTGAAAGGGGAAATTCAGCGCCAGCCTTGTTTTAAAGTGAAAGTTGACAGAAAAAAAGCGAAATCAGAGCTTGGTGCAAATGATATTATCCCTGACGAAATTTATGGTTTTAAAACAGATGTGACTGAAATTGAAACAGTTCAGGCGCAGGGTGCAGATTCGTCCAAATACAGGCCAATCATTTCGGGAAGCCAGATTGAAAGCAGCGGTATGGCGGCGTATGGAACATTAGGATGTTTTGCAAAAAGAAATTCAGACAATAAAATCGTTATTCTAAGCAACTGGCACGTGATCGTGGACAATCCTGACGCCATTGATGGTGACCGGGTGGGCCAGCCTACACATAGCGGTTGCTGTAGTTGCTGTTCTACCAATGAAATTGGAAAAGTATCGGATGGCCGTTTTAAAGTGGGAAATATGGACGCAGCTATTGCATTGCTAAGTGGGCAGGATACAGACGCAATTCCGGAAGATCGGTTTTTAAATGAGGTCATTGATATTGGAAGTGTCTCCGGAAGCGCCATTCCGCTTGCTTTGGAAACAGTTTTCAAGAGAGGACGCACAACCTTACTGACCAAAGGACAGATTACGGATGACAATGCTGTTAACAGCACCACCTACAACACCTACAATAACCTCGTTATCACACGCAGTGGCCAGTTTGAAATAAGTCCGTCGGCCCCGTTTACCGATTTTACCTTAAAAGGTGATTCAGGCTCAGTTTCCGTAAATGAACATAATGAGGTTGTTTTGCTCAACTATTCGGGTTCAGACACAACACACAAAAGTTATGGCACCAATATTAAAAGTATCGAAACTACACTCGGAATTACAATTCTGAACAGCGGCTTTCATACAAGCGTGGCAGGCAAAGAAGGTGTATTATTGCGATCAGCTTCTGAATCAAATCATCTTGAAGCACTTGCCCAGATGCAGGCTGAATTGTCCGGTTCCAAAGAAGGAATGCGTATTCTCGAATTATTCAGGCAGCACCGGTCAGAAATACTGGATCTGGTCAGGCATAAAAGAGAAGTGATGGTTGCCTGGAACCGCTATCAGGGGCCGGCTTATCTTGCACATATTGCCAAAAATATAAGGAATGAAAATAAGCCGGTTCCCGAGCAGATTAAGGACATTACGATGCAAAGCCTCTTACTCAAAATGGCGGCGGTATTACAACGCAACGGTAGTCCGGAACTCGCAGGATCGGTGTCAGAAAATTATTTAAAAGTGATGAATATTCTTACAGCAGGCCGTTCGCCACAGGAATGGCGGGCGTATCTGCATCAGTTGGACACTATGAAAAATGCTTAATCTGTAACAGTCATGGCAGAGAATCAAACCGGAACACTGGAAGCCATAGGCATTGAAGTTGCCAAAGTTTTTCAGCCCTTCAAAGAGCGGGTGGATGAAGGAGAGATTATGTTGTTACTGGCAGAACTGGGCATAGAGTTTCCCGAAAGTCTGGCAAATGATGCAGAATTCAAAACTGCTGTTACTGGCGTTGCAGAGAAAGTTGGCAAAATGGCTGATCTTGTGATGGAACTGATTGACGCCATTAAAGCAGAAGACTATACAAAAGCAAGTGAAAAATCCTTCGCCTTAATTGAGTTGATTGCCGGCCTGGCCGATGATATTCAAACCATTGCAAATGAAATTGAGGCCCACGGCCCGTATACCGGAATTACTGATGCAGAACTGGGAGATTTTGTAGCCAACCTAGCCAAGCGATTAATAGACTACCTGATTATCAATTACATCCAGGACAGCATTCCGCTTTTCGCTATTTTCCTTGAATTTTTCGGACTGATTGAAGAAACGGAAGAAAATGTAGGATCAACCAATCCGCTTCTTCCGCCTTTCACAAAAAAAGTCCTTCGCCTTGACCGGTTTCCTAAATTTTTTGAAAGTCCCGCAAAGCTGGCCAAAGAGCTTTACGATTGGGGAGATACTGATTTTACGGGGGAAAAACTTTTCAAAATCCTCGAAAAGCTGATCAATGCCATGGGACTGCCGGCAGTTTACAGCAACGACGGCCAGCCTGAACTGGACGTTTTGATGGCAACTCTCGAACCAAGAACAGGCCTGACTCCCAAGGGAATTGCAATTATTATTCATGAAACAATAAGCAATTCGATATCACAAACGATTAAACAGGATCTATGGACATTTGATGTAGGATTGGCAACAACCTTAAACGCCGGTGTGGGTGTGACCATCCAGCCAAACGGGCAGATTGAAATATTACCGCCAACCACAACGACAACAATTGCAGGAAAAGCATTTGCAAAATGGACTGCTAAGGACAGTGTTACCAATCTTCCGCTATTATTAATTGGCGACAGAGACGAAAGCAGGTTGGAAGCAAAGGAAATTTCAGCATTGCTTCAGATTGATTTTATTTGGAATGGCACCAAAGCCACTGGAACGGTTACGACAGAAGCGGAAATAAAAGAAGGTAAACTGCTCGTAAAACCTGGCAATCCGGATGGTTTTCTTGCAAAGGTATTGCCACCAGAAGGTTTCACAGTCGACTTTAATGTATTAATCGGCCTCAACAGTGAAAAAGGATTTTATTTCAACGGAAGCGGAACACTCGAATTTGACATCCCAACTTCCATTTCATTGGGTCCGATTGAAATACTAAACCTGAAAATAGGGCTGGTTCCTGGTTCCAATTTTGAAATAGACCTTGGCGCAGATATCCGTGTTTTACTTGGCCCTTTTACGGGCACTGTGCAGGGAATGGGTATGAAGTCAATCTGGTCGTTTCCCGAAAACAGAAAAGGAAATCTGGGGCCGGTTGATCTGGCGATTGGCTTCAAACCACCAAAAGGAATCGGACTGGCGCTGGATGCGGGTGTGGTAAAAGGTGGTGGATTTCTGATGCTGGATTTTGACAAAGGCGAATATGCCGGCGCCATTGAATTATATTTTGAAGGATTATTTGGATTTACTGCAATTGGCATTATCAATACCAAATTCCCTGATGGTTCGGAAGGATTCTCTTTGCTGCTGCTTATTAATGTAACTTTTGATACACCAATTGCTCTTGGTTTTAATTTCTATCTGAGTGGCATTGGCGGCCTTATCGGGCTGCACCGCACTACAAGTACTACTGCTTTAAAAAAAGGTGTTCAGGAAGGAACAGTTGACAATATCCTGTTTCCGGAAAATATCATTGCCAACATCACCAAAATCATCAGCGATCTGCAAGCCATTTTCCCGGTCAAACAAGACCAGTTTGTATTAGGTATCATGGCGAGGATTACATGGAACACGCCTGCCCTGCTGACAATTGAGGCCGGACTGGTCATTGAGTTCCCGAATCCGGTCAAAATCTGTATCATTGGTGTTATTAAATGTGAGCTTCCTACACCGGCCGAAGCTGTTCTGGTTTTGAATGTAGCATTTGTGGGTATCATAGATTTTGAGCAGGAAATGCTGTCTTTTGATGCATCTATTTTCAATTCCCGCATTTTAACGATTACGCTGGAAGGCGATATGGCGCTCAGGATCAGCTGGGGAGATAAACCTGATTTTCTGGTTACGGTCGGTGGTTTCCATCCTGCTTATACACCACCCTCCCATCTGAACCTGCTGCCGATGAAACGTATTACCGTCAATATACTGAGCGGTAATCCGAATATTGTGCTCACAAGTTATTTTGCCATAACCACCAATACCATCCAGTTCGGCGCAGCTATTGCTTTCAAATTTAAATTCTCTTCATTTGGTGCTTACGGATTTTTTGGGTTCGACGTACTGATCCAATTTTCACCGTTTCATTTTGAAGCAAAAATAGTAGCCAGGGTCGCTATCAAAGCCGGCAGCTCGACTATCTGTTCCATTGATCTGGAATTCAATCTTGAAGGCCCGACACCATGGCGTGCACACGGATACGGGTCGTTTAAAATCTGGTTTGTCCGAATTAAAGCCAGGTTTGACAAGACTTGGGGTGAAGAACAGAACAACAGCCTGCCTTCCACTTTTGTGCTTCCTTTGTTACTGGATGAACTTAACAAAAATACCAACTGGAAAACCAGCTCATCCTCTACCCTGCCCGAACTGGTAACACTTGCCAATTTTGAGGCGCCGGAAGGAGTGATCTTCGTAAAACCGAATGGTTCCCTGGAAGTGGATCAGATGGTTGTTCCGTTGAATTTGACCATGTCCAGATTTGGCAATTATCTGCCCGCCGACATTTCGAAAGTCTTTATCAAAGACATCAAAGTCGGGGCCGGTACTTTTTCAGGCGGAAGCCTTACCAACCTGCTAAATTCCTTCGCACCATCTGCTTACAAGGAAATGAGCGATGATGATAAACTGGCAGCACCTTCTTACGAAAACCAGCTTTCCGGCATAAGACTGAATATTACGGATAATCTTGTTTTTGATTACGCTATTAACCGAAAAGTACAGTACGAAATAATCCTATCCGATTTTGAAGAAGAGGAACTTGGCCTGCATGACGAAGCACCGGATTTCTTCAAACCATTTATTTCGGGTGGAGCTGTGGGCCGTTCGTTCCTTTCCCAAAGTATCAGGCAAAACAGCATAAAAGCCAGCGCGACCGCGACTGTTTTCCAGGAAAAATATGCCGTAGTTTCAAGCAAAACGCTGGCAAATGCAGATAGCGGCGGTGCAGTTTTCAATTCCAAATCGGAGGCGGATGAACACATAAGAAAAATGATCATTAATGATCCGTCAAAAAGAGGAAAAATACAACTAAGCCCGGCCTATCAAATGCCGTGAAAGGGAGTTTAGAGTTTTGAGTTCTGAGTGGCAGCAAGGTAATTAAGTGTTAAAAAAAGCTGGATAGTACAAGTCCAAAAGTACCGCAGGTACGACCAATCTTGTAACAACGGAATTTAATCCGTTGCCCGTTGCCCATGATGACAGATAATTCGTAAAAAAGAAAAACAATTAGGTTATGAGCAGTACACTGGCACATTATGCTTTTATTCCCTGGCTGAAAGAAGGCATTAATGCACAAATAGAAGAAATGGACGCAAAAGGAGCACCGGCCGCTACACTGTCGAAGGAACGTGCAAGCCTTGCCGTGGCCATTAATCTGGAAACCAGTGATATTGCAGATGGAGAAGTCATAAACGTACCGGTACCACCAAAAACGATAAAAATACTGGGCCCGCCTGACGTACTATCAGTTTCAGAAAATGCCATTGTCCGGACTGAACCCAAAACGAATGTCAACAATTATGAGTCCAATGGATTACCTTATATAGAATTTTACAAAGAAAGCTTCCTATGGACATATACGCCTGCAAGTGCCGGAACCGGGGCGCAAACCGGTATACTGGCTCCATGGCTTGCCCTGATCTGTTTAAAAAAGGATGAATTTGAACTAAAACAAACCAGTGCCGGACGTTCCTTCATAACTATTGATTCAGCCAAAATAACCAACGTATTTCACGATGAAAAACAGCATTGGGCCTGGGGCCATGTTCAGCTAAGCACTGAACTCGAAGCGACTACACTGCCTGACAAAATCAATGAAGCGAAATCAGAATTGAATGCGAATCCTGACTCAGGTGTATGCCGGTTGTTGTGTCCAAGAAAACTGATCAGGGAAACACATTACACCGCTTTTTTAATTCCCACCTTTGAGACCGGTCGACTGGCAGGTTTAGGTTTGCCATTTACGGATGTTCTGGCCCAGAAAATATCCTGGGGAAAAACGGAAAATTATGCAGCCAAAACCCGTGGTTTTGATTATCCGGTGTATTATCAATGGAGCTTTCAAACCGGTTTATATGGCGATTTTGAATCTTTGGCCAGAATTCTGAAAGCCGTTGTCATAGGCCCGGAATTAGGAAAACGGCCTATGTATATCGCCGATGCCGGTTACGGAACAGCCAGTACCCCACCCGATTCACCCGTACTTGGACTTGAAGGTGCTTTGAAACCACCCAAATTTGTAAGTGATGTTTTTCCAAACGGGACTAAGGATACTGCTTACCGGGAACATCTGAGAAAATTGCTGAACCTGTCGATTGATAATGAAAAAAGACAAACCAACGTACCTGCGATTGTATCCGACAGTCTTGTTGCCAATCCGTTTTATTCAGCAACGCTGGGCGCCGATCCTGTGGTAACCCCACCCGTCTATGGCAGATGGCATGCAATGGTAAAAAGGTTGCAGCTCCCGGGTGAAAATCCACCCTGGGTAAATACGCTCAATCTTGATCCGAGAAACAGGGCAGCCGCAGGATTGGGTACAACTATAATTCAGAAGAACCAGGAAGATTACATGCGGCGTGCCTGGAAACAGGTGAATGAAGTAAATAAAGCAAATGAGAAAATAAGAAGAGGTGCTCTTTCCAAAATGGTGAGTAATGCCATTTACCGCAAGCATATCCGGTTTGCTTCAGAAGATCAGTCGGTAAGATTAACGGCTCCTATGCATACCTATTTATTGGATGCAGGCGAAACAGCCTCATTTTCCATTTCCAAAAGCCTCATCCCCAATGCATCACAAAGTGCTGCTTTTAAAAAAATCACGCGTCCGGGTAAAAAATCCATCAGAAAAATAAACGAAGTGGGGACAAACCCGAGTACGCTGATTAACAAACAGGTAACACAACGGTTTAATGCTGCAGCAATTGCTACCGCAAACCCTAAAACAGCACCGGTTTTAGCAGTCGATACGGGTCAGGTTGGCAGTGCAATCGCCACCTCTGTATCGAATTTCCAGGCTAATGATACGGCAATGGCACAACAGGCATTGTTCGATATCATATTGAAGGAAACAGATTTTACACACCTGGAAGTACAGGCTAAAAAAGATGAATTAAAAGTAAAAATCGATGCTTACGCTGGACTGAATGCAACTGCCAATTTACTCGCAAAAAACGTAATTGACGGAATCGCATCTTCTGTTCCGGGTAACCCGACCGATAATACAGCCAATACGGTAATCATCGCCGATGCGCCTTTTAAGGCGGTTTTCAGTGACGAGATTACAGCTAAAACGTATGAAAACCTTGTTTTGGCAAGAAACACAAACGGCGCTCCGCTGGAAATGAGCCGTGCTACACTTTTAAGTGATATTACGACATACGGTGAAACCTTTGGCAGTTTCAATACAGATCTGCTGGCAACAATGGTTGCAATTCCGGTACTGCCTACGCTGGACAAATTACCTCAGCTTTCCACAAAAATTACCAAATCTGTTGTTCCCAACCAACTGATCGTGAACCGGATCACAAGCAGTATTATATTAAATGTTTTTAATCCGGTTACGAAAATATATGAGGAAAAGGAACTGGAAGACCTGAGGCCGATCATGGCATATCCCAAATTCGATGATCCGATGTTCAGCAATTTACAGGCACTTTCGCAGGAATATATTCTGCCTAATATTGATAAAGTACCTGAAAATTCCATCACACTTATGGAAACCAATCAGGTTTTTATAGAAGCATTTATGACCGGGCTCAACCATGAAATGTCCAAGGAATTACTCTGGCGTGAATACCCAACCGATCAGCGCGGGACGTATTTCCGGCAGTTTTGGGACATTACCGACAATATCCGGGAAACGGATCAGGAAAAGAAATATGATATAAAGAAAATACATACCTGGACAGAAAATCTTGGTGACCACTCACCCAGGATTAAAACCAGTGCTGATGATAGTCCGTACCTCGTTTTACTGATTCGCGGAGATTTATTGAAAAAATATCCTAACACCCAGGTTTATGCCCAAAAAGCTGAATTCAAAGATCCGGTCAATCCGGCTGCACCACGTAAACTATCGGATTCTAACGTTGCCGACAACATTTTGCTGCCCGTATTTATGGCAACGCTTGATCCCGACATTTATTTGTTCGGTTTTGACCTGGATAAGGATGTGGCAAAAGGAGACAGCCACGATGCCACCAAACCCGGCTGGTATTTTGCGCTGAGGGAACGTCCCGGCCAGATCCGGTTCGGGCTTGATGACTGGACACCGACCGATCCTGATGATCCGGCGTTCCCTACTAGTGACCCTAAAAACTGGAATGATTTATCCTGGGAACATTTGGTTACGCAGCAATCGGACCTTTTAAATTACCAGGTTGATGTTAGCCATGCTTTTGATGCAACCAGCGGCAGTGAAAATTTACCACTGGCTGTTTGGGGTAAAAATGCTGCCGATATGGCGTATATATTGTACCAAAACCCAGTCCTTTTCGCCCGCCACGCACAGGAAATGTTGCCGGATGATTAAGAGATGTAAATGTGATTATTGAATCATAATTTCAAACGCGCATGGATATTAAATCATAGATTTTATACCAAACCATCCAACAACCAGCCTCATTCTCGACCTACCTTTTCACTCTTAAACTTTAACCCGTTAACCATCTCACCCCTAACCTTTTGACAGTTTTAAAATGAATTAACTTTTGATAAAATACCATGAGTGAACCTATCATCGCCACCGCTTACACTGATCCGCGCCTGGACACTATTCGTGCACAGGTTGCTTTAAAGGATGATACGATCCCTTACCTGCTGTTGCCGGTAAAGATCGAAACCCGTTTCATGAAGGTGGAAAGACCGCTGTTTAATCCGGACGTTTTTGCCGATTTGATGCTGGATCTGGCGAAACTGGACAATTATATGGATTTTGATCCTGTTTTGATGCCAGCACATGAGATCCTTGGCAGGTTCAGTAAAATTGCAGATGGGTTTCAGGCGGCTGAAACCAAAGCGGGATCACTCAAAAAACTCGATGGCGCTTCTAAACAAGCAATAGTAGCACTGCTGAATTCACTTTCAAAACAAAATCAGGTTTTAGGCTCTGCTCTAAATAAAATCGGATCTCTTGATTTAAACACACTTCTGGAATTAAGAGCTTTTAAGAACCGCACTGATACCAGTATGGTTACAATGCTGGCGGTAATTGCCAGGTTAACTCCGGAACTACCTGCAGGCGACGCTTTTTTACTGCCGCTGCAAAACATTGTAAAAGCGCTGAACGCTATTGCAACGGCCATTTTGTCAACGGATGCACGCAAAGAAAAAAGACAGTTATTTATTTTTCTGGATGAGCAGTTTGCCGTTTTAGAATTTAATATCAAAGAACAGCGTGTAATTATCGCCAGCAACATAACGGCAACTTCTGAACAGCTCAAACAACTGGATGCGTTAACAGCGCAATTGCTGCCATTGTGTACCAAAACAGCGGCTAACATAAAAACGCTTAAATCCGAATTCAAATCCATTGAGTACAGCGCTATTTTTGAAGCACTTACAAAAAAACTAACCTTACTTCAGCAGGATATAAGCACAAGGTTTAAGCCGAGATTACAGATCATGCACGAAATTCCAAAAGTTAATGTAAGAGATATATTACTGTCGGTCAATGAATTACGTGTTTTTCTTAAAAAAATCAATGCAAAACCATTTGCTGCTTATGATGAGATAATATCCAGCCGTAAAAAGCTTTACAGCAAGGCAGAAGGCATCTTTACAGATTTGGGAAAAGTGATTAAAGGAGATGAATATGAAGTTACCACGATCAAAAAATCCTGGAATCTGACAGATGCAGAATTAAATAAATTTGCCAAAAGAATAAGTGCTTTTAAAACAGCTGACACTGTGCAGCAAACTGAACTGGATAAAACTGTTAATTATATCAATAACAGTTTGAGAAAGGGATTTGCAAACTTAAAATCCGGTTCAAAAACTTCAATTAACAGACTGAATAACAGTGTTCTTGATAAAGCGCTGACCACCTATTCAAAAGCAATTGAAAAGATAAATGAACTTAGCCAGAAAACCAGCTCGCAGGAAGTTAATGAACAGGACGTTACCCCCGAAGTGGAAACGTTTCACAAGACATTTTTACACACAGCCCAAAATCTTGTTTTCTTACCTCAGCAGTATTACCAAACACTTTTCGATGCCGCAAAAACGCTGGAAGAAAATATAAACCTGCTAAAAGAAACAACGGGGTTCAGGGATGCGGGCATTCAAAAAACCTATGAAACAAATGCTCACACTCAAATACGCGAAATTGCAGAAGCCAGCCTGAAAGCTAATACGGCCACTGCTTCAAGGTCAGCCATGCCGGTTTCCGAAGTACAATCCTCACTCGTATTTGCAGCAGCAACCATTACCCGGGACGAACTTTGGGTACGGATTTACCCTGATGACATAGCAGTTCATACGCACGAAACAGCGCTTACCGAAGCTGAACTAAGTATCGGAAAAGCTTACTGGCTTGAAATTGCAGCTGCTGGTGATGATCCTGACCTGAAACTGGCAGCGTGGAGAGCCATCATTGCCTCTTATGATTCACAGCGTGCCGCCTGGATCGTGCGCACTACAAAACCAGCTGATACTAAAAGTTTTATACAAAATGTCCTGCAAAAAACCTCCGGGACTACGATTGAAATAAATAAGGAACTGGACAGGCTGCACGCCATTTTGAGTAAACCCATGCAGCGTAATATGATGTTTGAAGTATTGGGACAAACTTATCCAATACTGAATAACATCCAGGAAAAACTGAAAACGGTCAAAAATGATAACGTAACACTTTTGCTGAAAATGCAGCACCGGCTGTTTAAAATCCAGCATCAGTTGAGAAAATTCGCTGGTGAAGCCGAGCAGATGACGGAGGCCGTTAAAATACAAGCTTCACAGGGTTTAAGTTTGATGGTAAGTTCTTTTAATATTTTCGACCAGATCACGAGGACATTTAAATCTATCGGCAAGGTTTCCTCTGAGGAAATGGTACGGAACGTAGCCGTGAATGCCGCATTTGGCGATGTCCCCGTTAAAGAATCTTCCTGGACTTCATTACCTCATTCCCGTGTGATGCCCGGTCAGTTTGTAGTACTTACTATGCGCAACGGCAATTACCGGCATGCTCAGGTTACGAATGTTATTCCCGAAAATCTGGTAGTTGGCGTTCATCCGTCCATGGTGGAAGGCGGCTCTTTCCAGTATGACGAAGACCATAATCTGATTGTAGACGATTCCATAAAATGGCTTTCGGATTTTAACGACGCAGTAGCTAAAGGCATGGCGCTTTCTATAACGCTGGATGCCGAAGATGTGGAAAAGGGATTTGATAAAGTGCTGGTGATTGGGATCAAGGATACAACTCCGGATGCAGCCAAAAAACTGCTCGAAGATTTGATTGACAATCACCATTTTAATCCCGAAGGTGCTTCTTTCTTACCCATTGGAACAGCTACCAACAACACAGATAAGGCTTCATCAGGTTACCGGCGGATTGAGGAAGATGCATCCCTGAGTTTTTCGGTAGAACGAAATAGTGAATTGCCTGTAACCTTTGTCCCCGATCCAAACTTTCCTACTGACAGTGAACGGCTTGCGGAGGGACTGGGTATTGATGTTTCATTTTTCAACAATCTGGAAAATTGCAAAAGAACTGAAATTTCAGATGCGCTGATTTTTAATAAAGGTCTGTTTCACGGAACTATTGGCGATTATATGGAGGAAGGACTGGACAGCCTTTTCACCAAAGATAATATTCAACATACGAAAGCATTTTTTAATAATTATGTATCTGGAAGAGGCATTTTACCCGCGATAAGAGTGGGAGTTCAGCCTTATGGAATACTACCTGTTACGGCTTTTTCCAGGTTCAGTGCTACGGCCAATGATGCTGCTTTACCACAATTGACAAAAGAAGATTTTAACAATCCGGCTGCTATCAAGGATGCACTTCAAACGCGTTTCAACATTCGTTTGAAACAATTACTTTCCCTGCTGGATAGCCACTGGACGGCCATTCGTAACAGCAAAGTACTCTATTCAGGAAATACAAACCCGGCAAATCCTCAGGCACATTTTATGGGAATGCTTGGATTAAACGCTGTTTCTCAGGAGCTTTTCTACCGGTATGGAGTTAATGTTGCGTCGAGACAGGGAACCGATGTGCTGGATATCAATTTCAGCGCCACGGATATTTTCGGCCCGATTTATACTGGTGGAACGCTGGGCACCCAGGTTTCGTCAGGTTATTATTATAAATCGGACTACTTTATTGACGAACAAATTCCATTTACGGATCCTCTTCTGCTTTTAAATTCCAGATGGAACCGGATTAATACACAGTTCAACAAAGCCATGGTCTTTACCATGAGGCATTTGAAAAACCAGTCGCAGATACTTGGTGACAAAATTGACAATACGGAACTTTCTGATACCTTAACAACGCCTGCCAACCCCAATGCCGGAACACCGCAGGAACAATTTGAAGCTAGGCAGCAAATCCACTTTTATATTGACTGGCTTCTGGATCAAAACCCCTGGGATGTTCATGCTCAAAACAAGTTTTCAACGGTAACGGAAACGGGTCTGACGGCCGGAATGCCTTCTAAATCTTTACTTTTTCTGTTGCTCCGCCATGCAGTACTTTCCGCTTATGCTGATACCATACTAAAAATACTGGAATTTGAAGGGCTGACAAATCAGGAAACGATCAAAAAAATGGGCAGTCCGGGCTTCTATTATCAGAGGTACGCAGCCAATTTCAGGTATGTTACCAAATGGACTTTTTTATTCAGTAAAATCGGCAGTCTGGATGGTGTGCTTGATTTCAAAATGGATACTACCAATAGTTTTTATGTATACATGAACAGCCTGGCAGGATCGTCGGCCGGTTTTCTAAATAATTATGTCTCTCCTGAAAATACCAGTGTATTTACCAATTATGCCAATCATGCCGCACATCAGCCATTTATTGATGAGCTGAACGATACCAAAAGTGCCATCAGGAAATTCAAAGAAATTCCTACACAAAGGCTTGAAAAACTGCTGCGTGAACATCTTGATTTATGTACTTACCGGCTGGATGCATGGCGGCTCGGACAGGTCAACAAGCGACTGAAAGAAAACCGGCAAGCCAACAAAACCGGCATACATCTGGGCGCTTACGGATGGGTGGAAAATCTGAGAAAAGGTGGAGAAAGATTACCCGCTGTTAATATCCCTCCGGAATTATGGAAAACAGGAGATGAACCGGTATTTACGGATGCCGATAACCTTGGATTTATTCATACACCCTCGCTGAACCACGCGGTAACTGCCGCCATTATGCGGGCTGGGTTCCATGCCAATATTGCAACCGATGAAGTAGATAATTTACTGGCTGTCAATCTTTCATCAGAAAGGATCAGAACGGCTTTAAATCTGATCAGTGGAATCCGGAGCGGTCAGGATACGGCTGCTATGCTGGGTTACCAGTTTGAAAGAGGCTTGCATGAACGTTACCTGCATATCCCGCTTGAACTGGATGAATACATTTATGATTTTCGTGATGAATTCCCGCTTTCTATTCCCGTGGATGAAAACGTCGCACTGGCAGACGTAAGTTTAACACAGGTTGTGAATGGTCTCGAATTATTGGAAACCGCACAGGCTTTTATAGAATCAAAAGGTGGCCCGCCGCATCCCGGTGACAGTTTATACCAAAGTTTGAAGGCTTTTGAAGCCGATTGGTGGACGTCCGTTAATAATGCCAATATCAATACTGCATCCGCACCCGAAAAAGATGCGATGCTGAAAGAAATTGACCGAATGGCGGATGCCTTTGATGCTCTGGGTGATTTATGTCTGTCAGAAAGTATATATCAGGTTACGAAAGGCAATTACGTACGTTCTTCCGCCATTATGGATAAACTGGCAAAAGGTGATGTTCCGTTTGATATTGAATTTGCAGATACACCCAGAACGGGAACTGTAGTCACACACAAAGTCGCTATGTTTATTAACTTGGTTGAAGGAATAGATCGCGTTCTTGCAGGCACAACCACTCCCCTGGCGGGTACCGAACTGGCGACAGCAGTAACTGCCGCAGGAGCAACCGCACCACAATGGGCCAGTGCTTTTACACCAAGAGCTTTGGCCGAACCAGCTTTAAATAAATGGGCCGGAAACCTGATCGGAAATCCTGCGAAAATAAAATGCCTTGTAACATATACTATTCCTGACGTGGTCACAACGCCTGTGGCTATAACGGTAACCCTTGCCAATCTGAGTATACAGCCACTGGATGTCCTGCATTTGTTTGGTACCGGCCCACTTGACGGCGGTGCAGAGCTCAATGCAAGAGTAGCAACTTACATTAAAAAAACGGTTGTGCTTCCAGCAGGCTTTACCGGTACGGCAGATGCACTTTTAATGACTATTAAATACACTGAACGCGCTGGAAACTGGGCTGCCGATGACTATTCGTTTTATGAAAAAACGGGTTTGATTCAGTCCATCAGGGAATTAATTACCAACAGCGCAGCACTGGCAGCAGACGATCTGTTAATTCCGGGACAAGAAGAAGTGCCGGAAGCACAAATCAAGAACTTCCAGCCCGACGAATTGCTGATCAGGATAACTAACTTGAAGGCAAGAATGCAGATCGTGTTTACCGCCTTCAATCACTTTTTTACAACAGAAATATCAGCGGACAATGCACCCGGCCATACATTCACCAATCAGCAGATCGACAGTTTGCGGTTGTTGCTGAACGACGCATCTGTTTTTGGCATACCTGGAACTGTGCCGGATCTCGTAAAAAGTTACGGTAACAATGCAGGAATCGCATTACTGAATGCAGCAGACGGAGCTGCAAAAGCTATGTCGGTCCGTTTGGCACAGGCAAATTCTGACATAGTAACCGGAAGCACCACCACTTTATCACCGGAAGTAAGAGTGAACGCTTTGGCTGAAGCCGCAAAGAAAATACTGGGAAGGGCATTTATTGCTGTACCACATTTTAAACTTAGAAATCTGGCAGATCTGACTGCACAAAATAACTTACCAAAAGAGAAAGGTTTGCTCCGATCCGCTCCTGTTTTTGCTATGGATGAATGGAGCCAGAGTGTTGCCAGGGTTCGACAAAGGCTTTCGGTGCTGGAAACGATGGAAATGTGGTCTGCTAATTTCGGTGGTACTTCCATATTGAAGAAACCATTCCAATTTCCTTTCGCGCTCAATACAGACGGAACTTCACATGATCATTGGCTTGGAATAGAGTTCCCGGCGGGTTATCTACCTGAAGAAGATAAACTATCACTGATAGTAATGAATGCGGAAGCAGCCTTAACGGGCGCCGCTGGCATTAACAAAATTGGCCTTCTACTGGACGAATGGGCTGAAATAATTCCAAACCCGGTTGAAATGACAGGAATTGCATTCAATTATGACCAGCCCGATGCCAAAGCACCTAACACCCTTTTGCTTGCTGTAACACCAAAACAAACCGGCAAATGGAGCTGGGATGACTTGGCTGAAACATTGAACGACACTTTGGAAATGGCCAAAAATAGGGCGGTAGAACCTGAACAACTGGAAGACACAGTATTCGGACAGATTTTGCCAGGCTTGCTAACAGAAGTAGTTCCGCCGCAACTTCGTCCCGATGACACTGATCAGCAGTCGAATACCCTTGGTTTGCAGGTAGTGACCGATTTTAGTGTGGTTAATGATACTTATCAACCGGAAGAATTATAATAAACGATCATGGCAACTTCCCATTTTGATTATGCAACCTGCGAACCGTTCCGCTCATGGAACCGGCTGGAAGCCAGGCCCCGGAAATCGGAGTTTGATGAGGTATTAAAAGTAGCTATCCACGACCCTCTTTGGATGCTGACCCGGCAGTGGCAGTTTGGCGAGTTTCAGGGAGAGGACACCGGTTCGGCCGTATTTGCCAAGATCATGCTGGAAACTACGCGTGTCACAAAATTCAAACACCGGGACGGCACTGTCAGCGATTATGATGAAAGCCTGCCGCTGGAAACTTTTGTAGAACGCGTACCTGTGCTGTATGACCTTCGCTTCCGGGCAACGGCTGGCCAGCACTGGCTGCGCATTCTTTTAAACAAGTCCGCAGCCTATGTCCCTCCTGCCACCAATGATGCTTATAACCACCCAGCAATGCAAAAGGCATTAGCACAGATATATCAGTTAAAATTGCCGGTTATCAACCATGCTGCCGATTCTACTGCTCTGCAGGTAGCTAAGGCGCGGCTCCTCTCCAATAAACTGGCGCATCAGGCTATCAGTGGCCTGGCTGGACGTACACCAGATGGCGTGGCCTGGTACGAAGCATTAAAAAAATCAGGATCAACGTTAGCTCTTCCGGCTGAGTTAACTACGAATGCCGCGTGGAAGCCAGCATTTGGCACTTTTTTTCTGAGTGCAGCCCAGGATTTTATCAGCTGGTTTGAAAAGTCGCATGAGCATCCGTCAGGTTCAAAAAGTAGCTGGGCACCTTCTAATCTGGAATATAGTTTCGGATGCGGTTTGCCAAATAAGGGAACAGCCGGAAATACCATTCTGGATGCGAAGGAATATTATTCAGGAAACCTGGACTGGTATGCATTTAATCTTGAACTGAACACCGAAGGAAATCCATTGGCTGCACCAAATGCAGCAGACCAGGCAGAGGCTGTTAAGACAGAAATATTAACAATGATTCCATCCGAGGCCCGTTTTGGCGGCATGCCTAACAGCCGTTGGTGGGAGTTTGAAGATGGCACAACGGATCTGGGAAATATCACGGCTGAAACAACGAATCTCGCAAAAATATTATTGGCACAGTTTGCACTCATGTACAGCAACGATTGGTTTGTAATACCTTATGAAGTACCTGCCGGGTCGGTATCCGAAGTAAAGGGAATATTGGTAACCGACACATTCGGTGAAAGGACATTGGTAGAGCCTGCAAGTCAGGGAGATGCCAATGACTGGACCGGCTGGACCATGTTTAATTTTACAAAAACCAGTGCCAGTGACGGAAAAACAGGGAAAAGCGATCCAAGGATTTATATTCCTCCTGTTGTAAGCAAAGTGCAGGAAAGTAAACCGCTCGAATCAGTGGAAATTATCAGGGATGAAATGGCGAACATGATCTGGGGTGTTGAAGCCATCATTCCTGATCTTTTTGGAGGTGGACAGGATGGCCATGCCGCTGCACAGGAATTGACCAATTACCTGAAAGCATTGGAACGTGCCGATGAAAAAACACCGGTACCAATTCCTGAAAGTGTCAAGCTTAAATTTAACCTGGGAAATACTGTTCCTGAAAACTGGATTCCATTTTTGCCAACACATTTACCGGGGCAAAATCGGGCAATTCAGCTGCAACGAGCCTCGATGCCACGATGGTTTAACAAGGAATTCAGCCAGGTCAGGCCGCGAACTGCTATACTCCGGGAGGGCATGAAAAATGATCCTGCTACTGCCATTCAGTTATTTGTGAATGTTTCGGATGAAGTACAGAACAATCCGTATTACATTTTTGAAGAAGAAGCTCCGCGTTGCGGCGTAACCGTGGAAGCAGGATGGCAGCGAACCAGATGGTATGGTGGCAAAACGATTTGCTGGTATGGAAGAAAGAAAAAAATTGCAAGAGGGGAAGGTGCAAGCGGTCTTGCTTTCGACGAAGTCATTTATGTAGATTATGCCAATCAGGAAGCTTTGGTGGAGAATTAGGAGTTTAGAGTTTAGAGTTTAGTTCAGAGTTCAGGGTTCAGAGTTTAGAGTTTAGAGTTCAGAGTTTAAATTTAGAATTAGTAACATTCGAAATTATATAGTGGAGCCAAAGGGCAGGTTTCCTTTTGGGTGGTTATATTGGAAGCAGATAAATAATTGTACTGGATGCCACTGTCGAAGGCATACCACATTTCGTAAGTACAGCAGTATTTTTTTGAATCCGTTTAATAAAAACTATAAAATTGAGGTTCAAAAATCTTGACACGAAAACCCGGATTTTGTAATTTAGATGAAGAAATAAACGGCTAAAAATATCAAAGATAGTGTTGCTGCACAAGCAGTAATGCGGTTAGTGAATTACTGTAAAAGACTGGACTTTTAATCCAAGGATGCTCCGAAGCGGGTGTTAATTTGCTTTCTTAATCAAGTTCCCTGCGGATAACTGCGGGGTTCTTTTTTTGTCCGGCCAAAAGTAAAAATGGCAACTAAGGCACTTAAATTAAAACTTCGAGCCTTGGTGGCTTAGTGGCAAATTTCATCTTACTGTTGGATTTGTCACCAACATTTCAAGTTTAATCAAGTCTTCAAAGTATGCTGTTGGTAAAGCTGGCACTGGCGGAAATGGCCTCTAAGGAACGTATGCACGAAGCTTTTGAGCGCAAAATCCGCGCCTCCGTACACTGGTGGAAAATAGCAGTATCAAGCACAGATCACTTCCTTATAAAAAACTAATTAACAATAACTTACAATTATTTCATTGAAGTATACTGATGATTTACTTTAACTTAATGTCATGATTTGCGCTTCAAGTTTTTTTACTGATTCAATCGTTTCAAATACACAAACATCCACTTTCATCATACTTTTTTTGACATTCGCTTTTCTTTTATCTTCATAAGCCCGGTCATAATATTCAAGAAGCAGGCACAGGCATTTTTCAGTTTGCCCGGTCGCATGTAAATACAACGCTTTGTGATTAGCGCTGAAACCCATCCGCTTTTCCAGTTTTCTAATATATCCGGCAAACATACTTTTATCCATCCGGGTGTACTCCTCTTTGATGTGCGCCAAACGATCTTCAAATTTTACATCCAGTTCAAAGTAACATGCATTCGTCATGTTTTGATACAGTTTTTCAGGAATTCCAAGATTACCCAGAATATGCCCTTTTTCTTCCATCCAAACCGGCTGATGTTCGTTTAGTGACAGCCATGCCGACAACAGTTCGTGCTGAAACTGTTCATAATCCGGCTGGTCTTCATCCATATTTCCAAACACCGAACCTTTATGTGACGCAAGTTTTTCAAGATCAATAACCTGGTGGCCCATTGCGGCGAGTAAGCGTAACAGTTCCGTTTTTCCGCTACCGGTTTTACCGGCGATGATACCAATTGGCGGGCCGGAAACATAAACATTCTGCCGCCAAATTTTGAAAGCGTTAAATCCGCCTTCCAGATAATCAAACCCATTTTGGGTCGCCAGTTTCTCTGAAATATCTCCTTTGGCATCCATCAGATGGATGGCACCAGGCAACTGCATTTCATTAATAATTTCAGCAAACTGAACAGAAGAAATAATTTCCTGAAACGGAACAGAAACGGCCTTAGGGAAGCTCCCTTTTGTGTAGGAATCAGCTGGCCGTAAATCAATGATAGTCCGGTTGTTTTTAAAATTGAAGAAACAAAATGGCGAAAGTCCCATGTTTGAGGTCAAATACTTTGGTATATTTCCATCAGGATTTCAATGATTAATAATTTTGTGTATAGCATTGGTTTAATCCTGAAAATAACAAAATAATTGCAAATTATTCCGAAAACCATCTTAAAAATTTAATGAGAAAAGCTTTTATACAATTACATATAGCCATCCTTCTGGCAGGTTTCACGGGTGTTTTTGGCAAACTGATTACACTGAATGAAGGCTTGCTTGTCTGGTACCGGATGTTGATTTCCGGTATACTGCTTCTGCTCATTTTGGGAATTTCTGGTAAACTAAAAGCAGTTTCAGCCCCCGATTTTAAACGCATCGCCTTTTCAGGATTTCTACTGGGTATGCACTGGATATTTTTTTACGGTAGCATCAAATATTCCAACATCTCGGTTGGTGTGGTATGTTTTTCTTTATCCGGATTTTTCACATCCATTCTGGCACCGATTATAAACAAAAAGAAATTTGCAATTTCAGAACTGTTGCTCAGTGGATTAACTCTTTTGGGTATAGTCCTTATTTTTAGTTTTGATTCCCAATACCGTACAGGTATCATTTTAGGTGTTATCTCAGCATTGCTCGTCGCATTTTATACCATTGCTAATGAACGGCTTGCCCATATTCATAAAAGTGAAACCATTATTGTTTACCAAATGATCGGAGGAAGCACTGCGTTGGCGATTTTAATGCCGGTTTATCTGCACTTTTTCCCGGTCAATTCCATATTACCTTCCTTATCTAATTTTGGATATCTCATATTATTATCACTTTTCTGTACCGTGTTGTTATACACTTTACTCACACAGGCATTGAAAAATATATCCGCTTTTACCATCAATCTCAGCTTCAACCTCGAACCCGTTTATACCATTGCCCTGGCCATTTTTATCTATAAAGAAAACCGCGAACTGACTGCGCCGTTTTATATCGGATTATGCTTGATTATCCTTTCCGTGGTATTACAAATGGTGAAGGTAATGTGGCAAAATAAGAGAGCTAAGGCAGTTTTAATATAGCAAAGATTTTCCAGGATTTGACTTCGTCGTTTTAAAACCTGGAAGATCTGGTATTGCGATGGGCGCAATTAACTCTGCTTTTAAGGAAAATTATCATATTATCATTGCACCACTTTAAATTCTGATAATTCAAAATTATAATACATTTGTCCGGCAAAAGAATTAGCTACTTTTTCTGGGTATTTAAAATATTTTCCGGAGAAGTTCACCACCGTACTGTCCTTTTTTAATTCCTCCGGCATGTTACAAACCACACGCACGATCTGGCTGTCGTAAGTGCCACTTACCGCTGTGTAAATACAGTATTTTTTTAACTCAGGATGATACCATATTACTCCATTTTCGCCAGATACATTTTTGACAAATTCTTCATTCAGGTTACAAGGCTGAATTTTATTGTTCACATCCCCGACTGAACCATTTTCTTTGCAGCTACTCCAAATAGTTAACAGGAAAATTGCTTCTAAAAAAACCAATGGTATTTGTATATATCTCATAATTCGTAAAGAGAGTGGTAAGTATTCGATGTTGATTGATTGAATCTAAATGAATGACAATTCATTTAATAAAAGGGTTGTAATAAATGCACGGACATTTAATATTTTCTCCTTAAAAACCCACCCAACCCACACAAAAACAGGTAATTATACGCTATCCTGCCATTTTAAAATACCATACTTTTGTTTAATCTGCCAAACCTGTTGTAATAATAAATCCAACCTATAATCAACCTTAATCTTAACTTCCTATGAAAAAGATTTTGCTGCTCCTGTTTATCTATAGTACTACCCTGTTATTTGCCCAGAAAAAATATCCCGACATTGATATTCCTTACAAAAAATATGTACTGGATAATGGTCTGAACCTGATCGTGCATGAAGACCACAAAGCGCCGATCGCTTCATTCAATATCTGGTATCATGTGGGTTCAAAAAATGAAAAGGTTGGTAAAACAGGATTTGCGCATTTATTTGAGCACCTGATGTTCAACGGCAGTGAACATTACAACGATGATTATTTTCAATTGATGGAAAGCATCGGAGCCACTGACCTGAACGGGACTACCAATTCGGACAGAACCAATTATTTTGAAAATATACCTGTTAATGCAATTGATAAAGTACTTTGGATAGAAAGTGACAGGATGGGTTTTATGCTCAAAGCAATTGATTCATTAAAGCTAAATGAGCAGCGCGGTGTAGTACAAAATGAAAAACGACAAGGTGAAAACCAGCCTTATGCCATCGCATGGGATTTGATCCCGAAAAATACCTATCCGGCCAGCCACCCCTATTCCTGGACTGTGATTGGCGAAATGGAAGATCTGAATGCGGCTTCTATGACGGACGTTCAGGATTGGTTCAAAAAATATTACGGGCCTAATAATGCTGCGATTGTAATAGCTGGTGATGTAAACGGAGATGAGATTTTTGAAAAAGTAAAAAAGTACTTTGGGGATATTCCTGCTTCACCCCCTATCAGCAAGCACAGTAAGTGGATTGCTAAAATGGAAGGAAAACGCCATCAGGTGGCCGAAGACCGTGTTCCGCAGGCGCGGTTATATAAGGTTTGGAACGTACCGGGTTGGGGAACAAAGGAAATTACCGAACTGGGATTGCTCGGAAATATACTTACCTCAGGCAAAACTTCCAGAATTTATAAAAGGCTGGTGTACGATGAGCAACTGGCAAGCAATGTTTATTTTTATACAGATGAAAATGAAATTGGAGGCCAGTTCAGTATCATGGCCGATGCTAAACCCGGCGTAACACTGGCGCAGATTGATCAGGTAATAAATGAGGAATTACAGAAAGTATTTACCCAGGGTGTTACCGTTGCTGAACTGGAACGAGCCAAGACAAGATTTTTTTCTAATTTCATAAAAGGTATGGAACGTATTGGCGGATTTGGTGGAAAATCCGATATACTGGCGCAAAGCATGACTTACGGCGAAAGTCCGGATGCGTATAAAAAAACTATAGAGTGGATAAAAAATGCAACGATTGCTGATTTAAAAAAAGTGGCTAATGACTGGCTTACGGATGGTGAATACACATTGGAAGTTCTGCCCTATGGTTCGTTTACCAATGCGGCAGCAACCCTGGACCGCTCTAAAAAGCCAGATTCCGGTGCTGATCCAGAAGTGAAGTTTCCGGAGATTAAAAATTTCACTTTAAATAATGGATTAAAAGTTGCTTTTGTGCAACGCAAAGCAGTGCCGGTTATTAATATGTCATTGATGATTAATGCGGGGTATGCTGCTGATCCGAAAGAAAACGCTGGTATTGCTTCTTTCACCGGCAAAATGCTTTCGGAAGGAACAAAGACAAAAACTTCCCTTCAGATCAGTGATGAACTCGCTGACCTGGGTGCAGAATTGTACAGTTATGCCGATCTTGACAATTCTTATGTCAGAATAAATGCTTTAAAAAACAACTACGACGCTTCCCTTAAATTATTTTCGGATGTATTGCTGAATCCGTCTTTCCCGCGAAAGGACTTTGACCGTGTAAAAAAAGAAAGGCTGCTGGAAATCAAACAGGAACAGGTACAGCCCTTTTCAATGGGATTGAGAATTCTGCCACGTCTGGTATATGGCAGCGGCCATGCTTACAGCAGCCCGTTAACGGGCTCAGGAACAGAAGAATCGGTTAAAAAATTCACCAGGGATGATCTTGCCAAATTTCACCAGACCTGGTTTGCTCCCAATAATGCAACCTTGATCGTTGTGGGAGATATAGAAGAAGCTGAATTAAAAGCGAAACTGGAAACCAGCTTTGCAACATGGAAGAAAAAGGACGTACCAGTAAAAAATATAAGCGAGGTTGCCCTTCCTGCAAAATCATCGGTTTACATTATCGACAAACCCGGTTCGGTACAATCAATTATTTTTGGAGCCGAAATAAGTCCTTCAGCAAAAGATCCGCAATACGAATCTATCAAAATGTCAACACGGATTTTAGGAGGAGATTTTACATCCAGGATCAATATGAACCTGCGCGAAGACAAACACTGGTCCTACGGAGCTGGTCTGTTTAATCTGGACGCAATTGGCCAGGGATTTTTACTAGGTTACGCGCCCGTTCAGACGGACAAAACGAAAGAATCTATTGAAGAAATGCGAAAAGAAATTACACAGTTTGTTGGTAAAAAGCCAGTTACAGAAACGGAATTCAAAAAAGTGAAAGACAATGCGGTGCTGGAATTACCTGGCGTTTGGGAAACTAACGGCTCTGTGCTCGGGACTTTGCAGAATGCCATTAAATATGAAAGGGGCGAATCATATCTGATGAATTATCCGGCTATGCTGAAAAACCTGTCGCTGGACGACATTAAAAATGCGTCAGCCAAAGTCATCAAACCAACCAACCTGACCTGGGTTATTGTGGGTGACCGTTCAAAAATTGAAAAAGGTATTAAGGAACTTGAACTGGGCGATATTAAATACATTGATACGGAAGGAACAGAAGGGAAGTAAAGTCAAATGCCGTTTCCCTGATATGTATTTCAATTGAAATCCGAACTAGTTTTTAGAAGAAATAAATAACGTATAAGTGTTGACGTTCGACCGGTAAGTCATCAACAGTAAATTGTTGGTGACTTATTTATTTTAAATTATTATCTTCATTCCCGATTAATAACACTACCTCTTTTTATCAGTTTTCCCTTAAATAGTTAAAATTTGAAAAACTTTCTACCATTTGTTTTCCTGGTCTTTTTTGGAATTCCCGCCTGGGCACAGATTCCGGTTGACTTCCAGTTCTGTACCGGCACCGGTGAACTTTGTGTGATTCCCAGCGACTCCACATACGAATTATGCCTGACATTAAAACCCGGTTTTTGCGCTTCAAAAGAGTACGAAGTAAGATGGGGCGACTATCAAACAGATAAAATCACTTTGACGAAAGAAACGACCGTGACGCACGTTTACGATTTACGTTCTTTCAGTAAGGATTGTTATTCAGGAGAAATTGAATACAGCCTCAATATCAAAAATGTTGAATGCAGTAACGATAATAAAGGTTATCTGTTGACTTTTAAAAAGAAACCGGAAGCTAAACCACTGATTGAGGCGGCTTGCGAAGGCTCTGCGGTGAACATCCAAAACAATAGTTGCCCTACCTATAATGTGGATTTTTTGTGGGAATTCAGCGACGGACAAACCAGCACATCGACCAACCCCTATTTATCATTTACTGATCCAACTAAAACCTACAAAGTTAAACTGACTGCAACATCCAAAACCTGTGGTTCCAGCACGGCGGAAACGGAATTTAAGCTGAGCAAGTTTCCTGTGGCTGCTTTTAATACGACCGGAACCACAGTACTTGAAAAGGATACGGTAGTGTGTTTTTCCGGTGGCGCCGTAATTACCGTTGATGGAAGCGTTTCAACAGATGAAACGGGTTATCAGTGGGAAATTACCGGCGGAAAATTTGAATACCTGGATAAAACCAATGATAATACAAGAGTCATCAAAATTAAACTGGACGAAGTAAAAGAATACACGATCACCTTAAGAGTAAATAATGCATGTGGTGAAAAGCTGATAACAAGAAAATACAAAGTGGTCAATTTGCCTACGGCAGCTCTTACACCGCAGCCGGACGTTTGTGAAGAAATCAAATACAAAATCAGCAATCCGGTTTCCGGCGTTACCTACACATTAAATAATACTCCAATTGTTGCCGATCAGGAAATTTTGCTCAAGCTTTCCAATACGCCATACATAGTTACTGCCACGATCAATAATGCCTGCGGCAGACAAATGGTGAGCGATACATTTTCGGTTGCGGTTGCCCAGCCAGTCAAAATTGATCTTCCCAAAACTTCCATTGTATGTGTCAGTACAACAGGCATTCCGCTAACAGCTAATTTGCCTGGTGGCGAATGGAGCACGGCAGGTGTGGAAACCGTAAACGGCAAAAAAGTATTTGTACCAAAAACTGCCGGAAGTTATACTATCATTTATACCAGAGGTACTGGCAAATGTTTCATGGCGGATACTGTTAAAATTGAAGTGGATGGCATACAGGCCACCGCAACTGATGAGACAATTTGCGAAGCAGCAGCATTTGTTAAATTATCGGGCAGTCCGGCCGGTGGAAACTGGACCACATCCGATTGTTCTAACTGTATAAAAGGAGATACTTTGTTAACATCCGGACTAACAGCAAGCCAGATAACTGTTACATATTCTATTGAAAACAAAACCGGTTGTAAAGCCACAGCTACCGCTAACATTCTGTTTGGCAGGCCAAAAGCGGATTTTACAATTGCTGCGGGTTGTATAGGGACATCTTTCAAACCCGTCAATAATTCGGCGGGTGCAAATAATTACGTATGGTTTGTGAATGATAAACAAGTTTCATCGGATGCTAATCCGGAATTATTGCTGTCATCCGGTTTGCAAAAGATCATGCTCGTTGCCAGTTCCGGTAATTGTGCTGATACGCTCCGCAGAGAAATTATGATCACGACACCTCCGCCTGCGGTCAGTTTCACACCCAGTACAACACTTGGCTGTTCTCCGCTGAACATCACTTTTAATGTGGCGGGAACTGCAACAGCCGGCGTAGACTACACCTGGGACTTTGGAGATAACAACACTTTTACAGGATTACAACCACCTGCACGGCTATTTGAAAATTCAGGTAAAGCAAATGTGATTTATAAAACAACACTTACTGCTAAAAACGCCTGCGGGATACAAACTATAAGTAAAGAAATTGAGGTTCGCCCGCTGGCAAGAGCTGAAATCGGTGTGGATTCTACAACTTTACGCTGTACACCGGCCATTCTTTTATTTTCCAACCGGTCATCCGGAAATGATAAGAGTTTGTCACGCTGGCTTTTTGGTGATGGAACTGTATTACAATCCGGAAGTGATACCGTTTCCCATACTTTTTCAACAAAGGACAGTATCACCACTTTTACGGTAAAACTTGAAATTACGAGTGAATGCGGACGTGACACTACTGAGGTACCCATCAAAGTTTACCCTACGACGGTAAAAGCTTTGTACACTATTTCCAAATCAGAAGTTTGCCCCGGAGAAATCGTTCAGTTTACGGATGCGTCCGTCCCTAAGCCCAACCGCTGGGTATGGAAATTCGGGGATGGCACTATTTCAACATTAGCCAATCCGACACATGCTTTTTCCAAAGCAAAAAATGACTATAAAGTAACCCTGATCGCTTATACAACCTGCGGTTACGATTCAACGCAGCTGACGGTGAAAACGACGGACGCCATTACCGGCACTTTCGATGAACTTCCCCTCGCCTGCCAGGGTTCAGCCATTCAGTTTATGAATAAGTCAGACCCGCAGCTTGGATTTAGCTGGGATTTCGGGGATGGCTCAGAACAGGATTCTGTAAACTATTCTCCGGAGCATTTGTATGCGCAAACGGGCAATTATACCGTAACCCTGGCTGTATACCGCGATTCAAAAGCATGTACCGCCGTTGCTAAAAAATCCTTGATCAGTGTGGTTTCTCCTGCAAAGGCTAGTTTTAATTTTGGAAGTGATTCTTTGTTTTGCGCTCCTGGCCCGGTCAGTGTCATTAATTTGTCAGAACCGGCTGATACCTACAACTGGTATTTCAGTGACGGGCGTACATCTGACGCAAAGGACCCGTCACTTGCATTTGAACCGGGTATGTACAGCGTAAAACTGGTTACAACTAAGGGCGGAGTTTGCAAGGATTCGACGGAACGCATGGCTGCATTTGTGGTGAAAGACTGCCAAGTTGATATTCCGCAGGCATTTACCCCCAACGGTGACGGAATGGGCGACAGGTATACACTTTTTGGAAGCGGAATACAGGAAATAAGTACGCTATTGATAAGAAACAGATGGGGTGAAATTGTATTTCAGATGAAAAATGTTCCTCCCGGAAGTCAGCAACCGGAAGAATCGTGGGATGGCAAATTCGGTGGCAAGGAAATGCTGGCGGATATGTATGTATATGAAACAGAGCTCATTTACATTGACCAAAAGAAATCTGAAAAATTGAGAGGCAACATTTATCTCGTACGATAATCCATGAAAAGAACTTTACAAACTTTGCTGATAGCATTAATAAGTGTTTTAAAAACGCATGCCCAATCGCCCCAGTTTTCACAATTTTATGCCAATCCGATATATGCCAATCCAGCCCTCGCCGGAGATGCCGGAACGCCACGTTTCATCGCTAATTACCGGAATCAGTGGGCATCTTTGGGCAATGCTTTTCAGACTGCCGCTTTCTCGTTTGACACCTATGCAGAAGATCAGGAAATTGGCCTGGGTGTACAGGCATTACACGACCAGCGGGGATCAGCCTTAAAAAGTGACCAGTTATCTGTTCAGGTTTCAAAAATGGTTTTCCTCGACGGACAAAAAGAATTTAGGCTGATCGGCGGTCTGCAGTCTGCATGGACGCTCAACCATTGGAACGGTGATAACCTGACTTATGTATCTCAATTTCTGGGCAGTCCAGACCCGTTGTCAGGAATGAGCATACAACAAAACCGGATTACACTCTCGGCAGGAGGATTGCTTGAATTTGTACCAAAAGATGAGGATTATGCTTCTTACTGGGTAAGTACTGCCTGGCATAATATTGGAGTAAATGATAACATCAGTATTGAACACCAAAGACTTAACTTACAGCTCGGCTCTAAAATACCGATTGGCATTCCTTCATTTTTCGGCAATAATCTGGGTAGTGATCTGGATCGGGAAAGTGCGTTAAATCTTGGTTTGCAAGTTAGGAAACAAGGCAGCAGCCGACAGCTGGATGCTGGATTTAACATCATCCTTTCACCACTTATTCTGGGTGTATGGTACAGGGGAATGGTCTGGGGAGAAACACGCCGTGATGCCCTCATTGGAACAGCAGGCTGGGCTTACGGAAATATGCTTTTCCAGGCCAGTTATGATTTACCCGTTTCATCTCTCGGAGGAGATACCGGCGCTTTCGAAATATCAATCTGGTACGGCATGGATGCCCTTTTTCGTTTTGCAGGAAAAAAAGCCAACAACCGGAATTCACGCAAGTGTTTGAGGTATTGAGTGTTGTTTAAATGTAGGAGACTTTCTTTTGAAAAAAGATGTTTTTGCCACTTTGACTCAAATACACCGCACCTTGTGTTTTCAAATGCTTAACTTTTGTGTATTCGTAACATTACGTTCATTTGCATGGTGGCAAATTTCTTTCCCCGAACACCAGTAAATAACCGTTACACTCCGTTTTATAATCAGGCTATTTAATCTTGAACTTTAAATAACATGACAACTACAACAGAAATTATAACAGTTGATAAAGAAGACGGACAAAGTATTTCAGTGGCTGGCAATAATTACAGGATTATCATATCCGGCAAACAAACAGGTGACAGTTATGCTGTTATTGATATGATCGTACCGCCTGGCGGCGGGCCGGGCCCTCATGCCCATAAAAACATACAGGAAATGTTTTATGTAGTAAAAGGTGAAGTTGAATTCAAAAGGGAAGGCGGAAGTTATCAAGCAAAAGAAGGTGATTTTGTTAATATTCCGTTAGGCGGCGCGGTTCATAGTTTTAAAAACAAAAGCAAGGAAAATGCACATTTATTGTGTACGGTTGTACCTGCCGGTTTGGATGCATTTTTTGAGGAAATAGGAAAACCGATTGAAGCAGGCACCTTTTTACCGCCAACTGTTATGAGTCAGGAAGAACTGGATAAGGTAAAATCGCTGGCTGAAAAATATGGCCAGCAGCTTTTCCCGCCTGACTTTTTAGATTAAATGATTCATCCTGGAATTGATGGTTATTTAAATAGCCCGGTGCATAGATTTTTACCTTACTTTGTAGCCTTATATAAATTGTAACAAATAGTTACAACGAAATTCACATTGATGCATGGCAAATCCTAAAATACTTATACCGAAGTCCAGCCTTGAATTTTTGAAGTCATTAAAGTTAAATAATAACAGGGAGTGGTTTAATACACATAAGGATGAATTTATTGAACAGCAGAATTATATAGAAAACTTTGCGGGTTTATTACTGAACGAAATGAATGCACATGACCTGATAGAAACGCAATCAGGTAAGAAGAGCCTCCATCGGATTTACAGGGATACACGTTTTTCAAAAGAGAAAATCCCATACAAAACCAATTGGAGCGGCAGTTTTGCTAGAGCTACCAAACAACTGAGAGGCGGATATTATTTCCATATTGAACCTGGAAACAGCTTTGTAGCCGGTGGATTTCAGGAACCAAATGCCGAAGATTTAAAAAGGATTCGTGATGATATCAGTTTTGATGCGACCGCATTAAGAAAGATATTAAACAATGCAGCATTTACCGAAACCTTCGGAACGCTGAAAGGTGAGCAGTTAAAAACTACACCGAAAGGTTTTGACCCCGGCAATGCAGCGATAGACCTGCTTCGCTATAAACAATTTCTGCTGATCAGAAAATTTACGAACCAGCAAGTATTAAGCCAGGATTTTTTGAAAGAAGCAAATAACTCTTTTAAAAATATGCGCCCTTTTTTCGACTACATGAGCGAGGTGCTAACTGTTGATGGTGACGGACTGGAAGGTTAATAAAACCTGATTCGCATTCTTTAAAATCTGTTTACAGTACGCAAACATTACAGTTCAATTCATTCCGGCTTTGTATCCATTTCAATTCCAGCCAGCATATGGGCCAGTATAGGCGCACACTTTTCCTGGCAGGAAGGATAAAAATGTCCATGTTTCCAATTTTCTGATTTGGGGGATAATCCCCACCAGAATTCAGCCATAGCAAGTGGTTCCATGTGATGCTGAAAAGCATACTGCAGAAGTTTTGGTGCAGCACATTCCCCGGCCCCGGCAGGTGGGTTTTTGTAAGAAGCCTGTTCAAAAATCATCCGCAAACTTTTTTCCTCTCCATTCTGGTTCAGAAAATTGTATTGGTCAAAAATCTTATTTTGCAGGGATACAGAATGATTTTTACGTTGAGTTTTAAGGATCTGGACCTGTTTTTGATATGTATCTGTTTTTTCCTTCTCTAATATACTGATTTCGTGATTTATGCGGGAAAGTTCTACCATTCCTGCATTGAGAAAACCACCATTTTCCATGCCATCAAAAATGGGCGGAACAAATCCCGGATGATGATTTCCACCTGCCAGTTTACCTGAAAAAGCCGCAAGGTAGCCAATCTCATTGTCTTCTGTCCTGACCAGCAGAACTCCGAACATTTTACCTATAATGACTCCCTCCTCTTCGGACAAGCCAAAATTATGATTCCATTCCTGTTGACTGGTAAGATGCTGCTGAAGCTTTTTTACGGCCAGAATAACGAGTGGATGCGGCTCATATTCAAATGGGAAAGTAAACTTTTCTGGCAAGGAATAGTTTGCCAGTGACTCGGTGAAAGGACTGAAAACAAGATCTTTGCGCGGGGCGAATTGTCTCAAAATAGAAATGTTAGTACTTCTTACTCAATACTAACTGTCCTAAATGAAGAGCAAAGAATATTGTTATATATTAACCAGAAACAAAATTAATGAATAATAATCATTCAATCAGATCCCGAAAATGCTATTTACTTAGATGCCGGTTAAAATTTGCAATCTAAAATTTGACCGGCATCTAAAACGCGTCCATTTCAATGGATAATGAGTCCAGCAATTTTTCGAACCTGATAAATGATAATTCCTTTTCTGCCAGCAGTAATAAGGACTGAAATTCGGGGTCGGTGGCGGATTCTTTTACGACTTTAAGCCACGCTTCAATTTCCAGGTTGTTCAATGCTTTCAGCATCCATTTGTTTTCCAGTTCCGAAAGTTTGGCTGGTACATTGGCAATGATACTCTGGTCGGCCGGCATCACTTCTTTGTCGTGGTAATTGCTCCAAAAAAATATATTAAGCACTTCTTCCTTTCTTGCAAACAGATTGATGTTAAATGCAACCATTGCTTCAACGGCAGATACCAGCTTTTTCCCCTTTTTTATTTTATCCGATGGGCCAAAAGAATTGTCCAGCGCAACCACAGCCAATTTTACACGATTGGTAAGAAATTCACTTTCAGTATGCTGCTTGTTAAACTGCCGAAGTATTTCAGTATGAAATTCCTGACTGAGCGGGTGGATAAATTCTCCTTCACGGATGCTGTGTAAATGAAAAAGAACCAGCGTTTTTTCAATTTTGTCAATAGCCTCGTCCACTTCCGCTGTATCCAGAAAATTAGTCTGCTGAACCGCCTGTGCAGTATCGTACATACTTGCGCGTAAAGCTTTGTGCATAGGGTTAAAAATTTTATTATTCATAGCTAATATATTATTTGACTTATTTATTCTTTTCAAATCTCACTACCTGGTTTTGAATCGGTTTTATTGAACTTAGATAATCATAAATAGCGCCCAGATCCGCTTCTTTCATACCTGCATACATGGCCCATGGCATTGGTGTATTCACATCCCCGGGATTTAATTTAGGAGACACATAACCACTATCTGCATAATCCTTGAAACGTTTTACGAAAACATCCTTGGTCCAGTTACCAATTCCTGTTACTTTATCCATGGTAATATTCGGGGAACGTACCACACCATTCGGACCACCAAATTCCATCCCTCCCCCATATTCCGTTCCCTCAACAACAGTTCCTTTTTCAGTTTTACTATGGCATTCGACACAGCCAGTTGCATTGATCAGGTACTTCCCGTAAGCCATCTTATCATTTACCGGAGGTAATTTGGTAAATACTGCTTTCTGTGGCATCGTATTAATTATAAAGTTGACCGGAAAGTCGATTTCTGATTTTGGAACATCATGCTTAACCGGCGTAAGTTGCCGTATATAGGCAATGATAGAATAAATATCTTCCTGATCCATCTGTCCGTACCGATGATAGGCCATCAAAGGAAAAAGCGCTCTTCCATCCTTACTGACACCGGTCGTAACAGCCCTGAAAATTTCGCCGTCAGTCCAGTTACCTAATTTATAAGGAGTGATATTGGGTGCAAAAAATTTACCCGGAAAACCCATATCCTGATTGAACTCTTCACCTCCGGATCCTACATTCGTCTTCTCCATCGGACCGGCATATCGCGTCCAGTCACGGGTACTGTGGCAATCCATACAAACTGTAACACTGTTGGCCAGATACCTGCCTCGTTCAATGCGGTCTGCTGTGGGTTCTATTTTAAGATCTGGCGCAGGTTCTGAATCCGGCAGCGCGGTTTTCAGATAAACACCTCCTATTACTATTAATAAAACAATGACTAACAAGAACTTACCGGCAATTTTCAAAATTTTCATTTAGGTTGAGTTTAAAAAGAAGGATAATTTCTATCGTTGTTAGATTTAATAACAGCAAGGTTTAAAGCTATATTTTAATTTATGTTCTGCATGTATATTACTTTCATTCGTAATCTGCTTCGTTGATACAAATTTGAATTTCAATTCTTTATGATACAACCATTTTAGTACAGTTGTACTAGGGAACGGATAAATGGTGACATAAAATGATAAATTTAAAATACATTTTCATAAAGTGCTTTAATCAAGATACTTACCTATGATTAATTTAACTTGCTTTAACATAACTTTTGAAACGGATAACCTTGCTTTTAGTGGTTGATAAATACCCGGCACCATAATTTTTGATCTATAACACAAAATTAATATTCAGATATTTCTAAGTATCAAAATGTAAAAAACATAAACAACAAAATGTGTGAACGGTAAAATGATGCTGCCCCAAACCCCTGGTAAATATACATTTGGCGTCAGAAAGCTCAGAGCCTGTTAAAAACGCCTAGCTTTGTACCTTACTTTTAAACCAGAATTTTGTGGGCAGGAAAAATGAACAGGACCAGTTTAGAGAAAAACTTGCCTTATGGCTTGGGATTACTTATGATGAACTGGAAGAATATGGCGAAGACGTTGTGGCCAACGATGGGGAACATGGTAAAGATGAGTATGTTTATATGATACAATTCAGCGATTCGACCCCTTACGAAATACTGGATAAAATAGACAGAATTGATCGCAGGAGAACAGTATACTTTAACCTGGAAGAGTTAACTGAAGTATTGTAAATTAATGGCCGGTATTTAAATCATTTTTATTTATAGTTATTGTTAATTAACGACTTATGAAAAGAACTGGAATGTTATTTCTTTTATCCATATTGACTTGGGCATCTGCATTTTCACAGGAAATTAAGGGTAATTATGCTATTAAAAATGTAAAAACCGGCATGTTGCTGCGTGTAAAAGATGCTTCATCTAAAAACGGAACGCCTTTGGTAGCTTACTATCCCCAAAACTGGAAGTGTATGACCTGGAATTTTAAAAGTACCGGAGGGAATACTTACCAGCTGGAAAATTTACTGACTCATAAAACTTTTCAGCCACAAAATCCTGCTGAAAATAACATTGCACTTGAAGAGCAGCCATTAATTCCAGGAAGTGCTGTTCAGGAATTTGAATTTATTGAAGCAAAAAAAGATACTTTTTGATCAAAATAAAAGGTTCGGATTTGTATATAACACCCGGTGAGGTCAATGGCAGTGTCAATTCTGCAATTATTATTGCGAAGAAAAGAAATACGCCGGAACAGCTCTGGACAATTTATAAACAATCACCGACCATGTAAATCATGAAACTGTAAGTGTAATCAGGAACAATTAGAATGCGGATATTTTATGAAATTCATTTCAACCCTGACAGATATTATTCTGGCCCCATTGAGGGTAAAAGCAAAAATGGAATTGCCCGGTTATAATAGGGCAATTCCATTTATTTAAGAACCGGATTTTATTTATTTTCTCCCACGAAAGATTTGCCAAGTTTTGTTTCCAGAAAATTTTCCGCTTCATCATGGTCCGTGGACAAACTTACGTCTATCCATTTTTCGAATTCTACTTTTCTATTTGCATCTGCGTCCTTTAAAATGGCGACTGATTCACTGCCTAATATCAAATGAATTGGCGGTTCGGGATGTTCGGCCAGTTCAACCATCACCTTCGCTGCTTTTTCGGGATCACCTACCGGTATAAATGAACCGCTTTTAAAGAAATCAACCCTTTGATCCACTGACGATTCGTAGCCTTCTATGGAATGGGCATAAGTCATGGAATCACCCGCCCAGTCGGTACGGAATCCACCTGGTTCTATACAGGTTACTAATATTCCCAATGGAGCCACTTCTTTTGCCAGCGCTTCACTAAAACCTCCCAGACCAAATTTAGCCGCCTGGTAAATAGTAAGTCCTGCATTTCCAACACGGCCACCCAACGAGCTGATTTGCAAAATACGGCCTGACCGCTGCTTACGCATATAGGGCAAAACCACACGTGTGATTTCTATGGGTGCATATAAATTTGTTTCCAACTGGCTTCTAACCTGTTCATCGGTAAAGGCCTCGGCAGCGCCAATAATTCCAAATCCCGCATTATTTACAAGCACATCAATCCGGCCAAAATGTTTTATGGCATTTTCTACGGCCCCGACAATTTGTTTTTTATTGGTAACATCCAGTTGTATTGCCAAAACCTGGCTCGGATATTTCCGTACCAAATCATTTAATTGTTCTGGTTTCCTGGCTGTTGCAGCTACCAGTCCGCCATTTTCTAAAACCGCTTCGGTAAGGCTCCGGCCCAAGCCACGGGAGCTCCCTGTTATAAACCATATTTTGCTCATGATCATCTTTTTTAAATATTGACATGACAAAGGTACTCGGGCTTACAGACTGCGGTTTTGGTGGAAGGCTCAATTTAGTTTGTTCAGAAGCTCAAAGTAAAATCATTTTCAGAAAGTTGTTTCCGGAAAATTGTAATGCATTCCCGCAATTCCTCCATTAATTTTTCTAGTAAATAACAAATTTTACATTTTTCATGGTTTACAGGAGTATTAATCTGTCATAAACCCATCCTTGTATTGAATATTTTGGTATTTTGGTAAAAAACAGTAATATAATTAACCTAAATTAGATTCTTGGCTAATGACATCAATTGTATCCTATCTTTCCTGTTCAATGTCAAAATCAGGCCTCTAAACCAATAACAGCTTTAACCTTTTAACCAGATTCTGAACAAAATTTTCTTAAATCCAATACAATGAAACGTAGAGATGTACTTAAAGATTTGTCACTGCTTCCACTTGCTGGCGGTATTATGATTCCCAATAATTCCGATGGAAAAAGAAGCGTAATAGAGGCAACAGCCAACAAAGAAATATACGAATCCATTGGTGTAGAACCCATTATCAATTGCCGTGGTACTTTCACCATTATTGGCGGATCCATCGAAAGGCCGGAAGTAAGAGCTGCAATGGATGCAGCAGCCCAATCTTTCGTACAATATGACGAACTGGCTTATGGAGCAGGAAAACGTCTTGCCGAACTTACCGGCGCAGAATGGGGCATGGTTTCGGCAGGTTGTGCAGCGGGTATGAAGCACATCACTGTTGCATGCGTTACGGGTGGTAATCCCGAAAAATTGATCCGGGTTCCGGACTTATCGGGTTTTGAAAAAACAGAAGTAATAATCCCACGTTATTCCAGGAACGTGTACGACCATGCGATCAGGAATGTTGGTGTTAAAATCATTACAGTGGATTCAATGGAAGAACTGGAAAATGCAATCAGTTCCAGAACTGCCCTGATCTATATTTTTGCGGGAGGTGAATCCGAAACCGGCCCGATGTCAACAGCTGCGATTTCGAAAATTGCCAGATCAAAAAAATCCCGGTCATGGTTGATGCCGCAGCAGAAGACCTGACGATACCGAATGTACATCTGAAAAGCGGGGCAACCGTGGTAATTTACAGCGGTGGAAAAGCATTATGCGGACCTCAGTGCGCCGGATTGGTATTAGGTCAAAAAGATTTGCTGATGTCGGCATGGCAGGCAAGTGCGCCACACCACGGACCTGGCCGCGACAATAAAGTGGGCCGTGAAGAAACTATGGGAATGGTGGCGGCCGTTGAGGCATGGATTAAACGTGACCATGCCGCAGAATGGAAAAGATGGTTAGGGTGGCTTGATAATATTTCCAAAAAATTAACGGCCATTGAAGGTGTAAAAACGACTGTGGTTGAACCCAAAGACTTATCAAACCGAACACCATTCCTGCGGGTAACCTGGGACCCGGCCAAACTGAACATTTCCGGTGAGGAAATTGCTGAAACATTTGGAAGAACAAAACCGCGGATTGCACTTGGTGGAGGCTCAAATCAGGACGGAACTACTTTTGTCTCCATTACAACCGGACAAATGCAGCCGGGAGATGATAAAACCGTTTCGGACCGATTGTATGAAGTATTATCACAGAAGCGTGAACAAAAAAAGGCTGAAATGGCAGCTGCAAATGCTGATGTAAAAGGCCATTGGGATGTTGATGTTGCATTTTTCACAAGTGTCAGCAAACAATCTTTCATTATTGAACAGGATGGAAACTGGTTACAGGGTTCTCATAAAGGAGAATTTTCAGTCAATGAATTACAGGGAACGCTTGAAGGAAACGAAATCAAAATTAAAACAACAGCCAGACAACCGGCAGATTCCATCACCTTTATGTTTTCGGGTACGGTGAAAGACAATACCATTTCCGGCTCGGTGTATATGGGCGAATATATGACTGCAAAATTCACTGCTAAACGCCATGTTTTCAAGGGGAAACGTGAGAAAATTATGATCCCGGGAGGACCGCCACTGGCAACTTAACTGGTTATTCGGGAAATATAAGACGTAGTTCAATTCATTTATCGGAACTCAAAAGCAGATGGATGGGTTGAACTAACTTAAAAAATCCAGCAAGCGATCGTCTCGCTATTCAGGTTGTGTAAGTGGTAAAATGATCACAATCGAGGTACCCTGACCCATAATAGAACTAGCAGAAATGGTCCCGTAATGGCGGGAAATTATTTGTTTACAAAGTGCAAGCCCGAGTCCGGCACCGGTTGAAGCCGCATGCATTTTATTGAGCAGGCCAAAAATATATGAATTGTATTGATTGTCGAACCCGGTTCCGTTATCTGTTACTTCAATCTTAACATGCTCAGTATATCTGTATTTTCCTTTATTGAACTGATAAATGTTTTCTTCGATGAGGACTGCCTTTATCTGTATCCGCAGCGGTTGCTCCGGTTTTTTATTCTGAATGGCGTTTTTTAATAATTCTGTAAAAAGAAGTCTAATTTGTGAAGCCTGGCCTTCAATGGCTGGTATGGTTACTGTTTCCAGTTCAAAACTTTCAAAATTTAATAAGGTCAGCGCCTCAATTTTTGCTTCCTGCAATAAATCATTTACATCTAATTTATCATTTTTTTCCACGTTGGAATCCACATATACAAATCGCTGGAGGCTGGTTGTCATATTATTCAGCTTCAAAAAACAATTTTGTATCTTTTGGTAAATTCCTGTCAATTCCTCAGCCTCTGCTTTCCTTTTTCCATTTAACAGGATATCCGTAAACATGCCAATTTTTCTGATTGGCTCCCGGAGATCGTGGGATAATACTTTACTTAACTGAGCATATTCCTGATTCCTTTGTTTAAGAGCAGTTACCTGCCTGTCAAGCTGTTGCTGGTGCAGTTCCAGTTCATTTTTCAGATTGTTCAGAACTTCATTTTCTTCCACAGCCAGCTGACGGAGTTCATTTATTTTTAGTAATTCCTTTTCATGCTTCTGGCCTTCGTATACAGTAACAAAAATGCAAAGATTGAGTGTCTGCCCATTGAAAGTCACTCTTTTAGCATTGACCATGGAGGGAATACGATCTCCCGTTTTTGACCTCAGTGACAAAAACACTTCATTGGCACCTCCTCTTAACCTGATTAAAGGATAAAACTGTGTCTGATAAAAAATTCTGCTGGCAACTGTAAAAATCATTTCTACATTTTGATTCAGCAGTTCATCTTCCTGATATTCCAGCAATTCACAAATTGTCTGATTGACAAACTCTATACTTCCGTCGTCTTCAAATAAAATGCAGCCTCCCGGCATAAAATTCAGGATTTCCTGTGCATCAGGGAGATTTTTCAATGAAAGTTAATTTAAGGATTGTAAATATTCCTTCATGATTTCAATTGTTTCCGCAGGTGCACTCATATGCGGACAGTGTCCCGTAGCTTTCATTATTTTTAAAGAACTTCCGTTTATATTTTCTGATAAATACTGACCAACCTGAACAGGTGCAATAATATCCTGTGAACATTGCATGATCAGGGTTGGATGTTTGACCTTATTTAAATCTTTACGGTTGTCTGAGAAAAAAGTTACTTTGGCAAATTGTCTGGCAATAGTATGATCAGTGGAACAAAAACTCTCCGTCAGTTCTCCTGCCAGTTCAGGCCGCTCTGCATTATTCATCATAGCCGGTGCCAGAAAATTAGCCCAGCCTTCATAATTTTTATCCATAGTTACCAGTAATTCTTCTACATCTTTTCTATCAAAACCACCCACATATTCTTCATCGTTGATATATTTTGCAGAAGGGCCGATCAGGATTAAGTTCCGGAAAAAATCTGGTTCTTTGATGGATGCCAGAATGCCGATCATACTGCTCACTGAGTGTCCGACAAAAATGGAATTTTTCAGGTTCAATTCCTTACAAATATCCAGTATGTCTTCTGCATAACCATTCAGATTGGCATAACGCTCGTGATTATATGCACTGAGATCAGAATTGCCGCTGCCTACATAATCGAACAAAATAATCTGATAATCATTTTCAAAAGCCGGCCAGACATCCCGCCACATGTGCTGGGCACAGCCAAATCCATGAGCGAAAATCATAGGTGTGGTACCTTTTCCCAATAAGGTTACATTATTTCTTTTGCTAATATTCATATCAAACCTCTCAAATCCGTTTACAGCAAATATAGAACTTAATGGCAGGTTAATACTATCCGGATTTTTAATCGCGGATTTTTAAAATTCCGATTTAAGTTTTCAGAAAATATGCATTTTTCAAATTGGTGCATATTCACGAAAAATTACAAAGGGAATGCAGGAAATATTTCGATTCAATGTGGTGAAGAATACAGTTTGTTAAATAAAAGTTTAAATGTCCCGTAAGATTGAGCGCGGAACGTAATTTCAGGACCAAAAGCAATCAGTTTTCCTTTACCAACACTGGCTTCGAATGCAGCTACGCCATCCTGCAAATAAGCCTGGCCCCATGCCCATCCGCTGCGTAAAGGTTTGTTGCTGTCAAACCACATCAGCGGTCTGATCATCCCTTTCGACACAGCTTCGGAGGAAAGGTTGAATACCGGGCTGGCATCAAAATAAACGTCAGATTTTGAGCGCATTCCCCAGGTTGTTTTCTGTGTTGAATCTACCGCAACTTTTAAAATACTTCCCGGAATAAAATATTTATCATTTGGAAGGGTCTTCTCCACACCGCCTGTTGTTATTTCCATTAGCGCATTACGAACCGGGAGGCCAATATGGTAAGCCAGACTTGTACTGCTTCCGATTGTGAAAACCGAACCACCTTCTTCCATGAATTTTTTTAAGGCTGGAACTGACCTGGCTACCGTCAGGCTACCCATTTGCTTATGGAATTCAGCTGGCACTTCCTCCTCTTTTGCTTCTTTTCGTGTGAAACCTGCCTCGCCTCCAATCGTATTTACGCCCGGAATTGCCCTGGTTACAAACAATATCAGGTCATATTTCTTCCGAAGATCCCCGGCATCTATTTCTTTGGCATAAACCAGCTGAACAGGGAAATGGTATTGTTCCATGATCCAGCGAACCCAGCCGGAAGGCATAGAACCGCCGTAATTATCCCACAAAGCGACCCGAGCCGGAACTACTTTTGTCAGATTTGCAGGTCTTTTTCCAACGGTCTTAACGGAAGAACCTAATTCAGCAGCCGAACTGGCCAGAACAGATTTTGCTTTGGCAGAAGCCGGAACAAAAAATGTTCCCTGATCTTTTCCATTGGTAATCCTGAAAACCTCAACACCGGCAGCAAGCAGGTCGTTGATATAAATAAAAGAATTGTTAACGGCAGGACTCAATTTAAAACCAGCCACCGAACCGGACGGAACTACCGTTTTCACCATCTGCAATTCACCATAGGGCAAAATTGTAAAAGGGCCTGAAAAATCATTCAGAATCCTGTCGAAATCTACACCCATCTGGAAGGCCAGAGTCCAGCCCGCTCCATCGTACGGACGGATCGGCGGGCCTCCTGCATATTGAAAATCGTTCGGGTGATCCTGTGGCTCAAACATGTCCAGAATATGAGGACGAAATGCCTGGCCAGTTTTTACTATATAAGAACCCGCTGGATATTTTTTGCCGGCAACTGTAAAACCAGCCGATGCTTTCTGAATCTGTATTCCTGCTTTTACCAATGCATTCACAAATTTAATTGCAGTTGGAAAATCGGTTTGGTTTGCAGGAATAATATATCCTCTTGCATCGCGGAGGGTTGAATCTTTTAAAACAAGATCATAAAAATTGACCTTGGCAACTTGCGTTGCTGAGCCTGAATTTGGCACTGGCTTATTTACTTTGATTGCTTCGTTGATGGCATCAATCCGTTTTGGGTAAGGTGTCCAGTAATCCATATTTCCACGGTCGATTGAGTTTTTGCCCATGTGGTAAATATTGAAAAGCAGATCGTCATAATTACGCGCTGCATAATCCAGGACCGAGAAATTCAGTGAAAGCGAATAATCAATGGATTGTTTGAAATGCCAGGTTTGAGGCGTTACCGGATTTGGGGTTGAACCGTTCGGAATCAGCCTTTGCGGTACTAGTGGAATTTCTTCCGGAGTAGGGCCGCCAATAATTTCTGTCAGCAAACCGATCATATTGTGGAACTGTGTGGTAGTACGCAAACCACCGTTATACCAGGTTGAAAATGTAGAACCGGTCAATCTGGTATAACCAGGTTTGTTTTCCACATTAAGCCTGTTATACATAGCAGCACCCACGGCATCGATACCGGTAATCATCAAAGGATCAAACACATAATTAAAAGGATCACGGTAAGGCGGCCCTGCCAGAACAGAACCTGCAGGTCCGCGCTGATGATGGTTGTACATGATCTGAGGCATCCATTCAATAAAAAGCTGGCGTCCCATATTCTGCGATTCTTTCATCTGCATCATGTAAAAATCACGGTTGTTGTCGTGACCTATATATTTCTGATATAGTTTGGGTAAAAATTCCAGGGAACGTTTTTTCGGGTCTTTTTCACGCATATACCAGTTGCTCACCAGTTCCTGCCCGTCCGGATTGGCATGTGTCATGAGGATAATCACATTGTCCAGAATGCGTTTGGTTTCTGCATCCGTACGATTTGCCAGTTGGTAAGCAGTCTCAATTAACTGGTGAATCCCAACGGTTTCGGTAGCGTGTAAGCCGCCATCAATCCAGACAACCGCTTTCCCATCAGCAGCCAGCGCTTTTGCCTGTTCGGGTGTAAGTCCTTCGGCGCGCGCCAGTTTTTGTGAAATCTCTTTATACTTTGCCAGATTTTTAAGGTTTTCCGGAGAAGAAATAATCAGCATATACTGATTTCGCCCTTCTTCTGTCAACCCAATACTGTTCAGTTCAACACGGTCCGAAGCCTCTGCCAGTTTTTTGAAATAAGCTTCTGTTTGGGTAAAATTTGCAAGCTGATAATCATCACCCATTGCAAAACCGAAATGCTCCCTGGGAGCAGGGGCATTCTGGGCAAAAATGAAGGAAGAAACAGCCAAAAATGTTAAAAGGAATAGGAGAAGAGGTTTTCTTAACATAGTGATATATTTAAAATTGGGCGGTCGGCAGTTGGCTTTCGGCAGTCGGCAGTTGGGTTTCGGGTTTCGGCAGTTAGCTATTGGCTATCGGCAGTCCGGCAACAGTTTGAAAGAGTTTTTCTAAGGATAAAAGACCAAAGCTAATAGCCGAAAGCCAATTGCCGATAGCCAATAGCCGATAGCCAATAGCCATCCAGCTATACCGCATCTGAAAGGCTTGAAAAAGTGAAATCCCTTATTTTCAATGGCGGCACCATATTTCCTCTTGTCCTGACAGGTTTACCGATCGCTTCCAGATTATTCAGCATAATGACCGGACTTTCATTGAACCGGAAGTTTTTGACGGGATGTTTGATCTGGCCATTTTCAATGTAAAAAGTGCCGTCACGCGTGAGTCCTGTATAAAGCAGCGTTTGCGGATCGAGCCAGCGCGTGTACCAGAAACGTGTTACCAGAATGCCTTTATCTGTTCCTTTGATCAGGTCAGCAAGTGATTCGGTTCCGCCTTCCATTATAAATCCTTCCGGCTGTAATATAGGTTTAACACCTTTATTTTTTGCCCAAAAGCGAGAATAAGACATATTTTTCACAACACCTTTATCAAACCAGACCACTTTTTCAAGTGGAAGCCCTTCTGACGAAAATGGTTTTGCAGGAATATCTTTGTCGGATGGATCTGAATAGATGGTTATCCTTTCGTCGAGCAGCTTCTCTCCTATTCGCGTTCCGCCCCCTTTTTTGCTCAGGAAACTTCTTCCTTCATCAGCTGTTCTGGCGTCCATGGCGCTGATCATGAATGATATTAACTCTCCTGCCGCCGTTGGTTCCAGGATCACCGTATATTTTCCGGGTTCAAACCCTTTTGCACCTCTTGAAGTAATGGCTTTCTGAATCGCAATGTTAGTGGAAACTTTGGTATCCAGTAATGTACTGTCATTAAAATCGCCGGATCCGTAGCCCGACCCCATCCCGTCAGCAGTGCGTACAGTAATGGAAAAATCGACTGCTGTACTCTTGTTGTAGGCAAACAAACCCTTGCTGTTTCCCAATGCTTCAAATCCGGAAGAATCTTCCAGAAATCCGGCACCTGTTAATTTGTTTTCGCGAACCGTCAGAATACTGTCTTTTGCAAATTTGGCGCGCTGTGCCGGATCAAGTTTCGCAGTTGAATCCAGAAAACCGTTGCTTTCCGGATATTTCTGCGGGCCGGGCATAGGCAGATATTCATCATTTTCAGGAGCCAGTCTGGCCACTTCCTCTGATCTGCGAACCGCTTTTTCCAACGAAGCATTATCAAACTCATTCACTGTGGAGGTACCCAGTTTTTTGCCAAATACTGAAGTGATTGACAAAGAAAGATTGTAGGTCTCACCGCTTGTTGAAACAGAATTACGCGCAAAACGAATATTTCCCGTTCGTTTTCCTGTAAGCTCCACGCTCATTTCGTCAGCTTTAGAAAAGGCTAAAACCTTATCTATTATTTTTTTTGCTTCTTCTCTGGTTAAAATCTCCATGTGGGAATTATCCATTTAATATTTTACAAAAAGCCCTTCTTCTAATCGTTTTGTCCAAATCCTCCTAATTCTGAAACTCTGAGAATTCTGGTCCAAATTCTGGTCAAATTTTCCTCCCCGTATTGATCACATTCACGCCATTAAATCGCGAAGTAGAACAGCCATGAGAAACTGCACTTGATTGTCCGGGCTGGCCTTTTCCATCAAATAAAGTCCCGAACAAACGATAATCGTCTTTGTCACAAATCTTTACACACGAATTCCAGAACTCCTGCGAATTTGACTGATAAGCAGCGTTGTCCAGCATTCCGACAATTTCGCCGTTCTTTATTTCATAAAATAACTGTCCGCTGAACTGGAAATTATACCGTTGCTGATCAATAGAAGATGATCCTCTCCCGAGAATATAAATTCCTTTTTCGGTATCACGGATCATGTCCCCCACACTGTATTTTTCTTTGCCGGATTGCAGCGAAACATTTGGCATACGCTGGAACTGTATCGAATCCCAGCTGTCTGCAAAACTACATCCCTGTGATTCTTTCTCACCCAGAATATGCACCTGGTCGCGCGTCGCCTGGTAGTTGACAAGTATACCGTCTTTTATCAGATCCCAGTTTTTACAAGGAACGCCTTCATCGTCATAACCTACTGCGGCCATCGTATTCGGCTGGGTTTTATCAGCTACAAAATTGACGATCTTACTGCCATATTCGAAAGTTTTCGATTCCCACTTTTCCATGGTTGCAAAACTGGTTCCTGCAAGGTTGGCTTCATAACCCAAAACTCTGTCCAGTTCCAGCGGATGTCCTACGGATTCATGAATAGTCAGACCCAGATTGGAAGGATCGAGAATCATGTCATATTTCCCGGCAACCACCGTTTTCGCACTCAGTTTTTCCTTAGCCTGCTGTGCTGCCAGAATCGCATCTTCTACCATATCGTATGAAAACCGGTATACAGTAGGTTTCCCCAAGATCGACATTTTTTCAGAAGCAAGCCCGTCGAGATATTCGTAGCCCATTCCGATCGGAGCACTTAAAGCATCACGGGTTTTAAATTTGCCGGCTTTTTTGTCAACCGCCGTAACCGTGAAAGTCGGCCACATACGATGCACATCCTGGTCAATATAGGATCCATCGGTGGATGCAAAATATTTTTGTTCATTGATAAAGAACAGGTTGGAGTTGACGAAAGTCGCGCCGTTTTTTATGGCTTCTCCATTCACTTTCATTAACAGGTCTATCTTATCTTTTACCGGAATGGCAAATGCATTTTTAGTGATCGGTGTTTTCCAGGTCTGGATTCCGACACCCTTTTGCGGAGCCAGTATCACCGGTTCTTCCTGCATTTCAGCGTTGGCTTTTGCAATGGCTACCGCGGTTGCAGCACATTTGGCAATACTGTCCAAAGAAAGATCATTGGTCGCACAAAAGCCCCAGGTCCCGTTAGCGATCACCCGGATTCCTAATCCATAAGATTCTGAATTGACAATATTTTCCACCCGCATTTCTTTGGTGAAAAAGTACTGGCGTAAATATCTCCCGATCCGAACGTCGGCATAAGTGGCTCCTTTACTTTTGGCAGCATTCAGGGCAGTGTCGGCCAGGTGTTTTTTTGCTGATCCATCCATTCCGGGCATCAGTAAATCTTCTGCTGATACTATTTTACCCTGTGCCAATCGGGAGGATAAAAACGCGGCTCCCATTCCGGATAATTGAACAAACTGTCTTCTATTCATCGTGTTAACGTTTCTGCAATATTACATTTTTGCTTCCTAGCCGCTTCATTGACGTTATGCCATGGAAATTTGACATTGACATTCGATCTTCCTGATTATTTTGTAAGCCTCAACATGAGGATCGCTGTCCTTTTTACAATTGCTTCAATAGAATTCAGGTCAACAAACTCACCAGGAGCATGCGCACCGCCGCCCTGTACACCCAATCCGTCCAATCCATCCACATATTTTGCTACGAATGAGATATCTCCAGCACCTCTTTTTCCCGGATCAAATGGCTTAACCTCGCCCTGTCCCAAATCCAGGCTTACCTTATTCAAAACATTTAGAACTGCCATATTACCGTCGGTTGGAGGCATGGAAGGATAACCGTCTTTAAACGTAATTTCAGCTTGTGTCAACGGAAGATTTTTTGCCACAATTTCTTTCATTTTGGTACGTGCATTTTTCAGTTGCTCGTCGGTCAGAAAACGAAGATCGCCGTTTACAACTGTCGTGTTGGCAATCAGGTTGGTTTTGCCGGATGCTTTTCCATCAATGGAAGTTGATGTCATATCCGTTGCAGTTCCACCCATGATCAGGCCCGGGCTGTAAGTGAGGTTCGGTTCCTTTAATTCCTGGTAAAAAGAATTCAGGATTCTGGCTGTTTCATAAATCGCGCCCGCCCCTGCACCATCAGAAAAAATCCCAGATGAATGCGCCTGTTTTCCGGAAACTTTTAACGACCAACCGCTTGAACCGCGACGCGCAACAGTTGCATAATTGAACCCCGTTCCATTCTCAAAACCCAGTGCAATATCGCTCCTTTTAGCAATATCAATGATATCCTTGCGACTGATCTCAATCGGGGCACCCGCACTTTCCTCATCTCCGTGAAGTACTACGACAATCTGTCTGTCTTTCAGCATATTGGCTTCTTTCATAGCACGTAATGCGTAGATCATAACTATATTTCCTCCTTTCATGTCGCAGCTTCCAGGCCCGACTGCGATAGAATCTTTTTGTTCCCATTTCTGGAATGGGCTGTCTGCTTCGAAAACTGTATCCATGTGGCCGATCAGCATGAGTTTTTTCCCTTTGGTTCCTTTTATTTCGGCAATCAGGTGCCCTCCGCGATTCATGGATTCGGGCATATCAACCCAAGTTGTGGTAAAACCGATATCTTCCAGCATCTTTTTGTACAAAGCACCTACCGTTTTAACACCCGCAGGATTCTGTGACCCGCTGTTGATGTTGACCGTTTCTTCTAAAAATTTTACGGATTCTTTCTGATTTTTCTCAACATTCTTCGTAACCAGAATTTCTTCTTTTGTTAGTTTTTGGGCAGAACCTATTTCCGGCAGGCTTAACCCAGCAGCAATGAGAAGAAGAGCTATTTTTGAATTCATGAATAAAGTTTTTTATAAAAAAATAATAAATTAAATTCCACCTACACTACTATTTTGTGAAAGTAAGTGAGCTTAAATATTTGCAAGCTACTTCGTTACTTTTCTACAAAAAATAAGAATAAAATAACCGGGAGAACATGTTTATCATAAATAATTACTGGTTTGGGATTAAATATTTTGTTAATTTTTTTTACATTTTTGCATAAATACAAAACAAAATTTTGAATAATTACCTATAAAACAATTTAAAAAATACAATTGGATACTTTAACAAAATTCTCTTCAAAAATTTAAATTCTTTCTTAATATCGGGCTAAATAAATGACTTGTCAAAAATGCATTATTGCAAAAGGAGATGATAGGTAGCAACTCAGCCGTCTGGTATGATTGTTTAATCCCTAGCGTTTTTAATCATTATTTAAATTATTGACATTGATTATGGAATCGACAATTAATTTTATCAAAGAAAAAATTGGAAATGCAGGCGATAGTATAGATGAGGTTCAGAATGTGGGAAACACCGAGCGCATTATTTCAATAATTGCCGGAATCGCGCTTACCTATTACGGAATTCAAAAAAAGGAGACCCTATTAGGTAAGGGACTGACCTTTGCGGGTGGCCTGCTTTTAACCAGGGGAACCAGCGGTTTTTGTCCTGTAAATAAAACAATTGGCCGCAATACAGTAGTTAGCTAAGAGATATTAAACAAGCTGGTTTTTGTATTAACTTCCAAAATAAAGCCAGAGCAAGCGGATCCGTGGTATGGCATATTTAATCAGAATTGGTAAAATTTCTGGTATTTATGTCACCACGGATTTTCTGTATAATTTTAAAAAAAGTATTTCCTTTATGGTTCTGTTAAAAAATAATTGATTTATGAGCATGCATAATCACGTCGCCTTTGTGGATGAATGGGGAAATAATGGATTGGATTTCACAAAGAAAGGACGTGGCGGCGTTCCGGTTTCCACCCATTTTATAGTTGTTGCCCTTACGATGCCAAAGGACGATATTGTGCAGGCGGAAGAAGTTTTGGAGAGAGTCAGGAAAAAATATTTCTCAAAAGGAATTATTAAATCTTCAACCGTTGGAACCGACCATAAGCGCAGAAAGCTCATTTTGGAAGAACTTTTAAAGGCACCTTTTCAAATTTTTGCGCTGGTCGTGGACAAAAGGCAATTGGTCAGTGAAGGCCTGCGTTACAAAGGTTCCTTTTATAAATTTCTTCATGGATTAGCAGACAGGGAACTTTTCAAGATTTTTCCAAATCTGGAAATGGTAGCCAGCCAGCGTGGTACCAATACTTTTATGGAAGGCTTTATAAAGTATGTTCATCAGACTCATATCGCTAATCTATTCAATGAGTCAAGTTTCGGTTTTGTCAATAACCAGGATAGCCTGATGGTTCAGGCCGCGAATTTTATTGCTGGTACACTTGCCCGCTGTTACGATGAAACTGTGATTACAGACCAACGCCAAAGTTTTGTAGACCTGTTGCATCCCAGGTTGCTGACTATTAAATTCTGGCCGGATGTTTTTGAGCCTTACCTGGTAAAGACAACTTCGGACGAACAGCACTATGACGCTACTCTTGCGGAACTGAGCGTGAAACTGGCGAATGATTTTCTGCACCGGAAAGCACCGAGCCAAACACCGCATGTGATTGACCAGCATACCTGTCTGAGCTACCTTGTTTTTCATTTCAGGCACATCAATGCCAATCGCTATATTTCCAGTTTTGAGATCATTGAGCATATTAAAGCCAGGCGCGGAAAAGCAGTTTCACTTCATTATTTTCAGACAAAAGTGATTGCCCCCTTGCGTGATGCGGGTGTACTCATTGCGAGCAGTTCCCGTGGTTACAAACTTCCCGCCAGCGAAGCAGACCTGTACGACTTTGTAAACCACAGCAATACCATTATTGAACCGATGTTATCCAGGATTCAGAAATTCAGGAACCAGATCAGAATGGCTACGAACGGCGAACTGGATGTGCTTGACAGGGAAGAGTATAGTATGATCAGGAAGGTTGTAGATTAGATTGTAATTGAGTTCAAAGTAAAAAGTTCAAAGTGCTGGAAAACTGACATTTCTTACTTTAAATCATTATTGAAGAGTGTTCAGATATGACTTGAATCTAAACAAAATCTCGTCTGCTAAATCTTAAAACGCAATAGAAATAAGAAGAAGGAATGTGAGAACAGGTTTTCAGCTTAATCCTTTATAAATCCCAAAACCACGTTTTTGTACCTGGGAAGTTGCAACTGCTTTTTCATGTTTTTAAAACTTTCAATCGGGCCCTGGGCGGCGAACATATTAACTGCCCAGGCTGGAATAATGCCGCCCGGATCCACCTGTAACGTATATTCGAGCTTCACTTTTTCTTTTCCAATTGGTGTGATTATCCAAAGCCCTTTGGAATGGTTGATCCTGACAATTCCCTTTTTGTCCTCAACCCAACCCGGAATAGCAGGTGCATCTACCGTTATAACTTTGGTCGCCGGGTGCTGGCTTACTGCGATATGTGCAACAAAATCACGATTTTCAAGTGGCCAGGGCAGACTTACTTCGGAATAATAATACAATTCGGAAGCTGAAACCTTTTTCAGTAAAACACAGGATTTGGTTCTATAAACCCACTGATCCGCAGTATTGACGTCCAGTAATAATTCAACCAATTGTGAAGCGCTGGATTTCAAAATACACTCCACTTTAAGCGCTTTTATTTTTGATCCCGGAACAACCTTTGAAAAAACTGTTATACCTTCTTCCTCGGTAACCAGTTTCCAGACGGACTGACCAAAAACACTGGTTATTTCAAAACAAAAAAATAATAAAAGAATGATGGTTTTATGCATTCGCGAAAATAGTCCTTTATTTTCGACACATTGACTTTTCAGGAAAGCTGGCTGTTAATATTTCAGCATAGGCTCTGTGCTTTGCATGGTAGATTTTGCCTATTTACCGGTTGAATAGGCCAGTGAGTAAGTAAACTCCTGCCGGATGCTGCCCTTTTTGTAGATATAAAAAGTAAATTTCAGGCTCCCGCCAGTGAGTAAATCAACCGTTACAAAACCCTGGGTGGCATCAGCGAACAAAGAATTTTTGCCTTTTTTGACAAAATTATGCTTTGCCCCCGCCCCGCTTACTACCTGAATATGTTTGCCCTTTATAAATTGAAGCCCATGTTCATGGCCCGCGGCATGCACTACATTGGTTGTACTGTCGAATACCTGCTCAACACGCTGGATCAAATCCTGGTACAGCGGATGTTTCATGTCTTCCGGGTTTTTGAATTTGGTACGTAATAAAGGATACAGAGAACCAATGATGGGAAGTGGAATCCACAGATATTTTTTGACTGCAGTGAGAGGAAATATATGGTCTTTGAGACTGTATTTCCCGCCGTGCGTCCCATAACTTTGAAAAGGATGGTGTGACGCCAGAATGATAAATTTCCCTTTATTCTGATCTCTTAGTCCGCTCATTTTCAGCAATACATCTTCCTTGGTTTTGCAGTTACAATCTGCGTTCGATTTGTCAAACGGGAAAAGCCACCACTCACTGTCGTATACGATAACTGTCAGGCTGTCAGACAGATTTAACGCAACTGGATCCGGACACCCGTTTGCTGGCAAAAGTTTGAGTTGCGGGTCGGACTGTTCACCTAAAAATTGCCCCTGTCGTTTAATTTTAGCCAAACCTTCTTTCCCGGATCTGTCCCAGTCGTGGTTACCGGGAACAAAATAGGTTGGTGCTCCCTTAGCCCGCATCGGTGAGAACTGCGATTTCAGGACTTGCTGTGTAACCAGTTCATCATCATCTCCCGGCAAACCCATTCCATGCGGATAAATATTATCTCCCAGAAACATGACAATAGTTTTTTCGGGAATAATCAGATCGGCCGCCTGATGTAATGCTTTTTGCTGTTTGGGATTCATTTCTCCGGCATCACCAACAAAAATCACCCGGTAACGAATGCTATCCTGCCCAAAACTTGCTGTAAAACCAGAAAGTATAAAAAATAAATACAGGTAATATTTCATGTATCAATATAAATGTTTCAATCTAATTCCACACGCACTTAAAGCTTATTTTGCATCTTTCTGTATTCAGATGGATTGATGCCCTTGTATTTTTTGAACAGCCTGTTCAAATGGCTTTCATCCGTGTAATTGAGTTCAAATACAATTTCATTGATACGCATATCGCTGTGTAAAAGCCTCATTTCCACTAACCTCAACTTGTAATTGATGATATATTGCTGCAAAGTTTCTCCGGTTTGCTTTTTGAAATATTTTCCCAGATAACCGGCTGAAATCGCCAAATGAGTGCACATTTGTTCAACTCTCAGATTCTCAGGATGAAAGATGTTTTCCTGTATGTAATGCAAAATATCCAGAACTGCTTCACCGGTATTTTCCTTGATATTTTTTGGCAGTTTCAAGGCAATATTTCTTGCAACTACCAGAATAATTGCATTCACAATGGTCTCAGTAATTTTGGAATGATACAACTGCTGATTGCTCAGTTCCTGTACAATATTTTCAACCAGTGAAGCGATCAGTGGCTTGTCCAGTCTGTTCTTTAAGATACAGCCGGGCCTGTGACTGGCATTATTCATAATAAAATCCATGCGTTCCACCCAATCGTTATCCTTGCTTGTTTTGATATAAGATTGATTAAAACTAAGGAAAAAGAACGTGGTAGGATTTATGATATCGAAGAAATATGTATCCTGTGGCGTTATCAGAAACAAATTTCCCTTTCTGTAATTAAAGCGATGGTTATTCACATATTGAATACCTGACCCTTCCAGAATGTATATCAGCACGAAGAAACTGTTACGGTAAGTTTTCTTTGGAAAAACTGACAATTCCTTGTATTCAATTTCAAAAGGCTGATACAAGACCTGATTGGCAACCGGCATAATAGTACAGAATAAGTGAAGACTTGTACAAATATAGCGATCAATATCCTGTATAATTTTGCCAAACAAAAAAACAAATCTTACAATTTTAATATGAAAAAGCTTTTTGTGATAGCGCTAGTACTGGGATTCGGATTTAAGGTTCAAGCACAAAATGCAGAAAATAAGTTAGAAAATAAAAGCGAACCAATAACCGGCGTCTGGTCATTGGCAGCAGTAGAAAATATTAATCCGGATGGAAGTAAAACACTTCCTTACGGCAACGATCCCAATGGATTACTTATTTTTGATACAAGCGGCCGGTATGCAATTCAAATTTTGAAAGCAATTCGTCCCAAGGTTGCAGCCGGAGATAAAAACAAAGCGACACCGGAAGAAAATGCTGCACTGGTTCAGGGTAACAATTCGCATTTTGGCCGTTATTCAGTCGACGAAACTAACCGAACCATTACATTTCAGGTAGAGCACGCATTTTATCCAAACTGGGAAGGAACGGTTCAGGTAAGATCTTACACAATGAAAGACAACGAATTAAAATACATTGTTACACAAACCACGAACGGAGGTGCTGTAACGGCGGTAGTTGTATGGAGGAAAAAGTAAGCAATCACCTTAACGCCCAAAGCTTCTACGCATTAATTTTTAAAAACCCTATCTAATCAATATATTTGGAATAAACCCAGATATTATGTTTTCCGCTTCCGGATTAAAAGAAAATAACACGTCCCTATCCACAGAAATTCTTGCCGGAATATCTTCCTTTTTAGCAACGGCCTATATTATTGTCGTCAATCCATCCATTCTCAGCCAGACCGGAATGCCGTTTTCGGCTGTACTGACTGCCACGGTACTGGTTTCTTTTTTCAGCAGTTTTATGATGGGCTGGTATGCCAACAATCCGATTCTGGTAGCACCGGGAATGGGGCTCAATGCATTTTTCACTTTCACCGCCGTTTTTACTGAAAAACTGAGTTGGCAGGTTGCTCTGGGAACCGTATTCTGGTCGGGCATATTCTTCCTGTTGTTATCCGTTTTTAATGTCCGGTCCTACATTGTGAAAGCCATTCCCAAACCATTACGATACGCAATAGCTTCGGGAATTGGATTGTTTATTACGCTGATTGGTTTTGCAAATGCAAAGTTTATCGTTGCCAATCCGGCAACAATGATTGGTATTGGCCAGCTGAATGCATCCACACTTACCTTCATTGCAGGTTTACTGGTTACCGTTATTCTGCTGATCAGGAATGTAAAAGGCAGTATCCTGATCGGCATCATTTTCACCAGTTTGCTTGCCTGGCCAATCGGAAGGTACTGGGGTGGCACTGAGGCCGTTATTACAATCAATCACATTATTGCCAAACCTGATTTCAGCCTGGTTTTTCAGCTGGATCTGGTCAATTCATTGAAGTGGAGCCTTGCTCCTATCATACTGGCTTTTGTCTTTACAGATATGTTCGACAGCCTTTCCACTTTTGTTGGCCTTGCGGAAGCATCCAATCTGCTCGATGAAAATGGTGAACCCAGAAACCTGCAAAAATCCCTGATAGTCGATGCGTTTTCCACAACCATTGCCGGACTTACAGGCAGCAGCCCCGGAACGGCGTATATAGAATCAGCGGTAGGAATAGAACAGGGTGGAAAAACTGGATTAACTGCCATGGTAGGCGCCGTGCTTTTCCTGCCTTTTTTGTTTTTATCTCCGTTAATCAGCGCTGTTCCCGCCATTGCAACTGCTCCGGCTTTAGTTTTGGTTGGTGTTTTTATGATGAAGCCAATCGTAAAAATAAACTGGAACCAGCTCGATGAAGCTTTTCCCGCATTTCTGGCAATGGTACTCATTCCATTCACTTACTCCATAACCCACGGAATCATCTGGGGATTTCTGAGCTGGACAGTTCTTCAGATTGCAACAGGAAAATTGAAAGAAGTAAGTCTGGCACTCTGGATTATCAACGTTTTTGCCATATTGGCACTTATTCTCTAAATATTATTTATGAAAAAAATTGCACTCCTTTTGCTTTTATTGCCATTTAAAAACATCACTTACGCGCAGGATATTACTGGTGTACTGGGTGCTTTTCCGCCGGAACTTGTACTGCTGCAAAGTAAGATGGAAAACAAAAAAGATACCGTGATCGCCCATATCCGTTTCACAAAAGGTATCCTGAACGGCAGATCCGTTGTGTTGGCGCAAACCGGTATTGGTAAAGTAAATGCCGCTATTACAACAACATTGATGATCGATCATTTCAAACCCAGGGAAATTGTTTTTTCAGGAATTGCGGGTGGAATCGATCCTGAATTATTACCGGGTGACATTGTGATCGGAACACAGGTTACGTATCATGATTATGGCACGATCCAAGACGATGGAATGAAATACGGGCCTACGCGCAATCCATATACCATGGAGGAAAATCCGGTCATCTTCAACTGTGATTCAGCATTGGTTCAAAAAGCAATTGCTGTTTCAACAGGTTTAAAATTTGAAAAGATCAAAAGAGAAAACGGCAGCTTTCTCCCGGCTATCAAGAAAGGCGTTATAGTTACAGGAGACGTATTTGTAGCATCCGGAACAGCCACAAACAGATTAAGAAAAGATCTGAACGCAGCAGCAACAGAAATGGAAGGAGCGGCCATAGCACAAACCTGTTACCAGCAAAAGGTTCCCTTTTTAATCATCCGTAGTTTGAGTGATAACGCTAATAATAAAGCTAAAAATGACGTACAAAGCTTTTACCAGATAGCCGCTGAAAATGCTGCAATTATGGTAATGGCGGTGGTTGGGGTAAAGTAAGAATAAGGTAGCTCTAACAGAATAAATGCCAGTATTTAATTGCCTGAATGGCAAATTAAATACTGGCATTTATTCTGTTAATTAACTTAGAATTTGTTATTTATAGAACGTATCTGTAATATTTCTTGATGCAGATCCATTAAAAACAACATAATTAATTACAAATTTTGTATTGTTCTCACTTACTGTTAGTACCGGTGCAGATGTAATCGTAACGGTATTATCAGCAAATGTACCAGCAACGTCATCAGGATCAATTACTGCTTTGAAATTTGATAATACTCCGTCAGTATTAGTTAACGTGATAAGATAATGCACGCCCAGGTAACCAGTTTCAGCTCTTACAGTTGTTGGATTAACTGGTGCAAGAATAGTTTCATGCCCAGCAAATGAAGTACTATGAAGAGCATCAGATTTATCTGCAGTATTATACCTGTCATAGTTCCATTTATATGAACCCGCAATAGGATTACCAATTGCATGGAAATATACCGTACCAAAGTTTGAGCTGATATCAACGCTTCCATCATTGGTTGCTGTTACAGGAAGTCCATAATTTTCAGTTGCATCAATCTTGGATGGATAGAATATCACATGAAATTTTGCAGATCTTTCACCAGCCTTAATTACTGCCGTTTTAGTTATAAACGTGTAAAGACTGTCAGGCATCAGTTTGTAATCGATATCATCACTTCCGATATTATCGTTTACAGCATTTGCATCAACGCCAAGTGTAATATTCAGATCCTTACTAAAGGTGCTGGCACCGGCAAGCGATACAACAAAGGTTGCTGTATCTGCAGTGTGCGTAGCGGGATAAGTAATAGCCGCCCCTGAAAAGTAAGCCAGTCCTGAATTAATTGTCGTTCCACCAGCCTTCACATAAAAAAGTTCAAGAATGGATCCGGACGCATCAGCAGGAATATTAGATTCATCCTCATTCAAACAAGATGAAAGCCCGCATACTGCTGTTAAAAAGAGAAATATTTTTGTTATTGATCGTTTCATAAATTGAAATTTTATTTTGCCCAGAAAATAAGTGAAGTGAAGGAACTGATACCGCCAGGTGCATTGGCTGCGTTATAAGATGCCTCAGAAGACGGATACAGAACCCTTGTCGGCAATCTGTCAGCACGCGGGCTTTGAGACACAATGGAAGCAAAAGTTCCACGGGCAGTTGTACCGCTTACGGAAGGATATCCCGTGCGACGGTATTCATTCCATCCTTCCTGGCTGTCAACCATATTCATAGCAATGTATTTCTGGGTAATGATCGCTTCGATCTTTTGCGCTTCGGTAGTAGCCAGCGCAAAATTCACAAGGTAACTGGTCGGGTTTTCAGTCAGGTATTTCTTGGAATCTGCAACCGGATCTCCATCCAAAGTACCGTCAGGCAATTGATACAAATAATCAAATGAGGCAGTAATACCGCTTTCAAAAAGTGTTTTGGCAACGCCGGTTGTAATTAGTCCCCTAACTACCGCTTCTGATTGTAAAAAATAACTTTCTGCCGCTGTAATTAATGGATATCCTGCATCCGCACCTTTTAAAACGCCGGTTGCATCACCCGCAGTTGTACCGGTTCTGTTGGCACTCGGATACCAGAATCCACCTGTCGGGCTTGACGGAACACCTGTATTTTCGTAACCCAGCTGATTACTTCCAGTCGAAGGGAACTGGTAAAATGTAGCAGCACCTCTGCCTTCATCTTTCAGCTTTCCTCCATTATAAAAGCCTAAAACATAGGTGGTAGGAATCCATGCTTTATTGGCAGCAGATCCTGTATAACCAAATCCCCAGCTTTCCCATTTAGGATTTTGTCTCGCAACATCCCTGGTATACCCCGGATTGATCAGCGCATCTGAATCTAAAAATCCGACAGCATCAAAAGCAGTACTGGCAAAAGTAGCTTTACCCGTTGCACGTACGATTAATCTGAGTTTGATTGTATTAGCAAGTTGTTTCCATTTATCAAGATCCCCTGCAAAAAGAATATCTGCGGAACCCAGCTCTTTAATTGTCGCACCGGCTTCGTCCTTTGCAACGGCAGAGTTAATTGTAGCGATGGCAATATCAAGTTGCGAAGCAAGATCTGCATAGACAGCCGACGGATCGTCATACTTAGGCGTTAGCAGATTTGCACCTTTTAATGCCTCGGAATAAGGAACACTGTTATAGGCATCTACTAAAAGCTGAAAGCCGTGTGCCTTCATAATTTTAGCTGTTGCATTAAAATAACTATAGTTCTCGTCGCCTTCCGTCTGGTCAATGATATACTGGAAATCTTCCAGGTTATCATAAGTTGTTGGCCATAGACCTGAATAGTTACTTGAATTATAGTTGTAGGTTACAGTTTCGTTAAAACCGCCGTACCCACCCGCATTGGCTGCATAACCGGCCGTTTGCATGCCGTAAGTATTGTATCCGTTCAGCACAAGAGCGGTTGCGGCAATAGCTTGCGGCATTACCAGCTCAGGGGAAACAGAAGTAGCCTGGTTAGTATTCGTATTAACATCGAGGTAATCGCTGCATGATGTTCCCATCATGGTTAGGATCAAAAAGCCTATTATATGTATTTTTTTCATTTTTTCTATTTTATTGTCATAATCTTAAATAGGACCCTTAAAATTTGAAGGCTACACTTCCTCCAAAATAACGGGAAGGAGGAGTTTGATCCAAGCTGTTAAGACCTCCGCCATTATTACCCGCACCAGCACTGCTGTATTCAGGATCAGTGTATAAATTATCTTTTGACATCCAAAGGAATAAATTACGTCCCTGTGCGCTGAAAGTGATATCCTTGATAAACTTGGTTTTGTTCATAAGGGAAGCAGGTAGAGAATAAGACAAAGCAATTTCCCTCAGTTTCACGAAATTACCAGATGTTACATAGTTAGAAGAAACGTTACGGTTGATACCATCCGACCAGAAACCATTATTTCCATTTCCGTTAGCAATCGTGATCGTTTTGTTTTCTACGTATGAACCATCATCAGCCATATATACCGAGTTAGGGAAAACAAAACTCTGACGATCATACACTGCAGTTCTGTAACCTGTTCCGGACCAGTCCATTTCGGTACCAATACCGTTAAATATTTTATAACCACCGCGGTATTCGAATAATACAGAAAGGCGTAGTGTTTTATAACTAATAGCCGCATCCATACCCAAACGGTTTTTAGGCGTTGCATTTCCTAAAACTTTGACACCCGCTGTTTGTGACGGCAAGCCGGAGGTAGAATTTACGATCACACGGCCCTGTGGATCTCTTTCATAGTCATAACCCATAATTACCGGGAATGACATACCTGCAACAGCGGCAGAAGTTGCACCACCTGAACCGGCAGTAGCCAGAGTAAGAGTAGGCAAAGCAGCTGAAATATAATTTACTGTATTATTCAGGTAGGTATAATTCCCACCCAAAGTAAGATTCCAGCTTTCTGTTTGTATTGGCGTTACATGCAGGCTCAGTTCAAGTCCTTTGCTTTGTGTTTGCCCAACGTTAGTCAGCAAAGAGTTGAAACCCGTACTGTTAGATAATGCAGTCGTTACAGTTTGGTTATCCGTTTTGGTATTAAACCAGGTTGCATTGGTTGTGATGCGGTTATCCATCATACTTAAATCAAACCCCACCTCGTAACCTTTTGTCAACTCGGGTTTCAAATCATTGGAAACCAAGGTATTACTCAGAGAATATCCGGCTAAGCTACCATAAGGAAAACCATTGGCTGTACCATAACTTATGTTACTGCTAAACGTTGGCAAAAGCTGGTACGCACCGAAGTTATTGGGTACCGAATTATTACCTAAGTTAACCTGGCCTACCTTGGAAACCCCACCACGTACTTTCAATAAATTGATAACCTTACTCGCTTTAATCATCGGTATAGCGTCACTCACTACAAACGATGCTTCAAGCGACGGATAAAAGAACGACTGGTTGTTTTTAGCTAATCTTGAATCCCAGTCATTACGCCCGGTAGCAGTCAGGAAAAGATAATCCCTGAAACCAACTGTAAGCTTTCCGTAAGCACCAACCTGGCGCGTCCTGTAATCCAGTTCCGAATATCCGGGAGAACCTGTACCGTTACTCAAATTATATAAGTCTTTTACAACCAGGCCGCCGATTGCAGTAGTCTGATATTTAGCATCATTTTGGGTCAGCTGCATTCCACCAATCAGATTGAAGTTAAAATCTCCGATCGTTTTGTTGTATTGTGCAAGCAGATCTGTCAGCATCTGAGAGGTGTAATTGCTCGTTTCTGCTACGTAAGCACTGATATCCGATTTAGAACTAGCCTCTGTGTTTTTGGCATAATCCGTGTAGGTAAATCCTCCACCTGTATTTTTCTGAAGATAATTCCTGCTGGAAATTCCCTGGCGTGCAATAATATCAAGACCTTTTACCGGCGTTAATTTAATTTCCACATTTCCGGTCAGGTAATCATTTTTATCGTACTCTCTGTTATTATCAGCAGTAAAATATGGATTCTGATACCATGGGTTATAAAAACCATTCGGGTTTGCAAACTTATCGGTCCGCCAGTTTTTATATTTGGTAATATCCACATTGGACGGCATGTTCAGCATACTGCCGTAAATAGAGCCAGTCTGTGATGTAATGTCATATCTGTTTGGCGCAAATGAAGTGCTGTAAGTTACATTGATCAGTTTCCCGATTTTGCGGGTTCCGTTTATACGTACGGTTGCACGGGTAAATTTATCACCCGGGGTTGTACCTGTGGTTTTAACAAACTGGCCGGAAATATAAAGGCTTGATTTGTCATCGCCGGTGGAAAGGGAAAAGTCAGTCTGGCTGGTTAAACCCGTATTCCAGAATTTATCATGACCGTCTTTGTAGGAGTACGCACTTGAATCCTGGCTTCCATCTTCAAGCGGCGAGCCAATAGGCCTTACAACACCATCAAATGCTGGTCCGTACGACTGGTTTTCAAGATAACTGTAAGTAGGAGAACCAAATGCATCAATACCATATCCGCTTCCGCCTGCACCGAATTTCTTCTGGATTTTAGGGAAAAATGCTACCTGCTGAGCAGTTACAGTCTGAGAGATATTGATATCTGTTTTACCGTTTTTACCTCTTTTTGTTGTAACAATAACAGCTCCGTTTGAGGCTTGTGAACCGTATAAAGCTGCTGCTCCCGAACCGTTCAGAATTACTACCTGGTCAACATCATTCGGATTCAGGTTGCTTAGGACTGTTCCCGGAACAATAACATTGTCCAACACAATCAGCGCCTGATTATTTCCTGTAAGTGAACGCTGTCCGCGTAAAATCAACCTGTACTCAGGATTAACCCCGCTGCTTGTACCGCTTATCTGAAAACCTGCCACCTTTCCCTGCAGACCACTTGCAATATTAACTGCTTTACCTGCATTCAGCATTTCTGTGGATACAACCGAAGCAGCTGTTCCCAATTCTTTTGTTTTAGTCTGAAAACCACCGGCAGTGGTAATAACGACTTCACCAAGTTGTTGATAATCTGGTATCAAAGACACATCAATCTGTGACTTATTACCAACCGAAACGCTTTGTGTCTTGAATCCAATGAAGGAAAACGTAAGGTCACTTCCCGAAGCAGGGATGTTAATTTTGTAGTAACCTTTGGCATCGGTCACTGTTCCTAAACTGGTACCTTTCACTACCACATTCACACCAGGCAAAGTTGAACCGTCTTCACTGGCAGTTACCGTACCGGTAACTTGTCTGTCCTGGGCCCATAGCAATGATGAGCATGAGCAAATCCAGAGGATGCTCAACAATAGAACTTTCTTCATTTACATTAATTAATTAGGTTGGTTAAATAAACTATTTAAGGTAATAGTATGTGTTATCGGGTCATTGAAAAATAACAATGTTAGGGTTCCGGGGGCATCATATCCCGGATAGTTATCATGACTAAATAGAAAAAGCTGCTCGTACATAAACAGTAATCCTGTTCATGTCAATTATTTACTCCACACTTATTGACAGTAAGACAATTGTATTTTCTGAGAAGAAGAATTGATGTTTGCAGCATCAGCATACTTCCGGATAAATGAAGTACATCGTATATGCGTCCGGCGGATTAAAAAAAAACGATCTGCCGGTTGCCGTTGGCTTTCAGTAAATAATAGTAAATGATTCAGCATGTTGAGAATATAAGTTAGGTTGTATGAAGCTTACCTCTGCAATGTAAATATTGTTTTAATTATTGCAATGCATTTGCCTGTTTTCTCAAAATAAAATTTTGCAAAAATCAAAAGTAACCAATATATACAACAATAATTATGATTTTTACCGATTTAATTATAAAATCTTAATCACTTTAATTTCCGAATCAAAATACCTGATTTGTTCTTTTACCAGACATAATTATAATTAAACGACATAATTGAACGATAATGTATATACGTAATTTAAGTGCTTTTTTAATACCATTTTAATGTGAACATTAAGAAACCGCATTTAACTTAATCATAATATTGCAGCTGATAATGTTAATATCCGGGTAACACAGCAAAAAAAACCTTATGATTTACATCAACTTTGCCAGTTCATATAAATCATAAGGGTGCAGTTCGATGTAATTTATCCGTTGGAATAAATTACACTTTTTCCGGGTATTGAATACTTAAATAACTTACGGAGCAGATGATTCGTTTATTTTTCCGGTGATATAACGGTAAGCAGCTTCTTTGTCCTGATAATTTGCATAAGCACTAACCTGTTCACTTTCTGCCTGCTGGTAAGCAACCTGCGCATCGAGCAGTTCTGTAATTCCGGACAGGCCACTGGAATAATTATCACGGCTTACTTTGAGGTTGTCTTTGGCCAGGTTAAGGTTTTCTTTTGCATAAACAATTTGCTTAAGTGCGTCAGTCAGATCGTACCAGCTTTTCATAATACCCACTTTCAGTTTGTTTTGCCCGTCAGAAAAATTATTGGCCGCAATACGTTCGCTTATCTGTCGCTGCTTCATTTTTTGTTTACCACTCCCCCACCAGTCAGAAATTGGTACGCTTACCATACCCAGGGCGACCGGTATAAAATTATTACCCAATCCACTGTTGATTGATCCAATCTGGCCTGCGTTCAAACCTAGTGATATACCAGGCAGGTAGTCTCCCTTGGTAAGCCGGGTCTGTAACTTTTCGGCTTCGATACTTTTCTGCAGCAAGCGGTAGTTATCATTTTGATCCAAATCCAGTTCAGGTTCCTTGTATTGCATTACCGGCAGGCTTGTAGTATCAAGTGTTTGCTGCATGACCAAAGACGAATCGTAGGTATTTCCAATATAAAGGCAAAAGTCCAGTAAGGCAATTTTCCTTCCGTTTTCCAGTTTGTTTTTATTCAGTAAAAGCTGGCTTCGTTTCACCTTCACTTTAAGCATATCATTTCTGGCAATCAGCCCTGATGCGAGCATATCCTGCTGCTGTTTCAGGATCTGGTCCAGTAATTGTTCATTGGCAAGAATTGATTTGTGCTGCTCCTGCAATCCTACCAGGTTCCAGTATTTTTGTTCGGTAAGCAACAACACCGAATCAACAGATTGTTTTGCCCTGATCCGGCTCACTGCAACCTGCATAGCAGCCAGTTCATTGGCAGTACGGATCTTTCCACCTGCATATATCGCCTGGTTTGCACTGACTCCGGCAAAATAGAAATTATTCAAACCCTTGTCCAAAAGTGGCGGCATAGCTCCAACCAGGTTTTTGAAACCATACAAGCCAATGCCCGTGAAACTGACGGAAGGAAGGTAATTGGCTTCAGCACTTTTTTTGCCCGCTTCTGCCGATTCAATAACCAACTGTCCGTTTTTTATAGCCTTACTAAATGACAGTGCCGCAGATTTACTTTGTTCAAGATTAATGTAGTGCTGTTGTGCAAAACAAAGATTGCAAGCCAGGATACAAATACTTAATATTATCAAACGCATATTTTTTCTTTTAGATGCTGAAATACCAACTATGATGCTTTGTTTCTAATAAACTGCTTCCTCATGTAGTACAGGTTGTTTCTGGTTTCTGAAAAACAGCCAGTATAATACAGGCAATACAAACAAAGTGAGCAGCATGGAAACGATCAGTCCGAAACAAATTACAGTACCCAGCGGCCCCCAAAGAGACGAACGGCTGATGATCATTGGAATGACACCGACAGCAGCAGCGGAGGAAGTTAAAAATATCGGCCTCATTCTTCTTTCCGCAGCATGTATGGCAGCTTCCAGAACACTCATTCCTTCTTTGAAACGCATTTCGTCTGCAAAATCAATCAGGATAATGCCGTTTCTAACCACAATACCGCACAAAGCAAGCAAACCAATAAATGAAGTAAAACCAAAAGGAAACTGCATCACTGTTAGGCCGAATGCCGCGCCAAAAAGACTTAGCGGCATGGTAGTAATACTCAGCAGCGCATGTTTGATACTTTTGAAATGCCAGATCAGGATTAAAAATATGAGGATAATACTCATTAGGAGCGATAAACCCATCGGGCCCATATTTTCATCAGCCGCTTCTTTTTCACCACCGTAACTCAAATACATACCCTCAGGAAGGTCCAGCTTTTCAATTTTAGGCTGTAGTACTTTTAATACCCGGTCTGCTACTGCATCCTGGGAAATGTCGATCCGTACAGTGAGAGTCCGCACTCCGTTACGCCGGACAATTTGCCCCTCATGCCAGTCAGGAGTTATGTCGCCAACCTGACGCAAAGGCACAATTACACCCGATTGCGGAATTCCGATCGAAAGCTCTTCAAGGTCTGAAGGATTACTTCTCGACACCTTTTCCGACTTAATTTTGACATCCATCGGATAATTCCCATCCCATACTCGTGTAGCCAGTATGCCTTCCATATTCATGGCAACGGTATTGGAAATATCATTTTTGGTCAATCCCAGCCGGGCAGCTTCATCGTTTTTTATATTCAGCTTTATACCTTCATACTTTTCTTCAAAGTCCGTTCTGATCCAGGAAATATTGGGAACAGTACCTGCCAGTTTCATCACCTGCCGTCCAGCTTCTTTTAATTCTGCCATGTTATCGCCGGAAATCCGGATCTCAATAGGCGAAGCAGAGGCGATCAGAGCAAGTTGCTTCATCCGTACATAAGCTTCCGGAAATAGGTTGCTGTATTTTTGCTCATATTCTCCCAGTACATCTTCGGTTGTTTCGGCTGTCGTGGTATTGATCAGGATCTGGGCGTAGTTTTTGGCTGGCAAATTAGGTGCATAAACTGTATGGAACCTGGGTGAACTTGTTCCAATAAAACTGGTATAAGACAAAATCCGATTGTCGTTTGCAAGCACTTTCTCCATACTTTTTACCACACTATCCGTTTGCTGTAAATTATAACCCTGCGGAAGGTATATTTCCATCGCAAACTGGTTACGGTCCACCTTGGGAAAAAGCTGCTGAGGCAACCTGCCCATCAGTACAACACCCGCAACTATTGCCAGCATACCGAATGTGAGTGTAATTGCCCAGTGCTTTACTGCATTACCAATCTGGCGGTCAAAGAATCCCTGCAACTGGTCGAGCATTGATTTTTTGTTACTTTTCTTCTCTGCATCATGTAATCCGGAGCGTATAAAAATTGTATTGAAATACGGGACAATAAGCATTGAAATAACGAGCGATAAAGTAAGTGCTATAATAATCGTATACGGAAAAACGGTTATAAAATCCGCTGCAACCCCGCTCATGAAAAACATCAGAGGCGCAAATGTTGCTGAAATAGCCAGTGTTGCAGTAAAAACGGAAGGAAAAAGTTCAGTTGCACTGCTTTTTGCTGCGTCCCAGACTGACAGCCCATGATCCAGCTTTTCAACGTGATTATCTATTACAACTATCGGGTCGTCCACCACAATTCCCAGCACAATAATCAGCGCTGCAAGCGTTACCGTGTTGAGCTCAATACCAGCCATGTACATGATAGCAAGTGTAGCGGCAATAGTGATAGGTATGGTTGCAGCTGCTACAGAAGCGATACGGAATGGTAAAAGCAACAAAGTAATGACGACAACACCGATGAGCGCAAATCCAAATTCTTTCATAAAATGGCTGATGGATTCGTCAACCACCTCAGGCTGATTGGCAATTTTACTGATCTGTATGTCTGCCGGAAGCCTTCTCTCAATTGCCCTTAAGTGCTCATCCACTTCTTCACCAAACTGGACGATATTTTTCCCTTTGGTCATTTCCATGGAAATGATAATACTTTTTGTCCCGTTGGCCGTTACATAGGATTCCGGTTCTTCGTATTCTCTTTTAATGGTGGCAACGTCCCTCAGCCGGATCGTATTTCCATTTTTATCATTCCGGATGATCTGCCTTGCCAGGTCACTTTCGGTTTTGAAAAATGTGGTCATGTGTATCGGGCGCTCTATGATGGCTCCGTCCAGCGTTCCCGCCGGATTAATAGCTCCTTCATTTTGTAATACCTGCATGACGGAACCCGCAGAAATCCCGTAATTCGCCAGCTTATTATTGTCCACATACACGCCAATCTGCTCTTCCAGGTTACCCGAGTGGCTTATTCTTGCTACCGTATTGATTTTGCGTAAATCATCTTCAATCTCTTCTACATGTTTTTCAAGATCCTTATAAGGCCTGGTTTTTGACTCTATGGCGAGGATGATGGCAGATGTACTCCCGAAATCACTGTTCACCATGATCCCCCTGATTTCTTTGGGCATTTGTGACTGCAATAAAAGCGCACCGTTTTTGAGCTTATTCCAGAAATCTTTGGTTTGGGTATCGTTCACATTTCCGGCAACTTCAACAAAAATGTACATCATCCCGTCCCTTGAATAGGAATAGGTTTTCGATTTATCCACTTCATTGAAACTGAATAAATATTGTTCTACTTTGGAAGTAAGCTGTAATTCAACCTGCTCCGATGACGCCCCCGGATAAACTCCGACAACAAGCCCCTGCCGGACAGTAAACTCCGGAAATTCATTTCTGGGCATGTTCAGTAATGCATAAATGCCCAGCAGCACTAATACAAAAGCGATTGAAAGCGGGATAGATTTATGCCGCATGGCCCACTCTATGATATTACTTTGTTTCTTCATCAGGATAATTGGAGGGAGCGTTATTTAATGATTTTAATAGCGCTGCCATCTGTCAGCTTGTGGTAACCATATACAATAAGCTGCTCATCCCTGCCAAGACCGGTTTTTACGGCAATCCCATCATCGTATAGCCCGCCGGTCTGCACTTCCTTTCTTATGGCTTTATTACCCTCCTGACTGGTCACATAGACAAAATGTTTTCCCTGTTCATCAATTTGAACGGATTGTACCGGGACTATTATTTCGCTGTTTTGCGCAGGATTTACAGAAATTTGATGATCCTTTTTTACCGGGAATGTTACATCACAAACCATTCCGGGTTTCAGACGGTTATCTTTATTTTGCAGAGCAACCTTTACTATATACGTAGGATTTCCCGGAGCTGCTGATAATGATGCTTCTTCTACCATCCCCTGCATTTGTTCGTTTTCCAATGCAGAAATTTTCACAATGGCCTTATCCCCTTTTTTAAATTGATTGATTTCAGTTTCCGGAACGGCCACATGAACCTGAATTGAAGTGATATCAATTAGCCTTACAACTGGTACTCCGGGTCCGGAAGTTGCTCCTGCTTCAATCAATTTATTTGCAATATATCCGCTCTGTGGAGCATATAACTTTGTGTGTGCAATATTCTGGTAAGTGGCTTTTGCCACAGCGCCGGCCTGTTCAAAATTCGACCGCGCTTCTACCATTTTTATCTCGGCAATGCTTCCTTTTTTAAATACTTCAAGAATACGCCTGTAAGTATCCTCAGCCAGCTGTGCCTGTGCCAGTTGTGCATTGTACTGATCACGGTAAACGGTTTCGTCCACTTCGGCAATAAGCTGTCCTTTTTTGACAAACTGGCCGGATTCTACCGGAATGCGCAAAATAGTGCCTGCTACCTGAAAACTTAAATCAATGGTTTTAGAGGCCGAAATTATTCCGCTGTAATTAATATTGGTTCCAGTTTTACTTTCTTTACCCACTTGCATGATCCTTACATTGGACGGGATTTTTTCGCGCTCAGTACTTTCTTCTTTTTTACAGCTTACGATTAAAGAAAACAGGGCAAGGTTCAATATGAGGGAAATACGTATTTTTATCATAGGGTACTCTTTATTTTTAACGTTGAATTTTAGAAATTTTAATTATTTAAGGCCCTTTGCCAATATTGCTGTAAGCCAGTCAAGCCGGGAAGTAATATCAGCCAGGTTTCCATTCATTATTACTTCCTGTTCAAGACTGCTGAATGCTGTGACCAGCGTAAGTGCTAAAAAGTCAAGATCCTTACCTTCAATCAATGCAATGTCATGATTATGTATTGCCCATTTCAGGATCTGCTTAAAGATCGAAAGCTCTTCCGCAATCGCCTGTGACCGCATGCCTGTAAAAAATTCTTTATTATCCCGGATGTCTGTTGCCAGGTTATGATAAGAAGCCAGCATACCGCTCAGCATGGTAAGTTTTACAGTTATAAATTCTTTGAGATTCCAGACAAAAGGCTGGTCTTCCCTGATATTTTTCCGGGCAGCTACAAACAGGCTTTTGGATTCGTCCATGACAATTGCCATAAAAACTTCCTGCTTATTCTTAAAGTAATAATACAGCGTAGTTCTGCTTTTATGCACAGCTTTTGCTATGTCATCCATGGTTACCTTAGCAAACCCATACCGCTGGAACACGCCCCTTGAAGCATCTAAAATTTGTTGTCGTATGTTATCGTCCTTGACTGTCATTCGACAAAAATACATATTTTGTCGAAACGTGCAACTCATTTCGGGATCATGTTATTTAACGGTTACAAATTTTAAAAACCTGTAATTTTAAAAGACAATAAATTAACAAATCGGGATAAGCATGGTTTTAAATAAATCCAAACCTGTAAATTGACCGAAAAACGTTATTACAATGAATAAACCCAAATTTTTGCCTGGCCTGTTTGTTATTTTACTGATTTCCTTAGGCCTGTTTTCCGTGAAAAACAATCTTCAAAAAATCGTCGGTACAAAAGATACTAAACGTCCTAACATTATTGTCATCCTTGCAGATGACCTGGGTTATTCGGATCTGGGATGTTATGGCGGTGAGGTTAATACTCCTAATATTAATTATCTGGCCGACAACGGGATACGTTACCGCCAGTTTTACAATACTTCACGCTGCTGCCCTACACGTGCGTCCTTGCTTACGGGACTATACAACCAGCAGGCTGGTATTGGAAAAATGACACAAGACGAAAACCTGCCTGGTTATCAGGGGCATATTTCCGAAAATGCAGTTACAATTGCCCAGGTGCTCAAATCGGCTGGATACCAGACGGCCATGTCCGGGAAGTGGCATGTTTCCAATACATTCTCTCAAAAAGATCCTAATGAGCAGCTTGACTGGCTTAATCACCAGAAAGATTTCGGCACTTTTTCGCCAGTCGGCCAATATCCAACGAACCACGGTTTCGATCATTTTTTTGGTACAATATGGGGAGTTGTCGATTTCTTCGATCCGTTCAGTCTCGTAAACGGTACCGAACCGGTAAAAGAAGTACCAGCGGACTACTATCAGACAGATGCAATTAATGATACTACGGTTTCATATATTCAGCAATTTGCGAAATCTGATAAGCCGTTTTTTATATATGTAGCCCAAAACGCACCGCACTGGCCATTAATGGCAAAACCGGAAGATATCGCAAAATATAAAGATACTTACAAAGCCGGCTGGGATGTAATACGAGAAACGCGTTATAAAAAAATGGTTAAACTCGGACTTATCGATCCTGCCAAAACCAGATTATCTGAATATCCAAAAAACGCCATTAAATGGGAAGACAATCCGGACAAGGACTGGGACGCACTTGCTATGGCAGTACATGCCGCCATGATTGACCGGATGGATCAGGGAATCGGCCGAATTATTAACACCTTAAAAAAAACAGGACAGCTTGATAATACGCTCATTTTATTTCTGTCAGATAACGGGGCAAGCCCTGAAAACTGTGCAAATTACGGGCCAGGATTTGACCGTCCAAGCCAGACACGAGATGGCCGAAATATTGTTTATGCTACTAAAAAACAAGCCTTACCCGGACCTCAGACTACTTATTCATCCATCGGGCAACGCTGGTCACACGTTGCCAATACCCCATTTGCTTATTGGAAAGCTGAATCTTATGAAGGTGGTGTCAATACACCTATGATCGCTTTCTGGCCAAAAGGTATTTCGGTAAAAAAAGGGAGTTTCAGTAATCATGTCGGACATGTAATGGATTTTATGAGCACTTTTTGTGAACTCACCGGAGCAGTTTACCCTAAAGAATTTAATGACCGTAAAATAACGCCTTCTTCCGGAAACAGTTTGGTTCCATCTTTTAGCAGCCAGCATACAGCTGGTCATAAACAATTATTTAATGAACATTTTGGCGCAAGATCCGCCCGTAATGGCAATTGGAAACTGGTTTCACTTGCTAATGATACAACCTGGCATTTGTATGATCTGGCCTCTGACAGGACAGAAACAACGGATCTTTCAGCAAAATATCCTGAAAAGGTAAAAGAGCTGGCTGTTTTATGGAAACGCTGGGCAGTAACCCATGCTGTTTTTCCAAAGCCTTCAAAGTAAGATTTAAAACACATTGCGTTTAAATATTTCACCCCTCAAAGCCGATCCAGCTGCTTATCAATTTCCAGTGCCGCACTGATCAGCGCGAGATGTGTAAATGCCTGTGGGAAATTCCCTAAATGCTCGGCTTTGTGACTGATCTGTTCACTGAAAAGTCCAAGATGATTGGCATAGCCTGCCATTTTTTCGAAGCTGTCCAGTGCTTTTGTAACCTGGCCACTTTTTGCAAGGGATTCAATAAACCAGAATGAACACATATTAAAAGTACCTTCTTCTCCGTCCAAACCGTCAAATTTATCAATTCCGTTGCGGTAACGGTATAACAGTACGTCCAGGCCAAGCTGCTGTTCCACGACATTCATCGTAGATAACCATCTTGGCTCATGCGGAGAAATAAAATGCATAAGTGACATCAGCAATACACTGGCATCCACGCTGTCGGAACCTTTGTGCTGTACCCACGCTCCTATTTTTTCATTCCAGAAATTGTTATGAATGTCCAGATATATTTCATTGCGGACATCACTCCACTCCTTTTCAGGATATGGAAATGAACGGTGCTCTGCAATTTTAATAGCCCTGTCCATTGCCACCCAGCACATGAGCCTGCTGTGAAGAAATTCTTTTTTCAGGTTCCTGATTTCCCAGATACCATGATCGGCTTTCTGCCAGTTTGCTATCACCTCATCAATCTGCTTAACGATGGTTTCCCAAAATTCGTAAGTGATGGCAGAATGCTGTTTATTATAAATATAAATGGTATCAATTAATTCACCATAAATGTCCATCTGAAGCTGATCCTGTGCTGCATTTCCTATCAGGACCGGTTTCGAATTTTTATATCCTTCAAAATTTTTCAGCTCAGTTTCTTTCAGATCGTGCGAACCGTCAATAGAATACATCAGGTACAATTTATCATCCTTGCACCGGTCATGAATCCATTTAAAAAAAGCAGTTGCTTCATCCGTATACCCTAATCTTAAGAAGGCATACATTGTAAAAGCTGCATCCCTGATCCAGGTATACCGGTAATCCCAGTTACGTTCGCCTCCCAATGTTTCAGGTAAGCTGAAAGTCGGGGCTGCAACCATGGAGCCGTGTTCAGAGGATGTGAGTAATTTAAGTGTTATGGCAGAACGGTTGACGGCCTCGGGCCACCTGCCTTTGTATGTAGATTGATTTGACCAGTTCCGCCACAAATTTATCGTTTCAAAATAGGTGTTGTTTTTGTAAAATTCGATGGAATTCAGCTCTTCAATTTGTTCGCAGCCGCATTCCAGCGCAAAGTAAACCGTCTCCGATTGGTTCAGTATAAATTCAGCATAACCACTTTGTTTCCGGACTTTCAATGGAATATCCGCCAAAAGCCGCAAGGTGGTTTTATCAGGATTCTGCGCGGTGAAAAGTATTTCATTTCCATTCACTTCACAGGAATGTCCGGATTGTGCATAATCGAAAGCAGGTTCACAATTAATGGTGTAAGTGATACTTCCACGCACCGTTTTAACCTGCCTCACTATCGCATTAATCTTTTTTGTATCGTGCTTATCAACCGGCATATAATCGGTAATCTCGGCTATACCGTCCTCAGAAAAAAAACGAGTGAGCAAAACCGCTGTTCCAGGGAGATAAAGCTGTTTGGTCCGGTAATCTTTCATTTGTGGCGTGATAGAAAAACTACCGCCTTTGTCGGTATCCAGTAATCTTGCAAAAACAGTTGGTGAATCAAATGTCGGATACGACATAAAATCAATAGATGCTTCCATTGAGACCAGGGCAACCGTTTTCATATTACCAATCAGGCCGTAGTTCTCAATAGGTGTGTATCCCTTTCTTTTATGCTGCATCAGAAGTGGATTGTTTGAATTTTTCAAAAAAATACAGAAAATTAAAATTCATTGTCCATTTTGCCGATCATGAATGTTCCGCTTAGTGATGTTCAAGGCTTAGAACGTTTGCTCCTAAGGACTGATCCATAACCCGTTCGAGTGTATGGCTGTGAACCGTGATCAGGATTTCCACCGAGCCAGTGCCAACAGTTGCTGCCAGCATATGTCCGCCAAAGGCATTGAAATTTTTATCCGTAACAATTCCATGGGTATGCAGAGATACACTATCATTTTGCCACGCAATGGAACCGGTCATCCCGGCAAGTTCTACATCCTTGAATTCCTTAGGCTCGTATTTTTTAGTCTTGAAATTAAAGAAACCAAATTCCACATTGACAAACCCCATTCCTGTAAAATTAGCCGACGGAATTCTTTCCTTTTTGGCCATTTCTTCAATTTGAGCCAGCACATTATCACCCTGGCGCAGAACCATCAGATAACCTGCCGGAACCTTAATATATTTTTCAGTATTTGTCTGAGCCTTAGCCTTTTTGGGAATAATCATAAATCCGGCCAGCAGAAGTAAAAAATTTAAATTTTTCATACGTTGAGTTTATAGAGGTACGTAATGGTTGTCAAAAAAATTCAACCCTGATAAGAGTTGAATTACAATAATCATTCCACTAAGTCTAACTGGCAACTCAAATCGTTGTTTATGAGGTTATCATGCTAATTTGCTGGTGATATGAATACCAACCTGGCCGTCGATTAATTCGGCTGATTTTACTCCAAAATCTAAAATGTAAGGTTGGTTGTTGTGCAGATCAAGGCCCTCACGGCTTTTCCATTCTTCATGAAAAATAAAGAAATCAGGATCATTCTGCGATTGGTGCAGGTCATACTGCACGCAGGCTTCTTCTTGTCTGGAATTTTCCACCAGTTCCAGCAATAGCTTTTTTAAAGCCTCATTATTTCCTGGTTTACTTTTAACAGTGGCTGTCAGATAAATAGGCATTTTCTGTTTGATTTTGGATGAAAGTCTTCTTTAAATGTGCACGATATAATTTCATATCGTTTGGAATATCCGCATTTTTTTCGACATCATGAAAATGAATTCCTTCCAATGGCGACATTCCGGTAAAAGCATTCATGCGGTGAAAGCCGAACAAAGCACCATCGTCCACAGAACGTTCATTAAAAAATTCTCCTGGTAATGTAAATGCTGTTGCAGGCGCATTCCAGGACGTTGTGACCATATATCGCTTTCCATGAAGCATTCCGCCTGTACCATAATTAATAGCGGGATTGGCAGATGAACGCCCATCGCTGTGATAAATCCCTTTATTATGCCCTTCGGTAAAGACAACGTCAATGTATTTTTTCAAACCATGAGGTACCTGAAACCACCAGATTGGGGTATGGTAAATAATTACATCAGCCCAAACATAATTCTCTACTTCCCTTGCAGGATCGTAATCTTCATTGATATCTGTTGACCTGATTTCAAATCCCGGCTGGCTATTAAAAAAATGAATTGTGGCGTCATAAACAGTTTTGTTAAACCTTCCTCCCGAATGGCCAAAAACCTGGCCTCCGTTGATGACAAATATTTTCTGAGTTTCCATTTAAATCTTTATTATAATTCCGGCACAAATGTAACTCGCTGAAAACTATCATTAAAATAACATAATTTATAGCCTGCTATCATAATTATAATACATTTTCAGGTTTTAGTTTCTGGGCAAAATCAAACCTGTTCGTTTTGAAAAGTTGAAAAAAGATGTTGCTGAAACCAGAAAAACAGTGTAAAATCAGAGAATTTGCAATTATACTCACAGTATGATTAGTTTGAATGAACATTTCAATTGCTATTACCATGCGCAATAATTTGCAGTTTTGCAGGAAAGAAGTACCCATTCTTGCCTGAAAAAGGCAGGATACATTGCAAATTTTTAAATGGCCATAATCAACTATATTTTAGCCAACCTAAAATCACGCTTACTTTGGACAAAATCTTTACAACTAATTTCCTGAAACTTGTGTACTGAAACAGTTGGATCAAAAAAGAAGATTATTATCGTGAGAAATGTACTTTGCATTATGCTGCTACTTTCTGCCGGCATAGTTGGAATAAGTTGTAATGAGAAAGAGGTGGCTGATGACCTGGGTCATGAGGTGGTTACTGCCAGAATACTACGACCAACTTGCGGAGGAATTGCCATGCAGTTAATCGGGGCTTCTTTCGATGGTGACAGCTGGAAATATTATGCTAATACGAAAGGGCCTTTCGACTCCACAAACACGATAATCACTTACGAGCATTGTGTACTGGTTGGAAATGTACCGCTTGATAAACAAGTGATTGGTGATACGCTGATGTTCACCTATGTCAAGGGGCTAACACCAGGAAATTATTGTGATCTGGGAGGATTACCAAAATATACTATTTCTGTAAAAAGAATAAGATAGTGAATTATTTGACTTGAAAACTACTATTATACGCTCTTAAAGGAATTTCATAAGTAATATCCGAACGAAATATTATAATTTTTCCGTCCAATTTTATAGCATACCAGCCAGCAGGAAGCATTCGGTTTACATTGGCATTTAATCCACACGAAGGAAATTTTGTTAGTAACTGATCAGCAATCCAGGGAATATTTATCTCAAGGTGACCATTTGCGGGAATTACAACGCCAGCCTGAAAAGAACATATTGCAGAATCATAAGCACGTCCTATTAAGGTATCGTTGCCCACACTTGATTTAGAATATAGCATTGCTAAATCAGAACCGAGCAAACTTCCATGATCCACATACCATTCTTCATCGGAGTTATTAGTAATTATCAAACTAAATATAAAATTTTCACCCTGCTTTACTGTGTTGGTTTTTGTCCCATCCCTGTTTAAAATATTATAAGTAATTGAGAAAGGTTTCTCAGCATCCAGGTTAGGGTTTCCACAACTGAAAGCCATCAAAAGAACCCCAGTCGCAGTCAATAAGCGATTTATTTTCATTGATATAATTAATTGTCAGTTTTTAGACATGGAGTGGAGTAAATCGCCAATATATTGATGTAAGTTAATGATTCAGGAAAACAAAGCATAAAGTCTTTTCTTCCTGATGTGCCATTCTTATACATAAAATATATGATGGAATCGGCAGGAATTGCAAATGGTTGTGAAAGTTGAGGCGATGCAACACAATTTTGGAATTTATCTCCGTAGATACTTGTCCAATCCTGGCCAATTCTAGTGTCATCCAGAATCTGAACAACAGTTTGTCCACAGTAATTACCCAGATATTTCCCTTTAACACAATCGTCGACAGAATTTTCTTTGGTACAACTTAAAGCAAGGGAAGCGAATGAAAGAGCCAATAGTTTTATTTGAATTTTCATAAGTGCTTGTAATAGTTAAAAAGCGGAAAACAAATAATCAAAAAAAGTAAAAATCAAATCTAAATTTTCTCATAAAGAATTAATTAGGCGGGTAAAGAATTTCTAAAATTTAATATTGAAAACTGCTGATCGTTTAATTCCAGTGCCTATCATCATAATTTCATGATCGTTCTTTTTATCTAGTGTTGTGAAAGTAAATGCAACAGTTCCTCCGAAAGTTTTTTTCTGTGTTGTATTCCAGAAGTCATTCGTAGTATAGATAGCTCCCATAGAGAAAAATCCTTGTCCTGAATAAGATTGCCCAACTCCAATAACTTGGTTGATATTAATAAAGTACATTTTAAACATAGAAGGAGGAGTGGCAATATCAAACTTACCATTTTTTTCAATCCTGAATATCTTATTCTGACCTTGTAAAATGGTTTTTTCATCAAAGAAAAAGATATTAGTAAAAGTGTCACTAACCGGTGTTTGAAACATTTTCCAGGAATACCCGCCGTTTTTGGTCACATAGTATTCCCCCTTGCACACCCCACAATTCCCTCAGATGCACTCTTAAATTTTACTGTTGCTGCAAGTGCACTTTCCGGTAGATTGATATTGGTCCAGCTGACTCCTGCATCATCCGTTTTAATCAAAATTTTTGAATCAGTTAGTATGTATCCGGTACTACTATCCGGCAATGTGATTATGTTGGGTCTGATGTTTCCTTCCTGGACAATATTCCAGGTATCGCCTCCATCCCTGGTTAAAAGGACACCACCTTCTGTCTCATTGGACCCAACAGCTATTCCATTGAGTTCATCAAAAAAATTAACATTTTTTAAGCTTAGGCTTTGCCTTATTGGCAGAATTAGTTTTTTCCAGCTTTTACCACCATCCCTTGTTCTGACTATCAGGTTGTTGTCTCCAACCACGAATGCTAATGAATCGTTCACGAAGTGTAAGTCATGATAATATCCCGGAGGAATATTTGTCTGGAGCTCAGTCAAGTTTTTTATAGATATTGGAGTGTTTGATGGTGTAGGTTCAGTTTCTTTACAACTTATATGCGGAGAACTTAGAATAAGAACTGAAATAATTTCTGAGAAAAATCCGGTCAATTTCATTTCGTTCTGGAAAGTGATTAGTTCACACATAGACACATCACAAAGCAAAATGGTTGTAATTATTGCTGTATTATTTATAAATATTTTACAAACCCAATTTTACTTTAAGCAGCGATTTTCCAATTGGTTTTTACCATATCAAATAGCAACCTTAATGTTTTTTTACAGAGAACGGAATTTCATTTTTTACATGTAGCTAAAAAAATATATGTAACGAAGGCAAGGGCCGCAGGGAGGTAAAATGTAAAATCAGTCATGCCACTGTTTATTAACCAGGTTTTTAATCTCAAAACAGAAATCCTAATCAGGACATTCTGTGTGATTTTTTCGTTTTAATTCAAACTGGGTGCACAAAAATTTTCATGTCACTGCAATTCATGCAATTCCACAATTTTACCATTCTTTGTTAGCAGATGAATAATTAGCCAGGCAATCAGATAAGTGCAGCCACAGATGGTGAAGATAATATTGTAACCATGTGAGAGGTTTCCGGTGGCTTTATAAGTATCAAGCAGATTACCGATCAGAATTGGAAAAAGTATACCGCCCACAGCTCCGGCCATCCCTCCTATCCCAACAACCGAACTCACTGCCTGTTTGGGGAACAGATCAGAGGGCAATGTAAAAACATTGGTTGCCCAGGCCTGATGTAATGCCACGGCAAAACTGATCAGCCCGACTGCAACCCATACACTTGTGGCAAACTGGATCAGGATAACGGATAATTCCAGAAACGCAAAAACCAGTAAAACGACCTTTCTGGCCCTCACTACCGGCCATCCTTTTTTGATCAGCCGGGAAGAAAACCAGCCACCGCTAATACTCCCAACAGTTGTTGCGGTATAGATCAGCATTAATTCCAGACTTGGCTTTTTTAGATCAAGATTAAATGTAGAAGCAAAATACGAAGGTAACCAGAACAGGAAAAACCAGTAAATGGGATCGATCAGGCCTTTACCAGTAATATATGCCCAGGTTTGGGGGAAAGTGAATAACCTGATCCATTGCACTTCTAACTTTTCACCATTGATCTGTTCTTCTATTTCCTGCCCGCTCCGTATATAATGATATTCTTCGGTGGTCAGTCTTTTTTGCCGTGATGGTATTTCATAAAACAGTAACCAAAAAATGAGCCATACAAAACCCAGTGCACCTGTAATCCAGAATACTTCCTGCCATCCGTAACGGCTTAGAATCCAGGGAACAAGCAATAACGCAACTACCACACCAACACTCGTTCCGGCATTAAAAAGACCTGTTGCCAAAGCACGTTCTTTTTTAGGAAACCATTCTGCAACGGTTTTAACCGCAGCCGGGTAATTTCCGGCTTCACCCAAACCCAAACCAACCCGTGCCAGGCCAAACCCAAAAGCGCTTCGGGCCATGGCATGCAGCATTCCGGCAATACTCCAGAAAACAATGGTAATGGAATAGCCCAGCCTCGTCCCGATTTTGTCAATAAGCCAGCCAAAAATGAGCAAACCTACTGCATAAGCCGCTGTAAAAGCCATAACGATCCGGGCAAAGTCGGTCTCTGTCCAGACAAATTCTTTTTCCAGAATTGGTTTTAATAAGCCAATAATCTGCCGGTCGAGATAATTGATGGTGGTAGCCAGAAATAGCAGGACCACAATGATCCAGCGGTAATTTTTTATTTTATAATAACTCTGTGATTGAGGCTTTTTTGAAAAAACAGATGAATAAGTGCGCTCGCTCATAAGTTTATATTGTTGAGTATAAATGCCTGATTCCTGAAAATTTTAATTTGCCCTGCTACGGTCGCCCTGTCTGCCATATCAGACGAAACAGTTGTTGTACGTTCCGATAATCCTGATTCATCCAGAGCCAGTTTGTACAATTCGAACAAATTATTTCCACTACATAAGACCAGCTGCGCGTGAATCTCATCTAAAAGATTTGTAATTTCTGAACCGATCAGCAGGCCACTCAAATAAAGGGCATTCTCCTTCTTACTCAGTTTGTTAAATAGCTGATTAGTCCTGACCCTGAACAGCCCTTTAAGAATTCCTGTCGAATCTGCTTCTCTTACACCCAGCCTGAATGCAGCCAGTTCGTCTTCTGAAAAATCCGGTAGAACGGACAGTTCAATGGAATCTTTCAAAATGCTGTGTGTGGAAATAATCTTAAAAATTTCACCGGTCATGAATGTTTGAAAACCTGTTAATTTTTTGTTTTGGATGAATAAATGCTTGGAATGTGTACCCGGAAAAATCACATTTGTTTTATCCCCGACAGATAAATCCGTCAATTCCGCCAGTCCGATCAGTTGCGTTTCTTCACCACGCATGACATCGTGTTCGCTTTTCACTCCCGAAATAAGTAAAATATCGTGCATAAAACTGTCATCAGAATCTATCCGGTAGACATTCAGCTGATTTCCATCAAGGTCGAATGGAAGGTTTGAATAGGGAATTTCATGCATACCAATGGACGACGAAGCCATTCCGGAAATTACAATGGCAACGCCATCCAGATACACGTCAAACTTATTTTCTAAAAGTGTAATTTGCTTTTGTAAATGATCAATAAAAAACCTCCTTCTATCTGAAAAATTACTATCCAAAGCCTTCCAGTTGTCAAAAGTGAGTGCAACACCTTCCATGGAAAGTATCTCACCAATAACTTCCTGGTTCTCCATATTTACCAGACGCAACCGGAAAGATGTAGTCCCCCAATCACAACACAATAAGTAGTTTTTCATGATTTTTAGCGGTTAGATGGCAACAGGTGGCTTTCGGCGGTCGGCTTTCGGCAGTCGACAGTCGGATATCGAAGGCCGGCTTTCAGCAATTGCTGAATTAGGGTCGTCGATATAATTGTAAATATTTAATAGCAAGTTGAAAATCTAATAAAAAAAACCGGTCACTGATTGCCAAAGCAAACCGTCAGCCGCCCACTGCCGAGCACCGAAACCCGACCGCCAACCGCCGACTGCCAACCGCCGACTGCCGACTGCCGAAAGCCGACCGCCTCCGCCCCGACCGCCCTAAGGCAACGCAAATGCCACATAAGTCCCTCCGGATTTTAACCCGTATCTGGCTCCTCCGGCTGCGATGGCTATGTATTGATTACCATTTACCATGTATGTGACCGGTGTAGCAAATCCACCCGCCGGCAATTTATATTTCCAGATCACGTTTCCTGTTTTGGTATCAAAAGCCCTTAAATTTTCATCATAAGTTGCAGCAATAAATAACAATCCGCCAGCTGTAACGACGGGCCCGCCATGATTTTCTGTTCCTGTTGGTGGTATTCCTTTTTTGGTCAGCTCCGGATACTCACCGAGCGTAACTTTCCATAAATATTCTCCTGAGTTCAGATCAACGGCATTCAGTGTTCCCCAGGGTGGTTTTATGGCCGGATAATTATCCTGGTCCCGAAACTGCACATTACCATTGTTGATATATGGCGGAGTATAAGGAAAATCCCTTTTCTGCTCAGATCCCGTTTCAGATAATTGATGAATATCACTGGTAGGCACCTTTTCATTTTCCAGTAAAAAATCAATGATCGCATTCCGGTCTTCTCTGGTAAAATGCTGGAAAGAAGGCATTCTGCCACGTCCTGTTTCCAGAATTGTATTAATCTGTGGTCTGCTTAGGCGTTTACCAATGTCCTTTAAAACCGGATAAGCCTGTGCACCGGCAGCAGTGCTGTTTTTCGAATCCATGGCGTGACAGGAGGCACAATTGGTATTAAAAAGTGCAGATCCTTTTGTTAAAACTTCTCCGTTTTGCTTTTCTTTTGCATCACGCATTTTCAGCCACCACAGCATATTATTACCATTGACATACATAATCCCGCTTGGATCAACTGCATTTCCACCCCATTCTGCACCACCGCCGATTCCATAATATAACGACCCCTGCAAGCCGGGAGGAATATTTTTAGCTCCGCTTCTCCCGTTTTTAAACCTGTCCAAAACATAAGCATGTGCTTCGGAAGTCCGGTTCGACAGGTCATTTTCCGTCAGATCCTGATTGGCAAAAGGCGCAGGTTTGGATGGAACAGGCTGAGTTGGCCAGGGCTCTTCACCTGGTAAAGCCGGCAAGTCCGGGACAGGCACTTCATTAACCGGGAATAATGGTTTGCCGGTTTCTCTGTCTAAAACAAAAATCAACCCGTCCTTTGTTACCTGCGCTACGGCATCGATCATTTTGCCATTATGCTTTACTGTGACCAGATTAGGCGGGCAAGGGATATCCCGGTCCCAGAGATCGTGGTGTACAGTCTGGAAATGCCAGATCCTTTCACCTGTTTTCGCATTTAAGGCTAGGACACAATTGGCAAATAAATTGGTCCCTTTCCGTGCGCCTCCATAAAAATCTACGGACGGTGAACCTGTTCCCATAAACACAATTCCACGTTTTTCATCGACAACCATTCCCGCCCAGCAATTGGCTCCGCCCAGTTTTTTGTAAGAATCTTTCGACCAGGTTTCATAACCAAATTCACCCGGAAGTGGTATAGTCCTGAAAACCCAGGCAAGTTTTCCCGTTCGCACATCGAATGCCCTGATGTTGCCCGGAAGCGCATCACCGCCTTCGGAAACGGACGAGCCCATGATCAGTAAATCCTGATAAATTACACCCGGCGTCGTAGAGCGGATATTAAAATTATTTACATCGTAACCCAGCGTTTCTTGATCACCCAATCCTTCATGCAAATTAACTTCACCATTTTTACCAAAACCTTTTATCAGTTGTCCTGTCTTTGCATTCACGGCATACAATGCTGGGCCAACTGAATATAATATCCTTTTGTCTTCACCATTTTCCCAAAAAACAACTCCACGTACCGGATGAAAACGCGGACGTTTACCTGGCGTGGAAAAGGGATTGAATTTCCATATTTCTTTACCAGAACCGGCTTCAATTGCAAATAATTTTAATTCCGGGGTTGTACCATACATGATGCCGTTAATTACAATCGGCTGACATTGTATATCCATTCCACGCTGACTGGTATCTTTATTTTCGCCTGTATCGTAAGTCCAGGCTAATTGCAGTTGATTGACATTCTGAGCGTTTATTTGTGTCAATCCGGAATAGCGGGTACCGGCAGCATTACCTCCGTAAGCAGGCCAGTCTTCATTTTTTTCGTCTGAAATTTCACTATCATTATCCTGAAAAGCAGCCATGCAAATCCATAGCAACAGCAACCCTACCGAAAAATATTTCCAATGGCGAATCATTTTTATGAAGGTTTTAAGCTGTTGGCGATTAGCTTTTGTTAGGTTGTAAAGTTTACAGAATCCCAGAAGGTAAAATATACAAAGGCCGCCACGCAATTGCTATGATAATACCATAGGTATGTACAATTTTGTAGCCATAGGTTTCAACCTATGGCCCCCGATGAAAATCCCCAAAGTGCCGCAGGTACGAAACGTTGCATACCTACGGCATTTATTTAATTGGTTTTATCGTTTACCACAACCAATATTATGTACCTGACTGAACCTACCTCAAATCCAAAAACCCTTTATAAATCCGGATTTAAATCCATTTAATTTAAATTCGGGTTCAGCGACGTATCCGAATAAGGCAGTGGAAACCAGTAATTTGCTTTGGTGATCGGTTTGATTGGCTGAAGATCATCCGGGCTCTTTTTAGCGTTGGCTTCTTCTACTTTTTCAAGGCGGATCAGGTCGAACCAGCGGGTTCTTTCACAGGCAAATTCCCAGGCACGTTCCTGTACCACTTCATCCGCAAATCTGGCAGCCGTCATTCCGTCCGCTGGTGACAGTGCTTTTGTTCCTGTTGCCCAGCCTCTCAGGCGAACTGCGTTCAATGCGTCATAAGCGGCCTGGTCCGGCCCTCCGGTTCCTCGTGCTTTTGCTTCTGCATAAATTGTCAGCACATGCGCATACCGCATCATCACCGATGGCAACGAAGCCTGGTACGTTACGAGATCACCTTTGATATACCATTTTTTGTAATAAGGATGTTTTGTCAAACTGTTTTGCCACGGAATTTTGGTTGCTCCTACCCCAAACTCCGTCCTGAATGTGGCGTCTTTACGCGGACCGGCAGGAAAATCCCGGAAGAAGTAAAGTTCTGCATACATATCGTCCCAGCCACCTTCTTCGCCCGGCATGGTTGTCAGCCCGTAAGTAGAATTTCCCGTACCATCTCCGCCAGTAAAACCATTCAGCTGAAAAACGGCTTCTGCTGTTCCGGTTGTAGACTCATCATTGGCAAAAACAGCTGCAAAAGTTGGCAGTAACTGAAATCCGTAGGCCGCCTTGTTATCGATCACTTCTTTTGCTTTGGCAGCCGCAAGGTCATATTTATCCGTTTGTTTAAGCGGCCATCCAGCCATTGTCAGATAAACATCAGCCAGAAATGCTTTTGCAGAACCTTTATTGGGACGGCCAGGATCACGTTTCGAATCGGGCAAATTAACTTCTGCTATTTTCAGGTCGGCAACGATCAGTTCATAAATTTTAGCAGGTTCCGTTTTGCCTACTGTCAGCAGGTCGGGGGAATATTCTCCGGCAAGCACCAACGGAATATTTCCCCAGAAACGGGTTAACCAATAGTAAGAAAATGCACGGATGAAATAGGCCTCTCCAACAATAATATCAATAGTAGCTTTATCACCCGTCGTATTCTGAAAATTATTAATAACATTATTGGCACCCTGAATTGCTTTGTAGCAACCATTGTAAACGGCATTGGAACGCTGGTTGGTCGTGGAAACATTAAACTGGTCAAATTCCCGCCAGTCGGCTTTATTACTTGCCGGATGTGTTGTTACATCATCACTTCCAAGTGTTGCGGCATTGGCCGAAGGATGTATAAATCCCATATTCCATTGCCAGGCCAGCCCTTTGTATGCACCTGTTAAAGCAGATTCCAGGCCGTCCTGCGTAGCGAGTACATTTGCTCCGTACAAAAGTCCTGTAGTATCTTCTTCCAGATAATCTTTACATCCTGCACCAACGAACAGCAACGCAGCAAGCATAAGTATGGTTAATTTTTTCATTTTGTTATAATTGAATATTTAGAAAGAAAGATTAAGACCTAATGTGTAAACTTTGGCATTCGGATAAGAACCGCGGTCGATACCAATAGCGGTATCAGTACCGGAGCCCACATTGCTGGATTCAGGGTCAGGGCCTGAATATTTGGTTATTGTAAACAGGTTGGTTGCACTGCCGAATATGCGGATCGTTCCGGAAGTATTCAGGAGTTTGGCAGGAAGATTATAACCCAGACTCACGTTTTTCAGTCTCACGAAACTGCCATTCTCCATAAAACGGCTCGATTGTGTGAAAGGCTGGTATGTTTTTGTAAATGCGGGAATATCAGAATCCTCATTGCCCGGGCGATAGTAATCCCTGATCTCGGTCAATAGGAACTGGCGTGCTTCACCAGATCCCGACATGGCGCCCGCTCTGGTGTAGTTTAGTTTATCAACTCCCAGAATTGCATTGAAAAATACATTCAGGGTAAATCCGCCATATGTAAAAGTGTTGTTCCAGCCACCAGTCACTTTTGGAAAAGCATGGCCGATTACCTGAAAATCATCCGTAGTAATGCTGTTATCCCCATTTACATCTTCATAATGCGGATCGCCCGGAACCCTGCCTTGTTTGGCTGCAATATCTGCTTCATTTGGTTTGAATGTTCCCAGATAATTCAGCCCCCAGTATGAGCCTAGCGGCTGGCCGGGCATGAGCATAAATTCATTGGTAATCGACATACCACCACCTGCATTAGTACCTGTTCCCAGTCGTGGCAATCCACCCAGATCAATTACTTTATTTTTAAGGGTAGAAAAATTCAGGTTCGTTTCCCAGCCGAATTTGCCCTGTACCGGTGTTCCTGCAATAGAAAATTCAAAGCCTTTATTTTCAATTTCCCCTACATTTTTCGTGGTTGTACCACCGCCTGCATAGTTTGGTATGGAAACATTCAGCAATAAATCGGTGGTATTTTTATGAAAATAATCTGCCTCTACGCGAAGCCTGCCATTCAGAAATTCCATTTCCAGACCAACGTCAGTCTGTTTGGTGGTTTCCCATTTCAAATCCGGGTTTCCTGCATTTCCCTGAATTACGCCAGCAACAATCGAGTTATTATTGAACGACACAAAAGTGGTGTTGTAGGAAGATAAAGTGGCATACGGATTAATTGCCTGGCTGCCCGTCATGCCCCAGCTTCCTCTTAGTTTCAGGTTACTGAACACGTTCAGGTTTTTGATAAATTCTTCTTCCGACAACCGCCATCCCAATGCCACAGACGGGAAAACGCTGTTCCGGTTTGCTTCACTGAATTTGGATGATCCATCTCTCCTCACCGCAGCGGACACCAGATATTTGTCTTTAAAAGCATAATTAACTCGTCCCAAAAGTGACAGTAAAGTTGATTTTGAAAAGCCGGATGAAACGGATGATGCTGCATTTCCTCCAATATTGTCATAACCCAGCTGCGGAAACCTAAGTCCGCTTGCATAAGCCTGGAAATATTTATTGGTAAATGACTGTGTTTCCAGTACCGCCACTGCATTGATAGAATGATTGCCTAACGTCACATTGTAATTCAGCGCATTGGTATTTTGCAACGTTAGCATATCCGACGAATAACGCGTTGCATTGGGTACGTGGTTGGCGATTCGCGGGCCATTCAGGTATTTGTTCTGCGCATCCTGGAAGTTAATTGCATATTGCAGGTCCAGCGTTAGGCCCTTAACCGGTAGCTGGTAATTCAAACCTGCGATACCGTTAATATTTGTTTTTCCGGTATCAAAGGATTTGTCATACAAATTATCCAGCGGACTTCTTGAAACAGAACCAGTCGGATCAGAATAAGTTGGAAGCCCGTCTGCGCCATAAGCCGGTGTGGTGGGTGCCCATTGCAAAGCTTCAATCAGCGCCCAGCCTGCATCCGTATTATGGTTTAATGAATTCGAACCGTTCAGGTTAAAACGTAAAGCGAGTTTGTTATTGACCTGCGTATTGAGGTTGGTCCTGAAAATGTAACGTTTGTAATTACTGTTTTCAATGATCCCTTTCTGATTGACGTAATTACCTGAGATTAGGAAAGTTGTCTTATCATTACCTCCGTTTATTGTGATCTGGTGTTGCTGGCCGTGTCCTTTCCGGTAAACCAGATCCTGCCAGTCTGTTCCGCCATTTTGTTTATAATCTGCGATCTGGGCTTCGGTAAATGGCGGAGTGGAACCCGTAGCAGTTGCGCGGGCATTTACAATTTCGGCAAATTCCCCAGCCGGTAATAAATCGAATTTTTTGATCACATTAGATACACTTGCCTGTCCTTCATAAGTAACCTTAATTCCCTTGGTTCCTTTTTTAGTCGTTATAATGACCACACCGTTTGCTCCCCTGCTGCCGTAAATAGAAGTGGACGCAGCATCTTTTAAAACCTGTATCGAAGCAATATCACTCGGATTCAGTAATCCGTAATCCGCACCGATAAAACCATCGATCACGTACAGTGGATCATTATTTCCCAAAACTGAATTGGCCCCACGGATCCGTATCCTGGAATCTCCGCCCGGCGCACCGTTCGACTGCGTAACCTGCACACCAGTAGCCCGTCCTTGCAATACCTGATCCAGCCTGGTGACGGGCTGTTGTGCAAATTCCTTCGTAGAAATCACCGCCAATGATCCGGTTACATCAGTTTTTTTCTGGGTTCCATAACCCACCACGACCACTTCATTTAAGATCTTTGATTCTTGGGTCAATTGCAGATTGATGACAGAACGATTGTTTATTTCGACCGTCTGACTAACATATCCAATAAAGGAAAAAACGAGAGTTCCGTTTCCAGGTGCATTGATGGCGTATTTTCCCTCGGAATCCGTAACGGTACCCTGTGAAGAACCGCCCACCAGCACGTTCACACCGGGTAGTGATGCATTATCTGCATCGGTAACCTGGCCTGTTATTCTATTTTCCTGAGCATGAACCTGGTTCAGGCAAAACAACAGGTTTAAAACAAAAACACTTACAATTTTTTTCATACGTTAAATTGTTGAACTATACATATATGGTTTAGAAAATTGGTTATGCTTGTGAGTTAGACTTTCCAGGATCCGGCTCTACCAGTCGACTACCGAGCCGTCAAATGGATTATAAGATTCCGGATTCTTCCAGTCATGGCCTATCTTATCCTTCATTAAGTTTTCATCCAGTTCAATCCCTAAACCAGGGCCTTTTGGAATTAGAACACTGCCGTCTTTTTCAAGTTTAAACGGATTTTTCAGATAACCTTCACCCAGCGAAACCTGCTCCTGAACAAGAAAATTGGGTACACTGGCAGCAACATGAAGTCCAGCCGCCAGGGAGATCGGGCCCATTGGATTATGGGGAGCGATGGGTACATAATAAGCCTCTGCCATTCCGGCAATAAGTCTTCCTTCCGTAATTCCGCCCGCATGGCACAGGTCAGGCTGAATAATACTGGCAGCACCTTTTTCAAGAATTTCGCGAAAACCCCATTTGGTAAAAATCCTCTCACCCGTCGCAATAGGCAGGTGTGTGCCCCGCGCAATGTCTACCATAGTATCCACATTCTGAGCCTGGCATGGCTCTTCAATAAACATGGGCTGGTATTGTTCGAGCTCTTTAATCAGGACTTTGGCAGTCTGCGGAGAAATAGCTCCGTGAAAATCAATAGCAATATCCATGTCGGCTCCGCCTGCTTCGCGAAGGGAGGCGAAATTATCAGAGGCATATTTGATGAACTTCGGGTTTTCTACTATGTTCGCAGGATTGACCTTGGCAACACCGGTTTTGATCACTGTAAAGCCTTCTGCTTTTCTTTTTTCATATCTTCAGCATTGGCAGCGCGGCCATAAATCCTGACCCTGTCCCTGGTTGGACCTCCAAAAAGTTCGTAAACAGGCACATTCAGCAGTTTGCCCTTTATGTCCCACAAAGCATGGTCAATACCGCTCAGTGCGCTTGTAAGTATGGGGCCTCCCCTGTAAAAAGCATGGCGGTAAATGGCCTGCCAATGGTGCACAATGGCTCTCGGATCTTTACCGATCAGATAGGGCTCTACTTCTTTAATCGCAGTCTGGATTGTCAGTGCCCGGCCTTCCAGCAGTGGCTCACCCAGTCCGAATACGCCTGCATCTGTATGAATTTTGAGAAAAATCCACCTGGGTTTTACCAGGAAAGTTTCCAACCTGGTAATCTTCACCTGGCCATATTCTTTGACCGTTTTTGGAATTGAAGCATAGGAGGTTTTTGGCAAAAGCATGGTTCCTAGTCCTGCCAGACCTAATACTGACTGGATTGCGGAGCGCCTGGAAATGGTAGATTGATTTGAATTATTCATTTTGTAAAATTTAACAGTTGCTAAGATCTTGTGACCCTGAGCGGATCGGACTGCCGTAGCAGTCGAAGGGTCTGCTACAATGATGGAATTATTGACACTAATCGCCCTGTCTTCGACCGTAGCGGCGGCCGCTCCGCTCAGACTGCCAAGATCTCAGCTTGCTTAAAATATGATTACTCTTACCAATTATGAATTGAACCATCGGGAGCCTTTAAAATCGGATGAGGAAATTTGGTTTTTTCTTTGACCTCCATCACAAAATCAGCTTTTTTCGGATCAAACTTTACACCTAATCCCGGACTGTCATTCAGGTATAATTTGCCGTTTTTGAAATTGATGTAATCCTCATTGAAGTAAGGCGGCCTTTCCGGTTCGCCGCCTCCAAGCTCCATCATACAACGCGCCGGACTGCTTGAACCCAGAACATGTACAAGTGCTGCGGTGGACAAAGGCCCTGTAAAATGCGGGATCATGCCTACATAATGCGTTTCACACATTGAAGCCAGTTTCCTGAATTCACCAATTCCACCTGTATTAGGGACTGTAAAACGGGTGTAATCAATGAGGCGGTTTTCTATTAATTCATTTGTATCCCAACGGTCACCGAATTGCTCACCCACTGCAATCGGCACCTTGGTCATCGACCGGACAGATTTATAAATACCCGGATTTTCAGATCTTACAATGTCTTCTACAAAATAAGGTTCAAGACTTTCCAGGGCTGCACATATCTTTAAACCATCGGTCATATCGAAACGGGTATGCAGGTCTATGGCCCATTTCCCACCTCCACCTACCGCTCTGTCTATCCTTTTACAGAACTCGATAGTTTTTTTAACATTGTCATAAAAATCAAAAGCCTGATCGCCGTTTCCTCCTGTCGGGCCTATTCGGTATGCTCTCAAACCTGCTTCAATACAATCCCTTGCTCTATCCTCTTCCGTTGCCGCTTTGGAAGCTTTGAAACCTGTCGCATAACATTCCACATAATCCCGGGTTGCACCGCCCAGGAGTTCATATATGGGAACATTCAAAGCTTTTCCTTTAATATCCCAAAGTGCCATTTCCAGCGCACCCAATGCGTGCAGCTTTTCCCGCCCGGGCGGATAAAACATGCCACGGTAAACATTCTGCCAGATGTGTTCAATCCGAAACGGATCTTCGCCAATCATCATCTGAGCACATTGTTCGATCATATCTTTGGAACCTCCTTCACCAATTCCGATAATTCCGCCATCCGTTTCAATTTCCACAATGCCTCTTGCCTGGTTAAATAGTGGCTTGTTATAACCCGGTGCACTGTAATAGCGGATTTTGGTAATTTTCATCTTAGAAGCTGCTTCAACCAGGGGCAAACCAGCCACAACAGCCGCCGAGCTAATTACAGCACTTTTTATAAAATCTCTTCTTTGCATAAAGTTTGATTTAATCTGCTTTTCGTTGTATTGATTTTCAATCAGGATGTTCCACACCAAATCGGTAGCATCACTGTGAATATATACCTGTATTTAGACTGACGTCGCAGCCAATCCATCTACTTTAACCGATTAACACTTTAACCATTAACCCTTTAACCATTAACCCCTTAACCCCTTAACCCCTTAACCCTTAAAAATCACCCCCCTGGCCTTCGAAGAATCCCTTGCGATCAGTTTGGCTTCCATTAAAATCTGTTTCATTCCTTCGTCCGGATTTTTCATTTTCGCGATGAGATACTGGACAGCTGTTTTTCCCAATAATTCCAGTGGTTGCCTGAGATAGGAAATTGGACAGTAATAAAGATCAAATACTTCTGCTTGTCCAAAACTAACGATTGCGAGATCTGAGGGCACTTTTAAACGTAATTCATTGATATATTTCAAACCATTGATTGCCAGGCCGTAAGTCGCAAAAATGAGTGCATCCACTTTATGGCCGGAATACATGATTTCATCAATCGCCGTTTTCACTTCCGTTTCCATTGTTTCAAATCTCACCTCTTTAAGCCATTCTGCATTTAAATCCACACCATTGTCACGTAGGGCATGCCTGTATCCGCGTATCCTCTCAACCATATGATACATATCTGACTTATAAGCAATTAGCCCTACTTTTTCATAACCACCCTTCACAAGGTGTGAACCCGCATCATAGGAAGCCTTAAAATTATTCGTGGCTACGAAATCAGTCTGTATATCCGGAAAATGCCTGTCGAGCAAAACAAAAGGGATGTTTTTTTCTTTTAAAAAGTAAATCTGGTTTTCCGAATTTTCACAGGAAACGATAACAAAACCATCAACCTGCCTGTTGATCAGTACATTTAAAAGGTCAAGGGATTTTTCCGCGTTTTCATCACAGCTTCCGATAATCACCGTATAGCCATTTCGCTTTGCTTCGTCTTCCACAACCCTCGCAATGTTGGCGAAAAATGGATTTGAAATATCCGCAATGATCAGGCCGATAGTATGTGTTTTTCCACTTCTCAGGCTTTTTGCCAGGTGGTTAGGCTGGTAACTTAATTCATTCGCTATCAGCTTGATCTTCTCAGCAATGGCTTCTCCTACCCTGCTTTCCTTTTCTTTTCCATTCAAAACATAGGAAACCAGCGCGGTTGACACGCCTGCCCGTTGTGCTATGTCTTTCATAGAAATCTTTTTCATTTTATTTTGACAGAATTAAAGGATTTTCAGGATTTACAGAATTGGAGAAATCGTACCTGATGCAATTCCGGTAAGATTTGTAAAACTGTAAACTTTAAACTTTGAACTCTTAACTCTAAACTCCCTTCAAGGCCTGATTATAGTCCCGTCGAATTTCCTTACCTGCCAGTTGGATTTAGTTGTGATCGGATATTTAGCGGCTTCTTTTTCATTGATATCGACGCCAATTCCGGGCACTTCATTGACAGACATATAGCCGTCTTTCATGGTCGGGCAACCGGAAAAAACTTCGAGGGTTTTGTCGTTGAATGATACTGCTTCCTGTATCCCAAAATTCCAGACGGCCAGATCAATATGTGCATGAGCTGAATGGCCAACCGGTGAAACATCACCCGGGCCATGCCACGCAGTTTTTACATTAAACCACTCACCCAATCGTGCAACTTTCATAGCCGGCGTCACGCCTCCGATCTGAGAAACGTGGATACGGATGTAGTCAAACCATTGATTGACCATTGGTTCAAGGAATTCATTGATATTATTGAAAAGTTCTCCCATTGCAAGAGGCACCGTTGTACTGGCACGTAACTGCTTGAACCACTTCATGTTTTCGGGAGAGAACGGATCTTCAATAAAAAACGGGCGGTATTGTTCCAGTTGTTTGATCATATTGATCGCATCCATGGGCTGCACTCTTTCGTGGATATCATGCAGCAATTCAACTTCATCGCCGCAACCTTTCCGCACTGCCTCAAAAAGTTTGGGAATTGATTTCAGGTACGTGCGCTCATTCATGTAATTATCCGTTTCTCCGCCAAAATTCATGGCTTTAAAATCAGGTTTTTGTTCCGTACTTCCCACTGCCCCGTAACCTCCCTGCTGAATCCGGATATACTTAAAACCCCTTGCCTGAATTCCTTTAACGCTTTCAACTACTTCCTCAGGCGTGCGTCCATTTGCATGTGTATAACATGGTACAGCAAACCGCGATTTTCCGCCTAACAATTGATATAATGGCATTCCGGCACGTTTTCCTTTGATATCCCAAAGTGCCTGGTCCAATCCGCTCAGTGCATTGTTGAGCACCGGGCCATTTCTCCAGTATGAACTGACGTAAGCAGCCTGCCACATATCCTCAATATTATCGACATCTTTGCCTGTACAGAACTCATTGAGATAGGTATTGATTGCTACCAGAACCACCGCAGCGCGTTGGGTGAAAGTGGCACAGCCAAGCCCGTACAATCCGGGCTCGCTCGTCTCAACCTTGACGACGATCAGATTAGAACCCTGAGGAGCCGTAGCAATAGCTCTGACACTCGTGATTTTGACAGGTTTCATGGCTTTTGCATAACCGGGAACTCCCTTTTCTTCCCGCGCCTGCGCTGTTGAAATGCCTCCAAACAAACCCAGAATACCGGCGGAACCACTAAGGCCAAGCATCTTCATCGTATCACGGCGGCCGAAATCAGTTTTATCCATCATAAAATCAATAATAGTTGAAAGGTTTAGGAATAGTAATATTTTATAAATCAACTAATTATGGCTTATCCCACCACACGCGTGTATTCAGGTCATTTGGGCCCTGGCGGGAATTAGCTTCGTTTACGTTACCCAGATTGACAATGATCTCACTATCAGGATAAGGCATCCGGCGGATAAAATCACCGGTAATTTCAGAACCCGGATATGGATTTTTTTTCAGTGCAGGATAGCCGCTTCTACGGAAATTGGCGAACAATTCACTTCCATCCAGAAATGCCGCAACCCAGTATTGCGTATTGATCTGATCCAGAGCTTTGGCAGGGTCCAACGGATGTGCTTTCAGGTAAGCCTGAATGGCATCTTCCTTAATTGTTGCACTGGGATCGTACTTGGCCATTTGTTCCAGATGTGCTCTTACTCCCTTTGTAAAATAGTCTGATGCGGCACCTGAAATCCAGCCTCTTGTAGCAGCTTCGGCGAGTAACAATTGGTTTTGGGCATAAGTAATATGAAACTCAGGAGCATCCAGTTTAAGAACGGTTTTGAGATTTATTTGGGTAAAGTCCCATAAACTCGCCACGCCATACTGACCTAGAATGGTATTAATGGAAACATCGTTATACCCCATTGGCATGCCAATCTGCAATTTAGGATCGGATGTAGCACGGGCATCAACTTGTTCAGGCCCGCCCTTTGCACCTACATACCGGACGGCCATTACTGGCAAACGCGGATCATTATTTGCCTTTAAATAATCAACAAAGGGTGCCGCGAGGTAAAAGTTGGTCTTTTCTCTTGCTGCTAAATGATTGGCAATGTAGTTGTTATAAATTGCTGTATGACGAATAACAGAATTATCATCATTGGATTCAAACAATCCGCCCGCAACTGCTTTTGTTACATAAGTTTTGGCCAGCTCGGGATCAACTTTGGTCAGGCGCATGCCGGCTCTCAGCATGAGCGAATAACCCAGTTTTTTCCATTTAGCGGCATCACCTCCATATAAAATATCTGTTGTAACAGGTGCCTGCGAAACATCCAGTGCAGCGGAAGCCTCTTCAAGTTCTTTCAGAATGTCCTTGTAAATTGTTTCCTGCGGGTCGTATTTCGGACTGATAATTTCATTGATATATCCTTGCCCGGCTTCAAAATAAGGCACATCTCCATAAGTATCCGTCAGGATCATAAATGCATAAGCTTTCCAGATCCTGGCCGCATTGTAAATATTAGCCTGAGCCGGGTCATCCCTGGTCTGGTTTACAACGGCTACAACCTGTTTGATCACATTTCTGTAAAAATTCACCCAGACCAGCGGCGTGTTGGCGTTATTGAACTGATTGTAATTGCCGCCGGACAACGAACTTCCATAAGGCGTAATGATCTGCTGCACAATACCAAAATTGTAACAAAGCATACCCAATGTAGAAACGCCGTCCAGGTAAGTCGTGCTTATAATTGCTTTGTTTAAAATCAGCGAGGGTGCTAATGACGTCGGGTCTACTTTATTGGTATTGATCTCATCAAACCCATCGTCGCAACCGGAAAGCAGGCTCAATGAGAGCAGCATTCCTAAGAAATATTTTAGATTCGTTCTCATATTTTCTAATCTGAGATTGAGGTTAAAATCTTAAATTCAAATTAAATCCAATGCTTCGTGTTGGCGGTAACCCGGGCCAGAAATCGAGCCCGGCGGAATTGTCCGAGGAATTGATCACCTCTTCAGGATCCATATTTTCTGTCCATTTTTTAATGATCAGGACATTGTTCGCAACAGCGCTCAGCCTTAATCCCTGGATAAATGATTTGGCAGGCAAAAGTTTGCCCAGGTCATAGCTTAAAGTAAGTTGCCTTAATTTCCAGAATCCCGCATTGGACACGAAATCTTCATTGATTCCCAATGGATTAATGGATTCATAAAAAGGCTGAACGGCCGCTTTGGTCTGGTTAATTTCTCCGTCAGGATTCACGCCGTTTCCGATCACAAAGCCTTCCGCACGGCCAGGCAGGGTACGTTTGGATAAACCATGCCGCATATAATTGATATTTCTTCCGGCAATCATTTTATACCCCAGCTTAAAATCTATCAGCGCGGACAGGATTATTCCCTTGTAAGTGAATGTGTTGGTAATTCCCCCAAAATATTTCGGCAATGCATTTCCTACATTTTTCAGGGTATTGTTACGCAAAGGCATTCCGCTGTTTTTATCAAAAACCTGCCTGCCCTGTGCATCCCTCAAATAAGTAAAGGTGTATAATTGCCCGATTGGCTTTCCCACAACTTCATTCAAAGTCCTGCCGCCGCCGCCGCCAACAGTAATTACAGTATCCTTATCTGCCAGGCCAAGTTTCAGCACTTCTGAAGTATTATAGGACGCATTTACACTTACATCCCAACGGAATGATTTGGTATTAACCGGCGATCCGGTCAGCAATATTTCCAGCCCCTGGTTCATGCTTCTTCCTACATTGATCAGTTTATTAGTATAGGATGATGCATCTGAAATCTGCGCCGCAAGTATCTGGTCTTCGGTGATTTTGTGGTAATAAGTAAAATCAAGGCCGATCGCATTTTCAAACAATTTCAGTTCCAGTCCGGCTTCTGCTTCTTTCACCCTCAACGGACGCAAATCCCGGTTTGGAACAGTCGAAACATTAATCCCTCCTACCGGAACCGGCTGACCGGCCGGATTAGGAAAGGAATTATTATCAACCGCATAATAAAGCGCATTCGAATATGGGTTTACATTATCAGAACCAACCTGTGCATAAGCAGCCCTCAACTTACCAAAAGACAACCAGGCAGGAAGGTTAGAAAATGCCTGTGAAAAGACAAAACTACCCGTTACGGACGGATACAAAATACTTCGGTTTGCGGGCGCAAGTGTTGAAAACCAGTCGTTTCTGGCAGTCACATTCAGGTACAAAAATTCCTTATAACTTATCGTTGCGGCACCAAACAACGAATTGATTTTCTTTTCTGTGAGGCTGTAAAACGGATTTTTCACCCTTCCATTCATCACGGTGTATAAACCTGGCTGGATAAAATCCTGTACTGTCACACTGTTGTAATCCATACGTGCATATCGGGTATTTCCTCCCAAAGTAACATCCAGGCCAATTGGCCCGAAAGTATGATTTCCACCCAGAATAAAATCCAGATTTCTTTCCGTATTCCGTCTGACGTCCTGTGTAAATGAGCCGTTTACAAAACCAACCGGCGCTTTGGCGATCGGAGCGTATCCATTAGGAATATTGTAATCCTGGCCACGTACATAAAAATCCTGGGCAATTCTTCCCTGTAAATAGAGCCAGTCAGTAAACTGGTATTTCAGCGCAATATTTCCAAAAATCCTGTCCCTAGTAATATTTTCAAAATGATGGCTCAGTGAATAATAAGGATTATTACGTACCAAAAATCTTGAAAAAACAAATTCATCACCATTTGGCAGCGTCTGGTTGTCTTTCAGTGCCTGGAAGGGCATCGAATTTGCCAGTGTAAATATGACTGTTGAAGTGGCAAAATCCTGAGCGTCTATCTGAGGCGGATTTGTATTTTTTTCTTTTGAATAATTGATGTTACCGTTGGCCGTCAGCCTTTTAGAAATATTCTGGCTAAAACCCAGATTGACGACCTTTTTATTAAAAGTATTATTTTCAACAATTCCCTTGTTGTCCGTATTGGATAGTGAAAGGCTGAATCCGCCATTTGTCCCATTGTTTGACACAAGTAACGGTGTTTGTCAGATTGGTACCAACCCGATAAAACTTTTTGACTCTGTGCCGCACCGGTTCATACGGATATACCTCGTTGTCAAACAAAATTTGGGTCATTCCCGGCTCGAATTTCTCTCCAAAACTCCATACACCGGAAGTCGGATTGGGAGTTGTGGGCCGTTTTCCACCCTCGCCCTGCCCATATTCATATTGAAAATCTGTAAAATCAAGAGGTGTATCTGTGGTAAAATTCATGTTATAGGTAACTCCTAAGCCAGTGCCTGAGCCTCTGCTTTTTGTTGTGATCATCACCACACCATCTTTCGCACGCGAACCATATAAAGCAGCAGCAGTTGCCCCTTTCAGTACAGTCATCGATTCTATATCATCCGGATTGATACTTGACAAACCGTCTCCGCCATCTGAATTATTAGCCGAACGCTGTCCGTAATCTCCACCGCCGGCATAATTTGAATTGTCAATCGGAACACCATTTATTACAATCAACGGGCTGTTCTGGCCGCTGAATGAAGATTGCCCGCGGATTCGAATTTTGGCCGTTCCGCCCGGTCCTGTCGACAAGGACGAAATATTAACACCTGCCATTTTGCCCTGTAAACCACTCAGTACATTGGGCGATCGGTTGGTTGAGATCTGGTCAGTGTTGACTGTGGCGGTTGCATATCCCAGCGTTTTAGCCTCGCGCTTTATCCCAAGCGCAGTTACTACGACCTCTGTAAGATTTTTTTCTTCCTGAACCAATTGTACATCAATCACAGAACGCGAATTAACACTAATGGTCTGACTTACATAACCAATATATGAGAACACCAGTGTTGCACCGGATGGCGCCGAAATTACATATTTGCCATCCGAATCGGTCACAGTTCCCTGATTGGTACCGCCTACCAGAATGTTGACGCCGGGCAGAATTTCGGCTGTCGGGCTGGTTACCTTTCCGGAAATGGTCAGGTTTTGTGCCAGAATTATACTTCTGCTCAAAAGCAGAATGCTAATGATGAGTTTTAAATGTATTTTCATAACGTTAAGATGAGCAATAGACCACCTGTTTGAATCGAAATACTGCAATAACTATATGCATTATACGTACACCGTCAAGTCTTCCCGTGCCGGCTATGTAAATCCAGTCATCAGGAAATGCTTTAACGATTAAGCTATCCGGAACAACAAAGTCTTTCCCAGGCTATTTTTTCAAAAATAACCGGTCAGTTTTCTGCGAAATATGGAAATAAGGAATCTACGTTTTGCTACTTTCAGGTTTTAAGGTTTTTAAAACAGTAAGAAAATGCAATTAAGAAGTGTGTTTTGGAAAAAGGAACGTGTAGTCAGGTAACGCGGCGCTTTCTGATCTTGATGAAGTGACCCAAATTTATGTTTAATCGATTAAACAACAAAATATTTATAACTTTTATTTTTATATTTTTTCCATAAATAAACATATTAACAGAGAATTAAAACTAGTTGTTATTTCAATATAATTTTAGTAGAGTAAATTCTATCAATCAAATTTTATTCGTTTTGTTGGAAATGCTCCGGATCACGTCGTCCAGTTCCCGGGCCGACATTAAAATGTAGTCAAGTAGTTCATTTTGCTCTTCCTCCGTGTTTTCATAATTTTTTATCAGGCCCACCAGGCTCATCAACCTGGCAACCGGCGCTCTCACTACATGGGATTGCAGCCACGCAATTTCTTTCAGTTTTTCATTTTGGTTTTCAATCGCCTTAATATAATTGAGCCGGTCTGTAATATCAGTCGCGAGCACCACATTTGCTTCCCTGTTTTTAAACCAGATTTTATTTGCTTTTATGTCAAGACGTATAAACTCGCCGCTTTTTTTCCTGTTCCTGAAAGTACCATCAAAATGATTCTGATCTGAATTTTTAATAAATAACATAGCTGCTTCCAGCTCAGGTATATCTTCCTCAGACCTGATATCCCGGATCGTCATCGCCATAAATTCTTCGCGATTGTAACCGTAATGCTCAATAGCAGCATCATTGACATCTAAAAATTCCAGCGTTTCCAGATCATACACCCACATCGGCTGCGGGCTGAGATGAAACAGGTTACTATATCGTTTTTCTGATTCTTCCAGTTCAATCGACTTTTTCTTGCGCTCAATACTGTATAAAATGCTTTTATACAATGATGATGAAGATAGATCATCTTTTAAAAGATAATCTGAAATACCCAGGGCAAGGGAATTTACACTAAAGCGGACATCAGCATACCCGGTTAACACGATAATTGGAATGTCGGGCGAAATATCCATCATTTCCAGGATAAGGCTGGCCCCGTTTTTATCAGGCAACGACAAATCCAGCAAAATGACGTTAACGGCCAGTTTTTCAACCGTTAGCAGATTTTTGCATTCCTTAAAATCTTTTGCATGAAAGATATGCAGAGAAACGCTTTGCTCCTCTAAGAATTCGGTTATCAGTTCCAGATCTCCCGGATTGTCTTCTACAATTAAAATTTCATACTGTCTGTTACTCATTTCCATCTTTTACAATTTATGAGAGGGCAGTTTTACAACATTTATAAAAAAGTTTTCAACACTGGCTAATACGGGACCGAAATTTTCGGCATCCACCGGCTTGGTTACATAACAATTTGCATAGTTCCGGTACGCCCGGTTTATGTCCGTATCTGATGATGAAGTTGTAAGCATGACCACAGGAATGTGTTTCAGCTTATGAGAAGCCTTAATATACTGGAGTACTTCGTGCCCGTTTTTTTTTGGCAAATTAATATCCAGAAAAATCAAATCGGGCGAATCCGCCTGAGCGTATGCACCAGTTTTATCAAGCAGGTCAATGGCCTGCCTCCCATCTCTGGCCACAGTAACCCTGGCCGAAAATCTACCTTCTTCCAATGCTTCTGTTGTCAGAAGAATATCGCCTTCATTATCTTCAACCAATAAAATATGTATGTCTTTCATTCTTTTGTTTTTTCAACTGTAAAATAAAAAGTACTTCCTTTTCCCTCTACCGATTCTACCCATATTTTACCACCGAGACTCTCCACAATTTTTTTGGTAATTGCCAATCCCATTCCAGTCCCAGGAAATTCATCTTTATGATGAAGCCTTTGGAAAATGATAAAAATCTTTTCAAAATATTCCGCGTCAATACCAATTCCATTATCTGCTACTGCCATTTTCCAATGATCCGGAAATTCCTTAGCCGTAATTTCTATCACCGGCGGTATGCCTGCTTTAATATATTTCAGGGCATTTCCGATCAGGTTTAACAACACCTGACGAAGCTGCGTTTTATAACTCCCAATAACAGGGAGATTGGTTTTATGGATCACTGCACTTTTTTCCTCGATCTGGTTCATCAGTAAAATTTCAATCTCACTTACTAATTCACTCAGATCGACTTTTTCCAATTTATCATCTGTTCTGCCCACCCTTGAAAATTCCAGCAGGTCCAGGATAATATGGCGCATCCGTTTTGCTCCGTCCACAGCAAAATCAATATATCTTTTACCTTTCTCATCCAGTACATCCTTATATTTTCTTTCAAGCTGGGTCAGAAAGCCCGTGATCATGCGCAGCGGTTCCTGCAAATCGTGTGATGCTACATAAGCGAATTGTTCCAGCTCGGCATTGGACATGGCAAGCTCCTTGGTTTGTTTCTGAAGATTTGCATTCAGTTCGTTCAACCGGATCTCTGTAAGCTTGCGATGTGTAATATCTTTGAAATAGACAGACAAACCGGAGTCAGATGGGAAAGCGCTGATCTCATACCATCTGACCATCGGTTCGTAGTAATCCTCAAACCGCACAACCTGATTGGTTTCAATTGCCTCGGCATATTTATGATATGAATAAGAATTTACACTATCGGCAAAAACCTCCCATAAATTCTGGCCTAACATTTTGTCCTTGTGTGGACCCAACTGTTTTTCAGCCTGGCTGTTCCAGTAAGTCACAATCCACTGCCTGTCCACTGCAAAAAAAGCATCGTCTATACTTTCCAGAATGGTATTTTTTTCTTCAAGTGTTTTAAGCAGTGTCAATTCGGCCACTTTCCGATCGTTGATGTCCTGAATGCTACCATAAAGCCTCCTGCAAGTTCCATTTACGAATTCGCCTTCACCAATTGCCCTTACCCATTTCAAATTGCCTTTGGCTGTTATCATCAGTAATTCCACATCCCAGGGAGTTCCGTAAAGTATACATTCGTCTACTTTTTGTGTAATCAAATCCCTGTGTTTTCCTTCAGGATAAAAGCTTATTCCGGTTTCGATATCAGCCGAATATGATGCATCGACCTCATGTATATTCTGTGTTATTTCGGACCAGTATGAAGTCTCCTTCACCAAATCAATTTCCCAGCTACCCAGACGGGCCATAAGATTGGCTTTGTTCAGGAGTTCTTCCAGTTCCTTTTTTCTGTAATATCCCTTGCAACCGCAAAAATTAATCCCTGCTCAGGAGATGGCGATGCCGTCCACGCAAATCTCTTAATCCTGCCCGATTTGGTATAATACCGATTTTCTATATAATACGTTGCCTCGCTTTTTCCCACATCATTCAGTGCTGTTCCTATCTGGAGTCTATCGTCGGCGTGGACAAAATCTACAATCGGAGTAGATAGTATTTCCTCTTCACTGTATCCCAGCATCTGGCACATAGCAGGATTGATCTTTTTAAAATAACCATCAACCCCCACACTACATATAATATCAGGAGCAAAACGGAAGATCTGGTTCAGGTCATCTTCAAGCTGCTTCCTTTTGATTTCCGCACCGGTATGAATACTCAGACTTTCAAATAAACCTGATAATTTATCCGGGACTGGCTGGTAAGTTACCTGCCCCAAAACAATGGCCCCAATTACCTCTTCATTATAAACGACCGGGATACCATACGCAGTTTTTAGGCCAGCTCTTTCGGCAGCTTTGGCCCGTGGAAATTCAAAGCCCGTATCAGCATTCCAGTATTGTATCTTTTTTGTTTTCCAGGCCGATCCTGGCAGCCCCTCACCTTTACTAAAACTATTTATCTGATGGCTATGTCTGTAAAAATCTTCTGTTATACCCGTTTCAGAAAACGAAGCAACCAGGTTCATCTTTTTTCCGTCAGTACTGATCAGCCAGGCTTCGGCCATGCTGAATTGCCCAAAGACAACAAGCTTTTCAAGCATTTTCTGTAAAGCCGGATTAAGTGCTATCGGCTCATTGAATAATCTGCTGATTTCAACCAAAAGCAATTTTTCAAGCTCTTCATTTTTTCGCTGGGTTACATCACGTTCAACGGATATAAAATGGTTGATATGGCCGTTGTCGTCAGCCACCGGACTGATAGCCATATTGACCCAGAATTCTTCACGGTTCTTTTTATAATTAATAATTGTGATCTCACAGGATTCCAGATTGTTGAGACATTCAGCTAGTTTGTCGAGTTCCTTTCTATCTGTTTTTCTGGCCTTGCAAAATCCTTGGAGTTTTGCCAATTACTTCCTCTGCTGCATAACCGGTCATGAGGGTAAAAGCCCTGTTCACATATATTATTTTCGGTCCGGGTTCATTCAATGGAAATGCTTCAGTGATCATCACCGCATCAGTAGTATTGGTAATAACCGATTCCAATAATTTGAGCCTGTATTCTTCTTCCTTTCTCTTCGAAATATCCTGCATGGAGCCCACCATCCTGATCGCTTTTCCATGATTATCACGAATGATAAACCCTTTATCCGTTACATAAGCGTAACTCTGATCCATTTTCTGGTATCTGTACTCGCTCGTCCATTTTGTTTCCTTGCTATCAAGTGCCTCATAAACCGAATTGACTACCCGTTCAATATCACTCGGATGAACATGGTCGGTCCATGAACTGATATCATTTTTAAGCTCGTTCAGATCATAACCGAAAATGTTATTAAAACCTTCACCCCAATAAATAATTTCTGTTATCAGGTTCCAGTCCCAAATTGCATCAGAGGTAGCTTTGGTAAGATAGTTGTAGCGCAGGTTGCTTTCCTCTAATGACAGCGCCAGTAATTTTTGCGATGTAATATCCTGTAATGTGCCTTCAAATTTTAGCAAATTGCCCCATTTGTCCCTTACCCTTTTACCTGTCTGGGTTACCCACTTAATACTGCCATCTGCCAGAATTATTCTGTGCTCTATATCAAAATCCTTTTCACCATTCAAATACTGGTCTCTTTTGACAGTAAATGTCTCCCTGTCCTCCGGATGAATCATTTCAATAACATTGTCAAAATTGATCTGAAATGAATCTTTGGACACTTCCCAGATATTATACATTTCATCCGACCAGTATAGTCCATCTCCATCCCAGTTACGCTGCCAGGAACCCAGTTTAGCTATTTTTTGGGCATTGATCAGCCTGGCTTCATTCTCCTTCACTTTTTTCAGCGCATCTTCACGCACGGTGACATCATTGGAAACCACGATCAGGCAATCCTTTCCCAGATAGGAATAAAAACTTCTTGAAATTTCTACTTTTATCTGTGTACCGTTTTTCCTTCTGTGTGTGATAATTTCAGTATGATCCGAACTCCTGACTCCATTGCTCTCTGGTTTTGTCCATTTGCTTTCTAATCCCAGATCACCGACGGTCATATTCATGAATTCGTCCCGGCTGAATCCATATTGAGCAATTGCTGCTTCATTCACTTCTAAAATATACCGGCTTTCAAGATCATAGATCCATTTTGGCAGCGGGCTTTCATAAAACAGCAAACGGTATTTCTCCTCTGAACTTGCAATCCGTTTTTGTGCCTGTGCCACATCCGTGACATCACTTATACCCACAAAAACACCGTTTATTTCGTTTAGGTCATTCCATGAAGGCTTGTAATTAACAGAAAATATATGCTCATTTTGGCGGAAATCAGGTAAAATAACTTCCGCTGTTTCAGATTGCCCGGTCAAAACCCTGTCGTAAATGGCTTGTACAACTTCTCTTCTTCCGGGCCGGGCAAAATCAAGAATAAAATCTCCTTTCCATATATCCTGTCCGAAATATTCTTTAAAAAACAGAACAAACTGCTGGTTCAGTGAAACAATCTGAAGGTCTTTATTCAGTAACATAAACCGCTCTTCGGTGTAATTAACCAGCAGGTTCATCTCAAATTCAGCATTCATTCTTTCTGTGGCGTCCCTTGCCACGCAGTAAATAAGCTTTTCCTTTTTATCCCAGCGTGCCGACCAGACAATAGGAACCAGACTGCCATCCTTGCGGATATATTTATTCTGAAAATTGGTCATTTCCAGTCCGGTTTTTATAGCAGCGTTGGTGTAAATAGTTATATTCAGATCATCCGGATAAACGAAGTCCAAATGTGACCGGCCAATTAGTTCAGCTGGTGAATAACCCCATATTCTTTCCGCAGCTGCGCTCACTTTTACAAATTTGCCGGCATCGTCGATGGTACAGATTACATCCAGCGAAGAATCCATGATCTTGCTAAGCTCCTCCTTAGATCGTTGTAATTCGAGCGAAATATCTACTTCTACTGTAATATCCTTGGAAAAGCACGCAGCTCCAAACAATTTGCCATCACGATTGTAGATAGGGTTTAGCGTTACCAAACCATACTCGATCCGGTTTTTAATTGGATTATATACTTTTTCCCTGACAGAAAATTTTTCATCATTAAAAACCCGGCCATAGTATTTTTTCCATTTTTCATTAAGCTCATGCCCCAGTTCATCGCAAAGCACAAAATCACCTTCCGCAATATCTTTTCCCGTTGCAATTTTCATCATTTGTAGATACGCGTGGTTTGCAGTAATAATTCGCATATCCATATCAACGGACCAGACAAGGTCCCGGGTTGCATCAATGAGGTTCTTGCCCAGATCTTCGGGTTCCATTTCGGCCTCATTCATAAAATGCATGATAGCAATGATTTTACCTCCAAGATCCAGAACCGGAACATTTTCCAAAACCATAGAACCGGTGTTCGGGTTCAGGAAGTTTTTAAGAAAACGTCTCTGCAATACCATTTTACAAGGCTGTGCAGTTTTTAATGTTGCAGTGAGTAACTCTGATAAATCCAATAAAATGTCTGGCTCATTAGCCGTAACACAAGTATTATAAAAATCAAAAATGCTTCTGCCAGTCCATAAAGATTCTTCACAACCTGACAAACGAAGGAAGGCATTGTTTGCCTGGGAAATAGTAAATTCCGGACTGTTTGGTAATAAAAGCAAACAGGGCGTGGGAATCGCTCTAAAAATGTTAATATGGTAATTGCTGTCTATCATAACGATAACCAAACCCAGCAGGCATAATAAAAAGTTGGACGCGTTTAATTTTGCAGAGACTTACAACGTATTAATTCTATTAAACTTATAGTATTTATTGCCCAAATCTATGGGTTTTTATTGTCATTTTTGTTATTAATCGTATTTATTCTTCGGAATATTGATTAAACGTTTAGCGTAATAGAGTTGCATTTTAAATTACCTGTTTGGTTATTTCCGTATACAGAAATCTCCCGGAAATTAGTAACTCTTAATCCGTATACGTGATACTTAAATGAACCGGTTCACGCTTTCGCCTGAATGTGAATATTTTAAGATGAAAAGGACAAATTTTTATATAAAGTGGGCATACCTGTCTATTCGTAAAATTTAATACTGTAATTACACAGGTATAAAAGCTTGAAAAAAACATTTTTTTTATTAATTTTATATGATTGAATGTAACAATTTTTAACGAGCGTTATGATAGCAAAAAGTAGATTTCAACAGTCAGGCGATTGCAATTATGAATCTCTGACAACCGACAGGGACCTTGAACTGAAAGTGCAGAATGCCATTCATAGAAATGCTATGATTGACAGCGAAAAGATCAGGATCTGGGTTTCAGGAAGACGTGTATATCTGGAAGGAAAGGTAAGGTCTGAAAGCGAAAGATATCTGGCACAGGAATGCATATCAGATATTTTCGGTATCAGAAACATTATCAATTACATTACTTTTTCCAGAAGTTATAGCTATTGACCTAAAAATCAATAGTTTGAGTGAGAGAGCGCAGTATTTTACTGCAACCATGAAGATTAAAATTGTTTCTGCCCCTGCTTGTGAGTTTTGGAATAAAGCTCGGAATTGTAATTTAATATCATTGTCAACGGAATTGAACATATATTAATTCTTATAACCCTTAGGAGTATATGTTCAATTCCGTTAGCCTTACCTGATCCCACTACCTTATTAATCTCACCCTGATATAGGAATTCTAAAAGCGATACAAAATAAGAAATCCCGGAGCCCGTTTGAATCTCTTCAATGGATTTGAACGGGCTTTACCGTTAGCTAATAGGAATCCGTAAAAACACGTGTTTTTAAAATCAGGTAATTTTACGCTAAAATAGAATGCAGTCTACAAATATATTTGTAATGTCATAAAGTAATTACAACCACTCCTTTTAGAAGTAAATAATAAGAATAACCCCAAACAGCTATTGCCAATAAAAGCAACGGTCGCCTGAAAAATTTTTATTACGTTTATACTATAACGTTATATACATAACGAGTGTGCGTTTTTGTGCCAGTATATATTAATTCCGGCTTTATAAATTCGTGAAATTATGTCTGTTGTTCAGTCCCTTTTTGCAAAGACACTTGATTTATTGACCAAAGAAGCCAATTTATATATTTCGGGGACTAATAATCGCCCGATTGACCTGGGAAATGTAGCCATGCTCAACGATGGCAACAGTTTTTCGACATTTCCGAATGGCGTTATACTTTCCCTGGTAAATGTGGAAGAAGATAAAATGCTTAAAAATCCGGAAAATTTCGTTCGCCGCAACAATCAGATTTTTTATAAAAACCCGGTTCAGCATTTCAATCTGACACTCCTGTTTGCCGCTTATAATCAGGAAAATACGCCGGATAACTACAAATCTGCACTATTTAACCTGGAAGCAGTAATCCGGTTTTTTCAGCAGAAATCAGTGTTTTCAGCGGAAAATACGACCGGGCTTGACGCGGGAATTGATAAAGTGATCTTAGATCTGGTGAGTTTAAATATCGAACAAACACATCAGTTGTGGTCGTCGCTGGGTGGGCACTATTTGCCTTCTGTTGTGTTCCGGATGCGGCTGATCTCCATAGAGGAAGTTCAGGAAACCCTTGGAACGGTGATAAAAGAGATTCAATTATACGATTAAAAACATATAAATGTGCTCACTATAACCAAATACCGCATTTTATTCAGCATTCAGGTGGCACTGGAAAAACCAACAGCCGTCTCTGCGGATAAGATGCTGCTGGGCGAAAGTTTTACGATAAGGGCCCCGATTGCAACGCAGGTTTTGCTGACAGGGCAACGGATTGCGCACAGAGTAATGGGTAACAGGTGGACGGTGTTTTTGGAAGTACAGCCCGGGGATGATACAGAAATACCCAAACGATTTGTCAAAAATGAACCAAAAATAAAATTACCGGACCCGACATTACTACGTTTTTTTCTGGAACCGGTTAATGTTAATATTCTGAATGAAACGAACCTGAAAACTATAATCCCTTTAAATGGTGAGGTATTTTATTTCAGTAATAAATCGGGCAAAAAGTTAGGTTCCCGCCTGTTTTTAAACCAGAACGATGTAAATGGAATCGGTAATACTGACAGAAAAACCAAAGCGGAAATTGGACTGGGTAATTCAGAAAACCCTTTTGGTGTGATTGATATTTGGCATGATCCGGCTACGGTACCAGCAGACTTTCAACTGTTTGACCCTGCTTTTATCAGTAATGAAGATCTTTTTTTGAGTTATTTTTCAAGAAAGCGTAATATACTTAAAACGGAATACAACCATGAATTACAGAACCCCCGGCGTGTATGTGGAAGAAATTTCCATTTTTCCGCCATCGGTAGCACAAGTAGATACTGCGATTCCCGCATTTATTGGCTACACCGAAAAAGCACAGCTATTACAGCCTGGTGATCTGCTCAATGTTGCCCAGGAAGTAAATTCTTTTGCAGAGTTCAATCTGTATTTCGGATTTGGCCCGCCCGTAAATTATACCAGTATAGAAATAGATGCTACCAACGGGGTTTCCAAAATCAATTCCAAAAATATGTATTACCTCTATGATAGCATGCAGCTTTTCTATGCAAATGGAGGTGGTAAATGTTTTATTATATCGGTAGGCTTATATCCAAAAGCAGTGGATAAAGCTGATTTTGATGCTGGAATTCAGGCTTTGCGAAAAAAGGATGATCCTACCATGATCGTTTTTCCGGATGCTGTGGCATTGGCCACACCCGATTTTCACGCGCTGCAGCAATCCGCATTGGTTGAATGCGGAGATGTAAATACACGTGTGGACGTAAACCGTTTTGCTGTATTGGATTTGCAGGAAGGTGCCACGGATCTTGACTGGCAAAATGGCGTAAATGCTTTCCGTGACAGTATAGGTATTAATAATCTGAAATATGGTGCCGTATATACGCCATGGCTAAAAGCAATTCTGACCAAAACAGTTAGTTACCGGGATCTGATTGATACCAGTGTGGCAGCTTTTCCAAGTAAACTGCAAAGATCAGGATCAGGAATTAACGTTGCCATAATGGATTTGGCAAGCAGTTATTCAGCAGCAGATAAAGCCAATATCCTGGCTCAGCTTACAAGCCTGAACAATGCAGTGTCTGACGCACTTACCATCCAGTCCGACTTCAATACGGTCAAAATTTCAACCTCAGAATTTGGCCGTTTAACGGACAGCCTGACTTCAAAGACTACGGTTGCTGCTAAGCTTCCTGATCTGGTTGCCATTTTTGATTATCTGTACACTTTTGCCGATCTGCTGCAAAAGTATACCGTAGCAGCCAATATCAAAACAGTTGCTCTAAATACACAGGCGGCAGGAATTATTACAGGAATTCAGCCGCAATATGTAAAGCTGATCAGCCATGATAAGGGTGCTGATGCCGTGGCAGCCTTTGGCGCTTCGTTTACAAGGTTTGACGCTGCTGCCCATGCAACCAATACCCATCCCAACTGGGCCACTATTTTTGGAGCCGGGTCACCAGCTGCACTGGACACTATTTTCAACAATGCCACTGCAACAACGGATCCGATCCGGATGGCACAAATGATGGCTTCAATACCGATGCTTCGGGAAGTATTTGATTCGGTTTACGTTGGGTTGGCTACTTTAAAAACAGCCGCTGAAACGAATGAAACTACGTTACAAAAAGCGCTATTTGACGGGTTTCCAGGATTAAACAATATAGTAACTGCCCTGAAACGTTCATCTACCACAGTTCCTCCGAGTGGTGCAATGGCTGGTATTTACAGTTATGTAGATGGCAACCGCGGCGTATGGAAAGCACCAGCGAATGTTAGCCTCAATTCGGTTAGTGCTGTAACTGTGGAAATTGACGACAAAAAACAGGAAACGCTGAATGTACATGATACAGGAAAATCTATTAATGTGATCAGGAAATTTACAGGCCGGGGTATCATAGTCTGGGGTGCACGCACGCTGGCTGGTAACGATAACGAGTGGAGATATGTACCTGTACGCCGGTTTTATAACATGGTTGAAGAATCGGTTAAAAAGGCCTGTCTGCAATTTGTATTTGAGGCTAATGACGCCAATACCTGGGTAAAGGTTCGTTCCATGATTGAAAATTACCTGAACACACTCTGGCGGCAGGGCGCACTGGCTGGCGCAAAGTCAGAACAGGCTTATTATGTGCGGGTTGGACTTGGCACTACCATGACGTTCCAGGATGTTCTGGAAGGTAAAATGATTGTCAGGATTGCCATGGCACCTGTTCGTCCGGCCGAATTTATCATACTTGAGTTTTCGCAGAAACAGCAGGAATCTTAGACGTGTAGAGTTCAAAGTTTAATGTACTTAGGCTTCGCATGATGCACAGTTCATGGTATAGTTGCCCGGGTACCTGATCATATTGGAGCCGAAAGTTTTCATTTTATGCAACAACCAATTAATTATAACAATCAATCATGGCAGAATATCCACTTCCCAAGTTTCATTTTCGTGTAGAATGGGGCGGGGCGAAAATAGGCTTTACCGAAGTAAGCGGACTGGAAGTTAGTACCGATGTAATCGAATATCGGGATGGTTTCAGTCCGGTTTACAGTAAGATAAAAATGCCGGGAATGCAAAAATACGGCAATATCACAATGAAACGAGGCACATTTGCTGGTGATAATAGTTTTTACGACTGGTGGAATTCAGTTAGCCTGAACACCATTGACCGCCGTCCGCTCACCATTTCACTGCTGAATGAAAAACACGATCCTGTCGTAGTCTGGAAAGTACAGAATGCATTTCCTGTGAAAGTGACTTCTACTGACCTGAAAGCAGACGGGAATGAAGTAGCTATTGAAACACTTGAAGTCGCACACGAAGGACTAACGATCCAGAACGAGTAACGCCTTTTTTCAAACTTTAAATCCGGTTGTATCATGTTCGATTACCCTGCGGTTGGTTTTCATTTTATGGTGGCTTTTGAATTATTTCCCCAAACCCCGAATGACTTTCGTTTTCAGGAAGTATCCGGACTGGATGTATCAATTGAGATGGAATCGGTGAAAGAAGGCGGACAAAACCGTTACACACACCAGTTGCCGGTTCGTACCAGTTATACTGATATTACACTTAAACGGGGCATGTTCTTTGGTTCCGGCATTACTTTCTGGTGCAAACAGGCCATCGAAGATTTTATCTTTCAGCCAACCAACATACTGATCTCATTGCTGAACGCCGATCATATTCCACTTCAGTCGTGGTATATTGTCAATGCTGTTCCAAAACGCTGGCAGGTTTCGAACTTTAATGCAGAGGAAAATTCGGTTGTGATAGAATCTCTTACGCTTTCATACAGCTACTTTAATTATATCGGTATTGAAAGTATCATCGGTGCAGGACTTTCGGCGGCAGGTTCAATAAGCGGATCCATTAGTTTTTAGTAAAAATGCTGGAAATAAGAGAGTTACATATCAAAGCGGTGGTCCGTTCTGAAAGCACCAAACCGGTGATCCAACAGAAAACGGCCAATATAGACGTAGCAAAGCTTAAGCAGGAAGTGATTGCAACGTGCACTGAACGGGTTTTACAGAAAATCAAACAAAAATCTGAACGCTGATGTTTGAAAGTTTCATGGGTAAGATCGAAAAAATGAAGATTCAGGCGTATACTGATGCTACATTTAATTCGAAATCGGGTGAGCCGCTAACGGTTCAGATCAACCCTGAAAATTATACCCGGCAATTGAAAATTATACATTGCGAAAACCAGACTCCCGGTTCAACGGGTGCTGATCTGGCTTTTGTACGGATCAATCCGGAAGAACTGCATTTTGATTTTTTGTTTGACAGTACAGGTGTCATCAAAGAAACGTCCTTGCTGCCAACCATAATTAATCCGTTTGCTGAAATAAATGATGTTGTTTCAGAAGTGGAAGCTTTTGTATCCGGCATTTATGACAGTACGATTCACCGGAGCAAATATCTGGAAATACTGTGGGGAACGCTTGCTTTCAAATGTGTACTGACGGCGCTGGACATTGAATATAAGTTATTTAAACCCGATGGCAAGCCGATCCGGGCTTTGGCAAAAGGGACTTTCAAAGAATTCAAACCGCAAAAACAACGCCTGGCAGAGGAAAACCGCCAGTCGCCCGATATAACGCACCGCAGGACCTTCAAAGAAAGTGACCGGTTTACGTTGCTGGCCGAGAAAATTTATACATCGGACAAGTATTACATAGACGCAGCCAAAGCCAATAACCTGACCAGTTTTCGAAAAATACGTACAGGTTCTGATTTGTATTTTCCACCAGTTAAGTAAACGAAAATGTCTGAAGTTGTCATTCCGCAATCCGATCTGGTAAGTCTCGTCATGAAAATTGATGGAACGGAAATCGCTGAACAATATCAGCTGCTAAGCGTAGAAACGAGTAAGGAAATCAATAAAATCCCTACTGCCAGGCTTAGCGTACAGCAAGGTGATGTACTGGCTTCGGGCAAATTCCCGACTGATGATCCCGACCTTTTCCAGCCTGGTAAGGAAGTGGAACTTCAAATGGGTTTTCATCACGAAACTGTTACTATTTTTAAAGGAATAATAACGCGATGCGAAAATGCGACAACGGGTTCAGACACAGTATCGCAGCTTGTAATTGAATGTAAAGACCAGGCTTTCAGGATGACAGCACCACCTAAAAACCGTCATTTCCGAAATGTAACAGACAGTGATATTACCGAAACCCTTGCACAGGAAAATGAAATTACAGAAACAGAAATAGAAAGTTCAGCTATTACCCATGAAGAAATAACACAGAATAATCAGTCTGACTGGGATTTTGCAGTCTCACGGCTGGATTCTACCGGCATGTTTTGCTGCGTTTCGGACAATGTTTTTATTACCAAATCTTTACCCCGGAGTTTGTCTGATGGTGACGTGGTTGAAACATTTGCTTACGGAGAAAATATATTTGAATTACAGGCAGATACGGATGCCCGGACCCAGCCACAAAGTGTACGCGTTCGTACATGGAATCCTGCCACTCAAAGCGTTCAGGAAACGACTGCCAATGACCCTGCCGAAGCCGGACAAGGTGGAAACGTAGATGCGGGAACACTCAGCGCGGCAGCAGGATCACAAACACTGGACATTACCCACAGCGGAAGCATGACCCAGGAAGAGCAGCAGGCCATAGCTGATGCCCGGTTGCTAAAAAGCAGGCTTTCCAGGATCCGAGGACATTTTAAAACGTATGGAAATACAAGTGTTAAAGTCGGTGATATAATAAAAATGCAGCGTATTGGTTCAAGATTTGACGGTAATCATCTTGTGTCGTCCATCAAACAAACGCATGAAAATGGCTGCTGGGAAACTGAGATACATTTTGGACTTGCATCAGAACAGTTTTTTTCTGAAACGGTAAATCCACATCAGCCCCAGGCAACTGCAACAGGCGCTATGCCGTCGGTGCAAGGCCTGCAAATCGGAGTTGTAACACAGATTGACGGCGATCCTGAACACCGTGTAAAAGTCAGGTTTCCCTTAGTGAATGATTCAGATGATGGAATATGGGCACGTATCAGCACGCTCGATGCGGGCAATGGACGCGGTACTTTTTTCCGTCCTGAAAAAGATGATGAAGTGATTCTTGCATTTATCAATAACGATATCCGGAATCCGGTGATACTGGGTATGCTTCATAGTTCGGCATTGGCACCACCTGTTACACCTGCCACTGCCAATAATGAAAAAGGCTATGTTTCCAGAGACGGGGGTATAAAAATGATTTTTGATGACGACGCAACCGCTTTCAAGGTTGAAACAAAAGCAGGAAAAAAGCTAACAATTTCGGATAAGGACAAAAAGGTATTGATTGAGGACGAAACCGGCAACAAAATAACGTTTGAGACGTCGGGTGTAACGATTGAAAGTGCATCCAACCTGACTGTAAAAGCAGGCGCAACACTTTCACTGGAAGGTGTGAGTGTAGCCCTGAAAGGAAGCGCAATGGTTGAAATTAACGGTGCATTGGTGAAGATAAACTAAGGTTTTGAATGATGCTTTATTTTAAAGTTATCTCAGCGTCCACTTTGAACTCTAACTTTTTAACTCTTAACTCTTACCTAAAAATGCCACCAGCCGCACGAATAACCGATATGCATGTTTGCCCGATGTCCGACGGGCCAAAGCCGCACGTTGGCGGACCGATTTTACCAGCCGGAGCACCCACTGTTTTAATTGGCAGTTTGCCGGCAGCCCGTGTGGGTGATATGTGTTTGTGTGTAGGCCCACCGGATGTGATTGTAAAAGGATCAGGAACCGTATTGATCGGTGGAATGCCCGCTGCACGTTTAGGCGATACCACAGCACACGGAGGCAGCATTGCCGCAGGTTTTCCAACAGTGATGATTGGAGGATAGTTTTAGGCTGTTAGCATCTTGCTATCCACATTTGGTTTTCAATAACCGCAATACGTTTGATGAAGGTATTTCGCACATTTATTTTCTGATTTCAAGAATACATAAATACCATGAACAAGTCTTTTTTAGGTACAGGCTGGGGTTTTCCACCCACTTTTGAACGTACTGCACGAGCGGTCGAAATGCTATCTGATGAAGCAAATGTCAGGATCAGTCTGGAAATCATACTTAATACCAGGCTGGGTGAAAGAGTACTTCGTTCTGACTTTGGCTGCAATATGGAAGAACTTGTTTTTGAACCAATTACAACCACATTCCTGACCTACATCAGGGAGCGGATAAGGGTGGCCATTCTTTACCATGAGCCGCGCGTAGAACTGAACAGCATAGATTTTTCAAAAAGCAACGAGGAAGAAGGTTTGGTGTGGGTAAAAGTAGAATACACGATCCGCGCCACCAATACCCGATTTAATTACGTCTTTCCTTTTTACAAAGAAGAGGGCACAAATATTAATTTATAATGGCTGGTACCTGTACACATATTAACCCCTTGCAACATTCCGGCAGCAGCCAGTTACAACGGCTGTTAAAAGCATTGGAACCCTCCTTTGTAAAGATTGACGAGCGCAGCACTGCCGATCTTATGTTGTTTGCAAAAGAATATGCCCGTTACATCAAATATTACAATGCCAGTAATGTATCTGAAAGTGACTGGCAGGCTTTTATGCAATGGGATATTTCTGCTGTACTGGCTGAGCTTTCAAAAACGAATGCGCAATTTTTCTATAAAATAGCCCTGACAATTATAGCAAAGCTTAAAACACCTCTTACAGAAGCGGAAGCACAGCAGCATTTCACATTGTTATTCGAATTGTTGTTTACGCTGTTGCAACGTATTGACCAGCTTTTGGTACAAATTCCAAATGAAATGGCTTTCCGTGAATATTTCCAGACTTTAATAGAATCCCGGATTCAGGAACCCTACAAGAAATTAAAAAAACAATATGACAACGCACTGGCCAATGTACCAACACCGCTTGTTTTAACGGACAGCGGATTAAGAGATTCACTCGCCATACCACTCGAAACAGTTGCCAACGCCACTTCTGGGCTCAACACAGCTCTTTGGGGTGATCCTTCTTTGGCTATTGTTCCTGCGTTCATTGGCGCAAATGTTCCTGAGAAAGTTAAAAACATGGCTTCGCATAATTTATTTATTGCGCAGATTGATTCCCTGTTTCGGGCAATTGCACAGCTGAATCAGCAAGCCGGACTGTATCTCGAACAAACCCTTGACAATTTTCCTGACCACACACCTCATTATGCGCTTTTTCTGACATTCCTTAAACTTTTTAAAGGCATACAGAACAACCTGAATGAGTTCACAAAAAGGCATCTGGATTTTTATTACAAAGACATTTTACAATTAAAAAACAAGGCCTCACAACCAGACTTTGTTCACTTAATTATAGAACTGGCAAAAAATACGGACAAGTTTCTTCTCGCAAAAGACACCGTTTTCAAAGCCGGCAAAAATGATGCAGGTAAAGAATTGTTTTACAAAAGCACATCGGATACTGTCATCAATCAGGCTCAGGCCGCATTGTATAAATCAGTATTTGTAGAAACCAGTGCCACCGAAAAATCCGTATATGCTTCCGCTACTGCCAATTCTATTGACGGACAGGGTGGCAAGATAACCGCAGCCGATGGACAGTGGAAACCTTTTGGGGACGATACACGCAAGCCGGCTACGGTTGGTTTTGCTGTGGCTTCACATCATTTCTACTGCCAGGGCGGTGGACGGATACTGGGAATTTTTTTCGAAAAAGACGGGGCTCCGGTATCGGTGGATGTCTCATTGTTTGATATTCACATTTCCGGTGAAAAGGGCTGGTTTATTATTCCTGATTCACAGAAAGGTGTACTTGGAAGCATCATTTGGCTTTATCTCAATCCCAATGATCCTGCATTTGTGCCGTTCAGTCAGAAATTACATGCTGATACCTTCAATACTGTTTTACCAGTAGCCAAATTCACATTTAAAAATACCAGTAATGCACGAGCATGGTATGACCTTGGCTTTACGAAAATCACCACTGGCTGCTGGGTTGGAGGATTGAAAAAGTTTTCACTTTCAAACGATCTTGGGCCGCTCGATCCGGCCAAACCATTTTTACCTTTTGGCGGAATTCCTAAAAAAGGTGCTGGTTTTACAATTGGCAGTCACGAGGTTTTTCAAAAATACGATACTACCGGCGGAACAAATGTTCTTAACGCCGGTTTATCCATCGAATGGGACAATGCAGCAATAGCTGGAAACAATGTAAGTGTCCGTTATCTGGATGGCGGACAATGGACTATCCCAGCAGGAAACCGTCCTGATACAGATATTAAATTTTCTAACCCCCACCCGATTGCACCCGATTTTTCACCGGACGTGCCATTAACAACGGATAGCAAAAGGGGATTTGTGCGTTTCGAAACAGATACAGATTTTGGCCATGGTGATTATATCAAACGGCTTGTAGATTCAGCAACCAATGCAACAGTGAATGATACACCTGCCCAGCCTTACACGCCACAGATCAAGTCACTGGCTATCAATTATATATTCTGGAAATCATTTGATTTGTCGGGAACTACTTTGCTGAATGAATCAGAATTACAGTTTTTTCATGTCTTGCCTTTTGGCACAAAAAAACCCGTTCCACAAACCGGATTAAAACTCTTGCCTGCATTCGATAATGAAGGTGAATTATATGTTGGTTTCGAAAAATTAACGCCTGACTCTTCATTATCTACACTTTTTCAATTGGCAGAAGGTTCAGCTGATCCCGAATTAGATAAGACAGAAGTAGTTTTTGATTATCTGGCAAACAACAGCTGGAAAACATTTGACAGTCAAAGTATTTCTGACGGAACCGAAGACCTGATTCATTCGGGTATCGTACAAACACAAATTCCCGCCGATGCCGGCAATACCAATACTATTCTGGATTCGGGTTTTCACTGGCTCCGTCTTACTGTGAAAGAACGCACTGCGGCTGCCTGCAACATTATTGGAATACATACGCAGGCAGTTCGTGCTACATTTTTTGACTATAACAAACAAGGAATTGTCTTTGAAAAATCGCTGGCAGGTAATACGATCAGTAAAACTGTAATCAGCAATGCCGCGATTAAAAAGATGAGTCAGCCGTACAACAGTTTTGGCGGCAGGGTTACTGAAACCGATCCGCACTTTTATGTACGAGTGAGCGAACGGCTTCGTCACAAACAACGGGGCATTACCATCTGGGATTATGAGCATATTGTTTTGGAGGCATTTCCGGATGAATTATATAAGGTAAAGTGTTTGAATCATACGCATTTACAGGACGAAATAGCACCGGGTTATGTCACAGTGGTTCCTGTTGCGAATTTGCAGAATAAAAATGCAATTGACCCGCTTCGTCCGCTGGTTAACATTGCAACGCTGGAAAAGATCAGTCAGTTTTTAAAAAAGATCATTTCAGCTCACGTACGGCTTGATGTACGCAATCCGAAATTTGAGCAGGTCCAGTTTGAGTTTAGTGTAAAATTCATAGAAGACCCAGCCATTGATCCCTCCTATTACCGGGAAGTATTAAACAGGCGCGTTGAGGAATTCCTGGCTCCATGGGCATACAATACTGCCTGGGATATAGAATTTGGGGGCCATTTATGCAAGTCGGTTGTACTGAACCTGGTGGAAGAGCAGACGTATGTAGACTATGTAACCTGTTTTAAAATGAATCATTATGTTGACGGAATTATATACAAATCCGATGTGGAAGAAGCTTACACGACCTCGTCAAGGTCGGTGATCACTTCGTACAAAAATGGAAATACCCGCCATATTATCACTGTTTTAACGTCTGCCGACAAAACCTGTGTTTGTGTATGAATCAGCAAGATGTTTATATAGCCAAAAACCGTACGTTACCACCCAGCCAGGACTACGAACTGCTGCGAAAAACGGGCATGGGTTATATTGAGAGCCTCGGCAACAAGCTTTGGACGAATTTTAATAGTCCCGACCCCGGGATTACTACACACGAAATACTGTGTTATGCCCTCACAGAACTGGGTTATCGTACCGATTTCGATATCAAAGACCTTTTAACAGAAAACACAGATGGGCTGATTCAGAATAAAACATTTTTTACAGCGAAGAATATACTGACCAACCGCCCCGTAAGCGAACTGGATTACAGAAAACTCGTTGTAGACATCATTGGCGTACACAATGCGTGGCTTATTTATGAACTCGACGAAAAAGATGCTGACGGATATCATTTGCCTCTGCCAGCCGAAATTCCCATTTATGCTGATTGTGTGAACGACCAGCTTGTATACACCAAAACTGGTTGTGAAGTCAGTCTGCGGGGTTTACAAAAATTCATGCTGGATCTGGACAGTACCGATGAATTCGGAGATTTGAATAATGGTGTCATTTATCATCAGGTTTTCGAACAAAACCCTGATCCGGCCAAAGACCTTTACGGCACCGCTTTTGAGATCGTTCCCTTTTATGATAACTGGAAGGATGGCGAAAGTTTTCTGGATTTATTGACTGACCTGGCAACAGAAATAAACATCGGAACCATTACAGTGTCACAGCCTGACGTGAAGAAAAATCGCTGGAAAATTGATGTTGTGAATCTGGTGACGACCACAAATTTTGGTTTTGATCTGGTCCTGGCAAGCAAGCCATCATCTGATTTTGCAGTCAGTACTTCTAAAATACAGGCCTATACTACTGTTACTGTATTAGCTGCCTGGTTCGACCTGTTGCTTAAGAAATTGCAAAATGCACTTGAAATTGTAAAAGAGGTAAAAATTACAATTCATGAAAACCGCAACCTGTGCGAAGACTGGCTTTGTATTGAACCTGTACTTGTGAAGGAGCTGGGAATATGTGTGGACATAGACTTGCTGCCTGATGCAGATACCGAAAAGGTTTTGGCCGAAATGTATTTTTTGATTGAAAATTACCTCAACCCATCCGTTTCCTTTTTTACCTTAAAAGAACTATTGGATAAAGGAAAAACCAGTGATGAGATTTTTGAAGGGCCAATACTTCACCATGGATTTATTGATACAAATGAACTGGAAAACACACAGCTTAGACAGGAAATCTATACTTCTGACATCATCAATCTGCTGATGGATATTCCGGGTGTGCGGTGTGTAAAGAACATGCTGCTTACACTTTATGATAAAAACGGCAATCCTGATCCTGTTCAGAAAAACCAGAAATGGTGTTTGCATGTGCCAAAAGGTACCAAGGTTGTGTTAAGCCATCAGAAATCAAAGTTTTTGTTTTTTAAGGGTAAAATACCATTTACGATCACTGACACGGCGCGGTTGCAGGAGGTGGAGGACACGCTAAAATTTCTGCATGCAGTTCGTAACCGCAATAAACTGAAAGGGCATACGGATGATATGAATATTCCGAATGGCAATTTCAGGGAGCTTGCCGATTATTATTCTATCCAGTACGAATTTCCGCAGGTTTATGGAGTCGGAGCATTTGGTTTACCCTCAAAAGCAACGCCTTTGCGTAAAGCACAAGCCAAACAATTGAAAGCATACCTGCTTTTTTACGATCAGCTGCTTGCCGATTTTTTTCAGCAGCTTAAAAATGCCAGACGGTTAATTTCAACGGAAAATCTTACACAAACTTATTTCAGCCAATATCTGACCGGAATTAAGGGCGTGGAAACAGACGACTTTGCCACCGAAATCTATCAGAATAACCTGGAAGATGTACTGGACCTGACCAACTTAACCGCCTGGCAAAGGCTGGGTGAAACTCAGGCAGTATTTGAAGACCGTCAGCAACGTTTTCTGGATCATCTGCTGGCGCGTTTTGCAGAAAATTTCAACCAGTACACTATGCTGATGTTCCAGTTCAGCTCGCAGTCGGGAAGTGTACAATTTGTAAAAACTGATTCGGCACGTCTTGCAAAAGATAAAATAAAGTTTCTGGAAGATTATGCCGTTACAAGCTCAGAACGGGGTAAAGCATTCGATTACCATCCGCTCAAACATGATGCTTCGGGCAATCAGGTAGTGAATGTAATCTGGGATACCGATAATGTTTCAGGATTTGAAAAGCGCGTGTCAAGACTCTTAGGTATTGAAAACTTCAATAGAAGAGACCTCTCCTGCCCTGCCATTGTCGAGGTTTCCGCCTTTGACGTAACTGCACAGACCTGTATATTTTTGGTTAAAGACGAAGATGGAAACGTGCTGCTGACATTGCTTTCAGTAAAAAAATATACGGCCGAAGCTGACGCACAGACTGATGCAGACCGGATGAAATACTGGTTTACAAACCCACAAAGATATTATTGCAAAAAACTCGCTGATGGTACCATCGTTCTCCAGATCATTGATCCGGAGAACGGTGAAGTGATAGCACAAACGCTGGAAACGTACCCGACATGGCTGGAAGCCGACCGTGCAAAAGAAAAACTGGTTGATCTGTTTGCAAGCCGCTGCAGCGCAGGTGAAGGAATGTATTTACTGGAACATATACTGCTCCGGCCAAGGAACAATCTTTATAAACTGATGCGCGTGTGCCTGGGAAAAGACTGCACCGATTGCTGTGACGACGATCCTTATTCTTTTCGGGCAACGGTAATTTTGCCATTCTGGCCGGAACGTTTCCGTAACATGTATTTCCGCCAGTATGCCGAAGAAATAATGCGTACAGAAGCTCCTGCGCACGTTTCACTTAAAATCTGCTGGGTATCAAATGTGGATATGCACCGGCTTGAAGTTGCATACCGTGCATGGCTCGATGCAATGCAGTTATATGCAACGCCACTTTGCCCCGACAGCGATCATGATGAAGCATTAAGAGATGCCAACGATAACTTACTGACCATATTGGAAACATTGCACAGCGAATATCCGGGAGGGCGGCTTCACGACTGTGAAGAGGGCGAAAGCGAAAGCGCCATTGTTCTGGGAAGCAGCTCACTGGGAACATTTTAAAAAATATACAACTCGTAAAATCATTAATACTATGGCACTGCCCATGCAATATCCCGTTTTTGAAGCCGATCAGGTGCTTACCAACAAGCATCTGAATGACGCCTTCAATTATCTTGATGCCCAAAACAGGCTTACCCGCACTCATCTGATCGGCATTGGTATTGTGTGCGGTCTTGAACTGAACTATAATCAAATTGATGCGCTCACCATTTCACGTGGCTGCGGGGTCACGTCATTGGGCTTGCTGATCCTGTTTGAAAAAACAACGACTTACAAGTTTGCCCGGAAAATTACTTTGCCAAAGACATTTACAGAGCAAAATGCGCTTACCAAAATATACGAAACTCTTAGTCCATGGGAATTATCAGACACACAGCAAAGTGGCGATGATGTACTTTCACCGGCATTTCTGGATGACAAAGTCATGATGCTATTGCTTGAAGCGGACTTACTCGATCTAAAAAATTGTGATACAACGGATTGCAGTGACAAGGGCAAACGTATGGATTTCATTTTACGTCCATTACTGATCACCATTTCGGATGCAGAAAAATTAGCAAGAGGCAATGGTAAAATCCCGGTCAATTTGCTCGATAGCCGTTTTGCGCTACCGGACCTGCATTTGCGGAGGTTTGACGTAACAGCAACAATTTTGCAAACACCGAAAGATATTTTGACCGCCTTCGGAAAATTAATGGATGATACCACGGTCTCAACCGTATCAGACACTTTACAGTTGGCATATAATACCTTCAAACCAATACTTTACGAGGATTTTTCGGGCGATTTTTCTCAGCTTAAAATAACTTTAACCCAAACACGGGATAATCTAAAATACGCAGTTGTATGTCAATATGTATTCGACTGGATAGACGATCTTGTAAAAACGTATACTGAAATTCATGAAAAAGGCACCGAATGCCTTACCCTTTGCTGTCCGGATGAAGCTCTTTTTCCTTATCATTTATTACTTGGCAGAGCTATTTTCAGTACAACAGATCTTGGCCAGAATATCAATCTGGCACCTTTCCGCATATTCCGGAATTATTTTATACACTCACCAATAGTAGGTTGTAACGATGCATTGGTTGCCGGTATCCGTTCATTGTTTAAACGGCTGGTTTTACTGATCAAAAATTTTGGTAATACACAGACGAACAATACCAACAGCTTTGCAGCAAATATCAGTAGAATTTCACCAATCCGGATCACACCGTCAAAATTGGGCGATGTGCCGCTTTCTGACAAAGCAATCCCCTATTATTATTCACCTGTTCCATTATACCAATACTGGAATTATGATAAAACGCGCCGGTACAAAGCAGATACAAATCTGGGATACCGGGCGGATTTATATTCGACCAGCCCAGCCATTAGAACACCACTTTTGTTTGATATTGAAGCGTACAATTTCCTGAGAATTGAAGGCCATATTGGGTTGAATTATCAGAGAGCGCTCGGAGAAATTGTGCTTCAGATTCAACAGTATCGCCTGCCTGTTCAGGTAATTGCACTGAAAGCCAAGAAGTTCGATGAGCTGGATATCGATTACACTCTGATCAGGAAAAGCCTCAGTGATCTGGAAATTACATATGATGTGGTCCGGCGGGAATGGGAAGCCATAATAGGACAAAATATTGAATGGCTGGACGATAATAAAAACGATGCTAACCAGGCAGTTGGAACAGCATGGCTCAGGACTTTCATAGGACATCTGGTCACTTCCAAGCGCTTTATGTTCAACGATTTATCAGAATTCATTGCGCATTACCGCGCTTTTATCCGGCTTTACGAAATGATTGAGGCTGATGCAGATAGTAAAGCAACAGAACTACGCCAGCGCCTGGCAAACAACGACCAGAAATTAAATGCCGTCTTCGCCGAGGATCTGATAGACCATCTGGATGAAATTGGGTTGTCCATTGCAAAAGGGCCATTTCGGGCATTGTACCAGGATTACCGCAACAGGGTAATTGAATTGCTTAAAATGCAGTATTTTGAATATTACTCTCAAATCCATCCCGGCCTCGAACACAAAGCAGGTGTGGTGAAAGGCGGTACATTTATTTTGGTGTATGCCGATAGTGCAAGGCAAATTACAAAACGCAGGGTTGCAGGAAACATAGGCGTTTCAGATGAAGCTGTTGCTGCAACCACAGCTGTAAACGTGGAGGAAAGTGATGATTGTGATTGTTTTGAAGATTCATTTAATGAACGTTTCAAAGGCATAGACGATCCGGTAAAACGAAAAACCATTCTCGAATTGCTGGGCAATGACTTTTTTCAGCCTGTTGTTGAAAAGGAACCTGAAATTGCAGATGGTATCGTTTTCGCAGATTTTTATTTGCCTTACTTATGCTGCGGTGACGGTCCGGGTATAACTTATATTCTGGAAACGCCGAAAGAACCTGTAAAACCAACACTTTCTATTGATCCGGTTATTTTTTGCAGTAATGACCAGAAGGCATATACACCGGTAACTTCACCCGAAGGAGGTGTTTTAAAGGCCAACGGGCAGGTTGTTGCAAATAATGTAATTATTCCGGTTACACTGGGGGCCGGCACTTTTACCCTCACCTATGAGGCAGACGGTCAAACTTCTGATCCTGTTACAATTATCATTAAAAACGCGCGTACAGAAGCAATCAAAATTGAGGCTTCTACCCATGATGAAGCCAGGCCGGGAGATGAAATCACATTTACCATTTTAAATCCGGTTGAAGGCGAAACATATAACTGGGATTTTGGAGATGGTACCACCGCAACAGGTAACCCCGTTTCACACAAATACTCACTGAGTGAAAATGAGCAACGGCATATTTTCCGGGTAAGGGTCAATGCACAGAATGCCCCTTGTTCCGGTTCGGATGCAGAAACAGAAATCATAGTGCAGCAGCCAGAAAGCGACGTAATTTTTGAGATTGAACAATTGATCTATTGCTGGCAGGATGACAAGATGTTCTGTTTCAAAGTTGACGAACAATATCAAAATAACAGCCAGATTGAAAATCCGGGCGGATTGATCTTTACCGATGAAAAGGAAGCTTGTTTTGTACCGAGAAATCAAATTCATGAGACCACAAAAACTTTTGACCTGACCTATCGGGGAAAACAACTTAGCATTACAATTGTTAAACCGAATGCCAATTATACCATTAAGCTGGAAACGACTGTTGTTACAACGAATCAAAACGTTCTCATAACGCTCAATGCCAAAGACCAGACACATTTACTTTATCAATGGAAAATTGCGCCTTTCGATGTTCAAAATATTCCGAATAAACCGTCCGTACAAATACAAATTCCTCTTAATAGTGAAAAATTCCTGGAGACAATCAGGGGAAATAATGGCGAATTAATTATCTCCTTAACAGCACATGTTGATTTGGATAGTGATTCAAAACCTGATTGTGACAACACCTCTGTCAGGGTAATTAAGCTGGATGATGTGAGTACACATTTAGAAAACAAAGACGAGTTCTGATGGCAAACAGGCACGTAATCGGCAAACATGAGATCAGCATCGAAATAGGTGATGTCGGGCTTGCCTTTGAGACCCAGAACGAAGTCTCAGATCTTTGCCGTACCACTTTGTATCCTGCTTTGGATAAATTGTTTGACCGTTACGCACCTGAAAATGAACACTGGAAAATAGACAGCCTGGTCCTGGATCTCGGAGATCTTGCTGTTGAAAACTGGCAGAAAACATTTGTCCAAAAAACAATTGAACAAATGGAAGAACAGCTCCGGAAAAAGCTTAACAAACGGACGTTTGAAATGGCATATAACAAACACGCTAAGCAGGAAGAAACGATAAACAAAGAAGCAACCATTACAAGTATAGATGTCCCGGTTGAAACCACATTTTTAAAGTTTTTACAAACCGGTTCGTTTGCATGGAACAGCCCGGTACGTACGATATCGGAGCTTGAAAACCAACTGAAAATCACCGGTAAATTATCCAATCAGATTGTTCAGCTGGTTCAGCAGGATTATACCGTACTCACCCGATTAGTGTGGCAGTTTTCATCTGAATTCATTAAAGCGGTTCTTGCAAATCTTGTTTCAAAGAAACCAGAAGTGCTCTCTTCTTTTAATACACTTTTTGTTCAAAAAACATGGAAAGGTGCTTTTCTGGAAATTGGCGTTTCTGAGCAGAAACGTACACAACTGGAAAATCACTTCCGGCTTGCCTTGCTTTTAGAAGCTTTTCCGGTTAGCACCGGTAAAGATGTCCTGATTAAATCAATGCGGGCTTTACTTTCAGAAAAACAACAAAACATATGGATTGAATACATACAAAAAACTATTCAGATTGATGAAAACGAAACTATTCTGGCTGAAGTCAGCAAGGTACTGGTCTTAAAAACCAGTCCGGATAATGTAAAGCAAAAAGTAAAACAGATTCAGGTTGATGACGACTCAGAAGCTATTTACATTAACCAGGCCGGGCTGGTTTTACTACATCCGTTTTTACCTGTGTTTTTTAAAAAAACAAATCTGCTGGATAACAACCAATGGAAAAGCAATGTAAAACAACGACGGGCAGTATTACTGTGCAATTATCTGGTTTCGGGCCAAAGTACTGCTGAAGAAACCGACTTGTCTCTTCATAAAATTATGTGCGGTTTGCCTTTTACAACGCCGATAGAAAACGAATTTGAACTTACAGAAATTGAGAAAACTGCCTCGGAAAATCTGCTGAACGCTGTACTGGAATACTGGACTGCGCTAAAAAGTACGCGAACGGATGAACTACGGGGGTCATTTCTGGTAAGAAACGGAAAACTCAGCCACAAGGATAACCAGTGGTTTCTGAAGGTGGAACAACGTCCTTATGATATGCTTCTGGATCATTTGCCGTGGACAATCAGCATGATCCAAAACACTTTTATGCCCGAAATGCTCCGGGTGGAATGGTAAACTGATCAGACTATGAATACTTCCATATATGAATTACAATCCACTGCCAGAAACAGCCGCAAAACAACTTTTTTTGGCAGCCAGCCCAGGTCATCCTTTTTCACTCCGGCTATCCAGCCTAAACTTTCAATTGGTTCTCCCAATGATATTTATGAACAGGAAGCGGATGCGATGGCCGACAAAATCATGCGAATGGAACAACCCGGCGTACAATTGAAATCTTTGCCGGTTACCTCGTTACAGCGGAAATGTGCGCATTGTGAGGAAGAAGAAAAGAAAATGCAGCTTAAAGAAATAAACAGTACAAAAGCCAGTGCCGACAGTAATCTGGAAAGTTACGTTGGCGGCCTGAACAGTAGCGGACAGTTCCTGCCCAAGGACGTCCGTAGTTTTTATGAACCAAGGTTTGGCTATGATTTCAGTCAGGTGAAAGTGCATACGGATTCAGTTGCGGCAAAATCTGCACAATCAATCAATGCACTGGCTTTTACATCGGGCAGCAATATTGTATTTAACAGCGGACAGTATTCGCCGGGAAGTGAAAGTGGAAAAAGGTTGCTGGGGCATGAACTGACGCATGTGGTACAGCAAGGTGATGGAATAACGCCTAAAATTCAAAGGCAACAAGTGACAACCCCGACCTCCTGTCCTGGCAGTGTTGTAGGTGCAGTGTATTCAAGAGGCAATGACGACTGGGCTGAGTGTGACTATGAAACTGCAAGAATAAGCGTGAACCTGATCCTTGATCCTTGCACATGTAGCTCATCAGGTACAACAATGCCCTTGTCAGTAAATTATTCAGCAATACTGGAAGGTAAAAGTTTTACGGGAAGGACAATTCCAAATCCATCCGGTACGGGAACAATCCGGGAACAGGAAGGCCAGGCATCACACATTGCTACCGGCGTAGTTACACCGGGACGTTCGAGGACACCAGGAACCCAGCCGGGAATGAGACTATCTGAAGATAACTTACCGGCAGGAACGCCTGCCAATGTAAGCGGGCCGCTTGTATTAGCCGTAGATGACAGAAACCGGGGTGGCCGGCCTGGTGACCCGGGTGATACTGTGAGCCAGAGGCTTTCGTTAGGCAGCCTTCCGTGCATCGGAGGATCAACTTCTGGCCAGGTAAGTCTTGGCGGAGGCTTTCAGGTAATAAATTACAGTATTAGTGCCAGCAGCACAAGTGTACAGCAGGCTTCCATTACACTCACTGAATCGGGCAGAATGGCGGGAAGAATCCCAACTCCACTTATTGATATTACCTCCGGGGCAAATCCGTATCCGCGTTTTCCAGGAAATCAAAGACCCGGTGGCACTGGCTGTACCTGTGATCCGGTAACAGGACGACAAAATGGTACCGGATGCAGCAGAGGCCCGGGCGGAGCCGGATTTGGCAGGCCCTGAATAAATCAGAATGACTAATTCAATTATTGAATTTTCATTGAAGCCGTAAACTGGACAATTTTCATGAACTGATAATAACTAAATACTATGAAAAGCAAGGATGTTCTAAACCAGGCACATACAGTTTTTTCGAGATTACTGATTCTTGCATTTACAATGATCTTATTTTCCTGCAAACGTGATGAACGGTTAGATAAAATTGTGATGCATGAAAACCCTTTCCTGAAAACTATAACTAAACCAGAGATCCTGCTTGATGATTTGAACAATCCGGCCACGCCCGTTTTTATTGATAACAGGATTGTTTTTGCAGAAAGCGGAAAAGGAACGATCAGTGAATTTAAAGACAAAGAAGCTGTTCCGTTGATCACGGGTTTCGGAATGGATAGCTATGGAGGATATCCAATTAGTGTTCTCGGACTTGCTGCTATTCCTGATAAAAAGACCTGGATCGTGGCGGCATCACAGGATAGCGGGCACATTTTTATTTATGACGAAGCCAAATTCCCAACAACTGCTGATAAAGGGCGTGAAATTGAAATTCAGCGTACTGAATCCATTAATCCATTTGGTATTCTGCTACCTAAGAAAACGCCTGTAATTGTTGCCACGGGTGGTACCAAATCTGTATATCAGGGAAATCTGGATGTGATCAATCCCAACCCCATGAAACCAGTATTTGATGTAACAACGGGCGTTGAAGGTCTGGCTGAAGATTTAAAAACAGGAGAAATCTATGGAGCAGTAGTTGGTACCGGCCAAAATGACGGTTACCTGATAAGCTGGAATCCTGTTGCTAAATCTATCACACCCAGAACAGTTGCACGGGGATTTTCAAATTTAGTTGGGGTTGCCATGATGCCGAACAGATTATTGCTGCTATTGGAATTCGGGAATTTCGGTAAACCTGAGAGCGGGCGGTTGTCAGTGATTGATCTGGACAAAGATCCGGCAAAAAGTTATCCATTAATTTCCGGACTGGACTTTCCGAGTGGATTATCCTTGGGGCCGGATAATGCGCTCCTGATTTCCACTTTTGGGAAAAAACCGGCGACACCGGATGGTATGCTGTTAAAACTGAAACTTGAAATGAAAGACTGAAACACAACTTCAATTGTTTTAAATCCGGGAAAACAGAAGTGATTCATATCAAAAAAATTGATCTATTCATTACAATATACTACCATGCAAAAAAACAATTTTCAAAAAGAGCTTACGATTTCGGCCATCCAGAAACGTAATGGCGCGGGTAATAAAAAGAACGATGTAATAAAAATTCAATCATGGTTAACCTTATTTGCCATGTCCAATCCATCATCCGGTACTGCAACCGGTATTGATGGTGATTATGGTACGGCCACAGAGAAAGCTGTCATTAATTTTCAAAAAGCTAAAAACCTTTCAGAAACAGGCGTTATCGATCAGGAAACGTTCAGCCTGCTTTGTGAACCTATGAAGGATGCTTTTGAGGGAAATGTAAGCGGGAATGGATTACGCGAGCTGGTAGTAAATACTGCTTTAAATCACCTGAAAAGCGTCCCCTTTGAGCTGGTAATCAATAATGAAGCTAATTCGGGGCCATGGGTTCGCGCCTATATGGGTGGTAATGAGGGTACAGAATGGTTCTGGTGCATGGGTTTTGTACAGGCAATCATCGATCAGGCAGCGACTTTACAAGGTAAAAATTTTAAAACATTAATGCCTCTTACTTATAGCTGCGATACAGTGGGCACCACCGGCCTGCAAAAAGGATTATTACAAAGATTTGCTTCAGTGCGGTCCAATCCGGAGAAAGTGAGACCAGGTGATATTTTCCTTTTACAAAAGACTCCTCACGATTGGACACATACAGGTATTATAACAAAAATAGACAATGATACCTTTGAAACTGTTGAAGGAAATACCAACAATGGCGGATCAAATAATGGCAATGCAGTACTGAAAAGAGTACGTAATTTCAGGACCAGTAAACTGGATGTTTTTTCTATTGAGCCATTGGTATAAACTCATCAAATGTCAGAATCCGAGCACATTTCAAAATCTTCCGCATCTAAAAACAGTAATGCCAGGCGGTCATTTTTCTTTCAGCCGAAACTCACCATTGGTTCACCAAATGATGTGTATGAACAGGAAGCGGATAATATAGCAGATAAGGTAATGCGGATGACTGACACAGGTTTAACCTTAAAATCAAGTCCTGTACAGGATTTGATTTCCCGGAAATGTGCGGCTTGCGAAGAAGAAGAAAAACATATTCAGAAAAAATCTATCAATGATGATATTACTCCGGTTATTCAGAAAAGGGGAAATGATGGTGGTGGAATTGCCAGTGATGTTATTTCAGGACAGATAGAATCGGCGAAAGGCGGTGGCAGTCCGATAGACCAAAGTACACGTAATTTCATGGAAACGCGTTTTGGAAATAACTTTTCAGCCGTCAGGATACATACGGATTCCAAAGCTGTACAACTTTCACAGGAACTTAATGCCCAGGCATTTACAGTGGGTAATGATGTTTTTTTTAACCAGGGTAAATACAATGCCGAAAGTGATTCGGGAAAACAGCTGCTGGCCCATGAGCTGGTCCATACAGTGCAGCAATCGGGAAGTCTTGAAAGAAAATCAATACAGCGGTATTCCAATGAATGCGGCAAAGATTTTATTTTCAGTTTCAGCGGTGTAATAAATGATGAAACGGAAGATCAGCATAACGGTGTTCCACGCGCATATTATTCGGAAATTCCTGGCAGCACGTCAAAGAGAGGCAAAAAAATCCAGGGAAATAATGGTCATTCTCTTGCACTCATAGCCGGAACTCCGGTCGAAGTCGGACAATTTCACCAAAAGTACTGGCGTGCTGTATGCCTTAAACCACCTGGCAGTCCAGATTATGAAATAGCATGGGTACTTAATTCCTATATTTCAAACCCGGCAGTCCCAACACCACAACCTGCCGCAGCAGCGCCGGTAAAAAAAACAACGGCGAAATATCCCTTTCTAAAAGATGGAGTAGAAATTGACCTGGATATGAATGGCAGCTTTTCTACGCATGAATTACATACATCGATTAAAGCAAATGGAAATGCGGTATCACTAACCTTCAGGCACATTGCAGGTACTAAAACACAAACATTAACACTAACTCCGGATAGTATTGACGTTAGCAATGCGATGTATGCGGGAGCTGGTATTACTGATGGAACCCATCCTCTCGAAATGATTATTGTTGGCTATGAAAAAGATAAAGCAGATAAGATGTCCGGTTACCGGATTATTATTATTCCTGAGCATACTCCCGGTACCTACCGTTTAAAGGGGATGAAGCTTGATAAAGATATTGAATTCAAAAATATCGATATAACAGGTGCACAAGCATTTGACCTGGGAGTACCATCATCTTTTGATGACGCTTTGAGCAAAAAGATCATTGAAGAAAAAGGCGAACATAGCAAGCAGGGAGGAACTTTCAGGTTCGATTTTAAGGTTGGCCCAGCTAATGATGTGAATTTCACTTTACATATAATTAAAAACCCGGATGACGAAGACACTGTATTATGCTCCATTGGTGCCAGCAAATCAGATAGTGATAAGGGAATACAATCTCACCCGGCAAGAGAACTGACACTGCCTATACCTGTAAGTTTCGAGGAACTGGACATTGAGAAATGGAAAGAAACAAACGGATCAGTTTCCTATCGTTTTTTGCCTCCCTATTCCAACACCGGCTTTATGGTTACCTACGAGATTAACCCATTAAAAAAGGATAACTATGTTTCGTCTGATTCAGCACATGGCCTCAATATATATCCCATTGATACCAGCACAGACGAGCCATCATCTGCAATGCCTGCCGTAAAGGTTGGTTTTGTATTGAAAGATGGTGTATGGCAATATGGATTTGGTAAAAGATCTGTTGAAAGTTTCCGCATTGAATCCGCAAAAAATGCATTTTTCAAATTACAGGAAATGCAGTTGCCAAAGCATGAAATTAATGATCTGCTCAACGAAATGAGCCTGATCGTAATGCTTGCAGTGAAGGAAAATATTTCCGGCTCAAATATTTATGCGCAGTGGATGGAAGTGGCCTATGGCGTGGCAGCTTACAGTGAAGATGCGGCAAAAGGAGATGATACTGCCAAGCAATGGATTAAAGATAAATCGGACGCATTTATTACTTCCTTACTTGCGGAGATAGGCGGTAAAGGTGATGAATCGTCTGATGTAAATGCTAATGGTGTTGGGCCGGCAGGCGGGACTATTACGAGCAAGATTACAAACAAATACACAGGAGCTCAATCGGACAAAAGTGTAGGAGTTGGGCCTTTAGCCAGGGCACAATCCTCAGTAAAAGCTGTAAAACAACCATTTGAAGATGTAAGGGCATTGATATTATCCGGCAATTATAATTCAGCCGTTACATTATTACGCAGCAGCTTTTTCCTATGGGTTGAGGACCAGTTAATTAATAATAAAAATGCAAATAAGGATACAAAACGAAAACTTCAGGCGTACGGCTACCAATTATCCTATGACAAGCAGTTAAAAGACACACTTTCCAAAGAGAAAACTCCGTTACAAAAAATAAAGGCCATCTATTATCCCGATCTGGGTAATGTTACCAATGAAAATGGTACATCACTCATGGTAGGCAGCGAAATTAAGGGCATTCCACTCGATTTATATTATCAGGAAGTAGGTGATGACTGGGTAATTTATAATTTCACAACCCTTACCCAGCCGGGAAAACTGAATGATTTTAAGCGTACACAATCAAAAAATCCAGGTGAATTTGCACCACCTCAGGAAGTTTTTGATTTATTGACCAAGGATGAAGGTATTGGTACCGGTTACATACATTATCAAACGGTTATTGGTGAAGGCGGAGTGGTAAGAGTAAGCCATCCCTGGACATTAGGCGGTGTTATTTTGACTGCGGCCGCAATTGTTGGCTTGATTGCGCTGGCTCTAACTGGTGTAGGTTTGTTTGCAGAAGGCGCAGCGGCGGCAAGTTTCGGTGGTGCAGCTGCTTTGTTGGGCGACATTGCTGCTATTGCCACTGTTGTGGGAGCATCTGTAAAAATTGGGCAGGATTATGCAGATGGAGCCCCTGTCACAGCTGCAAGGTGGGGTGAACTGGCAATAGATGTAGCAGTTTCGGTACTTCCTGTTATAAGAGGATTGCGTGGAATTGCTTCATTGAGGCAATACAAAAATCTTTATGTGCTGATGGATGTAACGGCTAACACACAATGGGTTGCCAAACTGGATGCAGCGGCCAACGTTTCTGCAATTCTGGTAACATCAGGCAAAGGAGTGGATGAGCTTTCCGGATTATCAAAAGCACTGGAAGAAGGACGCATAGATGAAGCCACCTTCTATTGGGCTGTTGTAAAAAATGTGGGCTTAGGTGTTATCAATGTAGTTCTCTTGCATTCGAGTATCAAAACACTTCAGGGAAGGGCATTAGGCAGTACCACACTTGAAGAGGTCATTACAAAAGGATTTAAAAAAGAGCTGTTAGTAGAAAAATCAACTGCTATGTATAGCAAAGAAAACGTGGAAGCGGGTGTTGAAACACTGCTTGAAAGCTCCACAGTTTACCGTACAATGGTTGTGGAAGCTTTATCCGGTGAGAAAGATTTTGAAAAAGCAATTGACGTGGTTTGCTATCTTGGTTCAAAGGAAAGAGGTGCACTTAACGATGTAATGATTATCGACGGAAAAGTCAAACGGGTCATTGATGTTATGATAGAGGGAAAATTCTTTGGCAAAACACTCGTTATTCCACAAGGATTTATAGGTTCCAAAGGCAGTAAGCTCGACGATGTACAAAGAGATTTCACTCAATTTTCCGCTGCGGTAGTTGATGGTGTCCATGGAGTCCAGGGTTTAAAAGATGCCGAAATCCGTCTACAGGGAAGTGCAACAATGGGAATTGCCAAGCCTAAAACTCCAACAGCCGAAAATCCGAAAACGTGGGATTATGACCTGGCTATCATGATGGAAGCGACTGAATATAACAAAAAGCTTGGCTCCATATTTAATAATAAGGTAAAATACAAAGACAAATCCAAGGGAAATATTGATTTGAACAGCATGAGCAATGAAGAGATTATCAAGATTGCCGCAAGAATGAACGCGGATAAATTAAGGGCAATCGATGAAAGAGAATTCAATTCTGTTGCTCACACATTCGGTAACGGGATCGTTACGGGTAAGGCAAATATGAGCTCCGATTATTTCCCCGAGTTAGCTTTGTTGAATGCAGCGCTGAAAAAACAATTCAGTATCCCTGATCTTGATTTTAGTGTGATAGCTAAAAACAGTGGTTTTGATTCCACCCCTTTTATAACTTTACAATCATCATCGTCCCAACCTGTAAAATAGAAATGATTACAACCGATGTATATTTTGATACTGACTCGTTTATAAAACAACAGGTTAACTTATTTTCCCCGGTCCTGGAAAAATGGATCGGAAAAAACTATCCAGATTACTATCTGCCGGGTATTGATCTTTTTTCCTATGACCCATCCGAAAAATTCTTAATCAGTCTAAGCAGAAATTCATCATACAATAAAACTGATGAAGATTGCGACCGCTTCAGGTACAAACTAATATACATAGATTTGGAAGGCAGGTTTGAAGAGGAAGAAAATCTGAAACGAATCTCTGAATTCCTAAAATTATTGTGGTCTATAAATATTCCCACTTGCACACCTGTACTTGAAGATCAGCTTCCATTTCAGGGAGGAGCGAACGGCCCGGTTAAATGGCCTTTGTAAGGGACAGGATATTTTAGTTACTTTTTGCAAAGAGTTAATTCAATTAGATCCATGAAATCATTAGCTCAAAACAAATTATCGCCGGAATCATCCAAACAAACTTTATCTGTAAACAGGTCTAAGTCTTCTTTCTTCTCGCCTCTCATACAGCCGAAGCTTACCATTGGCTCACCGAATGATATATATGAACGGGAAGCCGATGCTGTGGCTGATAAAGTGATGCGTATGTCCGATAGCAGTCAGCAGCCGGTTATGTCTCAAACAGCCGGAATGATTTCGCGAAAATGTGCTGCCTGTGAGGAAGAGGAAAAACATTTACAGAAAAAAGGTGCCGGCGATATGGCTGGTGAAGCTGCTCCGGGAATTGTAAATGACGTAATCAATTCGGGTGGCGGTAATAGCCTTGATACAAGTACCCGCAATTTTATGGAAAGCCGTTTTGGTCATAATTTTGCTGATGTAAGGGTTCATACCGGTAGTCAGGCGGCAGAATCTGCATCGGCCATTCAGGCAAAAGCTTATACATCCGGAAACCACGTTGTTTTCAATAACGGTGAATATGCACCACATACAAATGAAGGAAAATATTTGCTTGCCCATGAACTTACACATGTAGTACAGCAGGGCGCCTCACAAAGAAAAATCCAGAGGAGCTGCGGAGCCAGGGAAATAGGCAGTCCTGCCGGTTGTATTGGAAATTCCATGCCTGTTCCTGAAAGGCCACGTTATTTGTTTGATGTTTCCTGTGATAATTTCGCCACAGGAAATGAGCTTGATCTGCGTGTCGACGCGGAATCGATTTTACCAAATGAACTTGTTGAAATCCACGGATTAGCCAGCGAAGAGGGAGACATTGATTTTAATCTGAACTTATCATGCGCAAGGGCACTTCGGGCTCAGGAGGTAATTCAGGATGTACTGAACCGGCGGGGAGTCACGGCACGCCTTGCTGTATTTAGTCACGGCCCTATTGAAGGAGGCAGAAGTATTAACCGGAGTGTTGCCATTGTACGGCCACATGCTCCTGAACCCGAACCAGGAACAGAACCGGAGCCTTCTCCTTCACTTTGCCTGTTTATGAATTATTCTGACGGCCATGATGAAACAAATGATTCTGATCATGACCTGGATAAGGCGCATCATAGCGGTGAACGTACATCCATTATAGTTGCTTACGACTATGTCGGTGGTGAAACCGGTGCCCTGATTGATTATAATGTTGGATTTTTTACGGGTACATCCGGTTATGCGACGGAAGACGATAATGCGCTCTACAATCATTTCATTTCTGGTGACGGATCGCGGATGAATTTTGATCCAAACACTGATATGTCGGCGATTGTTGGCCGTGAAAGTGCCTTCATTTCTTTTGCTGATTCGTTTGAATCAGCCATTTTAGCCTATATTGATGCACATGGCGGATCCCTTTGTGGGTTTGATGGTGACAGTTATATTAACTCTAATGAACCCGGATACCTCAACGACCAGTATTTCGTTTGGGCTGTACTGGGCGGATATGTAAGGCTGGAAGCATCGGTAGTACAAACTCCAACGGGCATTTCGGTCGTTTATCGTATTTTTGATCATTATGGTGCCGGTGTGAGTGATGCCGGCAGATGGGAATTACTGGGATTACCTGCCTTGTATTATTTACAACATTTTCACGGAAGCTGGGGAAGTGAATATACTCCTTACATCTGGTCGGTTGAAATTGCTAGGGATATGGACCGGCCCGTTCTGTATACTCCGGCTATGCCTGATATCCAATAAGAAGGAAATAAAACATTTTTTATTTTTTACAATCTGACTTAGAAGTTGATTTATGCTCCAATCCCTCCCAAAACTCCAGACACTTTTACGTCAGCTACTTCTGCTTCATTTTGGACGGGAATTGGACAAAAATGCGGAGACAAGCTTTTCTTTTGCAGGACTGTTCAGTAAAGAACTGGGAAAATCAACTACTGATGCGGAGGCACTGATATTGCTTATGGCTTTGGTACCACACGCGTTACCCAATTTCTACGATACGATCATTCAGGAATTTCTGCCGCAGGGTGGAGAATTACCTGAATTTGGCGGAGTGAAAGGTTCGAATCACAGGGGAACTTTACCGACGGGCGAAACTATACAGTTTGTGCTTGCAGGCAATAATGTACAAATTCGTATTGAAGTACAGCAGTTTTTCTCGGAGCAGCACTGGTTTCATCATGAGCAAATCTTATATCTTGAATCGGTAAAAGAAGGCGAACCACGCATGAGCGGCAGGCTGGTACTGAATGATGAATTTGTGCAACTGTTGCTGACTGGCCAGCATGTATTGCCACGTTTCGGGCCCGAATTCCCGGCCCGCTCACTGCATACAACGATGCAATGGACAGATCTGGTAGTGTCAGCAGAAACCCACGTTCAGATTGAATTTGTTCGCATGTGGCTCGCACATCAACACGAACTGATGCAGGATTGGGAAATGCATCACCGCCTTAAACCTGGTTTCAAAACCTTGTTTTACGGACCGCCGGGTACAGGAAAAACACTGACGGCCACACTCTTCGGCAAAGAATTCGGTAAGCCGGTTTACAGGATCGACCTGTCGCAGGTTGTTTCAAAATATATTGGTGAAACAGAAAAAAACCTGGAAAAGATTTTTATCAAAGCCGAACACAAAGACTGGATATTATTTTTCGATGAAGCAGATGCGCTTTTTGGTAAACGAACTACCGTTCAATCCTCCCACGACCGCCATGCCAACCAGGAGGTAAGTTATCTTTTACAACGTCTGGAAGATTTTTCAGGATTGGTAATTCTAGCTTCTAATTTTAAGCATAATATTGACACTGCCTTTTTGCGCAGGTTCAACTCAATTATTTATTTCCCCGTGCCATCTTTTTCCGAACGTATCCAGCTTTGGAACAATAGTTTGCCAAAACAAGCGAAACTGGCAGAATCAAACGCTCTGGAATTCATTGCACGGCAGTACGAACTGAGCGGCGCCAATATTACCAATATCATGGCCTATGCTTCACTAGTCGCAATTTCTAATAAAAGCAACGAAATACAAACCGCCGATCTGATGGAAGGAATTGCACGTGAATATGCCAAAGAAGATAAAATGTTTATTCGTTGATCACAGCATACCACGGGTACGCAACAATATATCTATAATTTAAAAACAGATAAATGGAAATCTTTCTTTTCACCAATTTCCTGCTTTTCTGATAAAATGACCTTATAAATACCAGAAGGGAAATCATGCATATCTAATTTTAGGCTGCCATTTTTGCTCTTTACATTTTGTTTGGCAAAAACTTCCTGCCCAGCTGAGTTGATTACCCTTATATTCACTGCTTTGGTTTCATTATCAGGCAATTCTATCGTCAGTACCGATTGTACAGGGTTCGGGAAAAATTTCAGTTCATAACCGGATAGAGCATCAATAAAAATAATTCGGCTGTAAGTAAAAGTGCCATCAGAATCAACTTGTTTCAGACGGTAATAGCTGATGCCTTCCGGAAATCCTGTATCTGTAAATTTGTAATGATTTTCAGCAGCTGAATTACCAACACCTTCCACCCTGCCTGCCAGTTTGAAATCCCGCCCGTTCTTACTGCGCTCTATTACAAAATAGTCATTGTTTACTTCGGATGTAGTCGTCCATGTAAGGAGATTTCCTTCTGTACTGTGTTTGCCTTCAAAGCTTACAAGCGTTACCGGAAGCGGCCCGTTGGGCGGTGCATCAGAAAGTCCGAATCCTGAAAAACCGGAATGAAAAATAGAGGTAAAGGAATAATCCGAACCAAACTGATTGCTTACGACCGATTCTGCAACGGAAGAAGCCGGATTGTTGCTGGTAGTAATTCCCCCCAGGCTTTTCCCCATTGACCTGATCAATGTACCATTAAATTTCGGCAGCTCTGATGCTTTGTAATAAAGTGTGATTTCGTAATTACCCGATGGATTATTATAGGTTGGTGTCACCTTAAATGTCTTATTTGTAATGTGATAGGAACCGATCCACTTCGTTGTATCCTGCCCTATCCTGTCAATGGCAACTGTGGTGCAGCCATAATCATGATCCGTCAGATTATGGATCTGAGCCATTAAATTTTTAGTATCCGGATCATAAAAATATGCCGTACCATGAGGCCCGAGATACTGTGCATCCGGAACAGCAGTTATTTTACTTTCTACCTGGGTTGAATTTTCCGCCGTAATTTTGATATTGTCAACAGCCCACCAGTAATCGTTGTTGGCAATGTACCTGAAACGGATTTTCATAGCCGGATTAGCATAAGTCACAGGTATAGTTATGTTTCTAACCGCCGGCTCATCCCACGAGCCCGATGTACCGGTAGATTGGGATTGGGTGAGCAGATTGTGCCAGTGGCTTCCATCCCAGACATCTACCATTCCTTTTTCCCTGAAACCCGAAGGATAAACATAGAAGAACTCAATAAAAGAAAGCTTGATGCTGGACATGCCAACGGTATTAAAAGTACCCGATTCCACCACCTTATCCATAGCCACACGACCAGCTGCATAACTGTCGATCATGAGAAGCGGGCTTCCTCCCGGATCCAGGGAAACGTCAGGATTTTGTACTACACCCCATGAATCCGGAAAAGATTCTTCACCAATGATAAACCAGTCAGCCGGCAGCAAACCCAGATTAAAATCTTCAAACATCATTTCTGTCTTTGTAGAGCCTGGCAGAAAATCATTATCCGTTATAGTGAGTTTATGTTCCTGATTGTAAGATTCCGGTTTGGCATCGCCTGTTGTCGACAAGTTATATGACAATACCACAGTTTCATTTCCTTCCACGTACGCATCGTTGTATATACGGATTTCTACATCCTGTGACAACGCACCTTCCTGCAGAACAAAGGATGCAGGTGCAAAACTGTAATCAGCCGTAACGCCTTCGGTTGCAGTACCGGTTGGTGGATTGAAGGTTACTGTAACAGGTGCAGACGGGGCTTTGTTAATTTTAACCGTAACTGTTTTTTGAACATACCTGAGGCATTCGTTTGATCCGGCCTCAGTTGTATCCGCTTCACCTTCGTTAATCGAGGTCGAATTTGTAACAAACTGAACTGTTGGCAAAGAACATGAATAAACGCGTACGTCATCAATATACCAGCCATCCAAACCTACACAACCATCAGTACCCAGATCCCAGCGAAACTGTATGTTTTGTCCGGCTTCTAACCCCAGCGAAGAAAGATCCACACGGCTTTGTCCCCAGCTGCTGACAACCGCCCCCTCATCAATTCCTGAAAAGGTCGGCTGGCCCTGTAACGGATTTGCCCCTTCCTGGTTAGTATTGTTTATAGTTCTGTTGTATCCATTTGCAATAAAGGCCGAAGCTGGCAGCAGAGCCCATTCGCCGTTATTGATCCTGAACTTAATATTTCCTCCATCGTACGGTGCTTCAATCGCTATAAAATGATCAAACGCCATACTAAATGGGCCGGAAGCACCAGGCGGGATCATAATAACCGGACTTTCCAGGCTTATAACGCCGTTTTGAAAATCAACACCGCAATCTCCTCCGGTATAATCAACTCCATAAACAACGTTGCCGGTTCTTCCTCCGGGAGCGGTAGCATCCAGCACCCAGTTACGGGGTGTCCAAGTGCCTTTACTACCCGCATTTCCCACTTTCCAATTTGCCATTCCGGCTTCAAAATCTTCATAAAAAAAGAATTTGTACGTGATCCACCGATGCAAATGGCAGCCAGAGGTTGAAGTATAGTCTGAAAATTGCAATTATTATTGGTTCTCAATTCAACCGCTGCAATTACTTTGGACAATTCGCGTGCATCATCGGCAGTAATCACTTCCCCGGATAATCCGCCGGGAATTAAATCAGTAGACAGTCTATTAAGACCTACCCCCATCAGATCAGCCAATGAGGCTTCCAGGATATCAGCCTGCGCGGCAAAATCGGTAGTTTTCGTCATATAATTCGCCTGTGCATGCCAGAAAATATGGGCAGCTTTGGTGAGTCCGAGCCCTCTGATAGTTTGTCCGTTATATTGCCCTCCATCGACGAGCAACGCATATGCATGGTTCAGGACACCGGAGTTGACATGTACACCGCCATCCCTTGTCGAAGCACACCAGTATAAAGGGTCAGTAATTTTCCCAGGAGCCGATTTGCAGTTAGGGTTCCACATATCCCGCCCGCTTGCTTCAAATTCAAATGATTTTTCACCTACTTCCCATCGGGCCGAACTTCCGCAATCGGTTCTTAATTCGCTGCTTTCATCTTCGTCCATGAAACGATTGAGCTGATCAACCGTTTCGCCCCAGATGTCGGAATAGGATTCGTTGATCGCACCCGGCTGCCATGCATATACCAGTCCGCTTGTGTACTCGGTGTAAGCATGTGCCCATTCATGAGCTACAATGTCATCGGAAGCGATACCTGTACAAAAATTTGTTACAACGCCGTTCCAGTTTGCATCCGGACAATCAATATTCGGACTGTTATTAATGGTAATCATTGGTGCATCCCCATTATTATAGGAAGTATGGCCAAATGCATTTTTCATTAAATTATAAATGTGCCCGGCAGATTTCACCTCCGATTCCTGCCACTCATCCAGCGTTCCCGGCAGCGGGTCGCCTTCTTCCCACGTTTTGTTTCCGGGTTCAGTATCTTCTTCGTATAACGTGCGATGGATCTGATGCATACCTGTAAATTGTTCAATCAGGGCTTTTGAGTGTGCATCTATGTATAAAAACTCACGAATATCTGCATCGTTACGTACTTCGATTTCGTACACCAGATACTTGACGCCCTGATAACCTTGCGCCAGGCCCTTCTGAAATACGTACAAAGTAGATTTGATCACTTTCAAAGGGATTTTAAAATTGGCATGCCTTTGCCCGGTCACCAGCCTGATCGCCTCATCAGCCGCTTCTTTCATAGAAACAGCGGGAATAGTGTTCAGTTTAGTGACTGGTATAAAATTGCCGTTCAGGGAGGAAAGCCCGGCACTTTTACCAAAATGAAATTTTAAAATACCTTCAAAAACCGGTACACCCTGAAAATATTGCTGTACCTCCACGTGCTCCAGCCCATAGCCATCCTTTTTGCTTGCTTTCGTGACATAGGTATCCCTGTCTGGATGAAGGCCAAACAATCCTGCATTTTTTTTCAGAAAGAAACGGGTTTTTTCCTCCGGTGTAGCACCCGTAAGCTGTAAGGATCGTCCGACTGGAAACCGTAAAAAGCTTAATGAATTAGTTGCTTTATCAATGGTAGGAACGGCGCCGGTCTTGGCAGCAAACGCATTAATCTCATCTTTAGCAATATCTCCGGCAAAAGAAGCCGCGTTGCATATAAGAAGTAAGAGGGTAAATATTTTCCATTTCATAAGTTTAGTGTGAAGGTTCCTGTATAACGTTAACTTCAAATTAGTTGTAAAAACTGTTCCAATTACATACTTTTTTACAACCGGGAAATAAAATTTAATGGCCAATTTTTAGCTTATAGCTTCGCAGCATGCAATTGTTACCGCTCATTATATTTTACGGGCATAAATAAAAATAAGTACTTAATTATAAAACGCCAAGTGTTTTTGAAATCCTTATTATCCGGTGGGTAAGGCAGTTACATACCTGGTGCGTAAATTTTGCACAATATTTACTTTGGAATTGAAATGAGTGAGTGACATGAGAATTGTTGAGCTGATTAACCTTGTGTTATAAATGAAAGGTAGGTTAATTTTAAATAAAAAAAGTAAAAATCATTGCCGGACGAAATAAAATTGAAATAGCCGGATATTCTGAAATGACCCGATTAGGAATCAATTCAAAACACCCGGCTACAAACAAAATTAAAATTTATGGTCGTACGTGGTTATTAGATTTTAATGGCTCGTTAGTGAGCGGCAGAAATTATTCCACCAGCAGTCGGGAGCGAACTATGCCTGATTTGGACTCCGTATTCAGAATGTAAATACCTCTGCTCAGGCGATTTTTAAGTTTTAATTTTAAACTGGCACTTCCCGATTGGTCTGTTACAAACTTTTCAGAATGCAATTTCCTGTCCGACATATTTGAAGTGACCGAAATTGTTATTTCTTCATTTGTTCCAAAATCAGTGGCAGTCAGCAAAATGTCATTTCCTGAGCTTGGATTAGGATAAACCAGTATTTTACCAATAGGTGTTTCTTCTTCGGCAACTCTCAGATTCGCTTCAGATGCAGCAGTCAGGTCAGAACTAATTGCCGCAACTGTTTCTGGCTTGATATTTTCTATATAATAAATACCATCCTGGTAATCATAATTGGTGTAAGTATTACCCAGATAATCTACATTGATAAAATAGGCATTTGGTACGATATTTCCTTCACTGTCAACTACTTTCAATATCCTCAAACCGATCAGCTTGCCATAATTCTGGGTTCTGTCCGATGATGAAGTATTGATAGCCAGGCGGAAAGCACCAGTCGGATTAAAAGTCCCCATTGCCGGTGCAGTCGACGAACTGAGCAAACGGGGTAACAATGATTGGGAATCGAGGTAATTATGTGCGAACAATGACTGTACAACAGTTGAGCCCTTGGCAACATATTTAATGGTATCAACCAGTGCAGTAGAGCAGCATCCATGGTAAGAAGCCATCTGATACACCGTTACAGGTTTGCTGTTATCCGCTTTTACAAAATAAGCAGCTGCTATTTCGCTGGAATTTGGCATGATCGTTTTACCTTTTACCGTACCGTCGTTGGCATTGTAACCAACTATGGATTTGAATCCGAATGCACTGATAATTTCCTGTGCATAAGGCTCGTAGTTACCCTCTCCCTGTCTTTGCCATATACCGCGCAGCATCACTTTTTTAGCAGGAGAAGTTGCGTCATTGCTGACAATAGTAAGGGTATCGCTGAAAGTTACAATCCGGGCTGTAAAGTTCCTTGCCATAAACTGAACTGTTACGTCAGCATAAGCTCCTGCATTAATTGTGATTGGCAGGCTTGGCGAAGTATTTCCATTTACCGATAAAATTTTCCAAGCTGAAGAATTCGACAAGGTCAGGTTCCGCACTGTCAGGTTTTCATTTCCAGTGCTGTTAATCCGCAGCGTTACTTTATCATGGTTTGCGTTATATTCAGTCGTTACAGGTGATGTCCTTCTCCATGGAGTATTAATATAGGAAAAAACAAGCTGGTCGTCAGCCGGAAAGAGGTTCATATTTTTCAGAACCATACCAGCCAAACTTACCGAACCAACAACGCTGAAATTATAAGTACCCGTTGTTGTAGTATTGTTATTGCCATCAACCGCTTTAACTTTCAACGCGTAAGCGCCAGAAGCAGTGAGGGTAAATGGAGCAGTATAATTTATATATGTTCCGTTATTAATCGAATACTGTAAAGAAGCAAGGCCAGAAGCACCAACGTCCGAAGCAGTAAGCAAAACCTGTACCTGATTTGAATAAATATTTGCAGATTTAAGCGTACCTACAAATCTTGCACCAGCAGTCGGTGCTGATGCGTCTGTTATAGCGGTTGCCTGGCTGATATTAATAAAATTGATTTTGGTATGGTCTCCTCCCGCCGCATCAACAGTTAATTTGCCATCGCTAACAGTTACAGTTGCTGTCGAAATACGAAATTTACCAGCCATAGTGGCAATAAAATCGGTGATCGTGGGAAGGCCTTCTACATTTACCTGATGATCGCTGTCGATAAAATTAAAATCTCCTGCACTGACCGTAACCCGGTAAGAACCATTGGGAACTACATATTCCCAGCTTCCTGGTACCTGTCCGCCTGTATTGTTTTGCATTTCAACGTGTGAAAGTTGCCTTGCATCAGCCGTTCCGGTGCGTTGGCGCATATTGGCTTTAAGGTCAACAGGAAGTTTGGTAGTCGGGCTGATCCAGCCAAATTTACGGGAAGCGTCAAAAGCAAGGCCATTATCAGATGTATATCCTGAAAGTGCTGCACTGCTTTGCGGCCTGAAACTGATATTAACTGTTTGGAATGAGGGTGCAACAACCGTTAAATCTTTTACTGCAAAGTCATCAAAAGTATAGGTATCTATTACAGTGCCATTGCGGTAAGTTGCAAAAATCCCAGCATAGGAATTTCCACCGGTAATATTCATTGCACTGATATCAAGCCCGGTTGCAGAATATCCGGTTCCTACATTGATAAAAGTAGTACCACCATCAATTGAATAAAATCCGTTTACAGTTCCGGCAACCGAATCGATCACCATTCTGAGCTGTACCGTTTTGGAGTTGAGTCCGCTTACAACTGCCGTAATGCGCTGATCGGGATTAGAAGTTCCCGCCGTGGTACTGCTGATGTCGTTACGTTCTTTTCTTAACTCTACTTTATTGGCACTAATACCAAGCTTAATAAACGTTTTATCATGAAGGCCGTACCAAAGACCGGCCTGTTGTGATTGAGCTTTGTTAACAGGATTGATCACTTTTACTTCCATCTGCAGGTTTTTGACTGCGGCGGTTTTGACACCAAGTAAGTTGATCTGATTGTTATTGGTCTGGAAATCTATGCCTTTATTAGTGACTAACTGCAAACGACCGCCGGTTAACGTAATTTTCGATGGCTCATAACCTGGTACACTCGTATTAGCAGGCTGTCCGTCAGCCGATAACCTGGTTCCTGAATAAGTATTAACTGTTGTAAAACCGGTTCCTGCACCGTTTTTATCCGGCAACGTGTTGGCAACTGGATCAGTAAATGTTAATGTATAAGGAAGGCCGACCTGCAAATCCGAGCAAGGTAGAGTACTCACTGGTGAACAGCCATCTGCCAATACAGTTTTGTAATTGCTATGGTTGAGAACTTTATTATCGCTTTTATTACCTCCTTTAAGTAGTAATCCACCCAAAGGACCGCTTGTGGCAGAATTAGTAAAAAAACAAGATAAGATTAAGATGAAGTATGCGTAACGAATTGTAATTTTCAGGGAAAGCCCTTTATGAGTAAATTTGATCATGAGTTGCTATTTTGGCACAAGCGAGTAACAAAAATGGCTAATAAATCATTGCCCTTATTTGGTATTTTAATAAGACGTCCAAATTGGCAAACCAAACGGACATTGCTTTAGTAAAAGTACTTTATTTATATAGTTAACATCTCCGCATTTTTCGTTTAGCCTGCTACGTTAAATAAGTGCTTCTTGCCGATCCCTATCATAAATATTACTTTTGCAGCTGTTTTTATAAATATTCTTATCAGATATTTTATGAAAAAATATAGCAATTTTGTTTGGCTGGCCACAGGTTTATTTACTCTGATCCTTTTTTCTCTTTGCTATATTAATTACCGAAAGGACAGCTTTCATTTGGCAAAAAACAATATTCCGCCGTTAATACCTGTTGTGGAACCTCCCTTCAAAGACGCTTATCTCCACCTTGCCGATTCATTACGCAGTGCCGGTAACTTCGACAGCGCTTTCTACCATTACCGGAAGGCTGTCAGTTATTATAAAAAGACAGGTAACAAAAAAGGTTATGTGTGGGCACTGAACACGGTTGGAAATACCGGAATCAGGAGTAATCGCCTTGAACCTGCGTTTGAAGCTTTACAGGAAGCCCTAGAATTCGGGACTGCAAAATTAGGGCCGAACCACAGATTTACGGGCAATACTTATTACTATCTCGGAGAATATTATTATACAAAAGAAGAACCCGAAAAAGCACTGGAAGCCCACTATAAGGCTTTAAAAATCAGGCATTATTTGTTTGGACAAGACAGCAAACTGGTGGCTGACAGTTACCAGCAGATCGCACAGGTATATCAGTATCTGCTTTTCAATTATGCCAAGGCAGAAGCATGCCTGGATACTGTTTTGTCGATCACGGAAAAATTCCCGGATAAAGATCTGGCCGAAATAGCCGGCTTGTATTATGATCTTGCGGCAATTAACCGCTTAAAAGGGGATCCGGATAAAGCACTTTTGTATGCCAATCAATATTTGCTGGCTGCGCAAAAGCTTAAAGATCCGCAAACTCTGGAAATGGCATACAGCATATTGGGTGGTATTTATAATTCCCGCTCCGATTTTCCCAATACAATTTTACATTTAAAAAAGGCAGTCAGGCTGAACCGTGAATATAGCAGCAGAAACAACACGCACAACAATCTGGCTTATTATTACAACGATCTGGGCAGCGCTTACCAGCAAATAAAACGGTATGAGCAGGCAAAATATTATTTAAGAAAAGCGCTGAAAATATCATCCGATAAAAATACCGCTGACTCACTCGTTGTTTCCAATAGTTATGCATCTCTGGGCACTATCTGCATGCAGCTTATTCTATTTGATTCAGCCAGTTACTATTACCAGAAATGCCTGCAAATCAGACTGGCCCATTTTGGAAAAAAGCATTATAAAACTGCGCTGGCATACAAAAATCTCGGAGATTTATTTCTTCTGCAAAAACAAACGGATCAGGCACTTATTTATTTTCAGCAGGCCATTATAGCCGGTGTTCCTGATTTTAACCGGATTCAGCTGAATGCAAATCCAACTGTCGCGTTGATTGGCACCAGATATTACCTCTATGAAATACTAAGCCAGAAGGCTGTGGCATTCAAACAGCGTTATCTGATTGATAAAGAGGACTTATCTGATCTTGAACAATCGCTTGCCTGTTACCAGGTCACTGACACGCTAATGGACAAATATGCGCAAATTTATGATTTGGAAAATTCCAGGCTCCTGCTTGCGAAGAATAGTAAGGTCATTTACGAACAGGCACTGGATTGCGTTTTTTTGTTAAGCCAAACAGAAAAAAATGATGATTTTCATACCTGTGCATTTCACTTTATGGAAAAAAGCAAAAGCCAGATTTTACTACAAAATTTAAGAAAAGCAGAAGAACTGAATGAAACCGGTGTTCCCGATAGCGTGATCAACTTTGAAAAAACTTTGCGGTTTCAAATGGATCATTATCAGCAGCAATTGGAAACAGCAATGAATAAGTCCAAATATAATGAAGATCAGGTTCAGAAAATCAGGGCGAAAATCCTTGATATTTCTTTGCAAAATGAAAAGCTGGAAAAGGTGCTGGAAAGGGATTTCCCTAATTTATTTCATTACAGGTATGCCAACGAAACAGTACGATTGCCCGATGTTAAGAAAGATCTTAAAAATAGCTCCAAACAATTGCTGGCGTATTTTTGGGGAGACAGTTGCATTTATGCGTTGGGTATTACGGATGCAAAAACAAGGCTAATCCGGATTAGGCGTACCGGGAATTTTAACCGGATCTTTAACGATTTCCTTCAGAGTTTTACAACAGTTCCAACCGGAACGGCGGATAAAATGGGAGAACAAACCGCTTTTACACAATACGTTAAACGAGCCAATACGTTGTTTAACATATTGATCAGACCCGTTTTACCAGCCGATTTTCGGTCCGACAATAATTTAACGGCCTATCCGGACAATGAACTGATCATCATTCCGGATGGGCCGCTGGCTTATCTGCCATTTAATGCGCTCATTTCCAGGCTTCCTGATTCGCATGAAATCAATTACCGGGATCTCTCCTATTTACTTTACCAGTTCAGGAGCAGCAGTGCTTATTCGGCTACATTACTAAAACACAATTTACGTTCGTTAAAGAAAATACAGCCAAAAGTACTGGCGTTTGCTTTTTCAAGTATACCTCAGAATTTAGAACAAAGTAATTTCAGGACAGAGGTTAATAACATTCCGGGATCAGGCCGGGAGCTCGATGCCATTGCCGGCTTAATGAAAGGTAAATTTTTAAAAGGAAAAGATGCCACGGAGAGCAAATTCAAACAATATGCTTCTGATTATGACATTCTGCACCTGGCTATTCATGGCAACGCAGGAAAAGAAAATCAGTATGAAAGCAGGCTCAATTTTAATCTTTCAGGGAGTAAAGGTGATGATGGTTATTTATATGCCCACGAATTGTACAGTCTCAGGTTAAAAGCCAGACTGGTTGTATTAAGTGCCTGTGAAACAGGAATTGGGAAATTTTATACAGGTGAAGGTGTATACAGTATAGCGCGGGGTTTTGCTTATGCAGGATGCCCGTCACTGATCATGAGTTTGTGGAAGGTTGACGACAATATCACCGCGGATCTGATGAAGGATTTTTATGAAGGTTTATCATCCGGACTTCCTGTCAATGAGTCTATGCAACTGGCTCAGCGCCACTTTTTACAGAACGAAGATGAACTGAATTGTAATCCGCGTTATTGGGGAGCCTTTATCCCTTTGGGCGATATGCGGCCGGTTCAAAGCGCCAATCCGGTATTTTTATTACCACTCATTGGCTTCCTTTCTTTAATAGGATTCCTGATTTTATTTGGCAGTAACCTGAGCCAAAAAATTATTCGTGGCTTTGAAAAACTCATTAGAAGTTAAATTTTTAAAAGCCATCCAAATTTTACAGATGGCTTTTAAATAAGTAATGTTTTGAAATACAGATTTTTAGCGGCCTGGTTTATCCTTTACGGGCGGTTTAGGCGTATCGGTTCCGTCGCGCCTGTAGTCCTCATTGGAACCACGTTTTGATTTAGCAGGCTCTTTGTCATTTTTTTCCTGTTTCTTTTTGCTAAAATCAAAAACCGGAAAGAAAGGGGCTTTTGGCAAAGTGAGATTTTTTCCTTTTAGATTATTCATTTGATTTGACATTTTATTAGATGTTTAAGTTGATTGTTATAATGGCTGTATTTACTTTCCTGAACGTTGCAGAGGTTTTTACGTTGGTATCGTATTGAGAAGGAGGTAAACAGGGAAATCCAAATAATTTTTCAATTATCCAGAAAATGACTAAAAATGAATGGTTTCTGATTTATATTTCTTTTAAAAGCAGATTAGCTTTTTCCGCGTAAGTGCCCGGTTGTTTTTTTAAAACCAGAAGAATTTCTTTGGCCTGATCCGTATTATTCTGCTTCAGGAAAACCAATGCAAGGTACCATTGCGCCTGCCTGTAAAATAAGCTTCCGGAATCGCGGGCCACTACGGTCAGGCTGCTTTCGGCTTTTTTCAAATCACCGGTTTCCAGATAAGCAATACCCAGGTAAAAACGCCAGTTCAGGCTTTTTTCCTGCTGTGTTATTTTTTCTAAAAGCGGTACAGCCTGTATGTAATTTCGGTTGTCGTAAGCCTGGATAGCAGCCTGTTCGGTGCTTAGTAATGAATCTCCTCGAACAACCGACGCCACTACGCTTCCCCGGTAAGGCTGGTAATATTTGGTAAACAATTTTTCAGGACCGGAAGATGATGAGAGCCAGAAATAACTGATACCAATCAGGATCATAGCAGCAATCGCGCCACCCCATCGCCATAGCGGCAGTACTTCCTTCGTTTTTTTGGAATCAATATCAATGGTAAAAACGGAAGTGTCTTTGCGTAATTCATGCAAATGGTCTTTGTAGCGGCCAAGCTTTTTTCAAGAACAATGCCTTTCATGAGCAGTTGATGCATTTTCACGTCCTGAAGCAGCGCTGCGTCATTTTCCATTTGCTGCTGAAAAAGCAAGTGTTGTTCAGGATTAAGCTTTTCATCAAGATAATCCTCTATCAGCTGGATTTTCTCTTCTTTATTCATTTTTTCTAAACCGCATCCGGGCCTTGTTTACTACTAAATTTTTACTTCTAACTCCATTTCAGCTGTGCTTCCACGCATTTCCGAAGTTCAGATAAACAACGGACTTTCTGACTTTTTACGACATCCTCATTTTTATAGCCAAGCAAACGCGCGATTTCTTTCATTGATTTTTTTTCAGCATAAAACATATCCAGAATGGATTGACAGGATCGCGATAAATCCCTTTTACAACTTACCACAACTTCCAGCCGCTGCTCTTCTTCATCGGCTTCCAAAGGCAGCATTTGTACATCTTCCAGTTTATTCAGCTCATTTTCCGGCTGATCGGAAGTAAGGTTGACCGTTTTCCCTTTCTTGAACTTATTGTAAATCATGTATTTACCAACGCTGAACAGGTAGCTTTTCAGATTGGCCTGAATATTATCGAGCTTACCAAGTGTTATTTTTTTGAACAATACCTCAAATGCATCCTGGTAAATATCTTCACTTTCACTGCGCGAAAGGCCATAACTTTTATAAACCCATTTTAAAAATCCTGATTTATGCGTTTTGTAGAACTGATCCAACATATTAAATTTTCCTTCACTCACTTCAGATATCAACTGCCGGTCCTGCTGACTCTGACTGAACGGCGCTTCATTCATGTTATCAGTATGGTTTTTTTTAGAAGGTAAACCAAAATTTGTATAACAAATTTAAAAAAGGCTACAAATCAAAAATAACAAAATCTTAATTTTTTACTCTTTCCCGCCATAAAATAAAATACAGCTGCAAACCGGTTTACCTCCTGTTTTTTCTGATACCAATGTGCAATTACAATTAACCGGGCATTAGCCTGTTCTTTTAACTTTTAAAAATTAAGTGTAATGAAAACAAAATCTCGTTTTGCTTTTGCAGGTGTCTGTATTCTCACGCTTGCATTGGGGATTTTTAGCTGTGATTCCCAAACGGACAGCATTGTACCGGAAGAAACAGCAAGTAGAAAAAGTGATTTTTCTGCACGACAGGAACCTGTCAAAACTTTTCAGCCAGAGGATATTGCGAATATCAAGAGGCTGTTACAAAGTTTGGATCCGGCTTCTTACCGCGTTGTGTTACCCGTTTTCGATTCCCGCCGAAGAACGGTAGGCTCCCAAACTTATGGAGGTTTCCCGATCACAGAAGTTCGTAGAATTGCCTCAGTACGGAATATTAAATATTCTGATTCGGGAAATCTTCAGGCAATTTTTCAGAATTGTAATGGTGGCGGTGCGGGTTCACACACAGAGTCCGGCTCGGGCGCAAAAGCCATCGATGTAGTATTCCAGATCGAAAAGATCACGCAGAATCTGGACAAAAACCAATATGTGCTGATCAAATAGCTGCAATAAAAATTGTTGAAAATGGACTTAAATCAAGCTTTTTCCCAAAACAACCTGACCAGCAAACAGATCGCAATAATTATCCTGGTTTTTTTTCACCTGGTTACGGTTGCGCTTTTTGTTTGGTCAGGTTCAGTCAGGAATTCGACCAATGACCTGGTGAGCCTGGGACGCAGTTACCTGAACCTGTCAGGTTCCTTCCGGGACTACGCCTATTTTGCGCCATCCATTGCGAATGACCTGAGGGCGGGTTTCCTGGTAGAGGATTTTGACAGAAAAACGTCTTTTATTGATTTTGTTTCAGATAACAAGGAAATCGGGTTTCGTTATAATTCTGTCATTGCATCCAGTATGGGAGGTGAAAAGCAACGTGACCTGCTCGCACAATCCTGGGCAGCTTTTATTTTGGGAAATCAGGCAAATGCCAAAAACGTAACCGTTGTTTCCCAGGCTTATATACTGCCATCCATGCAAGATTACCAAAACGGAAAACGGCCGGCATGGAAGACGATCTATCTGGGAAAATTTGAAAAGAAATAATTTCTGATTGATGAAAACGCTTATTTTAAGACCAGCACCTGTACAGGGTCTCTTTATTAGAAACAGCCTGTTAAAATTTATCGCCAATCCTGCCAATCCCTATCCGCTGGCTGTTTTACGCATAGCGATCAGCGTGATAGGGTTGGTTCAGCTGATAATTATATCTCCTTACCTCCTTCAGCTATACGGTAACTTTGGCTTTATACAATGGGCAATTTCCGAATCGCCTACCGATACTTGGCTGCCAAGCCTGGGCAAGCTGTGCCTTTTACTTTATCCACTCGGAGTTTCTTATAAGTTTTGTGTTTATGCTGTCTTCACCATCTACGGGCTCGGTTTGTGCGGATTATTGGTGGGCTGGCAAACACGGAAAGCAGCCATACTTGCGTGGCTGATGCATGGATTAACGGTTAACAGCGGATATTTTTCACTTTATGGCGTGGATACTATGCTTCATATCTGTCTTTTTTATGCTGTCTGGATGCCGGTGGGCAAAAGTTTCTCATTAGACAGGTATTTAAGCAAAAAAACGGTAAACCCGTCTTTCATTGCCAATTTATCCATTCGCGTATTGCAGATCCATTTATGTATTATCTATCTCGACGCGGGAATATCCAAAATGCAGGGCGTGCAGTGGTGGAATGGTGAAGCGATATGGCGGGCCATGATGCAGCCTCAATTTTCTGTTTTTGATATTTCATGGCTGGCACAATGGCCGTGGCTGGCAATGTTAATTTGCTGGGGAACACTGGTAATTGAGTTTGGTTATCCGTTTATGGTCTGGCCGGCTAAGACCCGGACGCTGTGGGTAATATTGACGCTGATGTTACATCTGGGAATTGGAGTATTTATGGGGTTATGGCTTTTTGCATTGATTATGATGGTACTCACTTTTTCTGCATTTGGTTATAATATTCTTGCCGGATATCTTAAATTACCTTACTGACTGCTATTAATCAAACCTTAATAATATATGACTTTCGGCACGGCTGAAAGTCTTTTTTTGCTGTTATCCTTCGCTGAACGACATCATCATTTTAAAAAAACCGCAGATCTTCTATTCTTTCTGTATTAACCGTGCGCATCATACGGCTGGAATGATTCTTATACGTAATGACGGTATCCACGCAGTGGTGAATTAGTAATTTTTAATTTTTATGAAAACAAGAATATGAAAACGCAGGCAATATTTTATACAGTCGGGATATCGTTTTTATCACTTACTTTATCCGCGCAAAAGATATCGAAGGATTCTATCCAGAGTCTGAACCAGCAAAAGGAAGCGATCGGGATCAGTGAGAAGATCAATGAGGATAAAACGAAACTAGCCAAACTTGAAAACGAACTGGCTGAAAAAACAACGCAGGTTGAAAAAACAACAGAAGCCGCTCAGAAATCGGCCGACAATAACAAAACCGCCGCAGGTGCTTTAATTAACAATGCGCAGGATGAAAAATTGGCTGACGAGGCAAAAAAAGCGGCACGCGAAGCAGCACGCGATTCCAAGGATGCAAGAAAAGCGGCTGACGACCAAGCTAATATTGAAAAAGAGATTGAATCACTGAGAAAAAAATAGCTGAAAATGAATCAAAATTAGGCCAGGCTCCTGCTACAACTGTTGCCGCTAAACAACCAGCAGATACGGCACAGAAAAATGAATCCGTAGAACCGGTTCAGCAAAGTATCCAGGCAAGTTCTGTTAAAAGTAACAATTCTGCACCTGATTTGACCAGTACGCAAAGCTCCATTACAAATGGCGGGAATACAATGGAAAGTGATGCAAACAGAGCTGCGATGACCAATGAGGTAACACAAAAAGTATTGGAATCGACATACAGGAATTATCCGCAGCAATCGTCACAGCCTACCATTATTATCAACAACATTGTTGTTCCGGCGGATTATAATCGTCCGAAAAATGCGGAACCTCAGCCTGCGCTTGTACAGCAATATTCAGGAAGAGACCGTGAAGATTATGAGGATTACAAAGCCTGGCTGAGACAAAGAGGAACACAAAAGGGAAATTCTCCGGCAGAATCTGTACATAATTCCACAGCGAAGCAGCAGAATGCTGTCGAAACAGGAACGGCTTCCGGTTCATCAGCACGTGAAAACAGGCTGACGTTAAAAGACAGGTTTGGCGAGCTTCCGGCCAGAAATTCAGGTATGTGGTTAATTCCAATGGTGGGTGTGCATGCTTCCGGTTTCGAAGCAAACTTTAAAGATAACGAAGCAGAAGGACGCACTGGCTGGAACGCCGGGCTGGATTTCCGTTTTCATATGAAAAGATTTTTTATCCAGCCGGGAGTGCATTATTTCAATTCATCGGTAAGGTTCACAAGCAAAGACAGTTTATCGGACGCTCCTCTTTTAGACGGGCCAAGATTACATTCGCTAAAAGCGCCGGTAATGATCGGTGTATATTTAACCAAGGCAAACAGCGGTTTTTTCAAATTCAATGTAAAAGCGGGTGCTGTTGCCAATTATGTTCTTGCAGTGGATAGAAACAGTGTTCCCCAGTACTCGAAAAAAAATATCAATGATTTTTCCTATGGCCTGAACGCAGGTCTTGGATTTGAATTCGGCCTGATTACACTGGACTTATCTCACGAGTGGGGAATCACAGACTTTTTTAAAGACAGCAACACAAAAAACAACGTATTACGTCTGACGTTAGGAGTCAAAATCTAGTCTGGCATTTACCTTTAGTTAGCTAATGTTTAAAGGTCTTGCCGCGGATGCACGAATGTTCACGAATTTAATTGTTTGTGCTATTTGTGTATCCGTGGCATTGTTATAGTTTCAGTACTGAAACGTGATGGATTTTAGTTTTGCCACGGATACACGGATGTTCACGAATTTAATTGTTTGTGCCATTCGTGTATCCGTGGCATTTTTATAGTTTCAGTACTGAAACGTGATGGATTTTAGTTTTGCCACGGATACACGGATGTTCACGAATTTAATTGTTTGTGACCATCCGTGTATCCGTGGCATTGTTTTAGTTTCAGCACAGAACTTGATGGATTTTAGTTTTGCCACGGATGCACGAATGTTCACGAATTTAATTATTTGTGGCCATTCGTGTATCCGTGGCATTGTTATAGTTTCAGTACTGAAACGTGATAATTTTTCTTTTTGCCGGATAGGATTACCTGATAAATACCGGGTGGTAAGTGTCCCATTTCAAGAGTAAATCTTCCATTTGTGCTTTTTACCTTCTCTTTTATCGTTACCTCCTGCCCTGCTGTATTCACAATCTTTGCGTCTGCATATTTCAAATCAACATCCGGCAGTTCCAAAGTCAGTAAGGATTGAACCGGATTTGGGAAGAATTTCAGATCATTATTAAGTTTGCCGTTAATTGAAATGATCCGGCTGTTTACAAATTTACCATCTTTGTCTACCTGTTTCAGCCTGTAATAACTGATCCCAATTGGGAAACCTGCATCCGTAAATCTGTAATTATTTTTAACTGAGGAATTACCTGCACCCGTTACTTTTCCTACCTGAGAAAAAATGAGGCCATCCGAACTACGCTCAACTGAAAAATAGTCGTTATTTACTTCTGCTGTTGTTTCCCAAAATAATAAATTTCCTTCAGCGGTATTTTTTTCCTCAAATCTAACCAATGTAACAGGCAGCGGGCCACCCGGAGGTGCGTCAGATAAACCAAAACCTGAAAATCCGGTGTCAAAAGTAGCTGTAAAAGCATGATCCTTTTCAAAAGCATTTTTTATTTCAACCTGCGCAAATGAGGCAGTCGTATTTTCGGCACCAATATTACCGGGACTTTTACCCATTGAAGCAATCTGCGACCCATTAAAATTAGGAAGTTCAGAGGCCTTGAAATATAGTGTGATTTCATATTTACCGTTTGGATTATTAATTGCCGGAGTTACTTTAAATGTCTTTTTTGTGACATGATATGCACCAAGCCAGTCCGTTTCATCCTCGCCAGCGCGATCTATGGCAACTGTGGTACAGCCATAATCATGTTCACTCAGATTTTTAATTCTGGCAAGCAGGTTTTTCGAAAGAGGATCATAAAAATAAGCTTCGGAATATGGGCCAAGATATTGCGCACCGGGTGTATGGGTAACTTCACTTTCTATTTCTGTTGCCATTTCGCCCGTGACCTTAATATTGTCAAGTATCCAGTATCCACTTGAAAAACCAACATAACCAAAGCGGATTTTCATTCCCCGTGTTGCATAATCAATAGGGATGGAAATATTTTTTGTGACAATTCCTTCCATTTCTGATTTTGAAGTTTGCAAAAGTACATTGCGCCATTCATGCCCGTCCCAGACATCGACCATACTCAGCTGATTACCACCGTAATGGGTAAATTGTTGAATAAATGATAGGTTTATGGCCGACATACCAACCGTATTAAAAGGAGGTGATTCTATGGTAGTATTAAGCGTATCCCGCTGAAGTAAGTAATTATCGCTGGAGACAAATATAAATGGATGCCCGTCCGGATCGAGGTATGTCTCGGGATCATCGGAAGTGCCGGTTGACCACGTATACGGATATCTTGGTTTGGCGACTCTCCAGGAAGGTGGAATTATTGTATCGTTAAAATCTTCATAGAGTAATTCAATAGTACCTTCGCCCGGAATGTAATCGTCATCCAGTATAGTAAGGATATGCTGCTGATTATAGGAATCGGCAAATGCATCGCCTCCTGTTATGGTATAACTCAGGGTATCAGTTTCGTCTTCTTCCACATCAGCATCGTTATTAATCCGGATCACAACATCCTGTGATAATTTCCCATCTTCCAGTACAAAAGAATGCGGAGTAACGGTGTAATCTCCTGTCGGGCCCTGTGTAGCGGTTCCGGTTGGTTCATTAAAAGTAATGGTAACAGGTTCGGAAGGAGCCTGGTTAATTTTAACAGTAATTATTTTTTCAGCATAAATTAAACATTCGCCTGATACAGGATCTGCCAGATCGGCTTCACTTTCATTCACAATGGTTTTATCAGAAACAAACAGCACCGATGGAATGGTACAGGTATAAACGCTAACATTGTCAACAAACCAGCCTTCGCCTCCCGTGTAACAGGCACTAAGTCCCAGATTCCATCTGAACTGGATTGTCTGCCCGAAAATTAATCCGAGTGATGTCAGATCAATACGGCTTTGGCCCCAGGAGCTGGTTACTTTCCCTACATCATACCCTGAAAAAGCTTGCTGCCCTTCCAATGGGTTCTTATGGGAATCATTTATATTCACTACCTCATTATAACCGTTTGCTGTAAAAGAATAAGCCGGCACCAATATCCAGTCACCACCATTGATCCTGTAACTTATATTACCCCCGTCACTGTCATACATCGATACATAATGATCAAAAGACATACTGAATTGCCCTTCGGAACCAGCCGGAATTGTAATAACGGGACTGATCAGATTCATAACGCCACCATCCCCAATGCAGTTGCCTATCTTGGTAATACCAAAAAAGGCTGTGCCGGTATTCCCTTCCGGTGGCGTATTATCCAAAACCCAGTTGCGCGGTACCCATTGATCCGACAATCCGGTATTTGAAACAGACCAGCCATTCAACCCGGATTCAAAATCTTCATAAAAAATTGCATGGTCCGGATATGCGCCGATACAAATGGGTTCAGTTGGTTCAAGAACCGGTTTAAAAGGACAGTTGTCTTCATTCCGAAGTTCTACCGCGGCAATGACCTTTGCAACCTGGGCCACATCACTGGCAGTAATGATCCTGCCAGAAAACACACGTGCCGAATCCGAAGTAGAAAGCTTATAGAGATTGATCCCTGCCAGATCAGCTGCGGAAGCTTCCAGCATATCCGCCAGAGCAGCAAAATCAGTCGTTTGTGTCATATAATTGGCTTGTGCATGCCAGAAAATATGGGCTGCTTTTGTGAATCCTAATCCCCTGATCGTTTGTCCGTTATAAGTTCCACCGTCTACAAGCAGTGCATAGGCATGGTTTAACACACCCGTATTGGAATATACATAATCCTCTGTTTGTGTGGCACATATATAAAAATCATCAGACATTTTACCGGGGTGATATTTACAGGCCGGGTTCCACATATCCTTATACACCTTATTACTATTTGCACTTTCACCTATTCCCCAACGGGTTGAGCTTTCACAAGCGGTTCTTTTTGCATTATTTTCTCCCTCATCCAGGTAGCCGTTCAGCTGATCTACCGTTTCTCCCCATATTTCCGAATACGACTCGTTGATGTTACCGGATTGGAACTCATTTATAACCCCGCCTGTGTATTCCATGTAGGCGTGTGCCCATTCGTGGGCCACATCTTCATCGCTCGGAGGACTAAAAAAACCAGCAGAAACACCATTCCAGCCAGCATAGTGGATATCATTGTTATAATCATTGTCAATAATGACCATCTTCGCGTACTTATCGTCGTAAGAATTGACACCAAACCCGCTTTTCATCAGATTGTAAATATGGCCGGAAGCAATAACTTCCACCTGTTGTGACTGGTCCAGTTCGCCCGGAAAAGCATCTCCTTCCTCCCACTTTTTGTATTCGTCGTCCAGTTCTGAATCGTACAAAACCCGGTGCAGGTAACTCATCCCTTCAAACTGCTCCACAGTTGCTTTTGAGTGCGCATCAATGAAGAGAAACTCCCGGATATCTTTGTCATTTCTTACCTCAACTTCGTACACCAGATGCCGGGCGCCTTTATAACCTTGTACCAATCCTTTTTGAAAAACATAAAGCTCTGTTTTTTTAGCAAAAAGCGGTGCTTTGATCTTACCAAGCTTCTGTTGTGTTACCAGTTTGATGGCAATATCAGCCGCCTCTTCTTTTGAAAAAGAGGGAATAGTATTCAGCCTGCCAACTGTTATAAAATTACCATTGAGGGACGCAAGGTCTGAGCTTTTGTTGAAATGGAATTTTAAAGTGCCATCGAATACGGGAACTCCCTGGAAATACTGCTGCAAAACAATGTGTTCCAAACCAAAATTGTCTTTTTTATTTTTTTAACCAGATAAGAATCCTTTTCAGGCTGTATATTAAATAAGCCCTGATGCTGTTTTATAAAAGTAAAAGCTTTTTCCTGCGCTGTAACACCACTTAATTTCAGTGCTTTTCCAGCCGGAAACCTTAAAAAACTTAATGCATTAGTTGCTCTATCAATAGTAGGAACAGCCCCGGTTTTCGCCGCAAATAAATTGATTTCATTCTTCGTTGCATTTTGAGCAAAACATGCTAAAGTGCATAACAGAAGATAAGAAGTTAGTAGTTTATATTTCATGATATAGCAGTTGAGTTAAATAAGAATTTGAACACTAATGCATATACGCAGATACCCTTACAATTTTAATACTGACAAATGATAACTCTTCTTTTGGGCCAACCGATGCCTTTCAGACTGTTCCGGAGCCGTTAGTATTACCTGATAAGTTCCGGAAGGTATTTGCCCGAATTCCAGACTGAGGCTGCCATTCCGGCTTTTCACTTTTTCTTTATTAAATATTTCCTGTCCGGCGTTGTTAATGATTTTCACATCCACTGACCTCAAATCAGGGTCAGGCAGTTCCACAGTCAGCGTAGATTGAACCGGGTTAGGGAAAAATTTAAGTTCGGTCACATTCAGCGCTTCGATGGAAATGATCCGGCTGTAAGCAAATTTGCCATTTTTATCAATTTGTTTAATCCGGTAATAACTAATTCCCTTCGGATGGTTCGAATCAGTAAATTTGTAAGTGTTTTCAATTGCGGAATTTGCGTTGTCTTCTATCCTTCCCGCCTCAACAAAATCACGTCCGTTACTGCTTCTTTCAACAGCAAAATACTGGCGACCTGTGTTGGAAGTCGTAGTCCAGTTTAAAAGGTTTCCCTCAGTTGAATACGATCCGTTCAGCCTGGCAGTTTTTACAGGAAGCTGCGCATTGATCACGGTAATGGGCGATGCGTCCGACAAGCCAAAGCCGGAAAAACCGGAATTAAATATTGCAGTGTAAGCCAGGTCATAGTGGAGTACAATTTCTTTGCGAACCAGTTCAAACGAACTATTTTCCAAATTACCCGTTGCAATACTGCCTTCACTTTTGCCCATGGATACAATACCATCAAAATTGGGTAGTTCCGATGGCCTGTAATACAGCGTGATCTCATATCTGCCGTTTGGGTTATTGTGGGTCGGATTTACCACGAAAGTTTTACTGGTAATATGATACGGGCCAACCCAGTCGGTTTCATCAATCCCAACCCGGTCTATGGCGACGGAAGTACAACCGTAATCATGATTACTTAAATTTTTGATTTTCAGCATGAGATTACCGGTTTCAGGATCATGAAAATAAACAGTCCCGTTAGGCCCCAGGTATTTTTCGTCAGGCGCACTGCTAACAGTATTTGAAATATGTGCAAGCGTGTGCCCCGTTACTTTGATGTCATCAATTGCCCACCAATATTCATCCCGGCCAATATACCGGAAACGTAATTTCATTGCAGCATTAGCATATTGGGCTGGAATAGAAATATTTTTGGGAGCAGGCCCATTCCATGCACCAACATTGCCGGTTGCCTCATTTTGCACATTTATCGTATGCCATGCACTTCCATCCCACACATCTAATATTCCCTGCTCATTAAATCCGCCTTCATGAACCCCGAAATACTCAACAAATGAAATGTTGATATCAGAAAAACCGAAAGTATTAAACGGTGCAGTTTCGACACTTACGTCGAGATATGTATTTCCTGCATCATTGCTGCTTGCCATTAAAAACGGTGTTTGATTCTTATCCAACTGATAACTTTCCGACATGACCGTCCAGGAGTAAGGATAATTATCACCTCCCACAATTTCCCAGCCCGGCGGCAATAATGCATCATTAAAGTTTTCTGAAAGTAAAACGATCGTTGAATCAGCCGGTCCCTGTATAATATCGTCATCTTCGATCGTCATCCTATGTTCCTGGTTACCGGCCGCACGAAAAGCATCACCAGTTGTTGACAGACTGTAAGTTAGTTTTATGGTCTCTTTTTGTTCCAGATAAGCATCATTATATATACGAATTATCACATCCTGAAAAAGTTTACCAGCCTGCAAAACAAAAGTGGATGGAGAAATCGTATAATCCGCAGTTGGTCCCATTTTGGCAGTTCCGGCAAGATTTAATGTAATATTCACGGGTGCTGACGGCGCTTTATTAATCTTAACCGTCACTATTTTATCTACATAATTCAAACATTCATTCGGAGAAGAACCCGTTAGGTTTCCTTCCGCTTCACTGACAACCGAAAATCTTGAAACAAACTGAACAGAAGGTAAAGCACAGGAATAAACCCGGACATCATCAATATACCAGCCATCCAGGCCATAACATCCGTCCGTACCAAAATCCCAGCGAAACTGTATGGACTGCCCAGGTACCAGGCGTAGTTTTGAAAGGTCAATCCTGCTCTGGCCCCAGCTTCCAGCGATTGAACCTTCGTCAACTCCTGAAAAAGCCGGCTGGCCCCGTAACGGACTACCTCCAAAAGCCGATAAAGCTGTGTTGTAACTATTGGAAGTAAATGCGTAAGCAGGCACCAAAGCCCAATCACCGTCATTGAGGCGGTAGCTGATATTTCCCCCGTCGAAATCTGGTTCCGTGGCGATATACTGATCAAAAGCCAGATTAAATGGCCCTGATGCACCAGCAGGAATTGTTATAACGGGACTAGTCAAAGAAATTACGCCATGCTGCGAAGAAGTAGTACAGTTTCCAATTGCAGGATCAATCGCATAAACAACCTTTCCGCCTCGTCCGTCCGGTGGTGTAGCGTCCAGAACCCAGTTACGCGGTATCCAGTCTGCTGAACCTGCGGTATTGGATACCGTCCATCCATTGAGGCCATCTTCAAAATCTTCATAAAACAAAGCCTGATCCGGCTGGCCACCATTGCAGATTTCCGCAACGGGTTTAAGTATGGGCTGAAAATTACAGTTATTCTCTGCTCTCAGCTCCACTGCCGCAATCACTTTTGCCAGTTCGGCTGCATCAGCCGGTGTTATAATTTTACCCGAAGCCAAATGCAATGTATCGGCCGTTGATAATTTTGTCAGATTAATACCGGTCAGATCGCTCAATGCTGCTTCCAGAATGTCGGCTTGCGCTGCAAAGTCGGTGGTTCGGGTCATGTAGTTAGCTTGTGCACGCCAGAAAATATGTGCCGCTTTTGTCAAACCCAACCCTCTGATCATCTGTCCGTTGTAAGTCCCTCCATCCACAAGTAATGCATAAGCATGATTCAAAACCCCCGAATTCGTGTGTACGCCACCTACATCCCAGGCGTCACAATGATATTCCTCGCCCGTCACTTTTCCGGGATTGCCTTTGCAGGTCGGGTCCCATAAATCCCTGATACTACCGTCAAATGCAGTTGCCTGCTCGCCTAATTGCCAGCGGTCCGAACTTCCGCAGTCCGTTCTTTTTACATTACTTTCCCCATTGTCCATATAACCATTCAACAGGTCTACGGTTTCTCCCCAAATATCCGAATAGGCTTCGTTCATGGCTCCCGGCTGCCAGGCATAGATCAGTTCACTCGTATATTCGGTATATGCATGGGCCCATTCATGCGCAATGACGTCGTCGGAAGCTGTGCCATCACAAAAATTTGCTGATACCCCATTCCAAGTTGCATTGGGGCAAGCCACGTCCGGGTTGTTGTTGATGGTGACCATCGCTGCATCTTTGTTGTCGTAAGAAGCGTAATGAAACGCGCTCTTCATAAAATTGTAAATCTGACCGGATGTTACCACTTCCGACTGCTGCCATTTGCTCAGCGATCCCGGAAACGCGTCTCCTTCTTCCCACTTTTTAGTATCGGTCGATTCTTCGTACAAAACACGGTGGACGATATTGTGTATTCCCGTAAACTGCTCCACTGTTGCTTTGGTGTGCGCATCAATGAAAATAAATTCCCGGACGTCTGTATCATTTCGGACTTCTACTTCATAAACCAGGTGCCTGGTACCTTGAAAACCTCTCGCCAAACCCTTTTGAAATACATATAAAGTTGTCCTGATTACTTTCAGAGGCACTTTATAATTTCCTAATTTTTGGCTCGTCACACGTTTAAGGCCCTCTCTTGCAGCTTCTTGTTCGGTTACCGTTGCCTTGGTATCCAGTTTCCTGACAGGTATAAAGTTGCCGTTCAAAGACGAAAGTCCTGCGTTTTTATCAAAATGAAATTTTAAAATCCCGTCATAAACCGGAATTCCTTCGTAGTACTGCTGCAATACAACATGTTCTAATCCATAATTATCTTTTTTATTTTCTTTTACCTGATAAGAATCTTTATCAGCCTGTATGTCAAATAAACCTGAATTTTGTTTCAGGAAAGCCAGTGCCTTTTCTCCGGTTGTGGCGCCCGTTATTTTCAGTGCCTTTCCACTTGGGAACCTTAAAAAACTCAGCGAGTTAGTTGCTTTGTCGATGGTTGGAATGGCGCCGGTTTTTGCAGCAAAATCATTGATTTCTTTCAATGACGCATTTTGGGCTAAACATAATCCGGCACATACAATAAGCGAAAGAATAGGTAGAATGTTCTTCATGATATTCTGTTGAGTTTAAGAATGAGTCAGAACTGAATGGTTCACATCATACACCAACTTTAATCGCATGATTTCTTTTTAATATATGACGGCAGTTTTAATAAAGCATAAAAGACAAATACGGTTTGATAGATACGATTAATATAAATCCCATTTTTTTAAGTTAAAACAAGACAAACATTTATTATATAAAAAACTTATTAACCGGTATATAATTAATTCTAAAATAATATCACATTAAACTAATTCTATAATAAGTTAAAAATAAATTTATAAAATATATACATATTAGTTATTTAAAAATATTTAGAATTATTAATTGTATCCGTATCAAATATTAAAAATGTATTTAAAATTACTCAACTAATATTTCATTGAATTGGAAAATAATTTGTTATCATTTATTATTTCATATCAAATAATTAAATGAATTAATTACCTTAGAATGATAGTAAAACGCAATCTGATTTTTTATCATTTTAAACTCAACGATTACGATTATGTTAAAAGAATTTAAAGAATTTGCTCTTCGGGGTAATGTTATGGATTTGGCAGTGGGGGTAATTATCGGTGCCGCCTTTGGTAAGATTGTAGACTCGGTAGTGAATGACCTGATCATGCCGCTTGTTGGCAGGGTGATCGGGAATGTTGACTTCAGTAACCTGTACGTCCCACTTTCGGACAAGATCACAACCGGACTTCCGATTTCAGAAGCAAAAAAACTCGGGCCGGTTTTTGCTTACGGAAATTTCTTAACGATCGTTATTGACTTTACCATTCTGGCCTTTATTATCTTTTTACTGATCAGGTCCATGAACCGTTTGATGCGCGGAAAAGCTGATGCACCTGGTGTGCCTCCGGCACCCACAAAAGAAGAAATTCTGCTTACTGAAATACGGGATTTACTCAGCGTTTCCAATTCTAATTCCTATAAAAGTTAATCAACTTTTCAATTCGAATGATCTGATATTACATTTTACAATAAACCGGACGCGTGCTATTATAGTAAAAAACCCTTTCCGAAGCTTCGGGAAGGGTTTTTTACTGATGTGAAATAAATTATTTTTAAATCAGATTCACTTAATTGAATATAAAAATCCAAAACCCAGTCCTTGTGCAAACTGAACTGTATTGCTCTGATCCTGATCATACACCAGGATTACACCCAGGTTGACATTGATAAATTTATTGATCTTCGCTGTTATCATCGCATCCAGCCGATCATCAATATTAGTAGGATGTTTTATATTGGCGTACATCAGATATCTGAATTTCAAATTTACATTTTTCGCTATATCCTTATCAAAATTGGCGACGATCTGCATCAGTGCTGCTTCTGTCCGGATCTTTTTTCCAATAGGAACACCATAATTTTTCTGATCCGGAGTATTTACGTACAAATCAGTATCCGTCACAATTGTCTGACGCAAAGCACCGGGAGCAAAGTCGATAAAGAAATAAGGAACCGGTTTATATTCTATTCCAATTGCTTCTGTTAAATAAGCGGGAGAAAGAAGTGAAGAAACTTTTCTTTTACTGTCATCAATATCTGAGTAATTATAGCCGGCGGCAAACTGTGAAAGAAAATTAACGTTCGCAAACAAGCTCCATTTGCTCGTCAGATCACGGTTATATTTGGTATCAAAAAATAACCGGTCAACGTTTTTTCTGCTTTGCTGTCCTTTATTTCTGACGACACCATATTGTGACTGGAAATCATTTCGCCAGGCATTTTTACCTGATTTTTTTCGGACAATGCATTAAAAAATAAACCCAGTGCAATGGAATTAACCCCGCCTCCTGTCCAGTTCGAACTGAATGATCCCTGATTCAGATTGGCACCGAATTCTATATTTTTCCATGCAGTATCACCCGGAGTTTTCAGCCTGCCCTGATTCAGTTCGTTTTTCAAATCTACCTTTTTTTGCACATCAGGATTATCCTGTGAAAAGGAATTATAGCTTAAAGCAAAAAATAAAATCAGGAACGAACACAATCCAGGCTTGTAATTTTTCTTCATAATTCATTACGTTTTAATTATTCATGAAAATTATATTATTAATAATCTTACTTTAATTTTTATATCAAACCAAATTAAATCGGATGAATTGATAATAATTGTAATGATAAAATATCATTCAGGAAAAATAGTTATTTAAGAACCAGAATTAATCCTATTGAAACTTACTGAAAAGACTCGATATATTATAGATGCAGATCATTTATTAACAGAAACTTATTAAACGGATGAAAAGCTTTTCACAAAAAATAGCACCATATTTTTTACCGGATTCGTATTTTAATTTTTCCAGGAGAATTATCCATCGCGTGATCTGATAGATTAATTCTTAAATACTGCTTCCAAACCTGAACCCTTTTGTCGAAATTGTTTATTAACTTCCCGGATGCACTGCACAATAGTGAATCTTTGAACAGCAATTACTTTTATCTGCAAAACTCGTTGTTATGAAACATACAATTCTGATTTTGTCCATTATTACATTTCTGATAACAGGAAAAACTTTTGCGCAGGCGGAGCAGGAAAAACTTGATCTTCCCGGAGATAACCTGAACCTGTACGCAACTTTAAAACTTTTTCAGGAATCGGAAACACTAGAAGGATTTGAAAAAGCACTGAATGAAGAATCATCACAGATCAATAATCTAGACTTAAACGGGGATGACAATACGGACTATATCAAAGTAAATGATCAGGTGGAGGATGGTGTTCATTATATATCACTTAAAGTTGCAGTGAATGAAAATGAAGATCAGGATGTAGCCGTTTTTATTGTAGACAAAGATAAAGACGGACAGGTGCAGATCCAGCTGATTGGCGACGAAGACCTGTATGGAAAGGATTACATCATTGAGCCCGGTTCTGAAACATCTGATAATGGCGGCTCTACACCAAATCCGGGTTACACACCTAATAATCAGCAAAACGTTGTGGTTCGTAACAATGTCAGTTACCAGATAGACACCTGGCCGGTGATACGCTATATTTTTGTACCGAATTATATAATCTGGCATTCGCCCTGGCACTGGAATTATTATCCGTCTTACTGGCATCCATGGAGGCCCCAGTACTGGCATTATTATTACGGCTACCACTATAATCTGCACAACTATTACAATGTCCATTACCGCAGATCGGTTGTTTACAGAAATCCGGTATGGCGTCAGCGGTATTACTCCGGTGGTATGCGTTCCAGTTCAGTATATGTAATAAACCGCAACCAGCGCGGGGACTACAAAAAAACCTATTCCAGGCCGGGATCGGCGAAAGAAGGTTTTGGTGCTTCCAGAAAAAAGAATCCGAACCTGTCCACAGGCAGAAACAGGTTACCATCATTTGACAAAACAGGAAGGCCGGTAATAAACAAACCTGTAACGAGCCGTCCATCTGTAACCAGGCCGGGCCGCGAAAACACCACAACGCCCCGGCCAGTCACCACGCCAGGAAATGCAAGGCCTGGCAATGGCAATACTTCACCTACCCGGCCGGTCACAAGGCCAGGAAATGAAAATCCCTCTCCCACCCGGCCTGTAACCAGGCCAGCGGTTTCCCGTCCGGCTACAAGCAGGCCGTCGGTAAGCAGACCGGACAACGGATCGTCCAGGCAAAATGCAGCCAAACCAGCAACCAGCCGTCCGGCGGGCAGAGAGAGAACGCCCAGATAAATGAGTGGACTTGTCTTTTTATATTAATAATATATCAGACTTGATCACGGGTTCTATTGATATCGGCTGTCTCAACGAAAGAACTCATGATGATCTCTATCTTCAAACTAATAAATTTGTTAGATTTGGCAATATCCGGATTGATTTCAAGCTGGTGCCAAACTTGTGATATATTTTAACCAAACGGGGCCAATACTCATATTTAAATTCCCTGCATTGCATTTATGAAGTTATTGCTGATAGAAGACGAGCCAAGTGTGATATCCCTGATTCAAAGAAGTCTTACAGCTTCGGGACATGAAATCAGCATTGCGATGGATGGCGAGTCGGGATTGCGAATGGCTCTGCAACACACATTTGATATTATTCTGCTTGACCTGATGATACCTGTTATCAACGGTATGGAAGTGTGCCGGAAAATACGCCAGACAGATACCGGAACGCCAATCCTGATGCTTACAGCTTTGAGCACGACAGAAAATATTGTATCCGGACTGGATGCGGGAGCAGATGATTATATGACCAAACCATTCAAACTGGCAGAATTGGAAGCGCGTATCCGGACGCTGACCAGGCGCGGAAAAGATCAGGAAAAAGAAAGCCAGTCGGATACATTGAAAATCGGTGATCTCGTTTTGGACAGAATTACCAAAACGGTAACAAGAGGCTCCTCGCCTATTGACCTGACTGCCACGGAGTTCAGGCTTCTGGAATTTTTTCTTTCCAACCAGAACAAAGTGCTGAACCGAATGGAAATCCTGGAAAACGTCTGGGACATTAATTTTAATCTGGGCACCAATGTGGTGGATGTTTACATTAATTATTTAAGGAAAAAAATTGACAAAGATCACCGTACAAAACTTATTCATACGATTTTTGGAATGGGTTATGTGATGCGACAGGTTTATGAAGATCCAAAATAGAATTGCACTTATTTTTACGCTGCTGACGGCAGGAATCATTCTGGCGCTCAGTATTTTTATATATATTTTTGCGTCGGAAAGCACATCCAAAAGCTTTTTGCACAGGCTTGAAGTACGCTCCAACATCGTAGCTCATGCTGCTCTGGAAGAAAATAAATTGCAGACTTCTGTCTATTACGACATCAAGGAAAAACATCTGGGCGATCTGCCTTATGAGCAACACAGGATTATCCGGGACAATGAGCTTGACAAGGAGAAAAAAATTAAAAAGGAACTCCCTATGCCGGAAACCTTTTACAACCAGATCTTCACAACCGGCTCCGCTGATTTTTTCGAGAAAGATACTTCATATGTCGGCAGGAGGTTAAGCCGAAAAAACGAAAATATCATGATCATTTCTTCGGCGGTAGATCTTTACGGCCTGGAAGAAATGCATAACTTAAAAAAGCTGCTATTTATCGGTTTCCTGATAGCGATGGTTTTTGTTTTTACATTTGGGAAGCTTTTTGCCAAACAAATTTTTCTTCCCATACGCCGTATTATCAGGAATGTGAATGGGATCAATGCGCATAACCTGCACCAGCGGCTCATTATTGATGATAGCAGTAAGGATGAAATTACAGATCTCTCCCTGACATTTAACAATATGCTGAACCGCCTGGAAATCACTTTTGAAATCCAGAATAATTTTGTCAGCAATGCTTCGCATGAATTTAAAACCCCGCTCACAATTATCAGTGGCGAAGCACAGTTGGGGCTATCGCAAACCGGGCAAACGGGTGTCGCCAATGATTCATTTCAAACCATTTTAAGGGAATCGGAAAAACTGGAACATCTGATCAACAGTATGCTTAGCCTTGCACAAACCGGCTTCGATGGTAAAAAAGATCAGTGGGACCAACTACGGGTAGACGAACTTGTTTTGTCTGTGAAAGGAACCGTTGACCAGATTATCCCTAAAAACAATGTTGGAATAAATTTTGACGACATGCCGGAAGACGAGCGCAAACTGGTCGTGATCGGCAATGAAACTTTACTTCGTGCGGCTTTTACCAATATAGTTCTGAATAGTTGTAAATATTCGGACAATAAACCCGTGGAAATCACTATTTCAGCAGATCACAAACATGTCGTAGTTGAAATTACAGATCACGGTATCGGCATACCTGACCGCGAAATGGCGCAGATTTTTGTTCCCTTTTTCCGGGCATCCAACACGGCTAAATACAAGGGATATGGAATTGGCCTTCCACTGACAAACAACATTATAAAAATGCATCAGGGAAGTATTGTTGTAAACAGTTCTGTGGGCGTTGGTACGAAATTCATTGTCTATATTCCAGTCAGCTACTGAGGTCTCTAATCTCATTTTAATATTCTAATTTCATTCTAATAACTTCCTCATCGTATTATAATCCTGTTTTTAGCTCGTGCTAATAAGCCCGGCGTAACATTGTATTGTCAACATTTTGACTTAAAAGCATTGTTAATCAAAACGATAAGATTATGAAAACTGTGATAATTCCCAGCGATTTCAATGTTGAATCTATTCATGTTGCGGAAGCAATGGTAAGAGATTCCAAAGAAGAGGTCAGGTTTATCTTTACGCACCTTTTTCATGTTGCGGATGATATTCAGGATTTGCTTTTTTCAAATTACAGAAAGAAAGAGTACGAATTTGTTTCCGAATCATTCCGGAATGAGTGTAAAATATTGAAGGATATTTACAGTGAAAAACTGAAAAGTATCACAATTGAGTTTTTCTACGGCAGCAGGCTTGCTTCGTTCAAAAATTTCCTGGATTACAACGAAGCTGACTGTATTGCTTATTCGGAAAGCTACGGTATTCCCAAATTAAGTAAAAGCAGCCTGGATGCGCTGCCTGTTATCAAAAAATGCGGCCTTCCGCTCATCAATACCGACCAGATCAGGGAGACCTCATTGTCAGATCTTAAACATGTTATCTAATACATTTCAATCAACATTAATATAATCCATATTATTTATGCTACTAAAAAAGAACATTCCAATCCGGTATGTATATGGAAAGATAAAGTATGAAATACTGTTTGTTGCCATTTATGGTATTGCTATAGAAATTGTATATCAAAATTTCCATATCACCAATATTTCCATTCCTATGACGGTGCATACGGTTTTGGGAACTATCATTTCGCTCCTGCTCGCGTTCCGTTCTAACCAGGCCTACGACAGATGGTGGGAGGCTCGTATTGTTTGGGGCGCAATTGTGAACGATTCACGTACACTTGGCCGGCAGATACTAGGATTGATTGACGATCCGTATGAACCGGATACCATTCAGCCTTTCAAACACCGCATGATCAAACGACAAATAGCCTGGTGTTATGCTTTAGGAAAAGGGTTAAGAAAAGAAGACCCGATGCCGATAATAAAAAAATTCGTATCGGAAGAGGATTACGAATACGTGAAAGACTACGACAACAAACATATCGGGCTCATACAGCTGCACTCAAGGGATCTTAAAAATGCACTGAAACAAGGGTGGGTGAATCCATACCAACAGATTGAAATTGATAATACGCTGACCCGTCTTTGTGATTCTATGGGAAAATGTGAAAGGATCAAAAACACTGTATTCCCATCGACATACAGCTTATATATCCACCTGGCACTGCACTTTTTCCTGCTTCTTTTGCCATTCGGGCTTGTTGAAATTTTCGGGTTTCTGATGGTGCCGGTGCTGGTTGTAATTACTGCATGCTTTTTCCTGATCGAAAAAATGGCGATTCATTTGCAGGATCCGTTTGAAAATAAACCTACGGATACACCCGTTCTAACAATTTCAAGAGGGATTGAACGCGACCTGAAACAAATGATGAATGATGAATATGTTCCTGTGACTCACGAACCCGATGCTTTTTATATACTATAACTCAAACTCAATTTTTTTAATTTGAAAAACGTAAAGAGCGGCTCAAAAGCCGCTCTTTACGTTTAATCATGTTTTTTTAACAGGAAATAATCACTGATTCGCAGGATGGCATAATTATAATTTGATTGCTGTCCAGGTTCTCTTACCGGAATCAAATGTACCGCTGATTTTATTGTCCTGAACTGTCCCATCAAATGTCCAGTTGGTTGCTCTTGCTTTATCCAATATCCAATGAATTTTGTTACCTGTAAGTGTCCATTCACCATATGAGGTATATTGTCCCGGATATTCGGGTTCCTCGTATATTGTTGAGCCGTCTGCCTTAAATGTGACATGAGCATGCCACGAAAGGGCAGCAGAATAAACAACGATAATGTCCCAGGTTGTGTCTTTTAATAAAATTGACTTTGCTACTACCGCCTTTTTGGTTACTGTAGCCTCACTTCCATCATATTTGTAAGTAATCTTAAAGTCAAATGTCTGATCGGTCGTACTGGTGTTGGTAAAAGTAAGATGAAGGATACCATCTTTAAAAGAGAACGTGTTGGTAACACTGGCATTCCCGATTACCTCAACTGATATATCTGCCTGGGATTCTGGTGAAATGATCTGTTTCGTTAACGGAGCAAAACCCGGTTTGTCCGTAAGTGTACTTCCGATATACTGATCCCAGTTAGAAATAAATTGTTTTAAGTTTTCGACAAAATCCTTATTAAGCGTATTGGCAGAACCTGAATCCATAGCGTCCTGAACATTCCTAACCTCAATCCCTAAATTCAGGGACATTTCAGTACCTGAACTAAAGGTGAAATCAGTAACGGGCTCATTGTTAGCTGTGATCTGAATCGACTGATCCGCTAAGATATATGGGATTTTAACGAGTTTGTCCCCAATATTTTTAGCCTCAATCATTGCTTCTAATCCGGTTACGTTACTCAGAACTGACAAAGCTGCCATAATGGATGGATCAGTTTTAAATTCAGCCGGAATAGCCAGACTTTGAATTGCTTCATTAATCTTGCTAAGTCCAATAGAAAAATTTGAAATCTGACATTTTACTTTTTCGAGAGACGTTCCATCTGAACATAGCACTGTAGTTCTGCCATTTGGAGTTTTAGTTATTTGAAAGTTAACATCACTCAATGCCTGATTAGCCTCGTCAAAGAGCAACCTGTTTGCTTCTATAATAGCAACGCATTTTCTCTTTTCCTTTTCTGATAACAAATTAAACCTGTCGGAAGCAATTTTCAGATTAGTTGTTATTATCTCTCTCTCCTGATTTACAGTTTGCTGCGAAGTTATATTTTTCCTGACCAATGAATCCTGCATAGATTTTAACCGGCCATTTAATATACTCTTTGCTGCATCTAATTGAGTTTGGGTATAATCGCCAGGATTGGTTATCACTTTTGCCGCCTTTACCTTGACGGGTAATGAACTTTTCCCATCGGTTATCTGCAGGTCATATGTTCCTTGAATAAGTGTAGCAGGTATCAAAAATGCATATGTTTTTGTATCAAGTTGGTTTGCATCAAAATCTACGGTGCCGATCTTACCCTTAAGTGATTTTTGAGAGGAAGCATCGGTCAGAACAATTTTAACAACCTGAAGGGGAAAAACTTCTGTCTGGGAAATTGTAAAATCAACTTTTGCAGCCGGAATTATGGGCGTGTCGGTTTTGTCTTTACAGCCAAACAGAATTGCAAGAAACACAACGAGAGGAAGAAATTGCTTCATAAGTTTTATTTGAATTATTAGTGAAACTGATAGGAGTATTTATGAGAGTGTTTGAGATTGAAAAATCAGGAAGGCTGCCCTGTTAATTGACCAAACAGGTAAATATAATGTAAATAATACTGTTAAATTTCACCATTTAGCGAACGGTAATGCAGATTAACAATTATTAAATTAAAATGCTGGTTATTGATAGATGTAGTTTATATCTATTTGGAAAATAAGCATTTAAAAAAATGATTTATTTGGAGGACAATTGCAATATCCGACTATATCCATTTAATAAACCGGTCTGACATGCGGACCGGTCATAGTTACACGAATCTGGATATACTCCGATTTTCCGGAAGAGTAGTCACGCCGGTTATTTGTTATTACCGGAAAATAATTTTTATATTAAAAAACAAGGATATGGCTGCAAAGTCCATATCCTTGTTTTCTTGTAAAGCCAGACATAAAACCTGGCCAAAAATCTTTAATCCGGCTTCTTCTTTTTTGTATCCGAAAAAAGCTTGTCGGGAATATCAACCGTACTTCCCATGTCTGCTTTATTGTCCCACCGGAGTTTATTGATATATTTCTTGGGTGTCATTCCGGTCGCGTCATGCCTTGCATCAAATGATTTTTCGCTTTTCGGATTATCATCTCCCACAGGTGTGCCTTCCTGGCCTCCCTGCAACGTAACTTTTTTCCCGGTTACCGGATTGGTTCCTACTGCCTTCCAGGTTTTACCTTTTTGAGTAGCTTCTGATATCTTGAATTCTGCCATAACGATATTTATTTTTTGTCCTTTTTATCCCAATTATCTTCCATATCATCGTAATTTTTCTTCGATACGGTTGAGTCTTTCTTACTATGGGATTCTCCTTTTTTCTTTTTCGCATTTATATTATTTACCAGGGAATTTTTCACTCCAAGTTTATTTTTCTTGGTATCAGTTTTTTTCTCTGTCTTCTTTTCGGTTTTCTTTTCTGTTGTTGCCATGATGTTAGAAGTTTTTATTTCCTGCCCTTCAATTCCTGTTCCCGTTATTTATGCTTTAAAAGCAGCGTTTTTCAACACACGTATATGGTTTTAATTTATGCTGGTCAACACTATCGTAAATGATGTGTAGAAATTATGAAGCAATCAGGTATCATTCAGATCAAAGATCCTTCGTTAAATCAAAGTTTTCCTGATTGGTAGATGCTGGTTTTGAGACGTATCCGAACCGGGCATACCGCGCTGGCAGAAGGTTTGGTTGCTGCGTACGATACGAGAAAGTAATTTTAAACCTGATGATTTATGCGTACGTGCAGCGCTTTTAAACCGGGAATCCCCTGTAAATCTTCCACTTCCAGTTTTTTTATTCCATCCTGCAAAATATTCATGGATTGCAGTCTATTTATGTACCCGGAATATTCCTTTTCTTCCTCGTCCATATAATACACAATTGCCAGAAGGCCAGGCTGAGTGAGGCGTTCATTTGTTCCTTTTATACACGCTTTATCAATCCGTTTTTTTACAATTTCAAACCTTGTATTATAAGTACCATCAACATCAAACCTTTTTTCATCCATTCTGAACCTGATGTCAATCGTGGAATGATAAACGAGCACCAGCGTGGTAACATCCAGAGGGTAAGGAAGTTCGGATTTGAAATTAAAGTGCGCTCTTTCCATTTCACAAAGAACGCGAAGCTGCCAGAAACGCAGTTCCTGTAATTTATTTAAGCTGAATTCTTTTTTCGGGGAAATAGATGTCCCTATATACAGATTATGATCAATCCCATCCGATTTAAATCTTTCATAATAATGCGGAAATGCCGCCTGTGCCTCCGGCTGGTGCATATCAATGACATTGGCCAATTTTTCATTAATCGTTGTAATCGTTACATCATACTTCCTTCGGTTGTTATGAAAATTACCGTCAGCTTTACCAGTTTCCTGGAAATAACTGCTGATGTAAGGCAACAGCTCAGGCTGGGTGATATTTTTCAGTTGAGAATGAATTGTCCAATCCAGAAAGAAATTGATATACTGTTCGGTATTGGCTTTAAGCGGCAATAGTAATTCGTCCAGATATTGTTTTATTTGTTGTTCTTCCTCCGCAAAATTTTCTGTATGATAACCTGAATTACGAATATCCTGAAAAAGGATTAACAAAACTTCAAGCTGGTGTGTGAGGTCTTTTTGTATGCTAAAATTCCTGGCATCCGATGATCCTTTGATATCAATCTGGCCATAAAGTGGGTGGACGTCATGAAAGACAATTTCTCTTAATGTATAATCCTTTTCGCGTTGTAAATTAAACACCAGTTTTTGCGCTTCGCCATGAAATTTCCAGTATACACTGCTATGAATTGTCGTATAATTATTTTGTATAACGGCCTGTATTTCATTCTGTAATTCAGCTGCGTACCTTTCAATAGTATCTGTCAGGAAAGGCAGCACAACCTCTAACTTATTGGCATTGATACTGTTAAACTCTCCGGAGGTAGAAGAGACCACTTCAAGGATCCCAAACAAATGATGGTTTTTGACAACCGGCGCTAAAATAAAACTTTGGATATTCCGGGATGCAAAATGTTTGGCCAAATGATTTTCAGGATTTGCTTTTAAAAAGCTCATGGTGTCTGAAATAGCAAAATAGGCTTTGTTATCAGTCAGATTGTGATAGAAGTTGGACCACAAAAGTTTTTGCATTTCATCATGTTGGTTATCATGCAGGAGATAACTATGAATCTGCCGGCCAAAAGTATCCGGTGTAAACCGATTTTCATTCTTAATAAATGCCGTAAATCCCACCTTTATATCAGATATCTGATAAATAGACTGAAAAATGGATTCAACGGTTTGCCTGAAACCGGTTGTTTTTTTACTGAGCAGATTTTCTTTTAAAATAGAAACGGCAATTTCAACAGTGGCATCAAACAAGGTCATGATAGAAAAGCCTCTTAATATCCAGCTCCCTTTTGGAAATTTTTCTTTCCATAAATCAAGATCATCATAATTGCTGATCAGCCGTTCAATATCTTCCTGAGATAACCTTACTGATTTTTCAGTGGGTAAAATTTCCATGAATTCAGTATTGTACAATATTCTGTAATATTTGACAATACCATTCTTGGTAGGTATTGCATAGAATAAAGGTTTGCCGATATTAAGCCTGGCGCGATAAAACCCAATCAGTATAATGCAGCAGCTAAAAACATAGGATTGATTTTCATCAAAATCCCTGATCTGTAAATTAAAATCAGGGCCTGCCGCAGAAAGTATACTTTTAAATCTTTCCGTAAGATTAAAGTTCAGGTTCGTGTAAGGAATGTTGACTGCTTTTATTTCATTTTGAGTAAGTAATGCCGGAAAAAAACCGGCCATTAGCTTTTGGATCAGGGCTTCATTTCTTCTGATCTGTACTTCATCCGTAATTCCGTTTATTAATTCAGGACTATTTTTGATTTCTGCTAATAAAGCCCTGTCGCTCTTTTGTGATTCATTGGCCGGGTCGGCAGCCCGTTTTTCAAGATTTTTTATAACAGATTCAAAACTAAGCTTTATTTCGAAGGGCGTGTCGAGTGAAGTTAGCTGATTCATGGATGGTAGCTGGTCTGATTTGTATAAAAATAATCAATTTATTTCCCTGTTCCCTGATATATGTTAACAGCTAAAAATAAACTTCCCGCCATAGTTCTTATCTATGCACCGGGAAGTTTTTTTCTTAGCCATTCCGGCCAACAAAAGTCCGGATAACGATTATTCAACTATATTAAAAAATGTTCATTTCACCTTCAAAACCCGCAATACCTTTTTCTGGCCCGGACTGCTGATTTGTAAAAGATACATACCTGCCGACTGGGTCATCGGTAACCTTAAGCGTTCAACTCCTGAAGCTTTTTTGATCTGGTATTCATTTAATAATTGACCGCCGATATTGCTTAGCTGAATTTTCAGCGGCTGTTGCTCTGCTCCTCTTACTTCAATCTCAATGTTTTCGCCCGCCACCGGATTACCCAGCACGGATACTCGCATCGGCAGGGAATTTTGAATTGCTTTCTTTTTCGCTGCTTCCGGCTCAAAAACACTCATACGGGCACGTCCGCATGCCGCTTTCAAATCCCAGGAAAGGGCAACAACTACGCCGTTTTGCCTCGCCTGCAAATAAAATGGCGGTACGTCATCGGAAGTTCGTGCTTCGAAATCTACAAACTGATCAGGATTGGTTGTCCAGTCTGTAATTCCAGGCACTGCCCTGTACTCAATAGTTGAACTATTACCGCCGGCAGTATTAAATTTGAAAGCTCCGGTGCTGCAATTGTATGTAGGTGCGATTAACCGGAAGGTGCTGTCACCTGGTGTAAGTGGGCAAGTTTCCCTGAGGCTCCAGAGGTAGGATACAGATACACCGCTTTGGGTCGCGTGCAGTGCAATCAATGGTGCATCTGCCGCTGTACGTAATTCTGTGTCTACAAACTGATTTGGATTGGTAGTAGCACCCGTGATACCAATGGCTGAAAAGGTTACGGGTGTTCCATCACCGCCGGTTGTGTTAAAAGTAAATGCACCTGTACTACAATTATAATCCGGTGCTGCCAAAGCAAAAACACTGTCGCTGGGTGTAACAGTAATGGTTGCACTGGCTGAAACCTCGCATTCGCCTGTTTTGCAGGTTGCCGATACCGTGGTACCTTCAGTCAGCGGGCCTATTGTAATGGTGCTCGTAGAATCGCCCGTCGACCACAATAATGTACCCAGGCATCCTGTTGCAGTAAGTGTGGCCATGCTGCCGGAAGGAATGGTTACACTCTCAATGCTGATAGGAGTACATCCTGCCGTTGTGACCAGGAATGGCCCCGTTACATTTTCAGTAGCGACTTCGGTGCCCGTTGTAACAGTTACATTTCGAAAACCGGGAGTAGCATCATCTGCAATTTTAATTTGTGCCTGAAGCTGGGCCTGATTGATGGCTGTTCGGCTTAACACTGTAATACCAGCTTCCATATTCAGAACAGAACTGTCTGTAAAAGTGGTATTCTGGCCGCTGATCGTTACGGTTAAAGTTTGCCCTGTAGTGCCGGAAGGTGGTGTAATTCCTACTATAGTCGGTGTCCCCGTAGCATCAGTTACCGAGAACAAGCCTATGCCATTAGCGGTTTCAGTAACACTGCTGTCCAGGGTTGAAGTTATTGTAATATCCCTGAAACCCAATGCTGCAGCTGAATCAATCGTAACCGGAACTTCCATCTTAGTTGCTGAAATAACATTTGGAGCTCCCGTTGTAATACCTTCTCCGGAAAAAGATATTGCAGAGCTATCATTAAAATTCGTGTTTCTGCCCGTAATGGTCAGAGTTAACGAACTGCCAGCCGGTCCGCTGTATGGCTCTATCAGTGTTACTGCACTCGATACGGTTCCCACAAGTATGTTGAGCACCAGGTTACTGTATCGTTCAAAATCGGATGGATCACCACTGTTCACCTCCGGGAAAAATACAAAATCGCCTCCTGTCTGCTGTGCCATGAAAGAATAAATATCAATCGCAGAAACAGAAGGTACCGTATCGTTTGGCTTGGAAGCACCGTCCTTATTATCAGAGGGAGGAAAATTTTTACCCGTTCCGTCGGAAGCAGCTACAAAAGACCCGGAACATGTACCGGAAAGTAATGTACTTTGGGTAACGCCATGCGCACTGTAAAGATCAATAACTGTCTGAGGATTCAGGCCAGCGTGCGGATCAGCATCGGTATATAGCCTGACATCCCCGCCGTCTTTCACCAAAGCATCTACTGCAATGAGCGCTTCAATTGATGCTTCGGGACAGTCGCTGCCACCGGATGCAAACAATGCCGATACCTGGTTTTTAATCACGTTCAGGTCCGTCGATGCAGGCCTGATTGTATAATCATCCTTAAATGTAACTAACTGGAAAACTTTACAGGAGGCTGAATCCGGTGAAGTTGAAAATGAATCCAGATAACTGATAATTCCTTGTTTTACTCCTTCAATTTCTTCGCCCATACTTCCCGTGTCGTCAACCACAAAAACGATATCTGCTTTATCCCGTTTTCCGGGTACTGCTGATTTCAGTGTAAAGGCAGGACTGGTATATGGGCCGGTATCAGGTGTATCAACAGTTGGCGAGGCGCTTTTATTGCTGGACTTAACAACCCATTTTACCTCTGTACCGTCCGCAAAAATCTCCTGAAGATTACAAGGTTTAGCGATATACTTTGGTGTCGACTGCTCAGGAGATGTAAAGAGAAGCTTTGAAAAAGCAGGATTGTAAAACTCAACAGTGAATTTGTTATTTTTATAACTTGGCCCTGCACCATTTGCGTCCCATTCAAATGTTACGGGATTGTCCAGATTTGGAAGTGTTGTTTCGCTTGCAGGCAACTTTGGTAACGATGCTACCTTATGTTCGGCAAAAATGGCTCCGTATTTAACAATTTCAGACATCGGTTTTCCGGTCGTAAATGGTGTCCAGATATCATATAGGAATTTAGGATGCTGATTGGCTATGGTCTGCCATACCACAACGTCTCCTAATGTTACTTCATCATAAGGACTCGATGCGGCGTTGTCATACAAATCCCATAATACGCGCTGAACAGCAACTTCATTATCCTCACCGATACTCGGATAAGGGCTTTGCGATTTCAAACTCCATGTAAGCCGAAGGGCAGGATCGGGATCCAGATTATCATACAGGATATCCCCCGCTCCTACACTGGGAATGTTCAACGCTCTTACCTGTTGCAATGAGGTCCCGAAATAGGTTGGCCATCCCTCCGACCAGGCCAGTATCATACCTTTTTCTTTGGTACGGGTTTCAGCCAGGTTTTGCCCGGGGCCATGGTTCCCACCCGGACTTACCCCTTCCAGCGTCAGTGATTTGGCTACATAATGACCGTATTCATGGTGGATTACATCCCACGCAAAACGCCTTTTTCTGGTTATATTTAAAGTACCGCTGTAATTGGAAACGTTACCGGCAACTGGAAATATCACGGTTAATTTAGGTAAAGCTGATGCACGTGTTTTTACATAATCAGCACTTTCAATCAATGCAGCATGTACGCAAAATGCATTCACGTTGGCGGAAAGATCGTCGGTTTTATTGCTGGGAATATCAATCGGAATGGAAAGAGTTGGTGCTGTAACGTCCGGAAAAACCGCTGAGTCATAAAAATGGGTTTTACTTTCATCTCCTCCAACACTATCGGGCACAATGAAGAAATCATCCGATTTTGCCAGCACCCTTACATAAATATCAGGATTATCAATAATGGACCCAGAAACAGAAGCCGTGTAAAAACCATTAATATCAGTGGCCGTTGTTGCCAGTAATTCAGGGGATAGAATGTCTTCGTCCCATATCTGTACAACCGCCAGTTTTAGCGGCAATTTATCTCCGTTAGGAGCAGTCCAGTTAATAATTCCTGATACTGTGACCGGAGCTGCTGCTTTTTTTACAGCCTGGCCAGGTGATTTCGGCACTACCGGCCGACGCATTCCGGAATGAACCTCCTTTCCTTTAATAATGTCTTTTATTGCTTTGTCAAAACTCTGCTTATATACTTCAGGTGCTAGTTTTTGTGTTTTCAATTTATATTTCAAACTATCAATCCTGGCATTCATAAAGTCTCCTCTTCCATAAAATGTTTCTCCTTTTTTTACCAAAAAATAGATTTCATCTGAGGCCCCTAATTTATTTCCATTTTTATCAATTGCTGTAAAAATTCCTTTCAGTACGGCATGGCCATCTTTTGGGAAAGCTATCTGCGTAATAAAGGTTCGTTTCTGATTTACATTTAAAGATCCCAGCTCAATTTCAGACTGTTTTTTGATACTTATATTTTGAGAAGAACCAAACGAAGCTTTTGCATTCTGAACTGCTGCGAGTGCTGTAACTTCCATCGTTACCTGAACCTGATTTTTGCTTATCGGGATTTTATTGTCAACAGTTACCTTAACAATCAAAGGTGCGGCAGGCTCCTGGGCAAACAATGTAGCTGCATTCAGGTTTACTAAAAAAGGACGGACAGAAATGCCAGAAAATTATTGCTTATCAATCTTCTGACGGGCAGGTTGGCTGTGCGATTAATACATAATGAGGTATTGAAATCAGCACATGTTTTAAGATAAACGTAACACATAAGGTTTGAGATGAGTAAAAGTGAATAATAAAAATCACTGGTAATTGCATGACAAACGCATAGCAGCCGGATGGCCAGTTCCTGATAATACTTACTTAAATGCAATTGTATTATACAGGCATAGAAGGAGCAAATAATGTTACTTTATTTCAATAATTAATTAAAATAAAGTATTAAAGAAATTATTTAAATGTAGATACCTTCCTAATTAAAACAAAATATTTTTTACCAAACGGAATTACAAATCATATTATATTTTCAAATTAATAGTTTGACAAAATCATATACAATTTTGTTGTGATGAACATAATTGAATTTAATATTTTTAAATCAAATATTCTATAAAACTTATTTTAAATTATTATTCAAATAATAAATATAAAATTGGTTACCTATTGGTCTTTTAAGATAATAATACGTTGAATAAATCTTTTATATAATAAAAATAAATTATGTTAATTTCATTCATTACAATTACAGTATTTGATTTATAGATTAGTTATATTATTATTTCGTTTTCTTCATATCCAAAAAAATCGCAATTTCTTTTTTGATACACATTTATTATCAGATTTATGCGTATAAAAAAATTTACCACGCTATTAATTATACTTACTCCTATTGCGTCACTTGCACAGATTAAAGTCAGTTTTCCTCCCCAAGAATGGTCTATCAAAGAAATGAGGATGGGATTGCGACCATTTTTATTACCGGAACCTGTACAACCCAGGTGGATTATATTGAGGCACGCCTGGTAAATCGTCCGGGCGAACCTGGCAAAGCTGTGAACTGGACTCAAATTGACGATAACCTGGAAAACGGGGTATTCAGCGGATCACTAAAGGCAAAAGGAGGCAGGTTTGATCTTGAAGTCAGGGGTATAAAAAAACGGGAACAGACCGGAAGCAAAGTTACAGTGGAGAAGGTTGGCATTGGGGAAGTGTTCCTCATCGTTGGACATTCCAACGCGGCTGTTGCCAATAGTACTATGATCGGGGCAGCCAGCGATCTGGTCAATTCAATTAATACAAGAGCCGATACATCCTTGTATCAGCAATATCTTCAGACTGGAAACCCCGATTTTATGCCACCATTAAAACCAACAAATCTATGCCTGGAATGTGGCATTGCACCTATGGCAGAATATCCCTGGTTTTGGTCACAACTAGGTGATCTTTTGGTCGATACTCTCCATGTACCCGTTTTATTTTACAGTGCAGCGTTTGGCGGAAGTAACATGGGGCATTTTTATAAGGCAGCATATAACATTCCTTTTGTACATACTTTTATCAACTATGATATTCGTATGCCCTATGTGAACATCAGGAATGCAATGAATGAATATGCATCCAAAACCGGTTTAAGAGCAATACTTTCAGCCCATGGAATCAATGATATCGATACAACCGGTGCAGGGTTTTATTTCCGGAGCCTGAAAGTAATCGAAAAAACAAGGGAGGAATCAGAATACATGCAACTGGCATGGATGATTGCCACGTCGTGTTATAACAATGGTATAGTGCAGGAAATTACAGATGCACAGGATTCACTGATCAATCGCGTTACAAATGCTTTTCGCGGAGCAGACCTAAACCAGATCGATAATTCGGGAAGATATGACGGTGCACATTTCAATGAATCAGGCCAAAAACTTGCGGCCGAACTATGGAGAGATGCTATTACCAATCGGAAAACAGATGTACTTAAAAATGCGCATCCGCTAATGGCAAAAGCGCCATCATTACCGGATCCTCCATTACCGGTAACCCTCATTGAATTTGAGGGAACAGCATTGCCAAACGGCCATAACCGGATTAAATGGGTCACGGTTTCTGAAACCAATAATGATTATTTTGAAATATTAAAAAGCGACGATGCTAAAAATTTCTTGTCAATTAGTAAAATAAAAGGAAATGGTGATAGCAACATAAAAAGCATTTATATATTCAACGATGAATCAGTTTCAAATAAAATAACGTATTATCGTTTAAATCAGGTAGATTTTAATGGTACGACCACCGAATCAAGGATTATTTCAATTAAACCAATTATTAGAAAAGCAGATCATATACCATTCCCAAACCCGGCACAAAATATTGTTAAAATATCTAATATAGGAGATATAAATATTAAAGAACTCATTTTGTACGACATGAAAGGAAAATTAATATTGAAAAAAGAAAAAACCAACCAGGTTGATATTTCTAATTTAACTAATGGAAATTATATAATACAAATTTCAACTGATTCCGGTGAATGCATTAAAAGAAAAATAACCAAGATGTAATTATTTTAAACTAAAAATAAAATATTAACACCCTATTATTTCCCTAATACTTTTCCAATCAATTCCATACTTTCATGATTTTCGTGTGAATCCATTTTCCCCAATTTATCGTTAAGTTCTTTTAATGCTTTTTTAGAATCTTCTGTACCCAAAGCTGCCACACGCTGTATCGTATATGGCAAAAACTTTGGAAATTTCGCCTTTTCTGCCATTAGCAAAAAGCGTTTCATATCAACAGCCGCCAAAGGTTCAGCAGCGTACCAAACCATCAGCGGCAGATTATGATCGTCCTTATCTTCCCCTTTTTGAACCAGGGCATCCAGGACGTCCCATCGCTGTGCAGGTTCAAGTCTTAGCATTGCAGACGTCAGGTATAATCTTACCAGTGCAGAGTTATCGTTTTGTGCAAGTGCTGTAAAATGTTTCAGTGTTTCAGGTGTAACGTTTTTATTTTCTGTCAATAACTGAACTGCCCAGCTTCTTACATATTCGCTGTCATTGGAAAGCAGATCGGTAAGTTCTTTTTCGTTAAATCCTTTGGTCACATGGAGCGTCCACATAGCACGAATTTTGCGCGTAACATCAGGATTCCTGGCCAGTATTTCTTTCAATGCTTTATGCACCTTTTTATTCGGCCCGCGTTCCTGCAATATGGTTCTTGCCTGCCTTACATACCATTCATTTGGATTAAGCTGGTAATTTACAAGTTCCATGTCCGTAGCTTTTGTCAGATCCACGCGTACCCATTTATCATTTTCATGCGTGATCTTGAAAATCCGTCCCATGGTTTTGTTATGAACCTCAGGGTTAGGGCTGTGACATTGGTTTTTGTCGTACCAATCGATCGCAAATACGGAACCAGCCTGATCATATTTAAAATTGAGCCATTGCGACCAGGAATCGTTCATAGCCAGGAAATCATTTTTATGCGTTGCCGCGTAGCCCGATCCTACCCTTTCAAGATGGTCAATGTTTAGTTTGGCACCATTGATATTATTCATAAAAATATCATTGCGGTATTCTTTTGGCCAGGAGTTTCCACCCAGGTATATCATCGCCCCGGCATGTGCATGGCCGCCGCCTGCCGAAGCCGACCGGAAGTTACCCGCATGAGGGCCGCGCTCCCCTACCCAGTGTACGTGGTCAGCAATGGTTTTAATATCATCATAAGTATATGGATTAAAATGATTTCCAGCCTGACGCTGGTAGCGTGCTCCCTGTATAATATGATACATATGCGGAATCACACAAACCGTTATGAAAGGATGTCCGTAATCATTGAAATCAATTCCCCAGGGATTGCTGGAACCTTCGGCAAACATTTCAAATTTGTGTGTGGTCGGATGATAGCGCCACACACCAGCATTTAATTTAGTTCGCTGGTCGTCGGATGCACTTGGCTTGCCCACTTTGGAATGCGTAAAAACCCCGTGTGTGCCGTATAACCAGCCATCCGGCCCCCATCTCAGATTGTTGAGCACCTCGTGGGTATCATCCAGCCCCCATCCGTCGAGCAGTTTTTGCGGCGGACCGGCAGGTTTATCATTTTTTGCATCAATGGGGATAAACAGTAAATAAGGCGCAGCACCCAGCCATACACCACCCATGCCGACTTCAATTCCACTTACCAGATTCAATCCTTCCGTAAATATTATTTTTTTATCCAGTGTTCCGTCGCCATCTGTGTCTTCAAAAATCAGTATCCGGTCTTTGCCCTGTCCTTCCGGTGCCGGAACTGGATACGTGTGCCCTTCAACCACCCAAAGCCTGCCGCGGGCATCTATCGTAAAACTGATCGGACGAATGATATCAGGTTCGGCAGCTGCCAGGTTAATTTTAAAACCCTTGGGAAGTGTCATCGCTTTTGCAGCTTCTATCCCGGAAAGCCCTGCATGTAGTACAGGATCGAGTGGCGGTAAAATGATGATGTCTTTTTGTTTCAGTTCATTCGGAAAATCAGGACGGGATGGATAAAAAAGGAATTCATCGAAATTAATATGCGCCCATTTGTCATCCGCTATGTATGGGATTTGTGATATGCCGGTTTCATTATCAATAATCCTGATAAATATTTCTTTATTCAGATAAGCTTTCAGATCAACCACAGCGGGCTGTAATGTGGCGCGCCCCTGCCCTGTGATGTGGTAAATAATACTGTCTGTTCCGGCAAGTAACAGTTCCACGCGGGTATCCTGCAAAGCTCCGCCCGAAACCCTGAATGCAGCAAATGGCTGCGTAACTTTAAAGGGCACTGATGTTAACGTTCCTGTTAATTTATAGTTTGCAGTTCCGCCGCTGCTCAAAAAATATTTCCCTTCAAAGCCGATATGCATTTCCTTTTCATGGACCGGAGAAGGATCCTGCGTGAATAAAGGATTTGAAAAAGCATCGCCGGTTGCAGTCCAGTCATTCAATGATCCTGATTCAAAGTTCAGGTTTAACGATTTTCCGTCTTTCATTGGTAATTGTCCTGCGATGGTTGTCTGTGACACTGCACCTTCAACCACTTCAAAATTCCCGACCATTCCGGCTGCGCGATGTCCGGGAACCGAGCAGAAATAAGTATCACTTTGTACGGCAGTAAACACAAGATTTGCACTTGTACCTTTTTCCAGAATAACCTTACTTTTTAAACCAAGTTCTTCCAGTGCAATATCATGCGTCATAAGCTCCCCATTTGTGATTTTTATTCGGACACGGTCACCCTTGTTGGCACGCAAAGTAGGATTGCGCGAACCGTCTGTACCGAAAAACCCAAGCATGGTTGCTTCCAGTTTGTAATCACGGTCAATGTGAGTGGTATCCTGATCCCCTGAAATTTTTAGTTCCTGTGCCTTAAGATCACTCCCGGATGCTGCCATGATGGCGCAGAGAAGGATGATGAAAAACCCCGGTATTCTCAACATATAGATTAAATCGTTTAGGAATATTCATTTTAAAATTATAAAAAAATGACAATAATAAAGGCAGCAAATCCAGTTTTCATCATTAACCTGCGATATTGATTAAATTCAATACAGTTTGTTTACAAACTTTTTATCAAACTAAGAGATATGTTAAATGACCCTGTCCATTATTTGCGATCCTAAATAACATACTTCGATAAGATGTAGTAAACTGTATTTACAAACTCCAACAAACTTAGTTTATTCAATTGTTAAATTTGTACTATACCATTTTTAGTACCTATTTTATAATCTTTAAATGTGATTTTTCTGTACTTTAATAATATTGTAATTTATTTTGGAGAATAGGATATTTCCGTTAATTTTGAAATGAATTGGAAAATATTAGAGCGTCCAATCACATACTGATCCATTTTTAAATAAGCAAAGAACAATTATATCTTTGTATTTTTATGACAAATTAAATTTTAATCATTTGCGTATGATAGAAAAAGTACTACTCAAATTCAAAATACAATATAACTAAACGAAGAAAAATAAACGGTTCTGTACATACCGGGGATTTGTACATTTTGCTTTGCCTTTGCTTCTGTCCGATATTACTCAACTCATCTTACCCCTACATGCTTTTTAATAGTTTTGCATTTATCACTCTGCTGATATGCACTTTTATCTTGTACTACCAGATAAAACTTGCTAAATACCAGATCCAGGTTCTGGTCTTATCCAGCCTTATTTTTTATGCTTATGACCAGCCGGAACTGGTATTGCTATTGCTATTTTCAGCCGGCCTCAATGTAACTGTAAGTTATTACATCGTAAACGGCCTGACCAGCAGAAAGAAATTACTGGCAACGGTCGGCATCGTATTAAATCTTGCCGCACTTGCTTTTTTCAAATACAGTCCTTTAATCTCTTCGACGCTCTTTCCGCAGGATGGTTCGGTTGCCAGGTTTCTTGTAAACATACCTCTACCCATTGGAATTTCCTTTTTCACTTTTGAAGGGATCAGTTTGCTGATAGATGTTTACAACGAAAAATATTTTGACAATAAAAAGCTGATCCCCAAATCATTCCGTGAACATGCACAGCGGACGCTTTTCTTTATTTCATTTTTCCCGCATCTCGTTGCCGGGCCAATTTTAAAAGCACACGATTTTTATCCGCAGATCGGGACGAAAAAACTCAGCGATATAAACTGGGAGCAATCCTTCAAAAATCTGACGATCGGGTATTTCCTTAAAATGGTTGTAGCTGATAATCTTAAGGACTACACATTTGGCATTGCTTACCCTTTTTTGAAAAGGAATCTTCCCTGACGCTTATTACGATGCTGTTCGGTTATTCCTTTCAGATATTCGCTGATTTTGCGGGGTATTCGCTCATTGCCATTGGTTTGGCTAAATTGTTTGGTTACAACTTCAATGAAAATTTCAACTTCCCTTACATCTCCTCTTCCTTCAAAGAATTCTGGAAACGCTGGCATATTTCATTATCGTCATTTTTAATGGAATATCTCTATTTCCCATTGGGTGGAAACAAAAGGGAAAAGTCAGGACTTATGTGAATTTGATGATCACTATGATCCTGGGCGGTTTGTGGCATGGAGCTGCCATCAGTTATGCAGTATGGGGCGCTTTTCATGGTATTGCTCTGGCATTGGAAAGATTCATTACTGACAAGGTCAGGATTAAAGAAACTCCTGTGGTAACGGTCGTCAAAACACTATTCGTTTTCTTTTCCGTTACTCTGGCCTGGCTGTTGTTTAAACTTCCGGAATTTGACCATGTAATTAAGTATCTGCAAAGCATTGCAAATAATACCCATTTAAAAAATGATTACAAACTGATTACCTATATCCTGGTGTATTCTTCGATCGTGGTGTTCTACCATGCCGCATATTTAATTTACCGGAATAAGAGTCTGCCTAAACTGCAAAACTTTGACTATGTGGCCTACGCAATGATGCTTTTTCTTATCATGACAAACAGCGGGTCATCAGGTTCTTTCATATACTTTCAGTTTTAAAATCGACGAAAATGATTAAGAGAACGCTCATAACAGCATTGTTAATATTATCTACCTATTTAATTGCCGTTCCCCTGTTCCTGCCAACAGTGCAGGTGGAGCAGCATCAATTGCAGGAAAACAAGATTAAAGCCCAGAATTTTATTTACAATGAAAGCGATACTATTGAAAATGTTATTGTAGGATCTTCCCTGGCGTCACGTATCCTGACTGACAGCCTGGATCATTTTTATAATCTTTCTTTTTCCGGATTAAGTACTTTTGAAGGGCTCAGGATCCTGTTAAAAAAGGAACATCTGCCAAAAAATATTTATATCGAAACCAACATGATACTCCGGGGTGAAGATCTGGAGTTCACTTCTTCCCTTTTCAGTCCTTACACATATTATTCCCAGGCTTATCTGCCTGCTTTAAGAACAGGGAAAGAACCGCTCGCGCTGGTTGTAGAAACTGCACAGGAAATAATCAAAGGAGGATCTGATAAAAAGAGCATCACTGAGAAAAAAACAATCAGAGATTCTTCACAAATTGTGTTGGCCGGCAACCCGTTGTTTAAGAAAGTACTGGCTGGCCATATCAGCAATTATTCCAATAAGCCTGATAGTATCCGATTGCACAAATCAATGGAGAAATTAAAACAGTTGGTTGAGTCCCTAAAAGCAAGGAATGTGAACGTGGTTTTTTTCGAAATGCCGGTTGACAGCAGTTTATGCGGCCTTCCGTTGTTTAAAGTGCTGCGGGAAACTGTACACCAGACTTTCCCAAAAAGCAAATATCCATATATCGATCAGCCGGCTTGCGGTGAATATATTACGACCGACGGCTTACATTTACCAAGACTTGACGCAATCAGATACACCAACTATTTCAGGAATAAAATTGCCTGTCATTATTGTTCGTGATTATTATAATTGAATTCAGGGGCTGTCTGTAATCCAAATTTCAGGCGGCCTTTTCGTTTTTTAGTCAAGAGCTTTTTAAACAGATCTTTTTAAAGTTAGAATCTGTCGTATCTGTGATACGAAAATGTGTCATAAAAGAAAATTTTCATTTTTAAATAAGAAAATTTTCAACTATCTTTATCAGGCTAAATGAAAGAATATGAAAACTATTCCAGATCAAATGATGAGTAGCCTGAAAAGAAAATTTAACAACATCGATATGGCGAGTAATTTTGCCATTGTTATTTCTGCCCGGAAAGGTTTGCGTACCAAAGTATTTTATGATTTTGCAGAAGCTATCCATATGCCGGAAAAAAACCTGGCTGCAATCATCAATTTGTCTGCCAGAACGATCAGTAACTATAAAGAATCACAGAAAACACTGGAACCGCTTTATGGGGAACATTTGCTTAAACTGATCACCTTATTTGAAAAAGGAGAGCAGCTATTTGGCAACATCAATGAGTTTAATTACTGGCTTCAGAAACCGTTCTGGAATTCGACTGAAAAACCTATGGATTGGCTGAGTACCAGTGGCGGAGTCGACTTTCTGAATGAGGAGCTGGACAAACTTGCCCAGGGTTATCCTGTTTAGTCACTATTATGCTGATTTACAGAATCGTACACAAACTTTATAGTACAACACTTTTTGCATCAGGAATGAAAGGCCGGTGGAATAGTACCGGCAACAAAGTAATTTACGCAGCAGAATCCATTCCGCTTGCCTTTCTGGAAAATATGGTAAGGCGTCAGGGTGTTGGCTTCAATGACGATTTTAAAATCATGATCATTGAAATTCCTGATGAAGTATCAATCGAACTCGTTTCTGTAACTGACCTACATGCCGATTGGAGAAATCCTAACGATTATTCCAAATGCATTCCTATTGGTGATCTGTGGTACAATGCCGGCAAATTTATGGTTTTAAAAGTTCCTTCGGCAGTGATGCCTGAGGCACATAATTATGTGATCAATACACAGCACGCAGATTACGGAAAGGTTAAACTGATAGACGTAACTAACCTGATCCCCGATGAAAGAATTGAAAATATCCTGAAAAAATATCCCAAAACCTGACTGATCATATAGTCAGAAATCTACTATCAAAAACTAACTTTTCATAACTAAAAAGAAAAAACACAGCGTCATTACGTATATAAGTTTACGTAATGACGCTGTGTTTTTATTAATACCAAAAATAGATCAGAAATTAGTTTTTAACCACTTTGTAAGTAAGCAGGCTGCCGTCCGTACGTTTTATATGCACTACATACAAACCAGCCGGAAGCTGTTTTACATCAATATCGGCTATTGGCTGCTGCGACTGATATACCAGTTTACCAGTCAGGCTGTACAACTGCACCTGGCCAACTTTACTCCAGTCATCTACTTTAAGCGTCAGTATATCTGCGACCGGATTTGGGTATATTGTTTCTTCTGATGAAGATAATATATTTTCGAAGCTCAGATTTACGATTCTTGAATACGCAAAACTTTCATCGTGATCCACCATTTTAAGTCGATACAAATTTTCGCCGTTGAGCGGTTTGGTATCCGGGAAGGAATAATGGAAATCGGTTGCGCTTTCACCTTGTGCGGCAACCTCGCCCAATACATTCCAGTTTGTACCGTTTACACTGCGTTGCACCTCGAAAAGTTTACTGTTGGTTTCCGAAGCTGTACTCCAGTTCAACAAGGCTGTCTGTCCTTCTTTTTTCGCAGTAAAGTCAATAAGAGTAACCGGAAGCGGGTTTTCCGCCAGTCTGAATATTTCCAGAGCCGCAATAGCAACCCTATTTACCGAAGGCACAAAGTTGATATTCAGCGTTCCGTCGCTTACCGTTGTATTAAAATCTTTCACAACAGCCGTTCTGTATCCTACTTCTTTAAATATATCAAGACTTGTAATAATCTGCTGATTTTCCATTGTTGCACTAAATACCCTCGATCCCTGCGATGGGAAGAAGTTTTCGACAAGGTGCATGCGGATCATGTAATTGCCATTGGTAAGCGGAATATTATATCCCGTTTGGGCCAGGTCCGTAGCTGCCGATAAATAGGTTTGGTATAATGCATCAATATCAGTTCCTTCTATACCGGAAGGTGTAACCTGTGCATCCAGCTTGATAGAACCAGTACGGTAAGCCTGATCTGCCTCGTATGTGATTCCATTCAATGTCAGACCCGTGTTTGAACCACCTTTGATCCTTTTCACAGCTTCAACGATAGACGCATTGCTTGTTCCCTGGCCATATAACGGAATGCGGAGCGGAGAGCTTCCACTCTTATAAAATACCAGTAAAGCAGCATTTTTTATGCCTGCCGAAGTCGGATTAAACGTTACATCAATAGAAATACTGGATTGGATAGCCAGCGTTGTAGCCAATGGCGCCACAGAAAATTCACTTGCATTAGGCCCGGTTATCCTTACTTCTGTGATTTCAATAGCGGGGTCACTGCTGCCATCCGGATAAGTCGTGCCCTGGTTCTGGACCGTTACACCGGTTGCTTTAATAGATTCACTTGAGGTTGCGTCAAAATTAACATCTGATCCGCTTGTAGCAGCAAGGTTAGAGTAATGGGGTGATCCGGTTTCCGGCCGTATATTATCAATGTAATAGACGTTATCCTGGTAATCGTAGTTCGTTGATGAATTATCCAGATAATCCATTCCCATTAAATAAGCATTCGGGACAATGTTACCGTTTGAATCCCTCACTTTTTCAAATCTGAGTGAAATCTTACCGTCAGGATTTAGTGTCCTGTCTGAGAAAAAACTACCTGCTTTAATACCAAAAACAAATGACGGGCTGAATGTTCCCTGAGCCAATGAAGTAAGAGGTGTATTTTTTCTTGGTAAAAGTGATTGTCCATCCAGCCTGGTATGGGTAAACAAAGCAGTCAGGCTTGTATTATCAGATTTTGGGTAATATCTGAATGTCTCTGTATTGGCACAGCAGCCATGATAAGCCGCCAGCTGATATACATTAATAGCCTTGCTGGCATCTGCCCTGATAAAATAAGCAGCAGCCACCTCGTCAGAATTTGCTTTTATACTATCCCCATCCGAAGCACCGTCAGTGTGAACAAAACCGGGATTAGTTTTAAAGTTAAATGCATCAATTATCTCCGGAATGTAAGGTTCATTGTTACTTTCACCTTTGTACTGAAACAAACCTGTAAGTTTTACTTCCTTATTTGGTACTGTTGCATCATTACTAGCTATCATCAGGTTATCATGAAATACCTTCACTCTTGGTGCGGCATCCTGTGCTATAAACTGAATGATAACTTCCGAAAAACCCCTTGGTGCAATAGAGATTGGATACGAAGGTGAAGCTTCACCCCCAACCGAAACAATTTTCCAGGCAGCTGAATTCGATAAAGTCAGACCGCTAACAACAAGATTTTCAGAGCCTTTGCTGTAAATCCTTAATTTAACCTGATCGTGGTTTTCATTAAAGGCAGTAGTATCCGGACTGGTTCGTCTCCAAGGAATCTGAATCAGAGAAAATGTTAACTGGTCATTCGCAGGGAAATTATCCATGTTCTGTAGAACCATGTAAGCTCCGTCGGCCAGGGCAGGTTTAGTAAAAATCAGAGCGGAAGATTCCTTCATTTCACTGGCAGCAGATGCAGCGCCGGGGAACATGTAAAAGGAACAACATAAAGTAAGTAGAAGTGTTAATTTCTTGAAATTCAGCTTAGTGGAGTTCGGATGAGGACTATAAATTTTAACCATTTTTTATTTATTAAGAAACGTGAGTAATTGAAAATACTATCATCATGTACAAAAAGCAGTTGCAGCTCTTATTTGATTAAGAACATCAATGCTAAAAATGTCTGAAGAGGTCAACAGCTGAAATCGCTAAAAATCAAGAAGCTTAGCCGTATTATTAGGGGTATATTTTTAAAAAATTAAGGCAAAAAAAATACTTTTGATTTAAATTTTTAAGATTTATAATTATACTTTTTTGAGAACGTTTGCCAAAATTACTACGAACGCAATGTGCTCATAAAATGGCTAATTGTTGTATTAAAATATCACAAAACGGACAAATTAGCTAATAAAACGGACATTATTGAGCAATTGAAAAATGTAATTTTCCAATATAGTATGATAATTTTAAGAATAATTAATACGTCGAAGTGCCAGGTCGCGCCATTTGCAACAATTACAATTTATTTTTTGTAACTGAAAGACACTATATCATTTACTACTTACTCAGGAAACACAGTAACAATTACGCGCTTGTATCGGCTGAGCACCGGTTTGCCGTTGTCGGATACGGCAAGTATAATATGTATAGTTTCTGGCTGCGTCACTTTTGGTGCCATAAAAAATGTAGCCGCTGCATGGATATTACTGATACCGATCGGTTCTTTACTATTATAACTTCCAGGTTCCGGATAGTAGATCCATTCATAGGAAAGGAAATTTCCATCAGGATCTGACGAATCTCCTGCATCTAAAACTACTTTTTCCCCGCTCCTGGCAAGTAAGGAATGAGCATGTTTCAATTTAGCTTTGGGAGGATGATTAGCTTCTTCGTATGGTTTGACCGTCCAGTCCATCCGCGCTGCAAAATCGTTTTGAAAAGCTTCCCGCCACCTCCATAAGGTTGCTTTATTACTCGTGTGATAGAAACTGTCAATGCCTTTTACTTCATCCATTGCATCAGTGTAAATGGGCCGGGTCTCAGGTTCATAAAAATATTTCAGGGTTCGGGGTGTATATAGTTCATATCTTCCGCCCCACCCTCCAAACTCAGGATGTTCGGGATCATTCAGGCCATTTTCAATTAAACCCAGAAATGAGGGGGTGTCGCCTTCCATCAGGAATTTGGTAACCGGGTACTCAGCTCCGAGTGGCCCGTGGTTCCTTATATTTTTATCTAGCCAGGGATTGTCTACAATATCAAAATTGGCACCAGTAAAACGTCCATGAAATCTATCTCCGCTAATTCCCGACCAGGTTGCATAATGATATGCACCTGCTGCATGGTATCCCGGACTTCCGACATAAAACAATTCCGGAAAATTTTTTCGGATCCATGGACCCGTATCATCCTGATCAGAAATGGTGTACATCCTGATCCTGGAAACAAACTTTTTCAAATCATCCGGTGTGCGTGTCATTTTCACTTTCCACAATGCCTGTGCCAAACAGTTGGCCCCGCCCCAGACCGGAATCCATACCGGGCGATCATCTTTTTTATCAATTACTTTGATAATCCATTCCGAACCTTCCGAATCCTTGCCTTTTCCAACCGCCTGCATACCAAATTCCGGAATTGACGATTTGGTAATACTTAATAAATAGTCCGTTTCCGGAAAACCTTTTTCGTGCAAAAGCAGGTTATTCCTGACTTTCCCATATACCTGGATTAACTGTTTGATTTTTTCCGGCGCAACTTTTTTTTGCTGATGAATGGAAGTTGTCGCGATCAAACCTTCCACATCCCAATGATTGGAATAAGTAAGAAATCGGATCATTGATTGCGTATCATCCGGTTCATTTTCTATATCTGTTAAAATCAAAACCCTGCGTTTTGGAACAATATCCTGCCCGAAGATTTTAAAACCAGAAAATACCAGGAAGAGTACGAAAATGATTTTTGCAGGATGCATAAATAGGTTTGGGATGATATTGAAATCTGCCACTTGCAGTTCGTACACTAACAAACCTCCGTACCCCAATATTCTACCGGGCTGACTGTAAAACTTCTGCTTACAGCCAGCCAATGAAAAATAAACTTTATCCCGGATTAATGATCAATATCCTTTGTCATCTGCCGAAGGGCCATAGATGGAAGGTACTGGAATATCATTTAAGCGCATATATACGGTGAGCTGTCCGCGGTGATGTACCCAATGATTAATCGTCGAACTGATGTTTGCAATCTTAGGCGAAGTAAAAAGAACCTCTCCGTTATTTTTCAGCTGAAAGGGTTTTTCAAGATCCTCATCAGTAACATTTTCCAATGATGTTTTTGCAGTTTGAAAATTTTCTTCAAAATGATCTGTTAATTCTTTAGTGGTCTTTACTTCAAAATGTTTGAAGGTCGCAAAATCAATTTCGCTTTTTTCACTCATGTAAGAAATCCATAAGGGTATTTCTGCTACCAGGAGGGCAAGATATCCAAAGTTCAGAGATTTTGGGTGTGGTTTGTAATCGAAAAGTGATTCGGGAATACGTTCAAGGCATTTTTTGTGGCTGTGTACTCTGCTTCCAGTTCTTTCTGAAGTGCAGCTGCAAAATCGGTATTTTTCATAAGCTGTTGTTTTTGAGTTACTGATTTTTCATCCTGTTTTTTTTCACAAAAATTATACCTGAAAAGAAAACCGTTTCATACATAATTGATCAGCGATCAGGTTTTACACACAAGAATATCCACAAAGTAACCGCCTGCATATTCATCATAATATTTAGAGTAGATTGTAACCGTATCATCCTTAAAATCAGCGTATGTCCAGTTTAAACATTCAAATATTTTATTATAAAACTACTTAATTACCTCAGAATAAAATACCAGAATTAGTTCCTATTCTACGTAAAAAAACATCATTTCAAATATGAAAATTGTCCACGGAATATCCTGTCTTTTAATGCTGTCACTATTCATTTTCAGCAGCTGCAAAGAACCAGACCCGGCTTCAGATGCGGTTAAAACAACAGGTGATTTGGAGGAACCATTAAGAATTGCAGCCGGAACAACTTATTACGTGGACGATAAAAATGGCAATGACAGCCGGAACGGTACCAGTACTGCAACTGCCTGGAAAAGCGTATCAAAAACCAATTCAGTCATTTTTAAACCGGGTGATAAAATTTTGTTTAGAGCAGGCGGCAGCTGGACAAAGCAGCTTCATCCGCAAGGGATCGGGCGTAAGTGGCAGTCCGATTGTCATCGGCAGTTACGGGACAGGTAATAAGCCAAAAATCAACGGTGCGGGTGCGGCGAATGGAGCAGTCTATTTTTACAATCAGCAATACTGGGAAATCGGTGATCTGGAAGTAACTAATTTCAATTCTGCCGAAGTGAACGGCCAGAGTATCGACGCATGGGAAGCCGGTAACACCAGTCATTATGCCAATGTAATACTGCCTCCCCAATTTGTAAATAACGCGACTTTGAAGATTGGAGTGCTCATTGCAGGGCAGGATGCCGGTGTTTTAAATCACATCTACCTGCGTAATATGGAAGTGCATGCTGTAAACGGATATATCAATCAGGCAGATGAAAACAGTAAATACAATGGCGGTGTTTGTTTCAGGATTACAGGCTCTGCAACGGCTACCTGGTTTAATGATATTCTTGTGGAAGGATGCCACATTCATGATGTCGACAGGACCGGATTGTGGTCAGAATCTACATGGAGCGAACGCACGCTTACCGTAAATACCAACTGGAAGCCGTCACTCAATATCATTATCAGAAACAATATATTTGAGAATACGGGCGCAAATGCCCTGATCATCCGGGTAGCCGACAGACCGTTAATTGAACGTAACCTATTGGATCATTGCTCTATAAAGGCATCCGGAAATGCTGCTTTTAATTTTAACACCGATAATGCCAAATGGCAATATAACGAGTGCCGCTTCACAAAAGCCAATGTTGAAGACGACGATGCAGGGGGAATAGATTCGGATTACAAAACTAAAAATACCATTATTCAGTACAACTACATTCATGACAATGATTACGGCATGCTCATAACCGGTGGCCCTGACAGGTTTAACGATAATACTATTATAAAGTATAATATTTTTAAAAAGGATGGAAAGTATCCGCATCCGGTCAATGGCAAGTTTATGATTAAGTTATCGGGAAACGCCACCAATACGCTGATTTATAACAACGTATTTGACATTGGCCCTTCGCAGACGAACACAAAAATGGTAACCTTTCATAGCTGGAGCGGGTGGCCGTCCAACACATCATTTTACAATAATATATTCGATAATACAGGATCAGGCACGACTTACAATCTGGGTGGAAGCACCAATAATATTTTTGATTACAATTCTTATTATAAATATCAGGCAACCAATCAGCCAGTTCAGGTACATAATATCACTGGCGATGTAAAATTCGTAAATGCTGGTAATGAGCCTGATGGATTCAAATTAATGGCAGGTTCTGCTGCGTTATCAAAAGGCAAGGTAATGAGTAATAATGGCAGAAAGGACTACTTTGGGAATAGCGTTTCGATAACCGGCGCACCAAATGTTGGGGTATACAACGGGCCCGGCCTTTGATGTGATTTCAGTTAGGTATTCCCAAATCAAAAAGGATCAACACATTGCAGCAACTGATTCCCTGTTATTTCTTTGGATTCAAAGTGTACATCTGTCGGACTTTTGAAACTCAATATCGATAATCTGTCATCAGCAAGGTAAACAAATGTAAAAGCTGATCTGGGTTTACCGAGATTAAAAACCTTGGATCCCAATTGAGTATATGACTGGATTAATTGCTGCAAGTATAGCTGTATTTTCAAATTCAAGGCATTTTAAAGTGTATATATCGCTGTCTCCCTCCCAATTTAAATAAATTAAAAAACGATCCTGAGTGCCAGTGTCAAAGTAAAAATTAAATCGCCTGTGCGAGGCGAAACTACTGGAAAGCTTTAATTCTGATGATTCAGGAAAGTACCTTTTTATCTCATTGCGTAAGTAGTTAAGAGAATCCATACCTTTCCGTGAGTAATTTGTTTATAGTTTGCTAACCACACAAATATATCGACTGAGTAGTTAAAATTCAATGTATTGGATAAATCCGTCTAAAAGTGGAGTAGACTGGAAAAGGTTTCGTTTAAAGTGTCTCCCAATCCTTGATTTTCCGGCAATTATAAATTTCTAAAATTATCAGACAGGATTTCAGGATAAACAGGATTTTGATTTGGTTCTGAATTGAACAGAAAAAATAAGCGGTAATAGTATTACGAACTTGCCAGACGCTACCATTTCAGTTAGTTATTCGTAAATCATGTTATTCCTGTAATCCTGCCTAAAAAACTAATATACATACATCACCATTCAGCCGCGCTGCCGTCCTCATGTTTCCAAAGCGGATTTTTCCAGTTATGACCTACCTCAGCCATTTTCCTTACCTGCTCCTCGTCTATCTGAATACCAAGCCCTGGCCCCGAAGGAATTTTCACAAAACCATTTTCATAGTCAAACACCGATTTATCTTCCAGATAATCCATCAGATCATTACCCTGATTATAGTGGATTCCCAGACTTTGTTCCTGTATAAATGCATTGTGGCAAGTCGCATCCACCTGCAGACAAGCAGCCAGTGCGATCGGGCCCAAAGGGCAATGCGGGGCAGCGGCTACATCGAATGCCTCTGCCATGGAAAGTATCTTTTTGCATTCGGTTATACCACCCGCGTGTGACAGATCAGGCTGTATAATATCTGCATATCCATTGGTCAGCAGATCCTTGAAATGCCAGCGGCTAAACATCCTTTCGCCGGTCGCGATAGGAATGGAAGTATGCCTGGCAATTTCCCTCAGCGCTTCATTATTTTCAGGCAAAACAGGTTCTTCAATAAACATGGGATGAAATTGCTCCAGCTCTTTCGCTAACACTTTTGCCATCGGCTTATGCAGCCGACCATGAAAATCTACACCAATATCAAGTGCGTAACCTACTGATTCGCGGATTGATGCGACACGAAGTAACACAAGATCTATCTTTTCGTAAGAATCAATATACTGCATTTCATCCGTTGCGTTCATTTTTATGGCTTTAAAACCGATATCTAGCGACAGCTTTGCAGCTGTGGCCACATCCGCAGGACGATCCCCTCCTATCCAGGAATATACTTTAATTTTATCCCGGCACTTGCCACCTAAAAGCTGATAAACCGGCGCATTGTAAAACTTACCTTTTATGTCCCAAAGTGCCTGGTCAATACCCGCAATGGCACTCATCAGTATTGGGCCGCCGCGATAAAAACCACCTCTGTACATTGTATTCCAATGCCCTTCAATGTCCATAGGATCTTTACCAATCAGCGTATCCATCAGCTCTGTCACAGCAGCCTTGACAGTAGCGGCTTTTCCTTCTGATAACGGGTTCACCCCAGCCTATAATACCTTCATCTGTTTCAATTTTCAAAAATAGCCACCTCGGGGGCACCTGAAAAAGTTCGTAACTTCTGATTTTCATTGTACTGAACATTAATTATATTTTCATTCCAACAGACATTTTATGAAAAAATGCCAGCTTAGCCAAAAGCATCCTGCTATTCATTTATATTCATGAGAAATCAATCTTCGGGTTTATATTTTAGCATAAAGCCGGGTTCAACCCATTTAAAGTATTATTCAGGAAAAATAGAATGCACTGCGTAACACTTACTTTCAATACTATTTAAGATCTTTTAACATTGATAACAAGGTATAAATCAATCCTTTTCATGTTTACTTTAAAAGTAATATTATTAGAATACCTGTAACCTAGACCATACAAAGCCCTGTTTATGCATTCATTATCAAGGAATAGAAATTTATATTTTTTTGGGATCTTTTTCATTGGACTTTATATCGCCATTGCTTTTTTTCAAAACCTGATTCAGTTTAATATAGGGCCAAGGCTGTTTTCCTTGTATTCAATCCCATCCTGGCTTATACTTTCAGCTATTATTTATTTCACCGGATCATCCGTCCTTCTGGAATATTATTACGAAAAGAGATACCGGATTACTTTCTACACATCAGCTATGGCTATGGCAGCTGTCATTTGTCTCTACTATATTGTCTTTAACATTTTGACTGTCAAAGAACTGAATCAATATTATTTTCCGGCTTATGGTTTGGTTCTGGCAACTGGTTTAATAAACAGTTTGAGTCTTGTATTTTCAATTTCAGGCAAGCGTACATTTTTAAAAACAGCAGGGATAATTTCAGTCATACTTGGCGTTATTTTACTCGTAACCTGGTACGGCTTTCAATATACCGGAAATATGCCTTTAAAAATCACACTGGAAAAAGTGCATTCCTGGGCTGGCTGGATTAACGTTATAATCCCTGTCTTTTTTATCCTTAATTTATTTCAAGAAAGTAAACTTGCCGGTAAGAAAAACTCAACCAAAACCTCAGATAAAGTCCTGAGCGGCTTAATGAGTGCAACAGTAATAATTGCCTTGATTTTTACTGTATATCTAGGACAAAGAATAACGCGTCAAAGTATTGTAGCCGTTGTACCACACGGTGTAACCGAAAGAGACAAGGGAATGGCAAAACCTTATGAAGCCCGGTATTTTATAAGCAGTAAGGGTGACACCCTGCATTACCGGCTGATGAAGCCCATGAATTATGATCCGGCCAAAAAATATCCATTGGTTTTGCTTCTTCACCATGGCGGTGCCCATGGCAGTGATAACGTGAGCCAGATCGGTGGATCAGATGCACCATTTTTCTACAATTACCTGAACAGAGAAAAATATCCGGCATTTCTTTTTGTACCACAGTGCCCAGAAGCAACTGGCTGGTGGGAACCTTCGGTTGATCTGTCTATCATGGAAACCATTGAGGCGTTAGAAAAAGAATTTTCAACAGATGTAAGAAGACGATATGTAATGGGTACTTCCGGTGGTGGTTATGGATCATGGCATTTTATCGGTACACATCCTAAAATGTTTGCTGCTGCGATACCGATCTGCGGTGCGGGTGATACAGGAAGCGCGAAAAACATGGTGGATGTAGCGATCTGGGCTTTTCATGGAGAAAAAGACGAATTGGTACCCGTAAGCAGTTCCAGAGATATGATAGCCGCAATCCGAAAAGCAGGAGGAAATCCCAAATACACCGAATTTCCTGATACAGGACACAATCTGGGAAAGGAAGTGCAAAGTACGAAAGGATTGCTTGACTGGCTTTTTGCCCAAAAGCGGGAATGACGTTAAAAAAGATACACACGATAAGTAGCGAGCCCGCTTTCAAGGATTGGTTTAATCCCAGAAATCTTAAAGGAAATCTGGTCAAAACGTATAGGTTTTGTGCGTAATGCAGTAATATTAAACTTTATGACGTTTGATCAGTTTTTAATTAGCAATTGGATCAATGAGTTCTAAATATGAATGCAAGAGACCAAAACTGCCTGAACTATCAGGACTATTCGCCGTTGCCTAACATTTGAAAAGATTTTGCCCAACTAACTCCGGTTCAGCGTATAACCAAACTCAAAAATCCGTAAATTAGAACCGATCAAGTTCTGTGTTTTATCTAATTTGAAATTCCGGATATGGCAGTGAAAAAGAAGCTGTTTTTAAACTACTCGACAAGTAATCCTGCGGATATAACGATGTATCAAAATCTGTCCTTACATCTTTCACCAATAAAGGACAGGATTGATCATTGGTCAAAAAGTAATGTATTGTCTGGTGAAGATACGGAAAAGGCTATACAGGCTAATTTCTCCGATTCCGATGCTGTCATTCATTTGCTCAGTATCAATTTTGAAAATGAGGATCAGTGTGTAGGTTTACTGGAAAGCAGCATCAGGGAAAAAAAGCAAAACATACCGGTACTGATAAGTTCGTTTGACTGGGAAAGCGATCCGCATCTGTTCTCACTCAAAGATGCCATACTTCCTTCTGCCAGTCAGCCAATTGATACATTTCCTAACCAAAACAGTGCTTTTACAGCCATTGTCCAGTCTATCAAGTCGGAAGTTCTGGGAGACCGTACTCCTTTGAAAGTCAGGAGTGACCGAAACTTTTACTTTATACTGGCATCTATTTTATGCATTATGGCTGTCGCTGCAACTCACTGGGTTTATACCACATTCGGGCAATTAAATATTAGTATCATGATGGTCCTTTTATTTTGCTGTATCATTCTGTTTGTACTGAGAAAGGTCATTTTCCCCACCAACATATCATCGCTTAAATAACTCCGGTCATGGCAGCAAATGAAAACGATCTTTTAGCCAGATTCATCGAAAATGAAAAAAGTGCAAGAACCTGGACGCTTGTCAGTGTAAGCCTGTTTGTTATACTTGCCTTTGGAATTCTTTATTTAATGAATGAATTAAAAAAGGCAAATGACGAAACGGAAACAGCCAATCTTGCTACGGCAAAGGCACTTGCAAAAGCAGATTCGGTGGTAAACGAATTGGAAAAATTCAAAAAAACAGCTGAAAATATTGCATTGAATCCAGCCCGGCAAGGTGGTGCTATTGCTGCTCCGCGTCCGGACACTCCGCCTGATAGAAATAGCAACAGGACGAATAAAAAGAATATTACAGTATTTCTGCAATACAAGAAAGAATACAAAGCCCAGTGCCAGCTTCTGATGGATGCTTTAAAGGCAGAGAAATATAACGTTCCGGGCAAAGAATGGATTAAAAACATCAATTTTACTACATCGGTGAAGTACTTCAATGAACAGGACAAACCGTGGGCGGATAGTATTGCCGTTGTCATGAACAAAATAATAGGAAGAACAAAATCAAACCCTGTACCGGTGATCAAAAACAGTGTTAAAGCGCCGCGAGGGCAGCTGGAAGTATGGATGGGAGATTATAAACGCACTGTGACCTCCGACCTGATTAAAAAATACAGCTCCAATCAACTGCAAACTCAATCATTATAAACCCGAAAATGCCAGAAAAAAGCCTGAGAGTATTTCTATCCTACGCACATGAAGACGAGGCGATGAAAAACGACCTCCGTAAATTCCTGATTAACCTTATCCGATCCAAACAAATTGAAGTGTGGCAGGACAGGGAACTGCTTGCAGGCTCTGAATGGGATGATTCCATTAAAAACGAACTGGCGATTGCTGACATTATTTTATTATTGATCAGTGTGGATTTCAACGCGTCGGAATATATCTGGGAAAAAGAACTGGCCACTGCAATGGAACGCCATGATAAAGGAGAAGCCAGGGTAATTCCAATTATTCTGCGGAAATGCGAATGGGGCGATATGCCTTATGCCAAACTTCAGGCATTGCCAACAAATGCTAAACCTGTAACAGAGTTTGCAGATCGGGATGAAGCCTATACGGATATTGCAAAGGGAATTAGGAAAGTTGTGGAATATTTGGCTGGAAAATAAATTTTCTGATCATTCAGATTCGACATGGTATACTAAATAAGTTTGCATTTGTAAATATTGCTACGCAGTAATGATGCTTTCACAGCCGGAGCCTAAATTGAACCCTAAATTCTTCTCAAGATGATAAACAGTTCCTATTCAACCGCAAATTCCTACCAGCCGTTAAAGGTTTTTATCTCTTATTCCCACAAAGATTTAAGTGTAAAAGAAGAACTTGTACGAGCACTTTCTTCGAATCCTGATATGGAAATCCTGTCCGACGATCTGTTGCAACCGGGTTCTGAGTGGGCAAAAGTTTTGAGCAGATTGAGGACGGACGCGGGTGTGTTTTTGTTGTTGGTATCCAGGTCTTATCTGGAATCGGAAACAGTAAGGTCTCAGGAACTTCCTGAAATTCTGGCCAAGGCAGCAGACAATTCCGCATACATTGTTCCCGTGATTTTGGAGGAGTGTAATTGGGGTGAAGAGGAATACGCGAAGTACCAGGCGGTGCCAAAATTCGGGAAGGCTGTAAACACATTCGAAAATAAAGAGGACGCTTACAACGAAATCAGCGAAGCGCTTGATTCGCTCAATCAGATCAGACAGAACAGAAAAGCACAGGACGTTATTCAAAAAGCAAAAAGAAATCAGAGCAAATCACTGGAACTGAACGGCTGCAACCTGGAAAGTATACCACGCGACCTTCTTGAAATGCCCTGGCTGACACATCTGTATCTGAATAAAAATGCGATCCGTAAAATTGAGAACCTCGAAAATCTCGTTGATCTGGAACATTTGAACCTGGCCAATAACCAGATTACAGGCATTGAAAATCTGGATAATCTGCTGAAATTGTCATATCTGGATCTGGAACGGAACAAAATATTTGAGATAAAAAACCTGGAACACTTGACAAACCTGAAAGTTTTGGGCCTGTCAACAAATTTTATTGAAAAGCTGTCAGGCATCACACAATTAACACAACTGGAAACTTTATATCTTGGCCGAAACCGGTTGAAAGAAATTGAAGAACTTGCTCATATGCCACAGCTAAGGAGAGTGGTCTTGACTGACAACAGTATCACTTCGATCAGGCCATTGTTATCATTACTGGAAAATGGAATTACGGTGGAGTTAAAATATGCATTAAAAGCCGATGAGCCCGGTTATTTTATCAAAGGAAATCCCGTATCAGATCCGCCAGTCGAAGTTATTGCTTTGGGAAATAAAGCGATACTGGACCATTTTACAAAAAGTAAAGAACATGGTGAAGAAAAACTGGAAATATTAAAGCTGATCCTGGTGGGCAACAGTGGCGTTGGTAAGACGAATTTCAGCCAGTTTCTTCGCAAGGTTAAACTGAACAAAACGCACCAATCAACGCAGATGCTCGACATCCAAACCTGGAAAGCACCATTTTTGATTTCGGAAGGCGGCGATCCGATGCGTGTCAATATTTTTGATTTCGGCGGACAGGATTACTACCACGACGCGCACCGGCTTTATTATTCTCATGATACTGCCTATGTTCTTTTATGGGATACTTCATCGAATTTTTATTCGGAGAGACAGGAGATCCTGGCTGACAGAACAGATTTGGTTTATGAGGATTATCCAATTGAATACTGGCTTGAATCAATCCAATACAACCTTTATGGAAAAGAAATTTATAATTATGGTGATGGATTGAAAGAAAAAGAGGGAAAACAGGATAATGTTGTTCCCAGCTTAAATTTGCCAGAAACAAAACCTGTGGTCCGGGATTCCGCAATTCTAGCGGATCTTTCGGCAACTGCTCCCGTACTGGTACTTCAGAATAAAATAGACCTGGGTGAAGGATTGCTTAATCAAGGTATTCTCAGGGCTAAATATCCCAATGTTACGAACTTTTTTAATATCTCCCTGACTGCTGAAAAGAATAAGCGTGTAAAAGTACTTTTTGAAGTAATGGACGCTTTCCTGAGCAAGCTAAACCTGGCAGGCCGTAGACTTGTAAGTTATCAGAATCAAATAATAGAAAAGTACCTGGAAAGTGAATGTGATTTCGAAGTACTGCCTCTCAATGAATTTAAAGAGAAATGCGCTGGTTTGATCGCACATAAGGGGATTGCTCTGGATTCTTCGGATGCAAAAACAATAGCAAGTGTACTCATGAATCTGGGTGTAGTCTATTTTGCGCAGCCGGAAAAGGACGACAATTCAAATGATGGAGTTGTGTTTACACGGATTGACCAATTGAATGAATTGATCAAAGAAATCATGAATGCTGCCAAATTGGGTAATGATAAGGGTTTATTTAAATTCAGCCAGGTAGAAAAAATTGAACATGTTGAAATTGTATTGGATTTACTCAAAAAAAATCTTTCTGTAATTGAACTCAATAAAAATGAATTCCTGGTACCTCAGTTCCTGCCTGTAAAACCGGATCCAAACGTTGAATTATTCGCCCAGGCTTTTGTCCATTGCAATGTGCGGTACATTTACAGCGCCTATTTTCATAAATCCATATTGATGTCCCTGTTTGCAAAGTTCCTCAGGCCCGCAGAAGGCACACCTGAAAGCGCAGGGATACATGGGCATTATTACTGGCGAAACGGTCTGGTATTGTCAAAAAAGGCAAATGAACGCATTCAGATGGTATTTGTCAGTTTTATAAAGGAAACGACTGCATGTAGGATAGAGATCCGGACTATGTTTCCGTTTCAGAGCACGGGCCTTGAAAAACAGATTGAAAAAGAGTTAGACGAGTTGAATATCGGGTGGACATGCAGTAAGGAATTATCCGCTAACAGTGAAGATTTCTTTCCGGTCAACGACCTGCATGCCCAGGTCAATGAAGGAAATTTCATATTCAGAAAAAACAAAAAAGCCTTTACGGTCAGTGATTTTAAGCATTTGGTGACTTTCAGCAAAGCGCCAAAAAAAATATTTATCTCCTATTCTTCCAAAAATTCTGCATTTGTTAAGCGGCTTGTTACCCATCTGGAAGTTTTGAAATCCTCGGGTATTATTGAGCCATGGTATGACCGGATGATAGAGCCGGGAACAAAATGGGATGACAGCATCAAAAAAGAGATGAATACTTCTGACGTCATTATTTTCCTGCTGACTCCCGAATTTCTTGCCACAGAATACATCATGAAAACCGAAGTTCCGATGGCGATCAATCAGGCAAAAACGTCCGGTTCCAGTTTATTCTTTATTGAAGCTTTGGCATGTAGCTGGGAGGAAACATCAATTTGGGACTATCAGCAGACCCTTGATCCCCAGAGCATTGGAAAAGAAACGATTGTTGTAAAAAAAGCAGACGACGACACGGAGTGGAAAAAGATTGTCAAATTGCTGAAAGGTGTTTTGGTAAAGTAATAAACGGCCTAATAAGGATTTTATACACTGATCAGTTTAGAATAATGCTTAAACTAAAACTCAAAAGCCGGTTGAGAACTTCTTTAATCAGTCAGATTATGCATAGCACTCCAGTCAGGTTTCCATTGGTATTTCACGTGTTTTTGCTTCCCTGCTAACAATTTCACTTGATCTGTTGCTCCATAATCTTTAAAATTTCCCAAAGCCATAATACTTCCTCCGCTCCTTTTTCAGCCTTTGCTTTGGTGTAAATTTTGTTCAGGTTTTCGTATGTTGATTTTAACATCCATTTTTCGGGATTACAGGTAAGAGACATCAGGAAATACCGTTTGGCCTTTTCTTCATTCAGTTTTAAAACCGCCAGCTCTAGGCCTGTTGCCTGCACCCAATATTCCCTTACACCTTGCTTCGCCCTGCGTTCCACAGCAAAGGTTACCAGAGGATAAAACTCATCAAATTTTTCGTGTTGTTTGCCGGAATAATACATCAGCGTAAGTGCATTAACACCCGGATAATAATCTCTTGGATCGGATTCAAATCCCTGCAAATAAGCTTCAATAGCCTGGCGGCAATATTCATCGGCCATAAAATTACCCTGATTGTCGTCCATCATTCCTTTGTAAACTGCTCCCAGCAAGCCGCTGGTCTCAGGATCAGGGCCATATTGCTTAATGATCGGTTCGAGAATTTCTATAGCCGCTTCTCTTTCCTTAATTTTATTATAAGCCAGTGCCAGTTGCTGTTTTATATAAATATTGTCTTTGAATGCAAATGTCACCAGCGGAGCCAAAAGCAGTACAATTGCGCTAAACGCATTCACACTTTTGTAAGTATCCAGTATGGTGTAAAGCAAATCATAGTTGTATTTAAGGTCGGCATTCTGATCATTTTTGATACCATTGACCTTTTCTACAATCTGATCCTGCCTGACTGAAATTAATTTTTCTCCTTCTTCTGTTGCATCTTTCCGGGACTTATCCAGCATTTTCCACTCTTTTACCAAATTAAATAGTTCCGATTTGATTGCATTTGTTTTTTGGGCTTCCGCCGCAAATGAGGCCGCGCTCTTAGCCAGACTGGTAAGATTGGGAAACTGGTAGCCGTTAATAAGCTGGCCGATCGGGCTGTCTTCTTCCGCCGGCTGGGCAAGAATATTCAATTTGATCCGGTCAGCAAGAGCCGCAATTTTACCTTCCCGGTCTTTTACCTCCCCAGCTTCGTAATCATATGGAAATGTTCGCAATGGCGCAGCGTCAAATGGTATTTTGGTAGCAACATCAAAAATGCTGACGGTGGTATAAGGTTTTAAGGCATGGCGGATACCCAGTTCGTAAAATACATTTGCATTTGCAAAACTGAGATCAGCAACCGCAAAATCACAAAACATCAGTCGCTCGTACATAGGTTTATGAATAAATCCCCCCGATTTTTCCTCATCCGCCCGAACTGGTTCCAGGCCAGCCAGAATGATAGCCGGCCGGATAAAACTCTGATAAACTTTATCAAAATCTATCTCTTTTTTGTTGCCGTCTGTTTTTGTACCAAATGGCATGAGGACGAAGCAGAGTGGTTTCATTTTGGGTACAGCATTTAGAAATAAAGGAAGATCGACATATATTAAGATCAGTAATTACTTGATTTACTGACAAATAAAAAAGTTTTTATGTTTTTTTATCCGTTTTTTAAACTTGTTGAAGAAGGTTTAATTCTAATTGATTTAATATGGTTGATTAGTGCCTTTATGCTCATGTCAAAATTTTTAGGATCAAATGCCGTCCGATTATATTGTCCATAAATTTTTTCGAATAAAGCCGATACACTCACCTCTCCGATCATGATAGGAAATATAGGGATATTGTGATTGTGCGCCATTTCCAGTTCCCAGTCTGCTATGGTCGACTGGAGAACATCATTATCCATGACGAAAATGAAAGCCCGTGCATTCATTATACTTTTTTCCAGTAATTCCTTCCATTTATCTCCCGTTCTGATTTTTTTCGTATCAACAAATGTGCTTATACCACTTTCGTTGAGGGATGCAGATATCTTCCCTACAAGTTCCTGTTGTTTTCTTTGATAACTTATAAAAACGGATCTTGGAGAATTAAAAAAACTAATATCCTGATCCACGTTCCATTCCCACTTTTTTGGTGTACCAGCATAAGATTTTCCCGCGGATACCTGCTCGGAAATGTAATCGAAAAGCTCCGAAAACGTGATTTTCCCGTCTCTGTTTGTATCGATATAATCACTCCTGAGGCCCTGCAAAATAATATTTGTAAATACACCGCCTTCTTTAGTGCCCATTGCAAGCTGATCTTCTCCGCTAGCAGTAAACGCAACCAGGCTTTTCGGCAGTCCTCTGTTGTTGTTGAAAAAGGCTCCGCTATAACAAGTGTCTGCGATAATAATAAAATTTTCACATTCCGACTTTCTAAATTGTGAAAGGATATATTCGGACTCCATACAAGTGGCATCTTTGAATTGAAAATCTGAATCTTTAAAACACAGGTAAAAAGATTTTTCTGACCCTTTGGCGGGTTCGCCCAGCACACCCATTCCCGAATAATAAAGAAATACGACATCCTTTTTACCAGCTTTCCGGCTTATCTCAGATATTGCCCGCCGGGCTTCAATTAGTGTACAATTGGACACAGCTGTGACATCAAAAGTGCTGAAATCACGATTATTAAGCAATTCGCCAAAATTCTTAATGTCTTGTTCCACACCCAGAATATCAGGGATTTCACTATGATCAAACTTTTCCACACCAATTAATAATGCATACTTTTTACCCACAATATTTTCATCCTCCGAGTGATCAGGTTGAATTAATCCCATATACTCTGTTTAAAATAGTTTGATTAAATACGATCAACAATCTCTTGTACAGCAAGTAGTATTTCATCACATTCCAACCGGATTTCAGCTTCGTGACGATTGATTGGCCCCCAATGTTTGCGAACATTTCGGAGTCCTATGGCTGCAAACTCAGCAGCGAATGCCGGGCAATCTTTTGAGAGTTGTTGAAATTCTTTGCCCGGCCCGGAACCAAAATTTTCCAGATCAGCTGGCCTGCACCTGATGTCTTCCCTGAATATCTCAACGAAACCATTTGGGTGCTGCAAATATTCATCAAAAAGTAAAGGCATAAGCAGGTTCGCACTTCCGGCATTAAAACTTGTTTGGAACATTCCAGCCTCTGCTGTTTCAGCTGTCGTGTTTGTGGCAGTTGTATCTCTGCCAGTGCAATACCTGCCTGAACTTTCACGCATGCCTAAACCGATCAGAAGCACAAATAAGTGGCGTAATGTATTGACACCTGCCGTATCGTTTTCCAAACCTATGGCCTGAAACTGTGCATTATACCAGGATAAGGCGTCTTTTAGAGGCAAGCCCGTATTTGCCTTTGCCATTTCAATAGCAAACGGGTTTTCGTTTTTCCATTTACACAGGACGTTTGCGTAGACAACAGACATGCCTTTTATGTACGATAAAGGGGCTTTTCCTCTATCTTTCCAGCGAAAATTCGAAATATCGGAATTGGCTGAAACCTGAATAATCTGGTCAATAGCAGCCGGTGTTAATTGATGCATATTATATTAAGAATAGCGGTGGATGTGCATTACATTATTAAAAAAATCAATTTTGGCAGACTCAGTGGTGCGGTATAAATAATTCATTATTCTTGCCGAATTATTACAAATGAATATAAAAAAATGTCAGAATAAACTCGCAAATGCTCATCCATAAATTTATTTAACGGTCAATGCTAAGCTGTTTTTTTGTTTTGTAGAGATTAATCTGATTTCTGATCACGCAACAATACAATACAATTACCACCTTTTAACATTTCAAGTTTACGGCTGGATTTTACCAAAACCCTGAAGCATAAAAAGCCCCGGAGAAAAACCCCGGGGCAAAAATTAACAGAAAGCCGTCAGCCAATTTCAGAATTGGAAAAATACTATTATTTACTTCGTAATTCTTCCAGTTTTTTCCTGGTCTCGGCATTCTCACTGACTGATAATGCTTTTTCGAATTGAACAATAGCTGCCTTAGTGTCTTTTTTAACTACAAGGTAATCTCCATAAGAATCATACACGTTACCACTTTCCGGATAATTGGTAATATTAAGTTTAAACAAACTTTCAGCTTTTTTCAAATGTTTGCTACTTAACGCTTCATAACCCAATGAGTTAACGAAACCTTCCGGAGGTGCTATTTTGTAGCCCAGTATTTTGGATACGCCTGTGTAATGCTTTGTAAATTTTTCCGTCAGAACGGTAGTCGTATCATTAAAGTCGCTAATCATTATTTTCATCGGATAAAAATCAAAGATGAAACGCAGCGCATCGTATTCTGCAATCAAAGGCACTGAACCGTGACTATCTTCCGGATAATATTTGCTCTTATATCTTAATCCATTTTGCGCATTAGCTTTTAAAAATTTATCCAGGTCAAATATCGAACGTATGTGGCTATTGTCCGTATTGGTATCTTTTGATAACCGTGCCAGTGTCATCCCTTCGCTCATGGTGTTTGCAATACCTAAATACATGGAAATTCCCGCGTATTTATTGCCAGAAAGCATTTTCTTAGTGGTTTTTAGAAAATTCATATGGTCGTACCACATACTCGGATCAATGCAGATATAGGAATTAAACAATCCCGGACGATTGGTCAGGGCATTCATTACGGCCAAGCCGCCAAATGAATGTCCGATTAACATTTTGTAAGGTTGGGTCGGATACAATGAGTCGATATGCGGCATGAGTTCTTTTTCAATAAAAGAAAGAAAATCAGATCCGCCGCCGCTGGTTTTAGAAAAAGTACTATCCATATAAGGCGGATCACTGTCAACATGCGTTGGCGTAAGATCCCGGGTTCGATCCGTATTTGGAATCGCTACAACAATCATTTCAGGACAAATCGTATTGCCGTTCACAGAACTCAACTGGTGGATCATACCTACCACCGATGCAAAATGCGCGTCCCCATCCAATACATAAACAACCGGATAACGTGTTTTGCCATAAGCACCAGTTGAACCGCCAGGTACATGTACCATGATCTTCCGCTTTTCACCTAAAATCTTGGACTGTACACTGTCAATTTTTCCAATTATAACCTGGTTATTAACCTGACCAATAGCCAAAAACGATATTAGCGAGAAGAATGCAATAAAAAGTATTTTCATAAAATGAGAAGGAAATTGTGATGGCATTTTTGAAAAATAAATATACTGAAATATTTATTAATGCTGACCCCGATTTGCAATTGGGGTTTCTATGGCTTAGCGTTTGCAACGCGCTCTTCACTAAACCCCTTAAACACAAAAAAAGCTCAGATTTCTCTGAGCTTTTTTGTTCTGCGGTCTGGACGGGACTCGAACCCGCGACCCCATGCGTGACAGGCATGTATTCTAACCAACTGAACTACCAAACCGTAAGTTTCGACCATCTTTCTGATTGAACGTGGTGCAAACTTAGGACATATTTTTAATATTATCCGCCACAAATTGTATTTAAATTTATATTATTTTTTATTATTCTGACTACCAATCACATACCTTCCAATAAAAATTCTTTGTTTAGGTACTTCCAGGGCAGTTTTGCAAAATTTCAAATAATAAATGCTTTTTAATGAAAGGAAGTGGTTCTATGGTGAACCACTTCCTTTCATACCATTACTTAGACAGTTGCTCAAATTCTTCCTCGCTTAGTTCAATTTCGGTTGCTTTCAAATTTTCATTCAAATGTCCGACCGATTTTGTACCCGGGATTAGTAAAATATTAGGTGAGCGTTTTAAAAGCCAGGCCAACGCAATCTGGGCTGTCGTAGCATTGTGTTTTGCGGCTATATTGTTAATTTTGTCAGCCATGGAATCGGGTCCGGATGCTAATGGAAACCATGGAATAAATGCCATTCCGCGTTGTGTTGTATAATCCAAAACATTTTCCCATTGTCTTTTGCTAAGATTGTACAGGTTTTGTACAGATACAATCGGCAATACTTTTTCAGCCTGTTCGATCTGTGCAATAGTTACTTCCGAAAGACCGACATGTTTTATTTTTCCCGCTTTCACAGCTTCGAAAACGGGTGCAAGTGTTTCTTCAACAGGGACTTTCGGATCAATCCTATGCAGCTGCCAAAGATCAATCGTGTCTACTTTTAACCGCTGTAAGCTTCCTTCGATATTCTGACGGATGAACTCAGGATCACCGTTCGGAATCCACTGGTTTGGGCCAGTCCGGTTAAATCCGCCTTTAGTCGCCACAACCACCCCGGTTGCATACGGATACAACGCATCAGCTATCAGTGTCTCGTTAAATTGCGGCCCGTAAGCTTCCGCGGTATCAATAAAATTTACTCCCGCATTCACCGCTTCCTGCAACACTTTTTTCGCATTTTCGCGGTCATCAACCTCGCCATATACGCCAAAACCTGTAAGTTGCATGGCTCCATAACCCAGGCGGTTTATTTCCAGATCGTTGCCTAACTTAAATGTCAGAGCTTTTTGTGTTGTTTCCATCATTTACTGTTAAATTAAAATTCGTAATTTTTTATACCAGAAAAGAGCATAAAAATCAAGCCTGAAAGAGCAATTTTTGTCTACTTACTGATTCCTAACACATTTTTTTCAAGTAAGCTTACAAACCGGTCAGAAATTTTTTTCTATAACCCAGCGGACTGATTTTCATTCTTCTTTTAAACAACTTATAAAAGTGTGAAACATCGCCGAAACCACTTTCCAAGGCAATTTCAGCAACTGCTTTATCCGTAGCCAGTAACTGCTGTACGGCGAAATTGATGCGATAATCTATGACGGTTTCAACAAATGTCTTGTTTGTAATTCTCCTGAAATATTTACAAAATGCATTGGGCGACATATTAACAATGGCGGCTACGGTATTCAGTGAAATTTCGTTCTGAAAATTATCCACAATATATCCCAAGGAGGCATTTATCCGCTCTATGTTATTATTAGATTGCCGGGCCACGGTACCATCCAGATCCAGTAAAATATAATCTTTTGATACTGATAAATTTTCAAGAATATCAAGCAGCATAATCATCTTGCAAAAACCGTTTTCTTCCTGCGCCAGCAACGCCATTTTAGTATTTATTTCAACAGCAGTCTGATTGATAAATCTAACTCCGCAGGCACTCAATTTTAATAAATTGGAAATATTTACCAATTCAGGCCGGCTAAAAAATTCCGGCCCAAGAAAGCTTTTCTCAAACTGCACAACAATTGATTTTACGGGGGTCTTATTTAAAGCTATTTCATCAGATTTCCAGGAATGTGGTAAATCTGAGCCAAGAAAAACCAGATCTCCGGAATTAAAATCTTCCATATTTTTACCCACATATCTTTTCCCATTTCCGTTAACAATCAGTGTAAGCTCAAATTCCGGATGAAAATGGTAGGGAACGGTGAACTTGTCCAGAATAAAAGTATTGACAAGAAATGAAGTATTGGATTGTGGATTAAGATTTTCAAAAAGCGCTTTTATCATTGCTTATATTATTCAGAAAAAACATATCTGTTCAAAAATAGATAATATACTCCATAAAAAATCCATTTTTAGCCTAACTACTGCTGGTAAAACGACCGAAATTTGCACCTGATTATTCCTAAACCATAACTTAAAACATGCCAGCGACTTTAACTGATCCGGAATTGGCTGATTATAAAACATTATCAGCTGATGAAATTGATAGTTTCAGAAAGAATGGACATGTGACAATCTCCAATATCCTCGACCAAAACGAGGTGTCGCATTACCGAAGCATAATTAATGATGCGACGACAAAATTCAATACCGAAAAACGTAAGCTGGAAGAAAGAGATACATATGGAAAGGCTTTTTTACAAATTACAAATTTGTGGGAAGTTGATCAGCATGTAAAAAATTTCACACTAGCGAAACGTTTCGGGAAAATTGCAGCCGATTTATTGGGTGTCGAAAACGTCAGGATCTATCATGACCAGGCTTTGTATAAAGAGCCCGGCGGAGGATTTACTCCCTGGCATCAGGATCAGTATTATTGGCCATTGAACACCAATAAAACGGTTACCATGTGGATGCCTCTCATTGACATTACCGAAGAAATGGGAATGCTCACTTTTGCATCCGGCTCGCATCAAAGTGGTTTTGTGGAAAATATGGCCATTTCTGATGAGTCGGAAGCAACTCTGGAAAGGTTTATTAATGAGAAAGGCTTTAAAGTTTCAAGGTCAAAATCAATGAAGGCTGGTGATGCTACCTGGCATTATGGCTGGACCTTGCATTCTGCTCCAGGTAACAAGTCTACGGAAACTATGCGGGAAGTAATGACGATTATTTTTATGGCTGAGGATGCTGAAATTACGGAGCCAGTCAACAAACATCAGGAAGCCGACCGTCAGCGCTGGCTGGGAGGCTTACCACCGGATTGCCCGGCTGCATCAGAACTGAATCCACTTGTATTGTAACGCAAAAAAACGAAAAAGAGCCAAATTTCTCTAAATCAGAAATTTGGCTCTTTTTAAAGTAACCCTTAATAATTAACGATTGACTAGTTGTTCCTCTTGGTAGCACGGTTGCTTTCATTACCTGTAACGCCCGTTTTATTTTTCGTATTCCGCTCACTTGACCCGCTGCCGTCTTTAACACCCTCTGCAGGTTTTATAGCAGAACCTTTATAATTTGACGCTCCCTTTTGTTTATCTACAACTACGGCACCTGGTTTTAACTTGCCATCAGCCACAGCCGCACCGCCTTGGCCAATTCCTCCTGCGGCAGCACGAGACGGAGCCGCAGAACCGGCTGACTTTGAATCAGATTTCCCACCAACATTCTTACCGGTTCCGGATCCGGTTATGGGTTTCGTTGATTTATTTGTTGCCGCCGATGCTCCTTTTGGATTGTTTCCGGCTTCCCCGCCAATGCTGGCTTTCGTTCCGCTTTCTCCACCCGGATTAGTCCTTGAACCTGCATTTGTAGCTCTTCCCTTTGGTGAGGCTGTATTACTTGTTTTGCTGTTTGGATCATGGGTTCCATCCGTGGTTTTTTTATTACCTACTGTGCTTCCCTGGCTTTTATCAGTAGACGCTCCGTTTGGATTTGTCGAAATTGTAGTACTTTGTGCATACGCAGCTCCTGATAAAATCAGAAAAATAATTCCTGCATTAATGATGACCTTTTTCATTTTGATTTTTATAATGTTGAATAAAATGATCACTGTTAAGATTATTCAGTTGATAAATAACTATTCCAGACTTATACGTTTTGACAATGTATATTTGAAAAAATCAGTATGAAATTCTAATTTTAATTAAGCAGTTAGTAGGGTGACGAAATTATTCAAAGTCTGTAAATTTTTAATTGCGTCGCCCATTGTGTTGTTAAAATATACATAGACCGTTTTTCCCTCAGCACTCCAGTCCTGTATGTATTGTGCATATTCGTGCAGGAAATCCTCGCTATAACTTCCTTTATAGTCCCCATCCGGGCCGTGAAATCTGAGGTATATATTTTCTCTGGTGTCCATTATTGGTGTAGCGGATGAAGGTTTATCATGAATTACCAGATCCATTTTATAATCACCTAGCAAGTCGGTCATTTCTTCATGATACCAGCTTATATGCCGGAATTCCAGAAACACCTTCCATTGCCTGGCGCTGTTAGCTTCATTGATATCAATTAATAATTTTTCCAGTTGCCCGATTTTATTGATTTTAAGACTTGGGGGAAACTGTACCAACAGGCAACCCTTCTTGTTACCAGCCAGATCTATTGTCCGGATAAAACGATCCACATCTTCGGCTTTAAAAGTAAGGCCTTTTGCATGTGTAATTTCCCTCCATAATTTGAAAGTAAACCGAAATTCATCCGGAACGCTTTCAGCCCATTTCTGCACAGTAGCTGCCATCGGGACTTTATAAAACGAACTGTTTATTTCAATACTGTTAAATAACGAAGCATAATAAGCCAGTCTGCTCTTATCCTGAAATTCCGGCGGGTACATTTGTTTGTTGGGTACAGGAAGTACCAGCCCGCTCGTCCCTGCATATACCAATGCTGGCTTATTATGATCCATTTATCAATTGGTTTTCCTGATTTATTTTAAATGCTTTCTCAACTCTTTGATTGTAAGTGCAGTTACCAATCCACCGAAAAGGTACCAGGCAACCGTCAGTATTTTTGTCTTGTCTGTTCTGGTTACAGGAGCATCACTTAATCCCATCGGTTTGGTTAGCGTCAAGGCACCTGCTCCGGCGACCAAACCATAACCAGCACCGCGTAAAAGCAGATGTTTCTTTTTGCCCATACCTATTAAACTGTAATATAATGCATTGCTTAATATGTCTCCTGCCAGTGTAGCGGCATATAAAGCGTTTCCTTGAAGTGGCTGTACCCCAACACCTTTTGCAATTTTTGTTAACGCTTCCTCTCCTACCAAATCCACTCTTGGCGCATTATGGTCAAGGTGTTTAATACTTTCATGTAAAATATTAAGCGCAACAGCTCCTGCCAGTCCTCCGGCAATATTGGTTATTCCATTCATTGTTTTGTCTATCATTTTGAGATGAAATATTTGTCAGTTAACAAAACTATACCATGCTTTTAATGTTTGATTCAGAATGGAAAAGTTGGGGATATTAATGCAGATTGAAATTACAAATAGAAACACCTATTGACCAATGTTCCCAATGGTGTCATCCAATTATTTTGAAGAAGATTTTTTGATTCCGAAATCAAAATATGCACAAGCCTCATATATTTCCTGAATTTAGGAAAGAATTTTACAAATAATAAATTTCGAATTAGTGTTAAAGAATCCCAAAATCTGACAAAAAAATCCGGTCGTTTTATGTAAAACTGACCGGACAAGGGAACATTAAATAGTAAGATTTTATATTAATAAAACTATTTTTGACCATCTGGTTTCTTACTGTTCATTTTTTTAGAACCTTTTACTTTCTTGTCATTAGTGCTGCCGGATTGTGTTGCGGAAACATTGCTGCTATCCGGAGCCTGTGTTGCGCTTCCCGCAGTGCCCGTTGCCAGCGGCCAAGCGGAAGTACCTTGCGAACTATTCCCCTGCGATTGCGTTTGCGTAGTATTTTCACTAGTCGATGGGCTTTGTGACAGATTCGAACTTCCTTGTGTATCGGCCTTTTGTGTTGAATTTACATTGCCTGCCTGATTTTTATTTTTTAAGGTGTCACCAGCCGGAGCCTGCGTTGTGCTACCCGCAGTGCCTGTTGCCATTGGCCAAGCGGACGTTCCCTGTGCGCTGTTCCCCTGCGACTGCGTTGTATTCTCAGTAGTTCCGGTACTTTGAGAGTCATTGTTTTGCTGACTGCTGCCGGGTTGTACAGGAGTTACACTCTGGGTACTTGTAGTTGTAGACTTTGTTGTATTGGTATTGGACTGTGCAAATACCGTTGCAGATGTAACCAATAAAAAAACACCTGCGCCTGTTACTAACTTTTTCATAAGATTCGAATATTTTATAAATGTATAGAATTTTTATGTCTTTTTGTGTAAACACTACAAGAATTATTCCAGTAAATAATTCTCCATCTCAATATTCATATGCAAGGCAGAATCGGGAACCTGCTTACAACAAATTTGATATACATCTGTAAGGAAATTAAATTAAACAATGTAACCGGTCATCCTAAATATTAGATTTCACGTAGGTATCCCTGAAAATCTAAAAACTAACATTCAACGTATGAAATTGAAATCATTAAAAAATCAGGCAAAGACCTCTAAATATTTAAAGGGCGCTTTTGCTGGTATACTGGCCTGCGGCCTGTTATCAGCTTGCGGCGGATCTTCGGATAAAGGCTCACAAACCGATTCGCTGACAACTGAAAAAGATACAGCTGCTGCTATAAAATCTGTGAAGCCATTGGGCGAAGCTCCGGCCTGGGCACCAGATATAAAACCTGAAATGCAGGCAGTTATAGAAAAACTGATGAGCTACAAGGATGCGCCTATTCCAAATCTTACTGCACAAGAAGCCCGGAAAAACCATACTCCGACTAACGCTGTGATGGATTTGATCAAGGAAAATAATATTCCGGTCCCTGCGCCGATGGTCGACACAACCGGAAAAAAATTCCGGTAAAAGGCGGCAACATTCATGCAAGAATTTATACACCAAAAACCGGTTCGGCGTCATTTCCTGTGATCGTTTATTTCCATGGCGGTGGTTTTGTGATTGCTGATTTGGATGTTTATGATGCATCTGCCAGGGGACTAGCCGAACAGACAGGTGCCGTTGTGGTTTCTGTTGCCTACCGTCTGGCTCCCGAACATAAATTCCCAACTGCGCATGAAGATGCTTATGCAGCTTATCTGTGGACACTGAAAAATGTCGAATCCTTAAAAGGTGACCCTAAAATGATAGCCGTTGCCGGGGAAAGTGCAGGTGGAAACCTGGCCGCCAATGTAAGTATGATGGCTAGGGACAAAGGGGTTGCAATTCCGGTACACCAGCTGCTGGTATACCCGGTATCCGGTTCTGATATGAATACAGAATCATATCAAAAGTATGCTGCGGCCAAACCACTGGACAAACCAATGATGGAATGGTTTGTAAAAAACTACCTGAATAACATGGGAGAAGCAAAAGATCCAAGAATTAGTTTGGTCAATGCGAATCTGAAAGGGCTCCCGAATACCACGATTATTTTAGCAGAAATTGATCCGCTCCAAAGTGAAGGTGAATTATTGGGAGAAAAATTGAAGGCAGCCGGCGTTAAAATTGAAAGCAAACTTTTCTCAGGTGTGACACATGAATTTTTTGGCATGTCAGCTTTGGTTCCGGAAGCAAAAGATGCTCAGGCATTTGCCACAGACGAACTGAAAAAAGCTTTTAAAAAATAGATTAAGCAAAATGTTTTTTTCCTGCCCGTTCAACGCTGAAAAGATGTTGGACGGGCATTTATAATTTAAGGCCGACTGTCAGGTAAGCCGTTGTACCATCACTTGGAATAATACCGGGACCAGGGAAACCCAGAGCTCTTCTGGTAAAATATTTTTCATTCAGTACGTTATTCACACTCAGGCTGAAACTCAATTTCTTCAACTGATAATTGGCAGTCCAATCAACCAGTTTATAAGCCAGGATCTCACCTACCAGGCCATCCGAGGTATGCAGGGAATTGTATGCATCGGTATACTGCTCACTCGTATATGCAAGCTGAAGTGTCGTCCCAAAGCGACCTTTTTTATAAGTCAAGCCAGCGCGTGTAATCATTTTTGGCGCAAATTCTACCTGTTTGCCTACAATGAGCGTCGTCAACAATGGATTGAGCGCTTTGGTATAAGCTGCATCGGTGTATGCAACACTGGCAAAAAATGACAGATCACCAGTAGATTCAGACATTCCTGCGAAACGGAAGAAATTAACTTCGCCGTAAGCTTCCACACCTCTGCTTCTCGACCTGCCCACATTGGTGCGATAACGGATCACTTCCAAACCATCGTCACTTGCTTTCCGGATGATACCGATACGGTTGTTATAATCCAGATAATATGAACTCAGGTCGAAATTAAGCCAGTTTTTAAATTGTCCCCTGAATCCCAGATCAGCATTGAACCCGGTCACATCTTTCAGATTGGGGTCCACCTGAAAGTTTGGTGTACGAACCTGGATATCGGAATAATTAACCGGGCTGTAATTTTGGGAAATATTAAAATAGATTTCCGATTTAGGAGAAATAGCATGATTGACCCCAATTCCGAACAATGGAAATGAACGCGTTTTCTGTTCCCTGCCTTCCACAATGGCATTCGTTTCGGCAGCTACGCTGTATCCTTTTGAATTTGTATTGATATATTCCAATCGAAAACCAGGTGTAATGCTCCATTTTTCATTCAACCACAAAACATTTTCAGCAAAAAAGGCAAGATTATGCGATGGAAATAAATAATCAAATTCATCGACTTTTTCCGAATCGGGAAAGTTGAAATTAGCGTCTTTTCCCTCAAAACCAGAACCCTGCATTTTATGGGTATTTCCCTGAAAATAACGTGCACCAGCTAAAAAGGAAGAAACTTTTCCGGCCAGTTTGTAACGGTGAAGTAACCGGATTTCAGTCCCCCAATTGTTGTAATGGTCATACGTTAGTTGCCTGCGGTTTGTCGTATCCGTTTTGTCCCGCAGCGGATTAATGATATTACCAATGGAACCGCGCTGTGCGATAAGCCCGTAAGTTCTCAGGTTCAATTTGGTTTTTTCCGTGATCTGATAATCTGCGTGAAAAGCAGGAATCAACCATTTTGCCTTAAACCAGTTTCCATTCCGGTAACTGGCTCTTGGATTTTCTTCAAACTGTACGTCTGTCAAGCCACCCGGTTGTTTCATCAGATAATCCATCATGGTCAGTTCCGCACCAATTTTCAGTTTTGACGCAACATCCCAGGATAATGCGGCATAGCCGGTATTGAGATTAAAATTAGTATTGTCCCGCCAGCCATCACCTTGTTTATGCTGGTAAAATGCATAGTAATTTAGCTTTCCAATTTGTCCGCCTATGGCATTAAAAGAATTAAAAAGGCCATAAGTGCCCAACGTCTGCCGACTATCCAATTCGAATTTTTTATCAGAATTTCCTTTCCTAAACTGGAAATTAAGCAAACCCCCGAACTGGGTTCCATATTGCAATGAAGCAGCACCACGAACAATTTCAATGCGGCTGATTGCTTCTGCCGGCGGTGTATAATAACTTTCCGGATAACCGATAGGGTCTGCCGAAATATCGTAGCCATTCTGCCGGGAATTAAATTCAGTAGTCCGGTTTGGGTTCAAACCACGTGTGGCAACACCCAGCTGAATTCCATAAGAATCATTTTCAACAATGTTCACGCCCGGAACACGTGCATATATCTGGCGTGCATTGTTGGTCGCTAAATTTGCATTAAGTCCCTGTAAAACAATAACTTCATTTTTCTTACCAGCATATATCGCCATATTTTCAACATCAGCCAGCCGGCGCAGTCCGTTAATATCCTGTTTCTGATCAATCACGTCAAGTTCTTTCAACTGCCGGGTGACGGAGCTTAATACAAAATCAACCGACAAATCTGTTTCTGAAATTTCAACGATCTGATTAACAGAAGCATAACCAAGAGAAGAAACTATAAAAGTATGTTTGCCAGGTTTATGTTCAAATGAATATTGGCCCAATGAATCCGCCACAAAACTTAGTTTCGAGCTTTTTACAAGAATCCGGGCGTAGGGAATACCATAGTTGCCAGAATCAGTAATTTTCCCCGAAACCACTATATTTTGAGCAGATACTGTTGCCAGCAAAGCATGAATCAAAATGAGAACAAAAGATGCAATTCCTTTTTGTAAAATATTTTTTCCCACGTATGTCTAATTAAATTGAATTAAGATTTTACACTTAGTTTTTCCATGTTGTAATCCATTTTTTAGCGGTAAAACTGTCTTGTTCCTTGGCAAGATCTACCTCAGGATCAATTAATAAATTACTTTGGTGGCCATTTACAGAAGCGTAACAAACAGCCCGGATTTCAGTTTCTCCTACCCCCGATTTGACATAATGGTCGTGGAGCATATGCGCAAACTGTATGATCATATCTGGCTGAAAACTACATTGCCTGGCCTGAATTCTGGTCAGAAACTGAGCTGGTTTTACCGTAAATTGTTTGCCTGTTTCCATCACTTTAACTTCATATTCCAAAGAAGCATTTTTTTCCATCAGCATAATATTCCACGAAAAGCGGAAACCCTGCTCATGCCAGAGTACATTGCCCGCATACAAATGACTCCGAAAAGGCATCAGTAGCTGAAGGAAAAAAACAACACTAAAAATGCGATTGTTTTAGCATAACTACGGATTGGCAGTATGGTTGAAACCTGAAAATTCCTCCATTTTCCAAACAGAAAGTTCAATACTTGTTGATGGAAAGATGCAGGGAAAAAAATGAGCGCCGTACAGATCATCATCCATGGAAACATCCCGATAAAAAACAGGAAATGAGTCATGATGTGAAATAGTACAATGATGCCGTACATGTAAATCCTGGTTTTACTGAAACTTAATAAAAAGGGTGCGCCAAGATCAAAAAACAACGCAAACCAGCTTAATAAAAAAGCTACCCAGGCTTCGGACAATAAGGATCCGATAAGGGGAAAATCCTGATTAGCTGACAACCATATACGTAAAGGCTGCGCTTCAAAAAGCCAGTCGTAACGAAGTTTGGCAATTCCACCGAAAAAGTAAACCAATCCAACCTGTATGCGCAAAGCCCATAACATCCAGTAAGGAATTCTGCTTAAACGGCTGGACTTGAAGATGTAGTTATCCAAAGAAAAACTTCCGTTCATAGGCAAAAAACACATCAGCAATGCCAGTAAACTGACCTGATAATAATGGTTCAGATAAACACTTTTGTCAAGCAGTTCAACATAAGTAAAAAGCAAAAAAAGGAAATAATTGCAAAGCGGCAGAACAACCCGAAAGTGATCAGAAGCGAAAGGATAACAAGCAAATAAAATACCCAGTGCATGTAAGGATCAGGCAATGGACTTAGCCATTCAAAGCCGTAAAACGGAAAAAAAATTGGGGTTTGACGTAAAAATCAGTAATCCAGCCACGAAGGATAAACCGCATTTCAGACACAAAAAGCAGGAGTCCAAATACAATCCGAAAGAAAGCAAGTGATTCACTTCCAACAAGTTTACTTCCTTCCAAACTAAGTTTATTTGCAAACATACTTTCCACTCTTAACGCTTAACTTTCAACATATTTAGTCTCCGTCATTGTCACTGAAAGTCAGCAGCACACCCAGGTTATTGATCATGTCCACCTCCATCATTACCTGCAATTTCTTCACTTCGTCGTACGCGGCACTTACCAGGCTGGTTTGACTTGTAACGGCTGTGCTCAGTGGCGATGTGATCAGGTCCAGTTTAGTATGCACCAGGGCAAACTGATTTTTGATCCTGGTACTCAGCAACTCACTGCCTGACTTAGCCCCGGCATTATCCAGAATATCGTCAAAACCTGCACCGCTGGCTCCACTCAGGCTTGTTCCGTTAAATGTATTCTCAATGGATTGCAGTTCAGCCTTCATGAGAACCATTGACGCATTGCTAAACGGGGCATCAACCAGGCCAGGCTGTGGTGTTCCGCTGTTTCTTTTTCCAAGCGGCGCTCCCAGACGTTCATCTTTAATAGTATAAATCAAATCAATCATTTTATTGGAAAGCATACCAAAAGACGAATTGATATCCCTACCATCAGCGGTAATGAAAGTTTTCAGGTAATTATCTCCATCTGCTTTCCATTTTGACAGGATTGTCGTTGATTGTGTTTCAAGATTAACACAAAGCGCTTTCAGATATGCTATCCTGTTTGTTGCGCCTGCGCCACTAAAACCGGATATGACCGCCGCGTTACCACTGCTATTAAAAATGATATATTCAATAGTCGGAATTCCTTTTACATTGGCACCAAGGCCTTCTATATAGGCATTGTTAATGGGCGCAGTTGGCTGGCTTATTGCCTTTTCAATACTGGTATAGTTTGTTGGGGTAAAATAAATACCTGATGAAAGAAAATCATTCTCAATTGGTCCTTGTGTAAATAAGGAGGCCATTTTCCAGGCTTTAGCTGTATTAAGCCAGGCGGCCTGCAATGCCGAAAGTTTTTGTTCACTCTGAACATCAGCAGTATACGCATCTGCTGCAACTGTCAAAGTCTTGGAATTGGCCAGAAATGCTTCAAAAGAGGGAATAATAATGTTATTCCCTACATTAGTCAACATGGCGACACGGTCTGTGCTATCCGCCGGATCAGGATTATCCTTTGAAGAACACGCCATTATAATGGCATTTATGGAAAGGAAATAAATTATTTTTTTGAACATATTCTTTTTGGTCTTACTATAAGGAATCAATAAATTTAAGCAGCGCATCACGGTCAGATCTAGAAAAGTTCATAAAAACCTGTTTCGATTTTTCTGCTTCTCCACCGTGCCACAAAATAGCTTCTTCCGTATTTCTTGCACGCCCGTCGTGCAGTAAAGTGGTGTGTTTATTCACGGTTTTCACCAAACCAATTCCCCATAGCGGTGCCGTACGCCATTCAGTACCAGTTGCTTCATAATCAGGGCGGTTGTCAGCGAGTCCATCTCCCATATCATGCAAAAGCAGATCGGTGTATGGACGGATTGTTTGCGCAGAAAGATAGGACGGAGAATCGGATTTTCCGGTTACCATTTTTGCAATATGACAGCCCGAACAGTTAGCTTGCAGAAACAGTGTTTTTCCGTTAACTACCTCTTTGTCTGCCCAGTTTCTTCGACCAGGAACGGCTAACGCTTTGATATAGAACACTACATCCTGAAATATTTTATCTTCAATTTCTGGTGAACCTCCATTTGATAAAGTACCATACTTTGTTTTTTGCCCTTCGGTAAAGTTTTCACTTTGAAACAAGGAAGAGGTTATACTAAGATCACCATTAAAAGCAGCAGCTGTTTGCTGTTCTACCGTAGACTGGTTTGCCTTCCAGCCAAAACGGCCGATTACTTTTTTTGTGTTTTGAAATCCCAGACATAGTTGGGCCTTCCCGAAATACCATCCCCGTTCTGATCATTCACATCTGCAAATGACAAAATGGTAGTTTCTGATACAGCTTCCAGGTGGCCGGTACCCGACATTAGTGTTGAAATCCTGGGAGAGATCAAGGTGCCCGACATTGGCCCGTATTTCAGATTTGAAAAAATATAGGTTGGTTTTCTTATTGAAAAACTTTTGCCATCCGGGTAACTACCCGGTACTTCCTGGTAATTCACAGCCACATCACCTTCTGCTACAACGCCGATAATTGCACGCGGATTAAACTGTTCACCATAATTGGGATCATGGATCGGCTCGCCATGTTGCCCTTTTCCCGGGACAGACAAGCGGAATAATAAAGAAGACGTTACAGACTGATCTGTATTAACAGGCATTCCTTTCCCATCCTGAAAATGGCAGGCAGAACAGGAAGTTGCATTAAAAAACGGCCCTAATCCATCCCTTGCACTGGTTGACGAAGGAGCTGTAACCCAGTTATTTCTGTTAAAGGAATTCCCAATCACAAACTGGTCCACTTCATCGGTGGTCAGCCCAAGCAGGGAATTTCCGAATGCATTGGCTGTCTGGTCGAAAACAGTACCATCCTTCCCTCCTGAATAAGCCTCATCCGTATCTGTTACGACTTCGGATTCCACATCAGGAGAATTACACTGACTAAAAAACGCCATTCCCGCAATCCAAATGAAAAGTGAGATTAAACGCTTGTAACTGATATTCACTGGCAATATTATTAATTTTTTATTTCGTCGTCTTCCTGATTTTCTGATAGGGAAAGAAGTCAACTTTTAAAAAGTTGACTTCTTTTTTTCAATAAGCAAACATCTTTCAATTAATGCTGGCTTCTTTACCCGGTACAAAAGTACCTTTTAATTACTTTCAGGAATAGTCAGACTAACACCAATCGCATTTGCAGCAACAGTAAGCTGGTCGGCTTGGGTACGTAAGGCAGTAATAGCAGCTTTAAATAAATCCGGGCTTGTTGTTACCGACTGATCAACCGGAGCAGGAATGGCATTGATAGCTGCAACTGATGCATCCAGTTTTGCAATCATGGCCGTATTTACGGCTGCGTCTTTCGCTTTCACCAGATCGTCTAGCCCAGGGCCATCGAAAACTGTACCGTCAGTACGCGTATATTTTCCAACATACACATTGTATATGCCGGCTTCATCATATATAAAGTCATTTTTTGTATTGTCTGAAAAACAGGAATGTTCATCTTCCTGATCCTTGTTTTCGAGTAATACTGTCATACGTTCGCCGGAAAGTTCACCTTTTGTCAGTTTGCCCATCCCGTTCAGTATATTCATTAAAGAATTATCCACGTTTGCAGAAGAAGTGAAATCAACGCGATAAGCGCCTGTCGTTCCCCATTGTGCTGTTACAGCTTCTAGATCTTTTACCAATAAATCGGTTACAATTTTCAGGTACTGGCCTCTTCTTGCCTGATTTAAACCGGTACCACCAACTACATAATCCGTGTATGCGCGTTTACCCGGGCTATCTGCATAAAGATCCTGTCCCCATAGCAAAAACTCAATGGCATGAAAACCAACTTTTACATCAGTATCTCCATTTTTCTCATTATCGCTCAGCAAAACAGCTTCAGTAATTGCCGGATAACCAGTCAGATCGTTGATCACTCCCAAATTTAAAATGGTATCTGCACCGGCATTTGTTTTGGCAGCCACATAGTCAATGTAGGATTCGTCAAGTGGCCATGCATTGATCAGCCCTTCAAAATTATCAGCAGCATTATCAATCGGGCCATCATAAAAACGAAAAGCTTCTGTCTGCAGATAAGGAACGCGGCTTTTGAGCCATGCCGTTTTACAATCAGCCAAACCTTGTGCAGTTGGATTTAAAACAAATGCATTCACCTGGGTTTGTAATGCTTTTGCAAGTGTAGTGGCATCCTGATAATTTGCCAGAGCAAGGCCTGCATAGTTTTCTACGACCTGCTGGCGAAGCGGATCCACTTTTGTTATATCGTCATCGTCAGAGTCGCATGATGCCAGGAATCCGAGCATTAAAACTGGTAAAATAAATTTTTTCATATGTATCCTTCTAATTTTTAATTTGAATCATTCTTAACAAAGGTAATAATTTAAGATTATTTGGATTTGTTTTAATTAAAAATTAATGTATCGAAATGATCTTACCATGTAGAATAATCAGAAGGGTTACAAAATTTAAGATATACGTTATGTGCAGGAAATTCAGCTTTGTCAAAAAAATTTTAAATTTTTTTGACAGTATTTACGAATTAAGTTCAGCCAGGTTTTTTGTATAAGAAAGTTAAAAATCAATTGGACTCATTTTACAACAATATAACAATTACGTGTACGAATAGACGTACAGCTTTCCTGGCTTATGCGGCATTGTACTTTCCGCACTGTTCAAATCTCCATTTAGCAGATAAAAAATAAAATTATAATAAATTTTATCATAAAATTTATATTTTAATTAACTTAAATACTTATTCCGGTCACATTCAGTTCCGAAAAAACTTTCCCTCCAGTCATCTAAATTAAGTTTACCGGCGTATGTCTGCCAGACACTTGTCTGCTGATGGACAGTAACATATGAAATGAATCAGACGGCGTGTTTTCCTACTTCATAATAATTCATTTTAATTATTTTTCATATCTAAAAACTCTACTTATGCAAGTTTTCCCGCTGCGTTATTGCCAGCTTAGGATTGGATTCCTGAGTTGCGCTATGCTCCTCTTTTCGTTGGGTGGTTATGCCTCCAGCCATAGAGAAGCCCCGCTTATTTCCAACGATCCGCTTGCTGATAACACGGATGTTTACGCTTTCAAAAGTCCTGACGACCCGAATACCATCACCATCATTGCCAATTATATTCCGTTCGAATCCCCTGAAGGCGGACCTAATTATTACAATTTTGGCACACATGTCCGTTATGAGATCCACATTAAAAACAAGGTAAGCAGTGCCGGAGATGATATCACTTATCGCTTTACTTTTTCAAGTACCAATGAAGACCCCACTACTTTTTTCAATATCCGTTTAGGAAAACAAAATCTTAAAACAACATATAAATGCGAAAAAAGTACTGACGGTGGCCAGTCATTTATTACTATTGTTGATAATGGAATAGTGCCGCCAAATAACATTGGACCGCGCTCAATTGAAGGAAAAACTGTTGGGCTGGAAACGGATTATAATACCCTCGTACAGGGTGCCATTGCAACAGCATCAAGCGGGGAAAAAGTATTTTGCGGACCAGTGGACGATCCATTCTTTGTAGATCTGGCTGGTGCATTTGATGCAGGCAATTTCCGTCCGGAAGGTAACACAACCAATGCTCCGAAAGACGCCCTGAATCGTTTTAACGTTCACACTATTGCCATTAAAGTACCGGTTAATCTATTGCAAAAAGATGGAAAAGGTATCAGTCAGGCTTCCAGTATTCTCGATCCGGATTATGTAATCGGCGTGTGGGCATCTGCAAGCCGCCAGATGATCAAAACGCTTTATAATGAAGGCGACGTGGGTTACGACGGACAATATGTTCAGGTTTCACGCCTTGGAATGCCTTTGACCAATGAGGCCGTTATTCCAATAGGAATGAAAGACCTTTGGAATTCGCAAACTCCTTACGGTGGAAATGACCTGCAATTCGCTAAGTATTTCACTAATCCGGAGCTTGCCCTTTACATGGATGATTCCCAATTTGGTACTGCTGTTCCATCATTGGCTGCATTACGGATCCAAACCAAATCACTCGGCTCGTTCGATTTTCGTAATGGCAAACCTGGTTTGTATGGCCTGAAAGGAAATGCTGCACTGGACGGTACCGCTTTGGCAGAAGCAGCTTTCGGTGGAATATTATTGCCAGATGCCATGAGCCCGCGCGCTGTGGATCTTTTGCCAATATTTTATACAGGAGTCCCTAACCTTGCCCCGTATCAGTTGGCAACCGGCAAAAATAACAACCCGCTTGCAAAAGGAAAACCATTTATACACAATTTCCTGCCAACACTTGGTGATATGTTACGCCTGAACATGGCAGTACCGGCCACTCCGCGTAATGATCCGAAATTCAGTTCACTTGGTTTGGTACAGGCCGCGGTTTTGGGAATAACAGATCCGGCTTACAATACCTCGACCGATCTGCAATTTATCCCTAACATGGATGGTTTCCCGAATGGCCGTCGTTTGGAAGATGACGTAACGACTATAGAATTACAGGCTGTATCTGGCGTTGTACTTGCTGCCATTGGATTATTTTATGATGATGCCACAGCAACGGCTCCTGTTTCCCCTGCCCTTTTAAGCGTGCTTACTTTTAATTCAGGGCCAACAAAAAATGATGTGGCTTTAAAAACAGCATTTCCTTACGTGCAGAATCCATGGAGAGGCTATGATTATCCTGAAAAAGCCAGATTCTAATCCCAATCACTTTTATAAATAATCAATATGAAAAATCTTATATATCTGATTGGAGCTCTGGCCGTATTGTGCGTTCAGCCATTCCAGTCAAAAGCATCTTCTCACCGCGAGGCTCCGCTGATTTCGACCGACCCGCTGGCTGATAATACCGATGTCTATGCATTTAAAAGTCCTGCAAACCAGGAAAACATCGTTCTCGTAGCCAATTACATTCCTTTTGAACATCCTGCCGGTGGCCCCAACTGGTATTCGTTCGGAGAAAATATCCGCTACGAAGTGCATGTTGACAACAATGCCGCCACACCCGGCGCTGACATTGTTTACAGGTTTACTTTCAAAAAAATGAATGAAGATCCTTCAACATTTTTCCTGATCCGTCTGGGAAAAGAAAACCTGAAAACAACCTATACCTGTGAGCGCAGTATGGATGGCGGCCAAACATTTACAACCATTGTTTCTGACGGAAAAGTACCTCCACCGCATATCGGGCCGCGTTCCATCAATAACAAAACAGTTGGATTGGGTTCGACTTACGATGGTTTGGTTGAAAAATCGATCATGACGGCAAGCACAGGCGAAAAAATATTCTGCGGCCCGGTTGACGACCCTTTCTTTGTGGATCTGGGAGGCATTTTTGATCTTGGAAATATCCGTAAAGGCGGAGGAAAAGATGCAGTTGCCAAATTCAACTGCCATTCTATTGTGATAGAAGTGCCGGTTGCAACTTTACAAAAAAATAAGAAAACCGTAGCACAGGCTTCAACTATACTTGATCCTGATTATGTGATAGGCGTATATGCTTCTTCAAGCCGCAGGAAAATCACAACCTTATATAAAGGAAGTGATGTAGGATATGATGGCGGTTGGGTACAGGTTTCCCGACTTGGTATGCCACTCACAAACGAAGCGATTATTCCGGTTGGGATGAAAGACAAATGGAATGCAGTTACACCGGCCAGTGACCTGCAATTTGCAAAGTACTTTACCAACCCAGAACTGGCTTTATATATGGATGATTCTCAGTTTGGCACTGCGGTTCCCGGATTGGCCGATCTGCGTATTCAAACCAAATCACTCGGCTCATTCGATTTCCGTAATGGCAAACCTGGTTTATATGGCCTGAAAGGAAATGCTGCACTGGACGGCACTGCACTTTCAGAAGCTGCGTTCGGAAGCGTACTTTTGCCGGATTCTATGAGTCCGCGTGCCGTGGATATCCTGCCTATATTCTATACCGGTGTTCCAAACCTGGCTCCCTATCAGTTGGCAACAGGAAAGAACGGCAATCCATTAGCTGCCGGAAAACCTTTCATTCATAATTTCCTGCCAACCTTGGGCGACTGGCTTCGTTTGAATATGGCCGTACCTGCTACGCCACGTAACGATCCTAAATTCAGTTCATTGGGATTGGTACAGGCTGCCGCTCTCGGGCTTACAGATCCTATGTATAACACAACAAAAGATTTGCAGTTTATTCCGAATATGGATGGTTTTCCGAACGGTCGCCGGTTAGAGGATGATGTGACAACTATTGAATTACAAGCTGTTGGCGGTGTAGTTCTGGCAGCGATCGGGTTATGGTATGACGATTTTACACCTGGTGTAAGCGCCAGTCCGGTAACACCCGATTTGTTAGGAGTACTGACTTTCAATGCAGGTGTCACCAAAAATGACACTACCTTAAAAGCTAATTTCCCGTACCTCCAAAACCCATGGCCGGGTTTCCGGGGTGATAGTTACGAAGGAACTAGTCCCGGAACAGAAATTCCTGCGGTTCTTGCCGTCACAATTTCAAATCTCGATTGTATGACAGGAAGTTTCACCTTTGGCAGTACAGGAGCTGATCCTGCGAAAACTGTTGAATATTCGGCTGCCGGTGTTGTGAACGGAGGCTGGGGAACGAGTGTGAACCGAATGATTGAATCTGAATTATTTAAGGATGCCAACAGCCGCAGTACACTGACTGCAAAAGCACGTTACATCAATGAGCCTGCATCAGAAGTTAGCCTTGAATTTGAATTCCGTGCACAATGTATGAACATGCGCATCGGAGCCATGGCGAAAGATGATGGCAAGCAAGTTCCTTTATCAGCGGTTATTATGGGAAATCCTACCAACAACGATGAAGTATTTGTGGAGATTAAAGGAGCGTCGGGTAAGCGGGTACAGCTTGATCTGGTAAATAACAAAGGGCAGATTCTGGGTCAGCAGGTAATTGCAAAAGCCAATGCAACCGAACAGCGTGCAGTAAAATTGGGACACCAGTCAGGCTTTTATTATCTGCGTGTGACAACGCCTGATAAAAAGCATGTAGTTAAAATTTTACGGAAATAATACAAACATTCAATAACTAAAAACAAAAATGCCGGAGATTGATCAGGTATAATATCAGGTTGATCTCCGGTTCATTAAAATCCACAGTAATTCTTTAAAATATGGCAACTTTCAATTTTATCTATAAAAAAATATTTATCCTTTTTGTACCCGTTATTTTACTAGTGCAAGCTGGCTGTACTGATAAAAAGAAAACAGAAAGTTCTGAAAGTACAGCGGTAAGTACTGAAATACCACCTTTGTTTGAACGGCATGGTGAGCTGGCAAAAGCCACCGAATGGCCAAAAACCAAAGAGAAAGTTGATGAACTCAAGAAAAAAATAAAGGAAAATCCAGGTGATATTAAATCGCGTCTGCAGGTTGTTGTCATCTATTTGTCCGAAGCCAGAATTACAGGTGAACATCCCTATTATTACCCTGCTGTTATAAAAATTCTGGACGGGGTTTTGTCCATGGATCCAAAGAATTTTGAAGCGACAACTTTCAAGTCATCTGTGAAAATGTCGCAGCACCAGTTTGCTGAGGCACGGGACCTTGCAGAAAAAGCACGCCAGATCAATCCGGCCAATGCATACGTTTACGGTGTTCTGGTGGATGCCAACGTTGAACTTGGCAATTATAAGGAAGCTGTTGCCATGTCCGACAAAATGCAGGAGCTAAAACCTTCACTGGAATCTTATTCACGTGCATCCTATCTGCGTGAAATTTACGGCAATTATCCGGGTGCAATTGAAGCAATGAAACTGGCTGTACAGGCAGGCCTGCCGGGATCTGAGCCGCAGTGCTGGAGCAAAAACACGCTCGGACATTTATACGAAACAACAGGACAGCTAAAAGAAGCAGAAATCCAATATCAACAGATACTCAGCCTGCGCCCAAGTTATGCGTTTGCATTACGCGGACAGGCGCAGATTTTCAAAGCCAGGAAACAGTACGATAAAGCATTGGCTGAACTGGAAAAAGCCGCGAAGATTATGCCGGAATTTTCGTTTCATGAAGAAATGGCTGATATCTATGCGTTGCAGGGAAACAAAGAAAAAGCATCGGATAAATATAAGGAAGTAGTAAAAATGCTGAATGAAGATGCAAGCTCGGGTCATATTGTGGATCTTGAACTTTGTAAACTTTATACCAAAACCGGGCAGCTGGATTCCGCACTTGTTTATGGCCTGAAAGAATACGCAAAACGTCCCAAAAACATCGATGTAAATCATGCACTTGCTTTAGTTTATTTTGATGAAAAAAATAATGAAAAAGCGAGGCAACACATTGAGGTTGCGCTAAGTACTGGCAGTAAGGACCCCGAAATCCTGCAACTTGCTAATTTGATAAAAGCAAATCCAGATAGTAAAACACTGGCAAACAATTAATAGAAACTGCGTTGGAACAACGCTGAAATTTGGTACCAGACAATGAATAAAGTTCTTTCTTTGCCTGATAAAATCTGAACCGTTATGAATAGATATATACTCCTGATCTTGTTTATGCTTATAAGCCTGGCTTCTTACGCACATTTGGGAAACATATCCGGCACTGTTTATGACAAAGCTACTAACCTTCCGCTAAAAGGGGTCAATGTTCAGCTAACCAACATGGGTAAAACGACAACAACTGACGAATCGGGCCAATACAGGTTTGATGGATTGGTTGCGTCAAAGTATAAAGTTGAACTTTCACATGTCGGTTTTAGATCACAAATTTTAGAAGTGGTTGTTGCAGATGACCAGACAGCATTTTTAAAAACCTTTCTTGCTCTTTCAGATATCGAGTTGAGTGAAGTGGTAATATCGTCCCAACGAGCCCACGACCAGCAATTGATCAGCAGCCTGGATATAAAACTCAGGCCAATTACCAATTCTCAGGAAATCTTAAGAATGGTTCCGGGCCTGTTCATCGGACAGCATGCGGGAGGGGGAAAAGCAGAACAAATTTTTCTTCGCGGTTTTGACCTGGATCATGGCACTGATATACGCCTGACCGTTGACGGAATGCCAGTGAATATGGTTTCACACGCGCATGGACAGGGTTACGCTGATCTGCATTTTGTAATACCCGAACTGGTAAAAGGTGTTGATTTCAAGAAAGGCCCTTATAATGCTGAAAAAGGCAACTTTACTACTGCAGGCTGGGTCGATTTCAGGACTAAAGATGCATTGGAGCGCTCGTTTGTCAAACTGGAGGCCGGTCAGTATGATTCTTTCAGGGCAGTTGCCGGGATAGATTTGCTGGGTCACGGCAAGGCATCCCGCGAGGGGAATGATAAAAACCAGTCTGCATACATTGCCTCCGAATATTCATTCACAAACTCATATTTCGATAATCCGCAGAATTTTAACCGGTTGAATTTGGCAGGAAAATACCATGGACATATTGCTTCCAATACCACGCTGAGTTTAACAGGTTCGACATTCTGGAGTAAATGGAACCATTCGGGCCAGATTCCGGATCGGGCTTACGAATCCGGACAAATTGGATTTTATGGCTCTATCGATCCTTCTGAAGGTGGCGAAACGAGCCGCACTAATGTAAACGCTCAGTTTGTTACCTTGACTTCCAACAATTATATCATTAAAAACCAGGTTTTTTACACCAATTATAACTTTGAATTATACTCCAACTTCACATTCTTTCTGGAAGATTCTATCAATGGTGATCAAATCAGACAAAAAGAAAAACGCAATTTATTTGGATATAACGGCAGCATCTCCAAACAAACGAATTGGAAGAAAACGCAATGGACATCCACGCTGGGCGTACAATACAGACATGACCTGACAAATAGGACAGAATTATCCCACACCAAAAACAGATCTGTGACACTTGAAAATTACCAGCTTGGAAATATCAACGAATTGAATGCGTCCGTATATGCTGATGAATTGGTTCAGGTAACCGATCGTTTCACGGTCAATGCAGGTGTCCGGATCGATTATTTCAGGAATCAATATGAAGATCTGCTGGCTCAGCAAGTCAATACAAAACATGCTTCCGAAGCTATAGTCTCTCCGAAACTAAATTTTTACTACACTTTTAATCCCAGAGTGCAATTGTATCTGAATTCCGGCAAAGGATTTCATTCCAATGATACCAGAGCGGGTGGTAATCCGCTTGTAGCACCTCAGGGTGGAAAAAAGATTTTACCATCGGCTTACGGCTCGGATTTTGGTTTGATTTTCAAGCCATTTCCTAAAATGTTTATCAATATAGCTGCCTGGTATTTATGGCTTCAGCAGGAATTTGTTTATGTTGGTGATGCGGGCGTCATTGAACCAAGCGGAAAATCGAAACGGCAGGGACTGGATCTTTCCGTAAGATATCAACTGACAAAAACGCTGTATGCCGACGTGGACATAAGTTCGGCAAAACCTCGTGCAATCGGGGAACAGGAAGGCATGAATTATTTACCGCTGGCCCCGCTTTTTTCATCGACCGGAGGTTTATCCCTGCAAATGCCAAATGGTATAAGCGGCTCGCTCAGATACAGATATATGGCTGATCGCCCGGCGAATGAGGACAATTCCATAGTTGCAAAAGGTTATTTTGTGGGAGATCTGCAAATGAATTATGCCAGAAAAAATTACAATCTGGGACTTTCCGTACAAAATCTGCTGAACACAAAGTGGAAGGAAACGCAATTTGACACAGAAAGCCGCTTAAAGGGTGAAACACAATCTGTTGAGGAAATACATTTCACACCGGGAACCCCATTATTTGCACGTTTAAGCCTGACATTATTTTTCTAAAAAAAGAATGTTTTATCCAGAAAAAACTTTGGCATAAAACTTGATTAATGCAACTATTTGTTCAGATACGCACGTACTGCATCAGCAGATGTACCAACTTCTTTCACAGCTTTTTTCAACTCTTCTATTGAGCAGCCCAGTATGTCGGTCCAGTAAGTCACCTCATACTCATCATAGACATTAACCCTGCTGCTATCTTGCGGGCCTCTTTTTGTCTCATCGTCAGCCATAGTTTTTGTTGTTTGGTTTATCCCGGTCAAATCACAAAAACTATACCTGATTATATGAAATTTGACCTTATCATACTGATTTTTTCCTGATGTTAATTTTATTTAATATGCTTACATCAGGACTCAGCAAGTTTACGAAAATCCAGCGGCTGAATATCGGGAAGCAAATTTTCTCTTCTGGCTTCTGTTGAAAAAAGGAAGGGTTTGCTATAAAATTTAAAGAAGGCTTCCTGATCTGCAAATGGCGAGGTAACAAGATAATTACAGGCATTCAATAATGACATTTTTTGGCGGACCTGTTGCCAGTAACAATCCAGGAGCCAAATCCAGAACTGGGTTATCGTTTCATGAAATCCACTCGTCTCCGTATTTTCAGTACCCACTATCTCATTGTATTTGCGTATCAGCTTTGGTATCTGAATGGATGTTTCTTCCCGGCCATACTTCGCCACAAAATAAAGGCCAACTGTTAAATGCGCCTTGTGCGTCCAATCCTTCTGCAGGCAAAGTACCGCATACGAATGAATCGATAAGTGCTTTGATTTCTACTTCCTTCTGATAAGTACTTTCAATCATTACATCAAGCTTAATGGTTCGGGATTCACCTTTTAAATAATATGAAAAATCCAAAGCAAAAGATACATTGGATTTTTGTAATAATTTGAATTTGACATTCCATCAAATTTTAAATAAATCGATATTCAGCGGTTAATCAAATCTGTTTATCTTAAAATTCACAGATAAACAAAACGTTAACTGTTCCAATGTCCATTTAAAAAGTGCTTTTGCTGCTAAAAAAAGATTAGCTCTTACCTGAAAATAGTTTCGAAATCATTTTAACAAAAAAACCTGCGCGCAACCGGATAATAACGATTTGACTCCTTTTCCTAACATTTTAATAGAAATTCATGTATCTTTTTGCTTTAACTATCAACGTTTACATACTGCAGTTTATGAAATTACTTTTCATTTGGATAACGCTACTGATTAATTGTTTTTCTGTAATTAATTCTTTTGCTCAAAGCCAGCATTTAAAACCAGGTTTTGATAAGGCTGAATTGATTGATATGCTGAAAATAGCAGGTGGCCATGTCGATTCCGTTACCATCGGCTCGCCGGATATTTACAAAAAAACTTACCGCTCCCCTATCGTCGGCCTGGATAACCGCTGGGAATTATGGCAGCGTAACGATGGAGTTGCTGTAATCAGTCTGCGCGGAACTACGCTGGATCCGCTTGGCTGGCTGGAAAATTTTTATGCTGCAATGGTACCTGCTACTGGCCAGGTGAAATTAAGTCCGACTGAAACATTTTCATATAAATTAGCCAGGAATCCGAAAGCGGCAGTTCATGCCGGCTGGGTAATTGGTATGGCATATCTGGCCAAAGATGTATTGCCTAAAATGGACTCCTGTATAAAATCAGGTACGCGTGAATTTATTATTACAGGTGACAGCCAGGGTGGTGCTCTGGCATTTTTAATGACATCATATTTGTACGGCGAGCTGGGTGGCCGCCTTCCGGCAGACCTTAAATTTAAGACTTATTGTATAGCCGGGCCAAAACCAGGAAATCTGTATTATGCCTATGACTATGAAGCCCTGACCTATGGAGGATGGGGATTTAATGTTGTTAATTCTGCTGACTGGGTCCCTGAAATACCAATGACTGTGCAGACTACGGACGATTTTAACAAAACCAACCCATTTGTAGGCGTTCCGCAGATGATACGCAAACAGAAATTTTTTAAACGCATTGCACTTAACTATGCATTTAAAAAACTGGATAAACCCACCAGAAAAGCCCAAAAACAATATCAGCGCTTTTTAGGCACTTATATGGAAAAAACTGTGGTAAAAAACCTGCCGGACTATCAGTCACCATCCTATGTTCAAAGCAGTAATTATATGCGTGCCGGACAAACTATTGTGCTTCTTGCTGATGATGCATACTATAAGTTGTTCCCCGACGATCCGAAAGCTTTGTTTAAGCATCACTTTTTGAAACCTTATTTATATCTGGCGGAAAAACTTAAGTAGGTTTTTTAATTTTCTCTGCTCAAAGCGTTGCAAATGCTGAATCATTTTACCTTGATTTCCAATTGATGTTAGCGATCTTCTGTTCTTGGTTTAAACACATTGTGGACTTTTTAACACATAGCAAAAATTTTGCCATTTGCTAAAAATTTGACCGAACTTATTGATTTTCAGGGAACCAGACTAATATCCGTTTTTGGCATAATTTTTATAAATATTCCGTTATAATAATTTAATATTTATAGATTATCAACAAAAAGTAGCTTATTATGTCAAGTAACAATCGAAATCGGAAAGATTCCCGTTTTGATCAGAACAGGGAAGACAATGGCGACAGGTACGGCAGATATGGCCGTAATTCTGATCGGAATTCCAGGTATAATGATATAGGCAACCAGGGAAATTATCAAAACGACTGGTCAGACCAACGTTCGCAATTCAAGAGGAACGACGATTGGGATGATGATAACGATCGGTTCAGGCAAGGGAACAGATATAATGGCGGAAATACCGGAATCAGTGATTTTAATTACAATCAAGGTAACAGAGGATCTCAGTTTGATAGTGGAAGCCGTAGCAATAGAAGCAATTATCAAAGCAACTATGAAAACCAGGACCGCGGTTTCTGGGACCGCACAAAGGATGAAGTTTCGTCCTGGTTTGGAGATGATGATGCAGAACGGCGCCGGGATATGGACAGGCGGCAGCAACAAGGTGAACACAGAGGTAGGGGTCCAAAAGGTTACCGCCGTTCCGATGACCGGATTAAGGATGATATCAACGACCGTTTAAGTGATGATTCTTGGATTGATGCATCAGAAATTGAGGTAAAAGTAGAAAATGGCGAAGTAACTTTAACCGGAACAGTGGACGACCGGACTGCAAAACGCAGGGCAGAAGATATCGCCGATGGGATTTCAGGCGTATCAAACGTGGAAAACCGGATCCGGGTAAAACGCGAAGAATACAGTTCCAACCGTGTTACCGGTAATTCCTCAACTCAGACAAACGAAGCAAACGGAGCTTCACAAAGTGAACGTTCCAGAACAATATCTTCAAATTAATCTGATGTAAGTAAATAGTTTTGTAACAAAAAAAGCGCCTTAATCGGCGCTTTTTTTGTTTTTACACTTTGATAATCATTTACTGATAACCAATTTAAGTTTTGTTGTTGTACCGTTCTTATGCGTAACTTTTACTATGTAAATGCCATCCAGCAGAAAATCTGCATCAATTCTGCCCGACAAAATAGACGTTGATTTAAACTCAGTCAAGCCGTATGAGTTAATAATGGCAACTTCTTTCACACTTTTAAGGTCCACATCTTTAAGAAAGAAAACATTTGATGCAGGATTGGGAAAAAGTGTAACCGGCTCAGCAGCAAGCTCATCAAAAGTTATATTCCTGATTTGGCTGTAAGCGAAGGTACCGTCATTATCAACCATTTTAAGGCGATAGTAATTGATTCCTGTTAATGGAGAAATATCTGAAAAGTTATAATTCAATAGTACCTTACTATCGCTCGCTGCTGCTTTTTTACCGATTAATACCCAGTTTTTAGCATCACTGCTGCGTTCAATGTCAAAGTGCTCACTATTGGTTTCAGTTGCTGTAGTCCATTTTAATAAAGCGGTTATTCCTTCCGGTGACCCTTTCTCCACATCAAACTTCGTAAGCTTTACCGGAAGCGCATTAGTCCAGCTGAGCTGATACACAGCATTTACACCCAGTAAACCATCACTGTCCTTAAAAGAATAGTTAAACTCAGTTTCTGTTTGTCCTGCCCCCGGAATCTTTAACGTTATTTTAGACGAATTGAAATTATCTACTTCTTGATTTAACGTTATTAATTCAGCTCCTGTGCCGGAATCATAGCTTAAAGCCGCATTATTGGTCGCCAGTTTAGTGATAACCAGTGTGCTGGTTGTTGTAGATCCGCCCAAAACCCCGTCTTCCAGATCTATGCCATAAGGTGCAGGAGGATTACCACCAATACCGTTCAAAGTTAATACCTGACCGGCAGTAACTGGTTGTGTATACGTGAAATTAACTCCACCTGCTACGGATACAGTACAAGATGGAATAGTAAGAATAATAGTTCCTGACAATTCAGAAGTACAGCTGCCAAGTGTAGCATATACGGTATAAACACCCGGAGGTGCGGCTACTGTCTCGCCGCTAATTGAAACACCCGAAGATGGCAGCACATGGTAAGTATAGGCTGCATTGTAATTGGAAATAGTGAAAGTCCCTGTATTTACCAGGCAGGTTGGCTGGGCGCCTTCAACTAAAACCGGCCGAACAGGCACAGCCGGTTGCGCATCAATCACTACTTCGGCAGAAACCTCCGAAACGCAGTCACCAAAATTAGCTGTTACGGTGTAAGTACCAACTGGCGCAGTGACGATCCCAAGCATACGCGACACTCCTGTTGATGGGCTGATCGTGTAATTATACAGTACATTATAATTGGAAATCGCAAAGGACCCGGTCGGGATCAGACAGGTTGGCTGGGTTAAAGAAACGAGTGTCGGCGTCGGCGGGGCTACGGGTTGGGCTTCAATCACTTCTTCGGCAGAAACCTCAGAAACGCAGTCTCCGAAATTGGCCGTTACGGTGTAAGTCCCAACCGGCACAGTGACGATCCCAAGCAAACGCGAAACTCCTGCCGATGGGCTGATAGTGTAATTATACAATACATTATAATTGGAAATCGCAAAGGTCCCGGTCGGGATCAGGCACGTTGGCTGGGTCAAAGAAACCAGTGTCGGCGTTGGTGGCGCAAGCGGCTGTTCTTCAATCACTTCTTCGGCAGAAACCTCTGAAACACAGTCACCGAAATTGGCCGTTACCGTGTAAGTGCCAACTGGTGCAGTGACAATCCCAAGCAAACGCGACACTCCTGTTGAGGGGCTGATCGTGTAATTATACAGTACATTATAGTTGGAAATCGCAAAGGTCCCGGTCGGGATTAGGCACGTTGGCTCGGTCAAAGATACAAGCGTCGGTGTTGGTGGCGCAAGCGGCTGTTCTTCAATCACTTCTTCGGCAGAAACCTCTGAAACGCAGTCTCCGAAATTGGCCGTTACCGTGTAAGTACCGACTGGCGCAGTGACAATACCCAGCAAACGCGATACTCCAGTTGAGGGGCTGATCGTGTAATTGTATAGTACATTGTAATTCGATATCGCAAAGGTCCCGGTCGGGATCAGGCACGTTGGCTGGGTCAAAGATACAAGCGTCGGTGTTGGTGGCGCAAGCGGCTGTTCTTCAATCACTTCTTCGGCAGAAACCTCTGAAACGCAGTCTCCGAAATTGGCCGTTACCGTGTAAGTACCGACTGGCGCAGTGACAATACCCAGCAAACGCGATACTCCCGTTGATGGGCTGATCGTGTAATTGTATAGTACATTGTAATTCGATATCGCAAAGGTCCCGGTCGGGATCAGGCACGTTGGCTGGGTCAAAGATACAAGCGTCGGTGTTGGTGGCGCAAGCGGCTGTTCTTCAATCACTTCTTCGGCAGAAACCTCTGAAACACAGTCGCCGAAATTGGCTGTGACGGTGTAAGTCCCAACTGGTGCAGTGACAATACCAAGCAAACGCGATACTCCCGTTGATGGGCTGATCGTGTAATTATACAATACATTGTAATTTGAAATCGCAAAAGTTCCGGTCGGGATCAGACAGGTTGGCTTGGTCAAAGATACAAGCGTCGGTGTTGGTGGCGCAAGCGGCTGTTCTTCAATCACTTCTTCGGCAGAAACCTCTGAAACACAGTCGCCGAAATTGGCTGTCACGGTGTAAGTACCAACCGGGGCAGTGACGATCCCAAGCAAACGCGATACTCCCGTTGATGGGCTGATCGTGTAATTGTATAGTACATTGTAATTCGATATCTCAAAGGTCCCGGTCGGGATTAAACAGGTTGGTTCGGTCAAAGAAACGAGTGTCGGCGTTGGTGGCGCTACGGGTTGGGCTTGAATCACTTCCTCCAGGGAAACTTCAGACGTACAGCTACCCAAAGTTGCAGTTACCGTATAAGTACCAACCGGTGCAGTGACAATACCCAATAAACGGGACACTCCGGCAGACGGAGTAATCGTGTAATTATACAGGGCATTATAATTCGTTATAGCAAAAGTTCCCGTTGAAACAAGGCATGTTGGCTGTGTTACAGATGCAAGCGTTGGCTGTGACGGGGTAACAGGTTGCGAATTGACAGTCTGCAAAGCAGAACCCAACGAGATACAACTTCCAAGTGTAGCATTAACTGTATAAATCCCTGCAGGTGCGGTGATCGTTGCACCGCTTTGCGAAACTCCTGTTGATGGTGTGATGGAATAAGTGTATGCCGCATTGTAATTGGAAATATCAAAGGAGCCCGTAGCAACCGTACACGTTGGCTGGGTAACCGCTGTAAGCGTTGGCTGGGCAGGAGTTACAGGTTGCGCATTAATTATCTCGGAAGCAGATGCCGCAGAAGAACAACTACCCAATGTTGCAGTTACTGTATAGGTACCAGCCGGAGCGGTAACAATCCCCAGTAACCGCGAAACGCCGGCGGATGGGCTGATCGTGTAAGTATACAAAACATCATAGTTTGTAATCGAAAAGGTACCGGTTGAAACCAGACAGGTTGGCTGAGATAACGGTGCCAAAGTTGGCTGTGGCAGTGCAGCAGGCACACTCAGTGTTTCTGATGCGGTTGAAGAAGTGCAACTGCCGAATGTCGCAGTTACCGTATAGGTGCCTGCTGGAGCTGTGACTACTCCAAGTAAACGCGATACACCAGCGGACGGACTGATTGTATAACTGTAAAGTGCATTGTAATTGGTAATAGAAAAAGTTCCCGTTGAAACAAGGCAGGTCGGCTGGGTTAATAATGAAAGCGTTGGCTGTGACGGGGTAACAGGTTGCGAATTGACAGTCTGCAAGGCAGAACCCAACGAGATACAACTTCCAAGTGTAGCATTAACTGTATAAATCCCGGCAGGTGCGGTGATCGTTGCACCACTTTGCGAAACTCCTGTTGATGGTGTGATGGAATAAGTGTATGCCGCATTGTAATTGGAAATATCAAAGGAACCGGTAGCAACCGTACACGTTGGCTGGGTAACCGCTGTAAGCGTTGGCTGGGCAGGAGTAATCTGCGCATTAAGTGTATGCGAAGCTGAGGCTATAGAAGTACAACTGCCTAGTGTAGCAGTCACAGTATAAGTGCCGGCTGGTGCAGTAACGACACCCAATAAACGAGAGACACCAGCCGAGGGACTGATCGTGTACGTATACAATGCATTATAATTGGAAATTGTAAAAGTACCGGTTGACACCAAACAGGTTGGCTGGGTAAGTGGTGTTATTGTGGGTTGTACAGGAGTAGCTGGCTGTGCGTTGATGGATACAGAATTGGAAGCAGCAGAAACACAACCGCTTGCATTGGTAACGGTGTACGAATAACTTGTACTTGCGGCGGCAGTATTATCAATATATATTGTACCCGATCCCGACGTGGTCAGGGTTGTAGCTCCGCGCTATAGTGTCCAGTTTCCGGTTGCCGGCAGATTACCTATCGTTACTGAACCTGTAGAGGTAGCGCAGGTTGGCTCCGTCGTAACGGTCGCCGTAGGTGTACCAGGTGTACAGGAAGTTAGAAATACATTATCTACCCCAATATCATCTGCACACAGGAAACAGCTACCCGAAATCATTTTAATTTCAAGTATTCCTGATGTAGGTATACCATTTGGCAGTGTAAATGAAGCAGTTGCAAAATTATTTGCTGTGACTGTTGATACAGGAACTGTTACTGTTGCACCTGTGGCTCCATTTAGCGGTGTTATGGATGCACTGCTTGTGCTTATACTCTTTGTAATCATTTGCCCATATACAACACCATTATAACTGATCTGGAATGTGGATGCAGTTCCGGAAATACTCGAATAATTCCAGTTCAGGCTGAATGATAAAACAGCTCCGTTAGGTGCTACATTAGTGAGCGATTGGGTTAAGGTACCCGTTGTACTATTATTTGCAATATTACTGGCAAAGGCACCATTAGAACCAATCCCACCGATTACCCAAACCCACCCTCCGGTAATAGGGTTAGCAGTCCAATTAATTAACGTTGCGTCAAAGTTGCCATTTGAAACCGCATTTTGCGCTCGCAAATCAACATTCCCGACAAATAAAAAATAAAAAAGAACAGACATAAGCAGCCCTTTCCATGCAGTTTGTACAAATAACCTTTTCATAATTGATTTGATTTTTTTAATAATTAAAACATCGCAATTAATTATTCAGGAATTATGTGGGGTAAATAGTGGCCTGACTTTTACATTGTAAAAGTTTTATAAATGCACTTTTTATTAGTTGATATTACGCTGAGTTTCAATGGAACAAAACAACAATAAACTCATATAAAAGCAGGAGCAATTGAAATCTTGCGCTACTTTATAAAAGAATCAAATTCTATATTTAAATATCTAATTTTAACGATCAAATTGAATATTTACTAATCATAATAATTAAATTCTTCAAATACATTTTTACAAATAGTAAATATTAATTACTTTAAAAAGAGAAATATTTCTATTGTTTTGAAACGGTAATTACGGTAATAGAAATCCATTGGCAGATTACGATTCAGCCAAATAATTAATCTACATGAATAAGTATTATAGTATAAAGAATTGTACGAAATCCTATAAAATAAAATACATTTAACTTATTACCAGATAGTTAGTAACAAATTTCACTTATATCCATATCAAAATCACATTGATGCAGTTATAAAATAATCTATTCAACTGGCAGATATTAAATATGATTTGCTGTAAATTTTTACATTAACACTCAAAAGTAAACTTTGTAACACTTATTTATTTACAACAACGAAGAAGTACTATTTTATAAATTTTTATCTATCATAGTTGGTTTTTAGTTTAAGTAATTATTGAAGATTTAAATTATATAAAAAATAAATCATTTCTATACAAATAATAAAAATATAATGAAATTATTTGAATTTATAATGAAAATTAACTCTATGTTTCTATACAAGAAAATCAAATATTTAATTAAAACTAATTTTTATCTTGCTCATTTTTAAAAATTGAAAATGGATCTAATCTGTATTTGAATATTGTTCGTTTTTATCCGGAACAAATTATCAGATATTAAATTGCTGGCATTTTGAATCTTGAAATTTGTAACTGACAGTGGTGCATTTGACCTCAGAAATACCAGTAGCCGCAAAGGCACAAAAACACTGAATTAGATTAGTGTTTTTGTGCCTTTGCGGCTACTTGCGTTTTAGCAACATTGTCTATCTTATTTTTTCAAATTGTTATTTAGCAGTTAAATTCCCCTAAACTTTAAACTTAAAATTGAATGTAAGCCGTACGCTTAATTTGTACGGTTTACATTCAATCATTCCACAACCTTTTCTTCGTTAATGATTTAGCACTATTCCGAAGTCACAGGATCAATAATGGCTGACACCTCACTTACGGAATTTGCCGGAAATCCACCTTGCCGGGCGTGTTCAAGAATCATCTCCTTGTCCGGCGCTATATAAACGCAATAGATTTTGTCACCGGTCACATAACTTTGCTGCCACTGAATTTCTGGCCCCATGTTCCTCAATACATTACAGGAAGTTTGCGAAACACCTTTTAGCTCTTCCTGACTCAATTTTCCAGCTCCCGGAATTTCTCGTTCAATCACATACTTAGGCATAATCGTACACTTTAAGTGAAAAAATATGATCATTTCTATATCAAATTTAATCACCCGAAAAACTTAAACATACTACCATTTATTATTCGGTTTTGAAATGGCAATTTTAATTCAGGAATCAATCTGAAATCAAATTGATACTACATTCCATTCTATATAAATCAAAACCAGCAGCCCAGTAATCTTTTACAATTTCTTTAATTTCAAAACCAAATTTTTCATAGAATTTATACGCCAGCTGAGAGGTGCGGACAGTAATTACTTGCATTTTCCCCAATTCTTTTATCCGGTCAATCCTGTATTTTATCAATGCGCTGCCAACACCTTTCCCCTGGTATTCAGGATGGACAATATCCCATGACAATCCGATTTTTTTTGGATCGTTTGACATATTAAAACCGCCGCAACCAACGATAACTCCATCTGTTTCAGCAACGAAGTAATACTCAATATGATTGTCAAAATAATAGATCAGGTCCTTTTCCTCATCTGGCGAAAAATATTCGGGCGTGTTCAGCCTCAACAACGCTATTATTTTCTCCCGGTCAGCATCCTGGTATTTTCTGATATTCATTTTAGAAATTATATTTAATTCCAAAACATTTTACGGCCGCCATTTAAAAGATCTATCGTCAATCGCTCTCATTGTACATAAAATCCCGTCTAAATGATCGTACTCATGCTGTAACAATTCTGACAAATCATCGCTCATTTTCCATTCCTGTGGCTTCCAGTCTTCGTCCAGATATTTTATAGTCAGGCTTTTATGGCGTTTTACTTTTACTAGCAGGTTTGGAAAACTCATACAATCGTCCCAAATCTCAAACATTTCATTGCTCAAACTCGTCAATTCTGGATTAATGAATACAATTGGCTTTTCTATATTCATGTAAATGACCCGTTTCATAATCCCCAATTGCGGTGCTGCAATCGCCCTGCCAAAGTTATATTTTGCCCTGATCTCTTTCATGACCTGGTCCAGGTCAGCAACCCAATCTTTCACCAATGGCAGTTCCGATTGCAGGACAGGTTCACAAACTTCATAAAGAAGCGGATTTCCCAATTGTAATAAATCACTTAATCCTTTCATACGTTTTTCTTTACTCTTGAAATTTTCACTATTAAAAAGTCAAAAAAAGGGTTTATCATTTCAGTTCCTTTTCAAAACAAACACTGTTTTCGATCCCTATGTATTGCCCGTAATTAGAAACTATCCGGTAACCGTTCTTTAGATAGAGTGCAATGGCATCCGGCTGTCTTTTCCCGGTTTCCAGTACGCAGTTCTGGTAAGATAATTCTGCTGCCCAACTTTCCAGTCCACTCAAAATCAGGGTTGCAATTCCTTTTCCACGGCTTTCCGGTAAAGTATACATGCGTTTAACTTCCATGGCAATTAAGTCAAATTCCTTCATCGCCCCACAACCGATTGGTTTGTCATTGTCATAAACAACGACCGCGTGTTTAATCTTGTCGATCTTATTAAACTGTGCATAAAATGCATGCTCGGTACCGTCTGTCCGTGCCAGATCGGCATCCAGCAATTTAACAAGACTGATAAAATCAGGATCATCTGAATCAGTTCTTACTAACTTAATCATTGTTTTAATAATATGGTGTTTAATCAAAAAGTCGCTTCCAGAATGATTCTCTTAAAGGAATAAAACACAGGAGAACCAGGAAATTTATTCTTCAAAAGTATCCTGTATTGATCGCTGAAATTTTGTTTATAATCTCCTTCGAGTTTTTCCAGGTACGGAATTAAGGCAGTTCCGGAAACCCAGTCAAATAAGGCATTTGAGTCCTCTAAAATCAGCGGATAAATTTTTTCATAAACGGTCATTGACTTGCTTCCGTTTTCAAAAAATATCTGTGCATACGAATCAATATCCAAAACCGGTGATGTTCTTTTCCAGTCTTTCAATATAACTTTAAATGGCTCTTCGTCAGCCATTTCATTCAATATTTTGTTGGAGATATTCTGTTGCTGATCAGGAATCTGAATTAATAGCTGTCCGTTTTTCCTGATCTTTGAAATGATTTCGGGCAAAAGCACTTCATGATTCCCGACCCACTGAATAGCTGCATTGGAAAATACCAGGTCCCATTTTTTATCAGATTTCAATTGCTCTTCAATGGATCTGCATTCAAATTTAACCTGTTCATTCTCAAAAGCTTTTGAATCATTGAGCATTTCCTGGGAAGAATCAATTCCTAAAACATTTGAACCCGGCAATGTATCAGCAAGTTTTCTTGTCAGCTCACCGGTTCCACATCCGAGATCAATAACTTCCATGCCAGGCTTAACATGTACCAATGCCAGTAAATCATAAAACGGCGCAAATCTTTCCGACTTAAATTTATTATAAACTTCCGGGTTCCAGGCCATAATTTAATATGATTCTCTGTGATGCATCAATGAATTTGTATCCGCGAAGATACTGTTTCTCCATTTACCAGTTATCCGTAAAGAAGCAATGAATTAGTAAAAAGTTTGAGATAATAAAGTAAAAGCGCCCACTAAGGAACGCCTGAAAAGTAACCTGAATCTTGAATTTGGGTTTATTTTGAAAGTTTTTTATGAGTTTGAAGTTTCAGCTTTGTGTTTCCATAGCCGTTTTACCCGATGCATATTCCTCAACAGTATTGCTCTCCATTTCTTTCCTCCTGAAAAATATTATTCCGATTATAATCAGCCAAATCAGCCAGAGCGTACTTCCGACAAAACCTGCCAAATCCCAAACCGGAAATTCCGGTATAACGGTAGCAAATAATTCTGCCTGAGCAAGCAGGTAAATGAACGAACTAATATAGCCAAGCCAGTTGACCCACTTTGGCATCAGTTTCAGTTTTGCAAAAGATAACGAGAGCATCAGTGTCCAGGTTATCGTAAAAAGCTGGCCCAAATATTCCCCCAGAATTACACCTGCAAACTGATGTATTATTTTGAATCCAACTATTGCAGCAGCTTTGGTTGCTTCATCGGTAGCATGTACAAACGTATCTGCCAGTACGGGCACCACGAAAGTCCAGCGGAACAGGCCAATCATCTGCACGATTAAACCAGTAACACCAATATTAGTAGCCACACGAATCAGTGAACCTTTGTTTTCTAATTTTTGCCCGATCAGAATGTAAGCCGGCAGTAGTGGAATGCCTGCAATGGCGAACGAAAACCAAGTCAGGATCAAAGTATTGCCGCCTTCATAAAATTTTGACAGAATAATCGCTGTGTCTTGTCTCAGAATATCCGGGTACTCAAAAATGATCGTCAAAATCGTGTATGGAATTAATACGCCGGCTGACCCAATTATCAATAAGCCTCCGATTGTTTTGTTATACGTTTTCATGAATGGTTTTATTTAAAGAAAAATGAATAACTGATACCTGGTGTCGGATTGATTTTCAGGCTTTCACCTTTGGCTGCGACCGCAATGGCACCGATCCTGAGATTGAGCCCTTTCCAAACAATCCAGCGAAAACCCGCTTCTGCACCAATAGCATTTTTGTCTTCATATTCCCTGTTTTGGCCGCGCAGATAAGAAACTCCGGAATAAAAGGAAGATGGATTTTCTTTTTTCCCGACTGGAAGAAACCAAAATGTTACACCTGTTTTTATAAAACTTGTGTTCTCTCCTGATTTAAATGCAGTCGGGTAATAACCCGCATGAACTGAAAGCTGGTGATAGCGATATTCGGCTCCGATGGATGGATTACGAAATCCGTTGATACTGATTTCCTTATTGGAAAATCGGCTTTGCGCATAAATGTTGCCAAACAGGAAAATAAATAGAATGGAAGTAATGAGCTTTTGCATATCCTTTTTTGTTTAAGTGATGATGCAAAGTTCATAAGTACAGCATTTTAGCTACCGGACAAATGTCTAAAAAGTAAAATTCAGCGAATATTATTCCGGATCCGGCTGAGGTGGCGCGGAGTGATCCCCAGAATGGAAGCCAAATGCTGTAAAGGGATTTGCTGTAAATGATGCGGCTCTTTGGTTAGCATTTTTTCATAACGTTGTTCAGCAGTCAGTACGATCAAATCGTGACGACTGGCGTCGATGCCGCAAATCGTAGCTTCTAAAAGCCCGATATAAAAATCTTTAAAAGCCGGAATTTCAGTAACCAGTTTTTTAAGATTTGTTTTACTGATCAGTGAAACGCTTCCTTCCGTTAATGCCCTCACATTTTCAAGCGCAGGCGCTCCGCTGATAAAACTTAATACAGAGGCAAGAAAAGTATTTTCAATAGATACGTAGGTCGTTCTTTCTTCACCATCTTTCAAAACATAATATTGGAATAAACCACTTTCCACAAAACCAATATGTTTGCTTACCTTACCTTCCTCGACTACATATTCATTTTTCCTAAAAGATCTCAGCTCAAACGATTCCAGGATATGTTCCAGGTTTTCATCCCTGAAACCTATTTTTTCAAAATATTTTTTTAGCTTTTCCATGGAGTTCTGTAAGGCGGTCTATGAATGCTAACTGTACACAATCGTTATTCAGTCGTAGGCTGTATCATCTCCCGGATTGATGCCCAGCCGGTCGGACTTGGTTTGTAACGGGCGTAAATCACCATAGCTCTTCCCTTAAATATAAATGGTTTACCGCCATCCTTTGGTGTGCCTTCAATCGTGAAAAGTGCCTGCTCGATCGCCGTATCACCCTGAATCAATAAACTCTCAACCTGATTTTCTTTAAAATTAAGAGTAAAATTTTCCAGTGTTCCCTTCAAATCCTTTTCAACTGCATCGCGTCCATTTAAATAATTTTTGTAGGCAAGGGCTTTAATCACGTTGGGATGATGATAGGAAATAATGGCCGGAACGTCACTCTTTGCAAAAGCAGCACGAATGGCGACACTAGTTTGTTCAAGCGCTTTTCTGTCAGGATCATTCCCTTTGGGATTATGACTTGCCGAGCAACCAACGAATAACAATAAAATAATTCCGGCATGCATTATACTTTTCATGTATCTATCGTTGAGTTGTTGTTTAGTATTTACTTTCTGTAATTAACAGTCGTTTAAAAAGATTTGGGTACATGGCAACAAGCCCCAATTCGTCGGTTTCAATACACCCTTTGAAAGTTTTATCTGGTTTCCCGTTTGAAGCCCAACTACCCTTTCCATCACCCTGGAAACTTATACTTATTATTTCATTGCCAAGCTGGGATTGTATTTCAAAATAAGTAGTTCCCCTAAATTGGTTAGTTCTGATCTGGTAATCGACCTTATAACTGAATCCTGTTCTTTACCAATAATAGTTGAGTTTAATATGTTCCAGAGTAACATTTCATGGGTAGAAATAAACAATTATAAATCGATCCGGCACGTTCCTTCGTAACATTAGGTGCTTGTCTAACTACTTAAAACCACCAGTTTCATTTGGACAAGAACCTTGATTTTTGTTACAATCTAAAAACCCTGGCCTCATAACCACGCAATTTCCCAGCTTCTCCGCTACCTTCATAATTGCTTAAAATTAACTCTGCTTTCGCTAAATCTAAGCCCGTATTTACATTTACTACTTTACCCGTAAAATTCAATAAAACCAAAAACTTTACGCCATTCAATTCTCTCGTGTAAGCATATACGTCCGGATTGTTTTTGTCTAATAATGTGTACTTCCCATACACCAGCACCGGATTTTCTTTACGGAATTTTACTATTTTCCGGAAGTAATTTAATGTACTGTTAGGGTCTTTTTCCTGTGCAGCCTGGTTGATCGTTTTATAATTCGGGTTAACTTTCAGCCAGGGTTTACCTGTTGAAAAACCCGCATTTTTAGTGCTGTCCCATTGGAATGGTGTCCTTCCATTATCCCGGCTTTCGAATTGCGTACGCTGCATAAATTTTTGAATATCACCACCAATGGATTTTTGGTATTTGTATTCATTCAGCGCCGGCATATCCCGGTAATCTTCTATTTTGGTAAAACCTGCGTTGGTCATGCCCAGTTCATCTCCATTGTAGTAGTACGGTGTTCCGCGCATGGTCATGATGAAAGTCGTCAGCATTTTGGACGATAATTCCCTGAATTCGGGACTGTCATTACCAAACCGGCTTACCATTCTGGCCTGGTCATGATTGGAAAGGAAAACGGACAACCAGCCCTTTTCAGCAAAAGCACTGTCCCAGCGTGAGAAAACTTCTTTGAAATGAAGCAAGCTATATCCTCCGTATTTAGCAATATCCACACCTTCAAAAGCATATGCCATATTGAGTTCCTTCCGTTCTGCATCTACCAGGTTATGAGCGTCTTCAAATGAGTTACCCGCACCTTCTGCCACCGTCATTACGGGATATTTACTGAACACTTCGGCATTCATTTCTTTGAGATAATCATGTAAATGCGGGCCCATTGCATAGTATTTTGTCAGTTGTTTTTCGTAGCCAACCGGAAAAACGGGAAATGTAGTATCCTTTGCCGAAAACTGAAAGGCATCGAGCCGGAAACCATCTATTCCTTTCGCTGCCCAGAATTTCATCATGTCATATACTTCTTTTCTCAAAGCCGGATTTTCCCAGTTCAGGTCGGGTTGTTTTCTTGAAAAGTAATGTAGATAGTACGCATTGGTCAGCGAATCATATTTCCAGGCGTCATGGTTTATATCAAACATACTGTAACGCGGAGTGGGTTTGCCTTTTTCTGCGTTCCACCAATGATAATAATTCCGGTAAGGACTGGTGCGTGACGATCGGCTTTGTTTAAACCATTCGTGCTCATCACTGCTGTGGTTCAAAACCATGTCCATCACCAGTTTTAACTTGCGCTTGTGCATTTCGCGGAGCAGATCATCAAAATCCTGCATTGTTCCAAAGTCTTTCATGATGTTACGGTAATCGCTGATATCGTATCCGTTATCATCATTTGGCGAACTGTAAATGGGATTAAGCCAAATCACATCCACACCCAGGCTTTTTACATAATCCAGTTTTGAAATAATTCCTTTTAAATCACCGATTCCATCACCATCACTATCTTTAAAACTGCGCGGATATAACTGATAAACAACTGCTTCTTTCCACCATTGTTTGTCTGGGATGGCCTCAGCCTCCTTTTTATCAGGAGATTGGCATGAAAAAAACAACAGACAGGTGACGAATATTTGTGCAGAAAATTGAATGGTTAGTTTGATGAAATGAGTCATAAATGAAGTTAGATTATCTGTTCTGATATACGATTAATAAGTTTAAAACATTGTTTTCTACCCATTGTAAAAATGCAGATTGCTATCAATATAAACATAAGTATGAATGGTAGTTTGCCACCAGGACACAAAGAAACCAGGGCCATTGTTTCAAAAAAACAACTTTTGAGTTTTCTTTATTTTGTGGTAAAGTCAGGCATAATTTAACTAAAAGCCTTTTCAATCAGGTTTAGGCATTTTGCTTAACCTTTTCTTTGCTTCCGCAATGAGCCCGGCTGGCTGTAACTGCCAGACGCTGATGATGTTGGTCAGTTCATTGCCAATATCAAGAAAAGTTGCACTGTTTGTAAGTGTACTGAAATAACGATCATCTTTATTAAAAGCAATGCCTGTAACTTTTCCGGAAGCTTTTATATTACTCACTTCTTTTTGCGAAAGTGTTTCAAAAACCCGCACCGTCCCGTCATCATACCCAACTCCGAAATACCTGCCGGATGAACTGAATGATAAGACACCGTTCATTGAGCGATAATCCATATCCAATAATATACTGTTTTTTTCAACTTGTAACATTTTGAATTTTTCTGCGGTGCTTATCAATATACATTTTTCGTCAGGGCTCCATGTATATAAATTCACATTTGATAAATTTTTTACACCGGCCACTTTCCGCCCTGTTCTGTAATTCCAGATATTTATGCTGTATTTCTCTTCGTTTGTAATTTTATCATTGTAGGAATTAATGGTACTGATGAAATGCCCTTCGGGGCTTATCTTAAAGGATTGAATCCGTCCAATATTATTAAAAAATGGATATGGTTTACTTGTTCTTTTTCTAATATCCAGGACAGAAATATTACCTTTTTCACCCAATAAAACCAGATCTTTCCCATCCGGACTGAATGCCATTTCGGATATTGGTTCCTTCAAAGGAATAGTTAATTTTTGCTTGTAATTATTTTGTAAGTTTTGATATAAAACCCCTACTCCATTTTGTCCTTTCAGATCCGTTTGAATCCAAAAAACTGACTTATCATCCTTACTGACAGTAACTTTATTTATCAGAACAGAATCCTTATTAAATGGAATCCGGTTTTTTAAATGTGAGTAATTCCAAATATTCAGGCTGTCCTGTACAGTAACAATTTGCCTGAGGTTATCTGAAAAATATTTGATTTCCTGCGCCTGGAAGTTTGTACTGAGCTTGCTGTTTTCACTATCAATTCCGTCTTTCCAATACGATAGCCTGTTATTTTCCCCGGTGTCATTATATTCTGCCAAGCTTACGAGCTGGTCCGAATAAGGTTCATAAGCAATACGGTTCGGTATTAATGGCAGAAACCATTTGTTGGTTTCGGCTTGCCCTTTGTAATTCCATGTTTCAACTGTACCCCCTGCTTCTCCACCAAACGGGTTTTCAGCAAATATCAATTGGTTACCATCCGGATGGAAAGCCATATTGGTAACATTCCCATTTACGGGAATATAACTTGCCGGGCTGAACTTCATTCCGGCACCCCGTTTCCATAAGGTAATATTGGTTTGCTGGTAGGTCGCCAGACTATTGTCATCCAGCCCGGCCGCGACTCCGAATATTTCATCTGACTGAAAAAAACTGACCGGATTTCTAAAATGATCATTGGTAAAAAAAGTGTCGTCCATATAACTGAAATCCCAAAAAAATGCTGCTCCTGCCCGGTTTCCCTTATCATCAAATGTGGTACAGCCAATAACTAATGTCGATCCGTTTGGTGCAAAAGAAACAGAAGTTACTTTCCCCGAAACGGGCAGCTCAACGAGACTATCATTTCCGGTATTCAGGACTTTCACCAGATTATCGGCATCAGACTTATCCAGTACACATACTACATATTTACCATTTGGACTAAGTGTTACGCTTGTAATATTTCTTCCGGAACTATCAATTGGATAATTTTTAAAAGTATCATCAGTTTTGTTAAATATTCTGACTGAATTTGAAAGCGCAAACGCTATATATTGTCCGTCATTACCAAAAGCTGGAGAAATTTCAGAAATACAATTGTCTGTCAAATTACATTTTACCTTAAAAAAGGCATTCTTTCACCAGCATTAAAAAATTGCCTGGTAGAATCTGAAAGTTTTTCTGTGATTGGTTTGCCATCCGTGGTGAGTAAAACAGGTTCACTGTAAGTCTTACGGCTTTTGAATTCAGGTAACATTGCCAGTGACGAACGAAGTGCTGCATCCGTAATAATCGAACGCTCTCCGACAGAATAATCTATTTCCGCAGACTGGACTGCTTTTTCTACGCTTTTGGTTAAAAGTTCCGGGTTTTGAAGCATCACCTGTGACTCATTCGCATACTGAAATGCGGTGGCAATTTTTTGCTGCTTTTGTGCCGCAGCCGTTGCCGTTGCTGCCAATCGGGAAGCCCGTCGAAATTCTGATTCAGCAATTTTTCTGTTTTTTTCTGCTTCCCTCGCGCTTGAATCCGCCAGCGCTGCCCGGCCTAATGCCTTGTTTGCTTTTGCTGTTTCCGCACTTGCCAGTTTTGTTGCTTTGTTTGCGTTAGCAGTGGCCTCAGCAGCTTTTTTAAACTGATCGTTCGCAACAAAAGCAGCTCCCGCAATGGCTAGTATCAAAATTCCCAGCGTTATTGCTGCACTAAGTGTGTAGAGCCGGAGCCTGTCTTTGCTCTTCCGGTACGAAAATGCTTTCTCGATCCGGTTTACTATGGAAGGAGACGGATCACCGCTTATCAGGTTGGCAGGCTGTTCTTTTTCGCGGCGCAAGCCTGTTACAAAATGCTGCCAGGGTGCAGTAGGAATCGTTTCATTAAAATCTATGAGAATAATAGAAGTGGTTCCTTTTTCCTTTGCAAAAAGCTCTATTTCATTGGCTACGGGCACGGATCGGGCAGTATCCGGCGACCCTACCACAACGAGCATAGTACAGCCTTTAAGTTTATTGATAAGGCTCACCGGAAGATCTTTGCCGGCATCGGTTCCTAATGCATCAGTAAAACAGGAAAAGCCTTTTTTAGTTAATTCATTTGCTAATCCGTCTGTATAAGTAGTGGCGTCCGACCGGCAATAGGAAATAAATATATCGTCATTATTTATTTTGAGCAACTGCATATTTCAGATTACATCTTACCATTTTTTGAAGTTCGTTATTGGTGGCCCAACCCGTTTGAGGCCATGCTCTTCACGGAATTTATCCTGTTGTTCTTCGGAGAATCCCTTTGTGTAACCTTCACTGATCTTTTTGAACATATCTTCCATTTTGCCGGCAGGCTGGAAAAACATCAATAATTTCCCTTCGCCCTCTCCTACTTTTGCAAAACTGTGCGGAACTAGTCTTGGCCCAAAAACGCTATCTCCTGCCTTTGCCTGATAGGTCACATCTCCAACCTTGATCAGGAACTGCCCGGAAACTACATACCACCATTCATCCTGATCAAAATGCAGGTGATGAGACGGACCTCCTTCCTTTATCCTGCTAGATTCAAACACAAAAATATCTCCATCAGTGTCTTTGGTGGATACTTTGGTAAAAAATGTATCTCCCTCAAAAAGACTGATACTTTTGTCAAACCGATCCTTTCCGGAACTAACAATGAAACCCTTTTCTACTCTGAATTTTTTAATAGAACTGGCTACCAGATTTACAGATGATGCCATAAATGCTAAAGTTGCCGTACATAACCGCAGAAAGCTGATCCTTTTCATTATAACGATATAGTAATAAGTGATTTAAATCATTAAAATTATTGAATTCCCTAAGCAGTTTACCTACCGTTTACTAAGTGGCAAGTATTTAGATAATCGAACCTCTACTTTTTCAGCCTCACATATTTCTCAATATTAAGCCTGTTTATTCCGGCGCTTTCCACTTTTTCCACGCCGGTCTGGATCAGCGTGTCGTCTTTTATTGCAATGGTAAATTTGAAATCATTCCCCTCCCATTCCCTGTCGCTGCAATATTCAAGATGTTCGGTGTACAAACTATCGCTTAATGAATACGTGCCTCCACCGGATGAATACATCACCGAATAATCCTTTCCCTTTTTCAGGTCATGATTCAAAAAAGCAAAATGGGTATCGTTAATGATCTTAACAAAAGATACATTTTTATTATAATATGCGACCACCGTATCGCCTTTTTCAATGGTGGTTCCTGTAATCAATTTCCATGTACCAACAATGGGCAGCGAAGTTTTTTTTGTGGAATTTTCTTCGGTTTTCTGTACGCAGGAAATAGCGATAGTTGCCAGTATCACGAATTGGAATATTGTTTTCATCTGGTTTGGTTTAGGTTAGCTACAAAGATAACCGGATGTTCCAATCTAAAAAGTTTATTGTATCCATTAGACCTTTGTACATAAATACCAATTCTGGTTTTTATTCCTTCGAGCTTTATGTACGGTGGATGACGGTCATGGGGCCTTAAAATCAGGATCGCCAATGGGACGTTGACGTCATCGGATAACCGGTTTATGAATTTTTATAAGAATGAAATTCTGCTAAGGCATAATTATTATAATCTGAACAGCAACAACTTAAAAACTTCAATAATAAATACTCAACATCATGGACGAAAATCAAAAAACACATAACATCGAGCTTGATCAGGATTTTCAGGTTTCTGTCGAAGAACTTTTTAAAGCATGGACGGAAGCGGACCACCTTAAAGAATGGTGGCATCCCATGGACGATTCCTTAGAAGATGTAAAAAACGAATTACAGGAAGGCGGTGCGGTTGAATATCATTTCGCAGGCAGGAAGTTTGATGTAAAAGGAAATTACAAAGAGGTAAAACCAAACGAAAAACTGGTATATACCTGGGACTGGGAGTTTGAGGAAAATCTGAAAAACGAATCCTTTGTCCTCACTATTACTTTTGAATCCAATGAAAGCGGAAGCAGGCTGCATGTAAAACAGGAAGGCTTTAGAGACGAACAAGCGGTGGGGCCACATGAGGAGGCCTGGAAAAAGGGCTTGGAAGATCTTAAAGCACATCTTGAAAAATCATCCTCATCAGTAAGCGACAGTGTTAAAAGTGATGAAGGAATGAACGACAGATCGGGAGGATATAACGAATTACCCGAACAGGCCAAAGTAGGCGGCGCATAATATCGCTGATAAAGAAACGAAATCCTCTGGCAAGTTGTCAGGGGATTTTTTATGACCAGCAAAATCCTTTTTCCGGAATTTATCAATGATCATCTTCATGTCGATTGTATTTAAATCTCCTGACAAGGATCACAAAAAGACAATTGCACTTTTTCTATAAATATGTATATTAAAAAAATAACAGATCAGTTATGAACCCGATTAGCTCAATTAAAAAAGCGAATATTTTCTAAACCATCAGATACATATTTCTATTCAAATTGAACATTAAAAATCAGAAAAGCCAAGGCATCAATTACAGACTGAAACAGTGAAAATTCAAACATTACATGAAAAAAAAAATACCTGCGCCGAATTAATATAATTATATTTTTAAACCTGTTTTCTGTTAACAGAAAAAACATCTTATAAGAAATTAAATTTATTAATTCGGGTATTTTAAGATTTGAAAAAGACTGTTAAAACGTATTAAAAGTATAAATATTGAATATTTTTATATTTCGTATAAGAAAATTTTTAGAATTAAAGTCATTACAATTGTCATTTATATTGTAATTTGGTAGCATAAATTTGTAGTAATAATTGTTTATTTAATTTGTACAACTACTTGATTAATAAATAAATACTAAAGATCTGACCAAAATCTGCATTAGGATTATTTGAATTTGTTAGTAATTTAGTGCTGACGTAAAGAAATGTCTTAGATGAAAATTCAGCTTAAGCACATATTTTGTAACATTTAACATTTTTTATCACAAAGTTTATTCTAAATATTTTCTATATAACCTTAGAATTAATTTATTCTCTGTTCTAATTATTAGTTTTATCCAATACTTAACCTATCAAATATCAAATATCACAGCTAATTTGAGTTTATATAATTAAGTTAAACCACCCTGCGCAATGTTATTTAATTCTATCTCATTTGTCTTCTTTTTTGTAATTGTTACCACATTATACTTTTTACTGCCCCACAAATACCGATGGTTTTTGCTGCTGGTTGCCAGTTGTATTTTTTATATGGCATTTGTGCCTGTATACATTCTGATACTCGGCTTCACGATCGTAATCGATTACTTTGCAGGAATTTACATTGAGAAAGCTGCCGGGGCGAGGCGAAAATTATTATTGACAGTCAGTTTGGTGGCTAATGTAGGAATTCTGGCCATTTTTAAGTATTTCAATTTTATTTCCGCAAACCTTACCGATTTATTACATACACTCGGCCTTCCGGTTTCCCTGCCTCTGCTAACGATCTTATTGCCAATCGGGCTTTCTTTCCATACTTTTCAGGCGATGAGCTACACCATTGAGGTGTACAGGGGCAACCAGAAAGCGTTACGGGATTTCGGGATTTATTCATTGTACGTGATGTTTTATCCTCAGCTGGTAGCCGGCCCGATCGAACGGCCACAAAATCTGCTTCACCAATTTTACGAAAAGCACTATTTTGATGCTTTCAGGGTTACCGAGGGTCTGAAGCGGATGTTATGGGGTATGTTCAAGAAAATTGTAATTGCAGATCGCCTTTCCTTATATGTAGATGCGGTTTACAATAATGTCAATCACCATTCTTCCATCACTTTAATAGTTGCCACGGTATTTTTTGCGATACAGATCTACTGCGATTTTTCCGGATATGCTGATATTGCGCTAGGTACAGCACAGGTAATGGGCTTCAATCTGATGGAGAATTTCAAACGTCCGTATTTTTCCAAATCCATTTCAGAATTCTGGTCGCGCTGGCATATATCCTTATCAACATGGTTTAAAGATTACCTGTATATTTCGCTGGGAGGCAACCGGGTTTCAGTTCCAAGGTGGTATTTCAACCTGTTCATTGTGTTTCTTTTAAGCGGGCTGTGGCATGGTGCAAACTGGACCTACCTGATGTGGGGAGCTATCAACGGATTATACCTGATTTTTGCGCTTGTGCTGGCCAAACCAAAGGGCTATTTTAACAATTTTCTTGGAGCTTCAAGGTTTCCAAAAGTATTCTCCGTATTCCAGATTTTAACAACTTTTGCGCTTGTATGCTTTTCCTGGATATTTTTCAGGGCAAACAATATAGGCGACGCATTTAAAATTATCTCAAAGATATTCCAGTTTAAAGGCAGGTTATTTATGCAGGAAGATATTTTTTATGCACTTACCGGAATCGGAATTCTATTCATTACCGAGTATGTGTCAGAGTATTATCCAGAGAAAAATTATTATTAAAAAGCGAAAACGTAGCCATCAGATTTTCCACTTATGCCATGATCATTTTATTGATGCTCACCATTGGTGTATTTGACGGCGGACAGTTTATTTATTTCCAATTCTAAATCCAATTGTGAATTCTAATCTGTAAAAAATTAATAAACTATTGCTTCTAACAAATAATATGGATCTCAACGTTAAAAAAGGAAAGAACACCTATCTGAAATTATTTTTAAAATTTGCCGTACTGGTAGTTTTAATTTACCTGCTGGACATCGTGGTTGGTGCCGGGGTTAAACGGCTCTACTTTAAACCGACCGAAGGCAAATTTCATGATCAGACGTATGCATTTGATTCTACCAAAGCGGATGTATTAATCGTTGGTTCCTCGAAGGCAGCCCATAATTATGTGAGCCAGGATATTGAAGACAGCCTGCATGTATCTACTTACAATGCCGGGCATGAAGGCGCGCATTTTTTACATCAGTATGCACTTTTGAAGAGCGTATTGAAAAGATACCATCCAAAAGTGATCATCTGGGATTACTACAACGGAATAAAACACGATCCGGTTACTTACTACGAACTGAGTGTTATCCTGCCGTACTACGAAACACATCCGGAAATAAGGCCCATCATTGATATGAGAAGCCAGTTTGAAAAGTTTAAAATGATATCTAAAATTTATCCGTACAACTCCACACTGGTTTACAATGCGAATAAATTGCTGGGATTGTATAAAAATCCGGAAAAAGATAAGTCTGTAAAAGGTTATATCCCGCTGCGCAGTAAATGGAAGGATGAAATAAAAATGGAAAGTAAAAATCTGGAACCTCCGTTGGACACTACCTGTATAGCCGCATATAAGTCAATTATCAGGTATTGTAAATCCAATGATATCCAGCTTATCATGGTTAATTCGCCGGTGTATAAAACCTTCAAACGCACGCCGAATTATGATAAACTTGCGATGGAAATTGCCGACCAGGAGGATATTGCATTTTTAGAATTTACAAAAGACAGTACTTTTATAAAAAACCCGCAATACTTCAATGAACCAGCCCACTTAAATGTGGAAGGAGCCAAAATATTTACCAATAAGCTTATTGCAGAAATCAGGAAAGAAAATATTTTGTAGTTCTTAACTTTTAACCATTAAAAGCCTGTTCATTAACTCCTTTCTTTTGCCTTCCGGAATAGGAATTTCAAAAGTGTGCACGAATATTCGGGTTGAATCAAAACGGTATAATTGTTCGAGATTAATAACGTAGGATCTTGACAACTGATAAAAATGTAAAGGAAGTATCGAAAATATACTTCCTTTATTTGTTGAAACCAGTACTGGTTCATACCTGCTGCCCGGGAATAACCGGCTATGTTCGTTTTCAGTCAGATAAAGCAGTGAATTGATTCTTTCTGCCTGTATAAATAAAATTTCTTTCACCTTAACACCAATGAATCCCTTATAAGTAGGAAGAAATACGTGTTCAGAATCTATTTGATTGGAATTGGGAATGTTACCGGAATAAAAATTATTCAGAGCCAAACCTATCTGGACAAACAATTCCCTGATGCTTAAAGGTTTTTCGAGAAAAGCAGCAGGAAATGTTTTGAGTAATTTATCTTTTATTTCGAGTGGCTTGTTTCCTGTAATATAAATAACAGGGATCCATTTGATTTTGTTTAGCTCAATGGCTGTATCTATTCCATCTTCCGGCCCGCTCAGTTCGATATCAATTACTGCAAGATCTACCTTTTTCTTTTTCATTATATTCACTGACGACTGCAAATCCCCAGCAATTCCGGCAATGGCTAATCCTTCCCGTTTTAGTCCGGATTCTATATTAGCAGCAATTAATTCATCGTCTTCTACGATCAGTATATTTCTAACAGCTTCCATATCCCGTTTGAGTTTACTTCTTAGTTGACAGCATGTTTGGGTTCAGCCTGGAATGACAACGTGAAACAACATCCCGAATCCGTGGTGAAAGTTCCGGATGCTTTTAACCGTTTTAATAGAATGCTTATTAATCTTAACCCAAAATTTGTCTGGGTTTTATCATTTTTAAAACCCGGGCCGTTATCATAAAAACTGAGAAATACGCTATCCGATTTCAAAGTACAGTTTATGGCAAGTGTAGGATTCAGATTATCAGAAAATGCATATTTACAGGCATTTGTAGTAAGTTCGTTCACAATTAATCCCAAAGAAACCGCCTTATCCGTGTGCAACCAGATATCCTCTATTTCATAAATAACAGTCACATATTCCAGCTTATAACTTTGCAATACGCCATTTACCAATCCTGAAATATAACTGCGTAAGTCTACATCCACCAGCTTGTCCCCCTGATATAAACTACGATGTACCCAGGTCATGGCCTGGACGCGCAACAGACTTTCTTCCATCACAGCCATGGCATGCGGATCCGACAAGCTATACAATTGCAAACTCAGTAAATCCGAAACAGACTGTAAATTATTTTTTGTCCTGTGATTCTGCTCCTTAACCAAATAAGCATTTTGAATACTCAGTTTTCGGTATTTTATAAAAAGCATATAAAACAGGATTCCCAGAACAGACGCGACCAGAAATAAAGTTAAAGTGATATTTGTAAGTCTTTTTTGAATCTGTATATTTTTCAGTTGTAAAAGTTTTTCTTTTCCGTGAGCTATTAGCTCAGCACTTTTCAGTTCATTTTCGTAGACAAGGTTTATATTCTCAACTGCTTCGTTCCGGTAATTTTCGAATTGGCGTGCCTGCAATTCCCTAACCTGTTTTTGATAAGATATTGCCTTTTGCCAGTTCCCGGTCTTTTCATAATAAATAGTCAGCGTTTCGTATAATGAAACCTGAATGCCAAGGTGGGCGCTTTGTGATTTGTTCGCCACCAAAGCTTTGTCAAGCCATTGTTTTGCAGCGGCAAATTTTCCACGCCTGATTAAATCGCTGGCTATCTGGCTTGACAGATCAACTATATTGTTCATTAACTTTTCTTTATGATATATCAGCAATGCTTTTTGTTTATAGAGGATGCTGTTATCAATATCGTTTTTCAATTCGAATACTTTTCCCAGACATTGGTAGGATACAGCCATATCGACCTGAATATTAAAATCAGATGCGATTTTCAGCGATTTTGTATAATAGAAACAGGCACTGTCCAAAGAACCAGAATTCTTTTTCTCCCGATCCGTTTCCCACTTTGTTTGCTGAATATCACCTGAAATGCGATAAGCTCCCATTAATCCCTTTAAAGAATTAATTTTTGCAAAGTTATTTTTTGCCAGGTGTACATATCTCTCCGCCTCGTCCATATCAGATTGAAAGATCTGTATTTCGCTCATTCGAAGATATATTTTTCCAATATTTTCTGAGGGTCCGTTAGGCTTTCTGATATTCAGCGACTTAACCAGCCATTGCTGCGCTTTGGAAAAATGGCCGATATTGATGTAACGCTTACCAAGCAAGTAACACAATTCTCCTATTTCAGCTGTATCGCCACGGGTTATAGCGATTTCGTATTCTTTTTGAGTTGTTAATAACCTCTCATATATATTTTGGGAAGAAGCCGGAATGGTGTTGGTTTGGGCAATCAGAGCATTTGCTGACAGAAGAAAACATACTGTGATGATGAGAATCGTTGAGTAAATTTTGCTAACCATTATTCGATACTATTTGAAGATGGCTTTGTAACTAAAGTCAATTTAATCAATTCTTGTTACCATCGGATTCTTTTAAAGAAAATTTCTCTGCACCAAAACATTACTGCCGGAAAACAGATAAAATAGTATCAGCAAAGATTAAAAAGCCATTATACGGGTTTGGGAAGAAAAATCCGGTATTTCGGAAGTTTGGTTAGATTTCCGTTTAATAAAATTAGTTTTTTTGAGTGTCTTAATATTCGAACTCATCTAAAATTTCCATGAAAACAACTCTCCTCTATCATCAAACTATCCTGACAGAATTAAAAAAAATAATCATCAACGGCAGCCTTTTATTGGCGATATTATTTCTTCCTGTTCTTACTACAAGCAGTTTCGGGCAAACAAAACCCGAAGTATTAACTAACCAGACAGTCATTTCACTGGTGAAGGCGGGGCTTGATAAATCTGTGATTATCACAACCATCAATAACTCGGATGGAAAATTTGACGTAAATGCAACATCACTGATCAATCTGCGCAAGCAAGGTGTATCCAATGAAATTATTTCAGCTATGGTGGACAGGTCAGCAGGTAAACCAAACAAGCCTTCTGACAATCCCAAAGCGGAGGTGAAAATTGTAAAAAAAGGGCCCAAAATTGATCTTATCAATCATCCATATACCTTTAACAGTGCGACCAATGTTGCTAACCCATTAGAAAAAAATGTCGCCGAAGTCAGGACAAAAACCAAGGCATTTGGATATGGAGGTGTAACCCACCAATATGAAGTTTCCAACGTCAAATCAGCAACAAGACAGAATTCCGCAGATTCCGTATACTTTTTGATTAATACCGGTGGAGTTGCTATACCGGAGTTTGTGTTATATCAGACCAAAATTGAAAAAGACAAACGTGTCGCTGCCACTTTTACGGCAAAACCGATTGGCGGCGCCAAATCCGGAAATAACACGATTTCCTATAACACACTCCCCGCTGGTAATGGCCTTTTCAAACTGGTGCCTTCTCAAAAGCTTGAAAAAGGTGAATATTTTTTTGCAGGAAAACCTGTTGGCAGTGCTAATTCCCTTGACGTTTATTCATTTGGTATAGATTAAGCTACTGTTTTTTTAATTCATAAGGCGACCTAAACTCATTTGTTTATGCAAACTGCTCCAATTTACAATTACACCATTGAACAGAATTCAACGCATTCAGTCATAACTTATAAAAAATCACCAGTCAGCCTACAGGTGATTGGCCCAATATCGGTTTACACTGCGATTCCGGGAATCCTTTTAACCTTTATGATGGGAAAACCTGATTCAGTCATCGAATTTTTCATTAAATGGATATTGATTACACTTGCATTATCTTATGGAATTTACCTGTTGATCAACCTGTTGCGCCGGCCCGGGCAATTTGGTATCAGCAGTACTGCAATACTATACAACGGGCAATCGTATGATCTCCAGCATATTTCTTCAATTGGGCTTAAAGATGCTTCCAACATGTATTTAGAAACTTCAACTGTTTATTATACACAAAGCTCATTTGGATCTTTGGCAGGTAGTGTCTCAAATCTTTCCAACTCAATGAGGGCAGCCGGAGCGCAAAGCAGAATGGCGATTCAACACCATGTTAAAAATGTAAGTTACAAAATATACATCCGGTTTGGCTCGAAAGACATCAATATTGCCAGTGGAATGGACGAAGCGTCAGCGGATGTGTTATTAAATAAAATCTGTGAATTGACCGGTTACAAAATAAAATAGGTCAACTTTTCCACCAATCAGATCCTGATTAAATTGAATTTTGGTTCCTGAATTTGCCTTATTTTACATTACTTAAAGGAGGCTGCTTTGATAGCGGCCTCTTTTTTTATTTTACAGCTGTTGAATGTTTTATGTATTACCTGCCTGTAAATTACTAATTGTCAAGAATTGGGAGCTTGTACTTAAAAAGTCTGAATAAAAGCTTACTTCATCAATTTCACTTATATTTATAAGGATAAAATTGGAACGTTACTTTTGTTTTATTCTGTAAATCTGTATTTTGTCGAAATAGTATAAATACCTCAACTCATGATAAAACAAAAACTTTTAATCTTTTCCCTTACTATTTTCTGCGTCCATTTCCAGTCTTACGGGCAAGCTTTTAACAATTTTCCTGTTACCACGCAAAAACCCCCTTTACATGCAAAACACTGGATGGGAATTACCGGAAAACCTTTGGCCGCAACGGCGGGAGCGATGATTTTCAGTAAGGGTGGCAATGCCATTGATGCATCGTGTGCCATGCTCGCGTCTACCTGTACGATGTGGGATGTATTGAGCTGGGGTGGTGAAACGCAGGCATTGATCTATAATCCCAAAACAAAAAAGGTGATCGCAATCAATGCAATGGGTGTGGCACCAACCGGAGCAACAGCCGATTTTTTCAAGAAAAAAGGTATGAAATATCCGCCTGAATATGGCCCGCTTGCTGCAACAACGCCGGGAACAGCGGGAGGACTGATGACTATGCTGGCAGAATATGGTACCATGAGTTTGAAACAAGTTCTGGCACCAGCGATGCAGCTTGCCGAGGGTTATCCTATTGAAGCCCAAACGGCCAATTCCATTGAAAGAGGTAAAGACAAAATAAAAGAATGGCCCTACTCCAAAAAGGTATTTCTACCGCATCCTGGCGAAAAAAGAGAAGCCCCCGATGCAGGTGAAATGTTTGTACAAAAGGATTTACTGGCCACCTTACAAAAACTGGTGGACACAGAGGAACAGGCATTAAAAAAAGGAAAAAGCAGGAAAGAGGCCATTTATGCTGCTTACGATCGTTTTTATAAAGGTGATATTGCCAAAGAGATCGCACGTGGCTGTCAGGAACAAGGCGGGCTGATCACGGAAAAGGACATGGCCAGCTGGAAAGTAAAGATCGAAGAACCGCTGATGGTTAATTACAAAGGAATTGATGTATACAAAATGCAGCAATGGACGCAGGGGCCGGCAATGCTGCAGGCTTTAAATATGCTCGAAAACTTTGATTTGAAAAGTATGGGTTATAATTCTTCCCGCTATGTACACACCATGTATCAGGTAATGAACATGGCATTTGCCGATCGGGATTTTTACTATGGTGACCCTGCATTTGCACCCGAAGGGCCTATGAAAGGTTTGTTGTCAAAGGAGTATGCCAAGGAGAGAATAAAACAGATCAACTGGGAGAAAAATGACCCAAAAGTGCTTCCAGGTGATCCCTACCCTTTTGAAGGCAAAAAAATCCATATACAGAACAGATTAAGTCCTGGGGAAATTTCCATGCTGCCCTTGACCGGAATGCAAACGGATTGAATGAAAAATTCATGGAGGAATTTACAGCAGGTACAACTTCGGTGGAAGCGGCCGATGAAGAAGGCTGGGTTGTTTCAATAACACCAAGCGGCGGTTGGGTGCCTGCAACTATTGCCGGAAATACGGGTGTTGGATTGAGCCAGCGTATGCAGTCATTCGTGCTGGATGCAAAGGAAAATCCTTTTAATGTGGTGGAACCGGGTAAGCGTCCGAGAGTTACGCTGACACCAAGCCTGGCACTAAAAGATGGAAAACCTTTTCTTTCCTTTGCCAAACAGGCGGGTGACGAACAGGATCAGTTACTGCTGCAATTCTTTCTTAATATCGTTGAATTTGGGATGACCGTACAGGAAGCTACCGAAGCACCCAGTTTTAAAACATTGCAGATGTATGCCAGTTTTGGTGAGCATGAAAAAGACCCGGGCGGACTGATCCTGAATGAGGCTATGCCGGATTGGACCAGAAAGGAATTATCCCGGATGGGTTACAGGAATTCGTACCAGCCACGCACCAGCGGACCAATCAACGCCATTTATTTTGACTGGATTCATGGCACCATGTGGGGAGGATCGAGCAACCACGGCGAGGATTACGGAATCGGCTGGTAGAGTTACTGATTTTTGCCACGGATGCACGAATAAACACGAAGTAACTAAGAATATCTATTCTAACATTCGTGACGATTCGTGAATCCGTGGCATTTTAGTACTGGTAGAGTTACTGAGATTTTTGCCACGGATGCACGAATAAACACGAAGTAACTAAGAATATCTATTCTAACGTTCGTGACGATTCGTGAATCCGTGGCATTTTAGTACTGGTAGAGTTACTGAGATTTTTGCCACGGATGCACGAATGAACACGAAGTAACTATTTTAATATTCGTGGCCAGTCGTGTATCCGTGGCATTTTAATACCGGCACCTTATATTATCTGGAGTTGATGTTAATTATTTTTGGGCCTGTAATCGTGCGGATCAAGTTTTTAAATTCAGTCGTTTCTTCGGGGGTAAAAACTCTTTTTGGAAGTACACTTGCCATAATTTCCGTCTCTTTTAAAATAAAAAATTCCTTTGTTTCCACAATGGAATTTAATTTATTCCAGACTAGCTGCTTATTATAAGTCTCGCCTTTGACTTTAAAACCAGTTTCATAGATTTTAACCATAGTAAGCTCTATAAAAGGATTTTTCTTTTTCACCAGGTTTGAAGCCTGAATTTTGGCTGTAATTTCCGAAACGAAAGTCAGGTAGATAGCCAAAAAAAACGGAAACGCATAATAAAGGCTAAAATTTAAAGTACCGTTAATAAGCCTCGCGGTTGTAATATAAACCATTACAGCTAAAAGAATACTTCCCACGATTCTTAACAATTTTGTAATAAACCGTGAATTGGATATATCGAGTAAACTTTGGTGAACCTCCTTCTCTGTAAGCTTGTAACTGATTTGGATCATGATAGACGGTTATTGGGTTAAAGGTTGCAAGTTAGGCCGGACAGACAGAATGTCAATAATATTGTGAAGAAATAAATGCCCATACGTCATCCTGAAACATTCATATCACTATAAATCCCCGAGTTTACTAACAAGTTTTGCAATCAGTTCAATATGGTCCCGGTTTGCAAAATCGTCTTTATTTCTGCCATTCAGCCATTCCTTTTCTTCTTCACGATTTAATACAACAGGCATTCGCCAGGCACTGTTATGTACAATTTGCATAATGGAATTAGCATCGGTCATGACCATTGAATAAGTAAACCACTCCGAATTATCAGCCGGATTGATCCAGCGCGAATAAATGCCTCCGATACAAAAAAACCTCTTCGTCGGGACGGGTAAGCCTGAAAATATTTTTTGGAGCGTTCTTTTTTGAAAGATCAGTCCATTGGTATTCGTAAAAATGGCTTACAGGAATTAAGCAGCGAAATTTGACAGCATCACGAAATGATGGTAAAGTATCCAGTGTGTCCAGGCGCGCATTTAATGTTCCCGCCCGGATCTTCTTAGCTTCCTCGACACTTCTTGCCCAGTGAGGAATGAGGCCCCAGCGGTAACTTTTGATCTGATGCGGATCTTTACGGGTGATTACCCAGTCGAGAGGAAATTGAAATCCGTTGGAATGTACTACCGGTTTATATAAGTTAGGGTTCTCAAATTTAGCCTCAAATCGTTTTTCAACAACCGGCGCTGCGGCAATTAATCCTTTGTGATAACACATAACTTTTATGATTTAAAATTTTCGCTGAGTCTGGTTTATTTAACATTTCAGAGGCCTTTTCTGTTTCAATTTCAAACCATTTATATCGAATTGAATTCAATAAAAAAGCCCCCGGATAATTCCGGAGGCTTCATTTACAGTTTCTGAATATTTATCTTATTTATCTGGAAACCAAACAAGTAGCAATTAACATTCGTAATTCTTCTTCATCCCATGGCTTGTTTACATAGTAATGTATATAACCCGATTTGATGGCAGACCTGAATTCTTCCTTGTAAGCATGACAGGTTAGCAGGACACGGATCGTTTCAGGAAATTGGTCGGTGATCTGCTCAAAAAACTCAACACCAGTTGTTCCCGGCATCTGATGATCTGCAAATACAATGTCAATTTGTTTTTCTTTTAGAATCTTAAATCCATCAACCGTGCTTTCGGATAAAAACACATCTGCATCCTTTCGGAAGGTGGCCATAAATGAATTCAGATTATTAATTTCATGATCCACATACAGAACATTTATACTCATACTAATAGCGCGATAACTGGATATAATTACCCTCAACAAATTTTAGGCTAATTAATTTCACCAATCCACTTTTTATAATTGGCTTTATTATTCATTTATCAAATGTCTTTCTGCTACATACTGTAAGTCTTCTTTTTAAAATCGTCAAAAAACAAAAAGCAAAATTCTAAAATTGTATTTAAAATGCTTTTAATCAGATCCTTATATTCGTTAAATTACATTTTCAAAACATCAGATTAAAAATCATCTGTTAAGTTAAGCCATCCCGGAGCCTACAATTCACCTTTAAATAGCACTGTTTCTATTTTTTTCTCACTGCGGAAATGAATTAACATGACGTTTATTTTGTCCTTTTACAACTGGTAACTTAACAAGCTCAACTTTGAAAATTTATTTACGATTGTCAATCCTGCTTTTATTAGTAGTATTGACTTCCTGCGATGGCCTCTTTCAATACAATCCCAATCAGATTATTTTAAAGGAAAGCGAAAAGAACCTGAACGCCAAAAACATTGCTCTTGTACAGGCCCTGCCAGTCCGTGATACGCTAAAATTTATTCTTGTAGGCGATACCCAGCGCTGGTATGACGAATCTGCCGATTTTGTAAAAAGTGCCAATAGCCGGAAAGATATTTCCTTTGTGCTGCACTCCGGCGACATCTCCGATTTTGGCCTTACACAGGAATTTATCTGGGTTAATGAGATCATGCAAAAATTAAAGTATCCATATCTCACTGTAATTGGCAATCACGATATTGTGGCAAACGGCCCCTTGGTTTACAATAAAATGTATGGTGCCCTGAATTATTCCTTCTGACTTTGGAAATAACAAGTTCATTTTCATTAATACCAATTCAAGGGAATACGCATTCGATGGCACCACACCGGATTTATCCTGGCTGAAATCTCAGCTTGCTAATAATCCTGATAATAAAAATGCTATTGTTGTTGCCCATGTCCCTCCTTTTGATGCGGATTTTGACCGGAATCTGGAAAAACCCTATGCTGCGATCCTGGCCTCTGACCCCAATGTAAAATTTACTTTATACGGGCATCAGCACATTTTTAAGGATGGGGAATTTTACAACGATGGCGTCCATTATTACGTAACAACCAGTGCGGGAGCAAGAGGTTATCTGCTCGTTTCCACATGGAAAGGTGGCTATAAAGTTGAAAATATTGAATTTTGAAAAATATGAAAAATCTACTTTTGCCACTCCTTTTGCTATTACATTTTTTTGCAATTGCCCAGGACGAATTACCTGCTGAAAAAAGCCGGAAATGGTACATTCCTGATCATTTAAAAATGCAGTTTGCCGGTAATATCGGTTTTATATCAGGCGGCCCGGGTTACATTTCACATAATAAAACACTGGAAACCGATTTGCTTTTCAGCTTTTTACCACAAAAATTTGGAGGCGATGCATTGATAACTATTACCGGAAAGACGACCTTTTCTCCCTGGCGCATTCCTCTGAAAAACTCCTGCAATATCGTTCCGTTTTCTTTGGGATTTTATCTGAGTTACACGTTCGGCCCGCAATTTGACTCAAAATGGCCTTCATATTATCCATCCGGTTATTATTGGTGGGCGACTTCGTTTCGTCCGGGAGCATACATTGGCGGAAAAGTAGGGCGTGAAATTATTGTAAATAAAAAGAAACGGGGTTTGGAACTGTACTACGAACTTGGAACCTATGACCTGCTGCTGATCAGTTATGCGCAAAACCGGGAATATTTAAAACCTGGTGATATTGTGAACCTGGCATTTGGGGTTAAACTGGGATTCTGAAAAGTTTAACGAAGCGTAAAAACGCAAAGGATGCAGAGAAAAAATAAATTAAACGCGACGGACTCAGTGGGATGCGCAATAGGTGAATTGAGCACGAAATTTCTATTAATTTGTTCCATGAAACCTTGTTTATACTCCTATGGCCAAGAACAATAAGTCGATTTATAGCGCTCTGGCTGCTAATGTACTGATTGCTGTAACCAAATTTATTGCTGGCGCATATTCCAACAGTTCTTCGATGATATCGGAAGGGATACATTCCCTGGTCGATACCATCAACCAGCTTCTGCTGCTTTATGGCCTGAAACGCAGCAAAAAACCAGCTGACAAATTGCGGCCGTTTGGTTACGGCAAAGAACTTTATTTCTGGTCGTTCATCGTATCAATCCTGATTTTCGGTCTGGGTGGCGGCATATCCATTTATGAAGGAATTGATCACTTTATTCACCCGGAACCGCTGGGTGACCCAACCTGGAATTATGTCGTTTTGGGATTTTCAATTCTGCTTGAAGGCTGGTCGCTGTTTGTAGCCATCAAAGAATTCGACAAAGTAAGAAATGGGTTAACCTGGTGGAATGCCATCGTTAAAAGTAAAGATCCTTCCAGTTTCCTCGTGCTGTTCGAAGATGGTGCAGCGGTACTTGGACTATTGATTGTATCAGTTTTCATGCTTATCGGCCATAACTTTGACATGGCTTATCTGGATGGAGTTGCTTCTGTTTTGGTTGGCTTATTGCTCGTGTTTGTATCCGCCATATTAGCCAGGGAAAGCCGGAGCCTGCTTATGGGAGAAGGCCTGACTCCGGAAACCCAAAACAGGATTAAAGCAATTGCCGAAAAAGACAAAGGTGTGATCGGCGTACTAAATATCCTCTCAACTTACCAGTCGCCCGAGGAAGTCCTGCTAATGCTCATCTGTGTTTTTGAACCGGATAATGATACGGAGGACATTACAGATTCGATTGTCCGTATCAAAACAAATATCCAGCAGGAATTTCCATTAATTCGCTACATCATTATTCAGCCTCAGATGGCTGAAATGGCTGGAAACTAGCTTCTTGCCTTTACAGTTCTACTGAATTTACAGGATAAATATAAGTGACAGGGTGCCTATCCCAGCACCGCCTGACGAATAATGTTTTTTTGTAAGATTTATTTGTACGGTTCCAAATAAACTGTCCGTAAATGAACAATGTTTCATTAACAAAAACTACATATAATACTTAAAATCAATACATTACAACCATTAAAAAATCTGGCAAAGTATTTGTACGACAAAATAGAGACTAATCATTTTGTTATATGAGAAGAACCTACCTCGGAGAATTTGAAGAGATTGTTTTGCTAATGGTGGCCATTCTCGATGGTGAGGCTTATGGCGTTACTATCAACCAGGAAATAGAACAGCAAACCGGGCGGAAAGTAACATTCGGCACCGTTCATAATACACTGATCCGTCTTGAAGAAAAAGGATTTTTATCCTCACAGCTTGGCGGTGCAACTACCGAACGGGGTGGACGGCGCAAACGGATATTTACCGTTACTGTATTGGGAAGCAAAGCCTTACAGGAAATTCAGCAACTACGCAATGATCTCTGGCAGTTACTTCCTGCACATCTCCAATTAAACGGATTATGAAAAAAACCGGCCAACATACGCCAAGCCCACCACGATGGGCAGAGCAATTACTCATATGGTTTCATCCTGCTGAGACACTGGAAGAAGTGCAGGGAGACCTTGAAGAATTGTTTGCAGGCTGGTATAAGGAACGGGGTATTCGTTATGCCGGTTTTAAGTATTTTTTAAGCATTCTATCTGTTACGCCACCATTTGTACGCAAGCGAAAACCCAAACATCAATACCACCAACCCTTTTTAATGCATCCGGCCATGATACAGAATTATTTCAAAATTGCTTACAGAAGCCTGCAAAAGAACAGGCTCTATTCATTCATTAACCTAACCGGATTAGCGTTGGGATTGGGCGTAGCTATTACATTATTCTGGATAGTGCGCTTCGAATATAGCTTTGATAATTATCACGCCAATGCAGACCGCATATACCGAATTGCTTCAACAGACAAGTTTGGTGAACCACAATCTCATGTGCCTCAGGGAGTGATCAAAACACTCAGTACACAAGTACCCGGAATTGAGCTTGCTGCAAATTTACAGGGGTCTATGCCCGGCAGCGTAAAAGTTGGCACCAAAGTTTTTAATCAGAAAAATATCTTTTACGCTCCTCCTCAGATGCTGGAAATGCTTGATATCGAATGGATAGAAGGTTCTCCCAAACAATCTCTGGGTGCACCGGGAAACGTGGTTCTGGATGAAGAAACAGCAAAAAAACTGTTTCGGGATGATGCAATGGGAAAAACATTTCGCTTCGATGACACAATTGATTTAACCGTTTCCGGGATTATTAAAAAAGTGCCTGCCAATACAGAATTCCCATTACAAATGATTATTTCCAGGGAAACTTTTAAGCAACTTCAGCCTGAATTTAAAAATGAAAATTATTTTGGAGGCGGCGATTCCATGAACCAGGGATTTGTTTTGTTAAAAAAAGGAAGCTCTCAGCAACCCATTAATAAAATACTCGCGTCACTGGCCCAAAGGCATAAAGATGAAAATACTACAACATCCTATCATTTGCAGCCCCTATCCGACATGCATTTTGATACAGATAAGGACGCTTACAATTACTCCATGCCGCACTGGATTATTTATACCCTGGCCAGTATAGGATTGTTTCTCATCTTCATTGCTTGTATTAATTTTATTAACCTGGCAACGGTACAAGCTATTCAGCGAGGACGTGAAATTGCCATGCGCAAAGTACTTGGAGGTGGAAAAGGGCAATTGATAGGACAGTTTTTTGGCGAAACTGCCATACTCGTTTTTAGTGCAATAGTATTGGGAAGTCTTCTGGCATCCAAGCTGATTGAATATACACCGCAATTGCTTGGGATATTGGTTCCGAAAGCAGAAATATGGAAAATAAGCACATTTATATTTCTCTTTGCACTTGGCATTGTAGTAACCTTGCTTGCGGGGTTTTATCCTGCGCTGGTTTTATCAAAATTTGAGCCAATCCGGGCCTTGCAAAACAGGTTGTTCATACCTGTTAGTAAAGGAATTTCCCTTCGTTCTACTTTGGTTGTTTTGCAGTTCGTTATTGCCCAGGTACTGATAATCTGCACAATACTGGGAATCAAACAAATCCGTTACTTTCAGGAAAAAGATCTGGGTTTTGCTAAAAGTGCAGTGATAACGGTCGCTATGCCCGACCGCGGTAATAATAATTTAAGAGAAAGATTTACCCGATCACTATCCGGTCATAATGAAATAAAAGCAGTTACTTATGGACTTACCACACCTGCCAGTCAAAGGAACCATTGGTGGGGAGTAGTTAAAGATGCCCGTTTGCCCAATGGTGAAGAGACATTCCGTATTCAGCATGTAGATACTAATTATTTCAATTTTTTCCATATTTCATTATTGGCCGGTCGCGGGCTTACTGCTTCTGATACTACGAAGGATATTAGAACCGGAGCAGAAAACACTCCTATTCTCATCAACGAAAAAGCTGCAAAGGACCTGGGATACATAGATATGAATAAAGTACTTGGGCAACGACTTGAAATCTGGGGCGTGAAATCAACGGTTGTCGGGGTTGTAAAAAATTACCATTCCGAAGGCTTAAAAAGCAAGCTGATGCCGCACGTGTATTTGTACGGTTCGTGGAATTTTCAGCTGGCCAGCATCCGCATCGACCCAACTCAAAAGGAGGCAGCACTCAAACATATTGGCGCCGAATGGACATCGCTATTCCCGAATCATTATTATGATCCAAAGTTTCTTGAAGATGAGATCAGCAGCTTTTACGAAAGTGAAAGAAATCTTTCCAATTTTATCAAACTCTTCGCCTGTATCGGCATAATCATCGGCAGCCTTGGACTTTTTGGCCTGGTTTCATTTGTGGTAACACAGCGAACAAAGGAAATTGGTGTTCGTAAAGTTCTGGGTGCAACCGTGCCGGGTATTGTTACTTTATTGTCACGCGACTTCCTGAAACTCGTTTTCATTGCATTCATTATTGCATCGCCACTTGCTTATTATGCCATGAACCGGTTCTTACAGGAATACACATACAAAATTGATATAGAAGCCTGGGTTTTTGTTCTTTCAGGTGTTATATCCATTGGAATCGCATTGATGACAGTCAGTTTTCAAAGCATTAAAGCAGCTTTAATGAACCCGGTAAAAAGTTTAAGAACAGAATGAAAGAAATAAAGAACCAGGAATTTATAGTTTAGTGTTTTTGCTGTTGCTGCGGTTTACTTTTTGATAATATTAAGAATTAAGATTCCTAAAAGGTTTGAATTAGCAAATTGCCTGATTCTGCTAATACCGTTTTTTTTAAAGGTGAAAGCAAACCGGCAACTATGAATCAGACACGTTTTTTATCAATGGTCAATTGTCTAAGTGTTGCAAAATGCGAGAATAAAACGATGGGGACTACGACACTTGGTAACCAGTTAAACGGAAAATAACCAAGCGCTGTATTGGTTTCATTCAACCCAAATTGCTGAAAAGGTGATTTTATTGATAAAATAGCAATCGAAATTATATTTATCAATAAGGCCAAACTGATCAGGTTCCAGATGATCATCGTTTTACGCGGGAGTTTGTTTTTTACAAAGCCAAAGTAAAACATCAATGGAGCCGTAATTCCGGCAACAATATCAAAGTTTCTTTCCTCAAAAGTCATGATCTCTGGAATAACCTGGGCCACAAACAAATAATACAAAACGATTTCTACCGGAATGCGTATGGTATGGAGTAAAGTAAGCTTTTTGATATCCAGATTATCTATAAATTTTCTGCCACGAACGGTAAAGAATTGAATCAGGATAAAAATCAGCGTTGGCGTTAGCTGGAACACTAATCTTGGCGGAAAAGCATTTGGATTATTATAAAAACCAGTTTGCACCAAAAGGAATTGTAAAGCCATCCATACAAGGATCAGGATTAAAAAACCCTTTGATTTATTCGCAGCATTGTAGAACTGCCATACGGTCAAAAAGGTGGTAATGATGAAAAACACTTTGAGAAATGCTGATACCTGTTCCATTCGTTTATAGGATTAATTACAAACAAAAGTCCTGAGTAACGATCGAATTCAACTTACCAATTGGCAAGAAATTACTTATGCATGATTTCTTTCCGTATCCTGCTCAAAGACGTATCCGTAATTCCCAGGTAGGAAGCTATGTACTTCAACGGCACATTTTGAAATATATCCGGACGTGCGATCAACAATTGTTCGTAACGTCAGTCTGTGAAAAAACTTCGGTTTGATTAATACCAAATATATACATAAACTTTCTTTGAAAGAAGGCTGATTTTGAGTATTTTAGATTGTTGATAATCAATGATATATGCCAGAATTAATTTCCGCTAACCGGCACCAGCTAGTATTGGGCTGTATGGAGGAGCTTATTGAAAAAGACAATCCGGTGCGTTTTATAGACGCCTTCGTAGACAAGCTGGAACTGGTTGAGCTCAAATTCCAAATTGCTGAAAGCAAAGCCGAAGGACGGCCTTCATTCAATCCAAAGATATTGTTGAAGTTATACTTTTACGGTTATCTGAATGGTATCCGTAGTAGCCGCAGGCTTGAAAAAGAAGCTATCCGTAACGTAGAGCTGCACTGGCTGCTTGGCAGGCTGCAACCCAACTACCATACCATAGCGGACTTTCGGAAAGATAATCCTGTTGCTTTGAAGAACACCTTTCGGCTGTTTGTGGCTTTTTTGAAAGACCTGGATTTGATAGGAGGGAGTGTTGTAGCCATTGATGGGACGAAGTTCAGAGCCAGTAACAGCAAAAAGCATACCTACAATCAAAAGAAAATAGAACGCCACCTGGCCTATATCGAAGAGAAAACCAGACAATATTTGAAAGAGCTGGATCAGAATGATGCAGCAGAACAATCACCGGAAAAGGTTAGCGATATCGGGGAAAAGATGGAGCGTTTAAAGACAGCCAGAATTAAGTATGAGACCTTGGAGAAGCAGCTTACTGAAACGATCGAGCCTCAGATCAGTACCACCGACGCAGATGCGCGGGCGCTTCTGATCCATGGGCAGGTAGTAGAAGTAAGCTATAACCAACAAGCGGCAGTTGACGCTAAGCACAAACTGGTAGTGGCTACGCACACGATCAACCGCAACGACCGCAACGCATTGACCGACATAGCGCAGCAGGCCCTGGATGCCACCGGTTCGGATGCTATGACGATCCTGGTCGACAAGGGTTATCACAACGGCAAGCAGCTGCAAAATTGCCAGAAAGTGGGCATAGAGACCATCGTTTCCGTACCAGAACTAGTGAATACCAATCGTACGGGTACCCAGCCGGACTACCTGGTAGACAAGTTCCATTACGATCCGGTACAGGACACCTACACCTGCCCACAGGGTGAGTTATTGAAGACCAAGGGCACCTGGCATCAAAAGAAACGGGAGTTGAATGTGGGCTATCAATTCAAGAAATACCGGAGCCCGGCGTGCCGAAGTTGCCCGGTGCGCGACCAGTGCACGGGTCGTCAGGATGGCAGTCGCGAGATCGAACGCTCCGAATATGCCGAAGCGGTAGAAGCCAACGCCCAGAATTACCGGGCAGGAAAAGCACTTTACCGAAAACGGCAAGAGATAAACGAGCATATATTCGGGACCATTAAACGACAATGGGGCTATAACCATACCAACCTTCTGGGGTTTAGAGAAAGTCAATGGAGAAATGGCCCTGGTGATGACGGTTTACAACCTGAAAAGGTTATTGAATATCCTGAAATTTGAAGAAATCATGCAAAAGCTCAATCATTGGAAACCGGTCTATCCCAAGGGGGCCATGTTTTATCAAAATCGCCACATAATAAACCTTTTAGAGCACTTCAAATTTTATAGCCTGGCATTTGCTGCTTAAAAACCGCACCGTGCACAGGCCAGGAAATGAGCAGGAATAACGGTTCTTCGGGTGATTTTTTTAAGCGAAGCTAGTTTTTTCACAGCCTGACGTTGTTCGGCAGTCAGGTTGATCATACCTAATGTCCTTTCTTTCAGATCTATAAATCCATTAACCAGATTTGCCCGGCCAAATTCCCTGAATTCAGGAACGGAATGGAAAAGAGTTTGAAAAGCATCATTTTTTATTATCCAGGTTGTACAATCCGTCAAGGTTTGTATATTTTCTTTCGTAGGTGTTCTTTTTATGAATGAAGCAGGTTCAAACACCATTGAATTTGGGCTGTAAATATTAGTAGTAACTTCGTTTCCGTCTGTGTCGTAAGTAAATACACGAATAAATCCAGTTTCAAGAAACAGATATTCATTACTTATTTGTCCTTGTTTCAACAGGAATTCATTTTTACCAAATTCCTTTATCTCAAAATAACCTGCAATTGTATTGGCAAGGTGATCTGATAAGGGTAAAATTTGCTGGATAAAGTTTGTGAGAATTTTTCTGTCTTCGTTCATTGGTTTTAGTTTGGAGAGATAGCAGTTAAAATGCAATTTAATTTTTATGAAAGTTAAATGATTAAAAATTACCGAATGATCACAAAACGTTCCTATGGAACGAAGTGAAAATTTAATCAAATCTGTTTCTACCCACCAATCATCTCGAAGCGACGTCTCGTGATCAGCGGTTCATGAGACTCTAAAAATCCGATTTAATAATGAATTATGGGTTTATGTATCTACACTTGACAAAAAAAGCACTAAAATAGCCTTCCAATATTCTCAGAAGGCTATTAAAGTACTTAACAAAAACAAGTTATTTTACTATCAATCAAATAATTACAACAACGAATCCAGGTGAATCGGAAATTGATTGATCCTTTTTCCAGTTGCGTGGTAAATTGCGTTTGCAATAGCTGGCGGCATACCAACCAGCCCGATTTCCCCTACGCCTTTTACACCCAGTTCATTAATGATCGTGTCATTTTCTTCGACAAAAATCACATCCATTTCATGAATATCGGCATGGACTGGAATGTGGTATTCGCCCAGATTCTGGTTCATATATTTTCCCAGATTATGATCGCTGATCGTTTCTTCGTGCAACACTTTGCTGATACTCCACACCATTCCACCAAGAATCTGGCTTCTCGCTGTTTTAGGGTTGATAATTTTACCAGCGGCCACCGCCGTCAGCGCTCTTGTTACATTAATAATTCCAAGTTCTTCATCTACTTCCACTTCTACAAAAACAGCGCTGTGAGTCGCTCTGGAGTATTTTTTTAATCTGAAAACATTGGGAAATGATGTGTTAGTGGTTTTAATAACTTTTCCGTTGTTACCAGCAATAATATCCTGAAATGAAACACACAAAGATGGGTTATTTTTCAGGACGATATAACCGTTTTCAAACATGACATCATCCAGTTCGGCTCCTTTCAAAACCGAATTTTTCATATAAACTGCCTTTTTTAACAGCTTTTTTCTCAATGCCTTACCAGCCGCTTTAATGGCTGACCCAACGGTGGAAGTAGTAAAAGAACCACCCTGAATAGGTGCAAATGGCATCTTACTATCACCGTAAGAAAAAATAACGTCGTCAATTTCTAGTCCAAGTTCATCAGCAGCTATCTGTGCCATCACTGTAAAGGTACCAGTTCCGATATCCGTTACAGCACTGTTAATTTGTAATTTCCCTTCCTTAGTGATCATTGCTTCTGCACGTGCAGGGAGCTGATTGGCTTCCCAGATTCCTGTCGCCATTCCGTAACCAACCAGCTTATTTCCACGGCGCATACTACGCGTTTCCGGATTACGATTTGACCAGCCAAATTTCTCAGCTCCTTGTAAATAACACTCTTTAAGCTCCTTGCTGCTGAAAGGCCGGCCCATACTTGCATCCGTGTGTCCGTAATTAATCAACCTGAGTTCTACCGGGTCAATATTCAGTTTATAAGCAAGTTCGTCCATCGTACTTTCTATGGCATGCAATCCTGTGCTGCCACCAGGTGAGCGCATGTCCAGCGGGCTATATACATCCAGATTGACCAGTTTATATTCCATCAGGGTATTGGATGCCGGATAAAGCATGTTTGCCCAATTCACAACTACCTCCGTATAATCTTCGAACTGTGAGGTTTCGGCAACAGCAGAGTGGTTCATAGCTGTAACCATACCACTTTCATCAGCGCCAAAACGTGTATGCTGAATTGTTGGCGGCCTGTGACCGAACGTAAACATCTGGCTTCTGTCGAGCGTAACGCGTACATTCCTTTTTAACTCCAAAGCAGCCATAACAGACATAAATAACTGATATTGCGGCCTTAATCCTGAGCCAAATGCTCCTCCCACATAAGGCGATATCACACGAATGTCCTTAAAATGCAGTCCGAAAATATTCCCTACATATAACTGGCTATTAACCGTTCCCTGGGTTTTATCATAGATCGTCAACTTGCCTTCTCCTTCGTAAATGGTGGTTGTCGCAAACAATTCGAGCGGATTGTGATGCTCCGTTCCGTGAAGATATTCGGCGGAAACCTGTGCAAAAGATCCGGCATAAGCTGATTCAAAATCACCCCGCGGTTTTGGTGGAAGTGGTTTCAGCATGGTTGCCAGCCCAACTGCGGGGGCATGCGCATCAGCAAGATGGTCTTCCAATTTTGTATTAAAAACTTCTTCCTCATATTCCACCTCCACGATTGTAGCTGCATATCTTGCCAATTCGAAGGTTTCGGCAACTACAAGTGCTATTGGCTGTCCATTGTATTTGATCTTATCATCGTGCAACGGCCTGAATGGAGCTCCCGGAGGCGCATCCATATCTGCATACTGCTGATTAAACCATGCAAGCGATGGCCGGTTTTCATGTGTAAATATTTCAATAACACCGGGTAATGCCTTTGCTGGCCCGGTATTAAATTTCATGATTTTCCCTTTAGTAATGGTACTGTTTATCACATATCCGTATAACAATCCGGGAATGTTATATTCGCCAGCATATTTGGCTCCGCCTGTAACTTTCAAATGACCTTCCAGACGACTTACCGGCTGCCCTATTGATGGTAAAACTGACATAATTTAATATTGGTTAAATGATGGCACGAACGTCCCCGTTCGTGACTTCTATTATAGGCCTCCGGCCGGATTTATTTTCGATATAAGGTGTATTATCAAGCCAGAGGCCTTTGAATAACCGCCATGAATGGGACGTTCGCGCCATCATCAGACATTCGCGCCGTCATAAACTCTTAAGCCGAAGGCTGTGCTCCGGGCAATTGCGTTTCAGGATGAAGCGCCATGATACAATTACGTACAATGGCCCTTTTTGCCAGTTCAATTTTGAAACTATTGTATTCATAACCGATGGCACCGCTCAGAATAATCTCTGCTGCGTGCGCAAAGTTGTCCCGCGTTGGTTCTTTATCCTTCAAAAATTCTTCTCCATTTTTCCCTCTCCAAGGAACATGTGCTACTCCACCCAATGCAATCCTTGCCTCTTTGATAATACCACCTTCCAGTTCCAGTCCTGTGGCAACTGACACGAGTGCAAAGGCGTAGGAGTTACGGTCGCGTAGTTTCAGGTAGGAATAATTTTTGCAAAATCCTTTTTCAGGAATATCAATACTGGTGATGACCTCACCATGCAGCAAATTGTTGTCAATATGAGGTGTATTGCCCGGTAACCTGTGAAAATCGGTAAATGCAATGCTACGTTCGCCATCTGGCCCCGAAATATTTACAACTGCATCCAGTGCAGCCAGGGCCACACACATATCGGATGGAAATACGGCAATACAACTATCGCTCGTTCCCAGTATAGCCATGATCCGGTTGTAGCCCATTAAGGCCGAACAGCCAGAACCCGGCTCACGTTTGTTGCAGGGAGTATTTGCGTCATAAAAATAGTAACATCTTGTGCGCTGCAACAGATTACCGCCATTGGTCGCCATGTTCCTGATCTGCGCTGAAGCTCCGGCCAATATTGCACGGGACAATAATGGGTAACGTTCTTCGATAAGCGGATGATAGGCTGTTTTGGCATTGGTTACGAACGCACCCAAACGAATTCCGCCATCTTTTTCTTCTATGCTGTGGTGTCCTTCTATTGGATTTACATCTATAAGTGTACTTGCCCTGGTGAGGCTGTATTTCATGAGGTCGATCAGGTTTGTGCCACCAGCTACGAATTTCGCATCCGTCTTCCCACCTACTTTATCAACTGCATCCTGTACTGAATGTGCCTTAGTATAAATGAAGTTATTCATAATTTCCCTGATTTTTTACGTCCATGATTGCGTCAATTATATTATTATTGGCACCACAGCGGCAAAGGTTCCCACTCATCAGTTCCTTTACTTCATCCCTGGTTTTTGCTTTTCCTTCACGCAACATTCCAATAGCACTGCATATTTGTCCTGGCGTACAGTAACCGCACTGAAAAGCATCGTATTCGATAAATGCTTTTTGCAATTCGTGCAGCTGGCCATCCTGTGCAATTCCTTCTATGGTCGTAATTTCGGAACCTTCTTTCATTACAGCCAGTGTAAGGCAACTTAGGATTCGCTCGCCATCACAAAGTACAGTACAGGCACCGCATTGCCCGTGATCACAACCTTTTTTGGTACCAGTCAGGTCTGAGTATTCCCTCAAAGCATCCAATAGACTTACCCAGGGTAATATCTGTAACTCAATTTTCATTCTGTTAACATTAAGCGTTACCGTTTGTGTATCAAAACCATCATCGGTAACGTCCGGAACTATGGGGTATGGCAATATCATAAGTGAGTATATAATATAGAACAGGTGAATAATTTTATCAAATTATAACAATTATGCCACTGTTCTTTCACAAAGAAAGATACAGGTATTAAGATCTGACACTTAATTAATTTTCCTGACCAAATCCTTTTCCAGTTATCCTGGGGATTTATTACGCGATAAAATCTCGTTTTGCAAAAAATCTTATTCATTTAAACTTACAAAACCTTTATATCACGATGGCATATCTTTTACTAACTGATCCGTACTCACGTTTGTGGTAATACTTAACCTTTTAATATGTCAAAACTTATCCTGTACAAACTTTGCGGCATACTTACAATTTTTCCGATTGCCAATGCTTTTTCCCAGCTCACTTTTTTTAATGTATCCGCTTCTGACATTACCGATGCACGCAAAATAAGTGTGCAGCAACAGTTTGAAATCCAGGACGAAGTGGAATCATCAACCACGGTTACATATGGTTTAGGCAAAAAATGGGAAGCAGGATTAAATCTGATCAACCTGGATTATGGAATTAAAAGCAGGCATATTGAAATGAATGATACTACCACTACCATTCCATTTGCTCCTTTACTTTTGGCTAACGTACAAAAGGCTTTTGAAATAAATGACTTTCTTTCACTGGGAATTGGAGCCGTAGGCGGAAAAAGCGTTACGCATACACAGTCCGTAAAGTTCGTTTATTACAGTTACGCCAATGCTATTGCAACACTTGGAAACCAGGAGCAGTACCAGATTGTTGCAGGCACTTATTATGGTAATCACAGATATTTAAGCGATGGCCCGAACTTTGGTTTCCAAACAGGCATTGATGCTGCAATATGGTACAAAAAGCTTCATCTTCTGGCCGACTGGATTTCAGGCTCTCATGGAAAAGGAAGGCTGACAGTCGGATTGGAAGTATTTCTCTCAAAGCGTTTACCGTTGTCTTTTGGCTGGCAACGTGCGAATCAGGATGGTTCCCAGGGTGCAGTTGTACAGCTTACTTTTTTGCCTAAATAGTCCAGGAGCTTAAATCAATATTTATGAAATTTTCACTTTAACGATTGAAAAGGCAAAAAAACTAAAAATGCCATGGTTATGAAATCCCTTCATAACCATGGCATTTTTACTTAGCAACAGCCAACAAAACCTTATTGACTATATATCAAATCCTGATTTGCGGATTTTTTCTTCGTCTGTAAGGTCTTCGGTTTCAACCTCTGTACTGCGTACAGTGTCAGTGATTAATTCATCCTTCACTTCCACATCTTTTCGCAGGCTGACTTCTTCTACAACACGGGCCTCCTTGGATACTACCGGAACTTCCGCATATTCGGTCAATTCGATCGTACCTTCTTTAAATGTTTCAAAATCTGCTTCCGTAGCAATACGATTAACAGGAGTACGCTCAACCGATACATATTCCTGCCGCAAACGGATATTCTCTTCCACCGGTCGTTCCACTATTCGGCTTTTCAAACGGATACCACCTGTTTGTACCTCACGTTTTCCTACCTGAAAATCTTCTTCAATGACTTTGATCGTATCAGGATTAGTATCTGAAACATCAGATTGCGGAGCACCGTATGCACCGTCAACATTGTATATACTGCCTGATGTGTCGGTTATTTTGGAAGCATAGTCGTGAACATCAACTGCACCATAATTATCAAGAATGTGTGCTGCGGCCTCTGCTTCATCAGCGGAATCAGCATGAACCGTCAAAATTGTTCCTTTACGCCCGGCCTGTGTATAATTATTAACTTCGTCGTCGTCATCACCAAAGAGATTTTTGAAAAAATCACTTATGCGGTCACCACTTTCTTCTTTATAAACCTGAGCTCCAGTGCTTGTTGCATCATCTGAAATCTGTACTTCAATATCAACGCTTTCGTCAGCATAGCCGTTTTTCAACAAATATTCTTTGGCTGCCTGTGCTTCACTTGTATATTCGAATATTCCTACTACCGTATTTGACATAAAATTGAGTTTAAGATTTTATAGGTTAATTATAACATTTCCCTGTTTCTAAATATCTGTGCCAGGCGCACTCCTTGTAATTGTTATTTCTTCCTTTCTCAAGGTTTCATTGATAGTCGTTGAATTGGTCGTTTTGTGCTTTGTGACGTGCAGTTCCTCCACCAGCATCAGACGCTTTTCAACCACCAAAACTTCTTTAATAACCGATATAATTGTTACGCCATTTTCCTGCCGTATCGCTGGTGGTGCGTGGTCAATATACTGATTGATTTCCCTTCTTTCCACTGTGACTTCCTCAGAAGTTAACAATGCGTTTACTATTGATTCTTCCTCGTACACTCTCTTAGAAATAAGGACCTTACCAATTTCTACATCACGTTTCCCCACAGTAATTTCTTCTTCAATGACTGGAAAAACGAGTGTCTGCCCATCTGCGAGATGATTCTGCATATTATTTTCCGGATCCATTTCTATTTGTTTATCTGTACGTAAGCTTCCGGAGAAAATTCCCCATAACTGTACTTAAAAAAGATTATGCCTGATTCAGATCCCTATATTTTTCAATATTTAATATTATCACGAATTGTTTTGTATTGCCATCGGCGGTCGGCATTCGGCTATCAAATTGATACATGGAAGGAGATTTTGGATGATTGCCGATAGCGGTACAAAAGAATTTGTAATAAGACCATATTTAATATTAAAATTCTTTTTAGGCAAGATGATAATTACTTCTATAATTTCGATTAATCAGGTACGGTAATTGCATCAAAATACAACGTAACATATATACGCAAAAAGTTAAAAATTGAGTAAATAACAACTCAGATTCGTCACTTTGGGTATTTTAGCTGTTTTCTTGTTTAATTTGTGTAACAATTACCTTTGATGATGACCAATTTTCCAAAACCATTTAGTCGTGACAGTATTACTGAAATAAACAGACTGGAATCGGCTCTTGCAGCGGCTGGCATTGGCAGTTGGGAGCTTGATCTGAACAATAACCAGTTTTGGTTATGCGAACGGGCCAAATCCCTTTTTGATTTTTCAGGTAAAGATATTGTTCCGTATAATGAGCTGCTGTTATCTGTTCATGCTGATGACAGGCAGGCGACCGAACTATCTATAAAAAATGCTCTTGAATCCGCATCCAGCGGCATTTTCGAAATTGATCTGCGCATTCGGAATTCAGGCAGCGTACAGCCACATTGGTTACATTGGAAAGGGCAGGCTTATTTTGATGATTACGGAGCGCCTATCCGCTTTTCAGGAATCGTTCAGAATGCTACTTCCCAGGTCCTCGCAAAAAAGCAGCTTTATGAAAGTGAAAATAAGTTGCGCAGCCTGATTGACAACACGCCGGATGTGATTACACGCTGGAATACTAATCTTGAGTTAATATTTGCCAATACCGCCTTCGAAGAGAAAACCGGAACAGATAATGCTTCCCTGCTAGGCAAGACCAACCAGCAAATGGGGCAGCCGGAAAATACTGCTATGGCTTATATGAAATGCCTGCAAACGGTAATTGACACACGTATGCCTCAGGAACACTACAATAGTTTTCAAACTTCCAAAGGAGAAATATATTTTTACTCCCGGCTGGTGCCAGAGTTGGGAGATAATGGGCAGGTTCAAAGTGTATTGGCAATTGCCAGGGATATTACTGATCTGAGATCCAGCGAAGCCAGGTTCCAGACAATGGTGGAGCAATCGCCGATGGCTATCGGGCTTTTCAATAGCAGGGAGATGATTGTAGAAGTTGGGAATGACAAAATCTTTGAAGTATGGGGGAAGGACAAATCTATTATTGGCCAGCGCCTTTTAGAAGCCTTACCAGAAATAGAAGGCCAAGGATATCTTGAATTACTGCAAGGTGTTTATGATACCGGAACACCTTTTTTTGGCAATGAAATGCTGGTGAAGCTGGTTAGAAACAATGAATTACAGAATGTTTATTTTGACCTGACTTATACTCCGCTGCGTGATTCCTTGAATAGCATCACAGGGGTTATGGTACTGGCAACTGAAGTAACTGAAAAGGTTGTTGCGAGGAAAGCACTGGAAAAAAGCGAGGCCAAGTTCCGTTCGTTAATTGAAGAAGCACCGATAGCAACCTGTTTGCTGACAGGAAGTGAAATGAATATTGAAGTTGCCAACGAAGCAATGCTGGGTTATTGGGCGAAGAACAGGTCTGTTCTTGGTAAAAAAATAGAAGACACTTTACCCGAACTAAAAGGCCAGGCATTTTTAGAAATATTAGAAAATGTATTTAAAACCGGCAAAACATACACAAGCAAAAGTGCTGCTACCAAAATTGAAGTGAATGGTAAAATAGATACCTATTACTTTGATTTTACCTACAAGCCATTGTTGGACATATCAGGCAAAGTATATGCTATCCTGAACATGGCAGTAGATGTTACACAGCAGGTAAAAACACTGATTGCATTAGAAGAAAGTGAAGCCCGGTTAAGGTCAGTTATAGCAGCGGCTCCTACCGCCATCAGCCTGTTCGTTGGCAGGGATCTGGTTATCGAAATGCCCAATCAGTCGTTTATCGACGTTGTGGGAAAAGGTCCGGATATCACTGGCAGGCCGCTGCGTGAAGTAATGCCGGAACTGGAAAACCAAACGTTTTTACGGATACTGGACAATGTTTACACTTCAGGTAAAATGTACCAGAGCTTTGCCTCAGAGGTAAGTATTGTTCGTCAAGGCGTTATGACGCACAACTTTTATAATATAAGTTATACCCCGCTTTTTAATTCTGACGGTGAAGTATATGCCATCCTGGAGATTGCCATTGATGTAACGGAAGCGGTAAAAACAAACCAGAGACTGGAAGAAAATGAGCAATTTTCCCGCAGTATCTTTTACAATTCGCCCGTGGCGAAGATGGTGGTTACAGGGGAGCAAATGGAAGTCGTGACGATTAACAAAAACATGATGGAAATCCTGGGGCGTGACCTGTCCATACTGGGAAAGAAATTTACAGAAGCTATTCCTGAACTGGCCAATACCCCTCTGGAAGAAAAACTTGCGTATGTTTTTAAAACCGGACATACTTACAATCAACCGGAAGAAATGCTTGTGCTGATGCGTTATGGAAAACCATATACCGGATATTACAGTTATATATACCAGGCACTGCGAAACACAAATGGTGAAATCTATGGCATAGTCATCACCGCAACAGAAGTAACGAGCCAGGTGCAGGCAAGGCAGGAAATAGAAGAAGCAGAAAGTACATTACGCAGTGCGATTGAAATGGCCGACCTGGCTTTATGGAGCATTGACCCGCTTACTAATAAAATAACTTATAGTGACCGCCTGAAACAATGGCTCGGCACTGAGAAAGAATCAGGTGATTTTGATACTGATTTGCCTTATATCCCGGAAAACGACCGTAAACGTGTACAGTCGGCGTTACAGGATGCAATGTGGCCGGGAAGTGATGGCATTTATAATGAAGAATATACCATTGAAAACATGCGTAGCGGCCGCCGCAGGATTATTCATGCAAGCGGAAGAACTTTTTTAATGATCAGGGCAAGCCATATAAATTAATTGGTATCTCGCGTGATATAACGGAGCAACGTGAAATTCAGCTTGCACTCGAACAGCAGGTTCAGCTGCGGACCGAAGAGCTTGCATCTATGAATGAAGAACTTGCGGCCATAAACGAGGAATATCTGGCAACGAACGAAGAGCTCGCCGGATCAAATCAGTTACTGCTCCGTTCTAATGAAAGTCTCCAGCGATTCTCGTATGTTGCCTCGCACGATTTACAGGAGCCACTCAGAAAGATCCAGTCTTTTGGGGATCTGGTTGTAAACCGTTATGCGTCCAAGTTAGGTGACGGCGCAGAATATCTGAAGCGGATGCAGACTGCTGCCTCCCGTATGTCTGTTCTGATAGATGATCTGCTTACGTTTTCCCGCATTTCTACGTATCAGGAAGCAACAACACCAGTACTGCTCAACGATGTTCTGACTCAGGTACTCACGGATCTTGAACTAATTATACAGGAAACCGGTGCCACGGTCAATGCCGCCATATTGCCCATCGTTCATGGAGATCAGACACAACTAAACCAGTTATTTCAAAATCTGCTTAGCAATGCGCTGAAATTCAGTTCTCATGATACAATTCCGGCAATTTCTATTACGGCTGAAATCAAGTTTGCAAACGAATTGCCTGCTCATGTAATTCCAACAAGCAGGGTTGCAGCTTACCACCGCATTGATATAGCAGACAATGGAATCGGATTTGACCAGAAACATGTTAGTCGTATTTTTCAGGTATTCCAGCGTTTGCATGGCAAAAATGAATTTCCCGGAACCGGCATTGGACTGGCAATCTGTGAAAGGGTAGTCAGTAACCATGGAGGTGCTATTACAGCCAGAAGCCAACCAGGACAAGGTGCTGTCTTTAGTGTGTATTTGCCGGTATAAATTTTAAGGTTAATGGTTAAGGGTTAAGGGTTAAGGGTTAATGGTTAAAGGGAGGTACTAAATGGTACATGGGAGAAATAGTATTTTTATCATAAAAATTAATATTTTGTTCTCCAATTATCTTTTAACCATTAGCCATTTAACAATTAACCCTTTAACCTTTTAACCATTAACCTTTTACCCTATTGCTTTTCCATTTCAATGAACGCTGATCCAGTCCAGGATATAATCGGCATCTTCTTTCCAGGTTGGGAGCCCGAGTACAAAATGGTTCCGGTTTGAAAATACTTTATAATCCAGTACGGAATTTTCGTTTTCGTAAGCCTTAAAATTACGGTTGTTGAGGTGGGCTGGAGTAATATGATCTGTATCGCCGGCTGTGAACAGTAATGGAACATGGTCCTTTTTAAAATCAACCTTTGCCGCGCTGCTCAATGCATCCCGGGCTACTGTTTTGGATTCCGGTATCGTAAATTTGTCATAGGCTTCCTGTTGCACATCAAGTGGCATACCATTAACGAACGCGTATTGCCAGTCTTCGAACGACATCATATAAGTTTCTTCAATGGAAGTGAATAATCCCAGTGATTTCCAACCCGCTTTTAAAAATGAAAATTCATAAGGAAATACGCCCAGAGGAGGCACTGAATGTATGGCAATCCCGGCAGCAGTTATGTCCCGGTTGACCATCAGCTGGGTTAAAAGTCCTCCGTAAGAGTGGCCAATAACGATAGGTTTTTCTGGAAGCGCTTCAATAATAGTTACATAATGATCAATTAATTCATTCAAGGTCAGCAATGCCAGCTCCTTATCCCCGTGCGGATGCCTCTCCCGAAGCTCTTCGACCGGAGCATCTTTATAAGGCCAGGGAGGAGCGCTTGTCGCATAGCCTTTACTCTGGAAATAAGTCTGCCATTCGTCCCAGCAATTGTTGCCGACGAAAGCACCGGTAATAAAAACGACCGTTTTTGATTGGATTGAACCCATAGCTGCTTTATTTATGGTTGAGTAAGATAACAAATACTAACCTAATAAGCTGATTAGCAACATTTTCTCCTCTGAAAAACCAATAAAGCATTAATTAAACCGGTGTGAGCAAAGAAAACAACCCGGCATAGGCAAATGGGTAGTCCCGATCGGGCAAAGAGAAATTCTACAATAACTAATATTTAGCTACAAGCAGGTAGCACCTTATTTTGGGATAATCAGGCTATTTAACCTGTAACTGCTGCATATAACTGATAACCTGATCAGGATAAACTCCGAGCCAGATAATTACGACTGCGAGGACTGATAATATGAGCATACTGACCCTGAAAAAGACGGGATGTTTTTCATCTTCTTCGGGTATCGTTTGGCCGGTTCCGGTAAACATGGCGGTGATTACCCGAAGATAATAATACAACCCAAATACACTGCTTACCACTAAAATAATAGCCAGTGCCCAGAAACCTTTCTGAATTCCGGCAGCAAGAATATAAAATTTTCCGGTAAAGCCGGCCGTGAGCGGTATACCTGCCAGTGAAAGTAAAGCTGCACTTAAAATGCAGGCCTGACCAGGATGCCGCCAGAATAATCCTCTGTAATTTTCTATTTCTTCTGCATCCTCTTCCCTTCCTGATAAAACGGCGATCACTCCAAATGCAGCGAGTGTAGTAGCAAAATAAGCAAATAAATAAAAGCTTACGGCTTGTATGCTCATAGTATTACCGGGAATGAAAGCAACCATCAAGTAGCCCAGATGTGCAATAGACGAATAGGCCAAAATACGTTTCAGGTTTTTCTGACGCAGTGCCAGCAAATTCCCAACGACCATTGAAGCCACTGCAATACAGATCAGTATAAGAGCAACGGTTTGAAACCTGAAACCATCAATTGCCAGAAAAAAACGAAGTAGTACTGCCAGTACGCCACCCTTGGAAGCTGTGGCAATAAAAGCTGTAACTGGTACAGGCGCACCCTGGTACACATCGGCAGTCCACATATGAAAAGGTACGACGGCCAGTTTGAACCCGACTCCAACCAACATCATGCCTAATCCTGTAATGAACAAAGGCGGAAGTACCTGCATCGATACCACATGTGAGGCCATCGCAGAAAACTCCATAGTTCCGGTTTCAAGGTAGATCAATGCCATTCCAAAAAGAAGAAATGCCGAAGAAAAGGCGGCCAGAATCAGATATTTGATCCCTGCTTCTATACTATGATGTCTTTTCCTGAGGTAGGCAATTAATGCGTATAAGCCAACGGTCAGGATTTCGAGGCCAAGGAAAAGTGATACAAAATGTTTGCTTACGGCCAGCACACCTGCACCAAGTGTACACAGGAATAGTAAAACGTAATATTCCTTTGGCCCTTCTTCTTTTTCCTCAAAATAAATATAAGACAGGATGTTGACCACCAGTCCGGAAAAAACAATCAAACCAATGATAAAAATTCCGAAATCATCAATTACAAACAATGTACCGATCTGATAGGGAAGCAGTTTTTTGATGTAAAAAAGAGAGGTAAATGACAGTACAAACAAAAAAAGGCTGCTGACCTGAATAATACGATGGCTGAATTTGACAACGATCAGCAGCATCACCAGCACGGACGAACCTGCCAGTAACAGCAAAGGCATAAGGGCGGAAAAATCAGTGTCTGACATAAGTTTGCCGGTCTTTTTGTAAATCAACAGGTTCAGTCATCATTATGCTTACCAGCTTATTAATTGCCGGAGCGGCGGTATTCAAAACAGGTTGCGGGTACAGGCCTAAACCAATTATCGATAAGGTCAAAACTGCCATAACAAGCTTTTCACGCAATGAAAAATCAAGGGTTTGCTGCTGTTCCTGCTGTGGCCCCAGGAATATTTTCTGCACAATACGCAATGAATAAACAGCTGAAAAAACAAGTCCTGATGTTGCCAGGACAGTCAGCCAAATGTTTGCCTTAAATGCACCTAAGAGTATCAGAAACTCAGCGATGAAATTTCCTGTTCCTGGTAATCCCAGTGAAGCCATCGCAAATAACAATCCAATGGCACCCATTTGCGGCATCCCGAGCCAGAGTCCGCCCATGCGGTTCATATCCCGCGTATGAAGGCGCTCTTTAAGCATTCCGGCCATAATGAATAATGCGCCGGTACTGATTGCATGTGTAACAAGCTGCATAACAACTCCCTGTAATGCCAGTTCATTGAATGAAAAAATACCGATCATTACAAAACCCATGTGACTAACGGAGGTAAACGCAACGAGTCGTTTCAAATCTGTCTGTGAGAATGCCAGAATAGCTCCATAAATAATGCCTAGTACGCCGAGAAGCATTGCCGGAAACGCAATCTGATGGGCCGTGGCAGGAAACAAAGGAATAACAAAACGCAGCATACCGTAAGCGCCGGTTTTTAAGAGTAAGCCGGCCAAAATCAGACTACCGGTTGTAGGTGCTTCGCTATGCGCATCAGGCAGCCATGTATGAAATGGCACTATGGGTAGTTTAACTGCAAAAGCAATCATAAATCCCATTGTCAGCCAAAAAGCAAACGCAGGAGGAACGATTGTACCAGCCAGTTCAAAGTAATCAAAAGTATAAATTCCTGTATTTTGGGCATGAATAAAATATAAACCCAGTATAGCTAGAAGCATTAACAGACCGCTTGCCTGAGTAAAAATAAAGAATTTGTAAGCTGCATAAACCCTGTTCTCACTTCCCCATATCCCGATCAGGAAATACATTGGAATGAGCATTACTTCCCAGAAAAAATAAAACAGAAACAGATCCATTGCCATAAATACACCGGAAACGCCCGCCAATATCCAAAGCAGATTGAAATAATAAAATCCCGTCCGTTCAGTAATTTCTGTCCATGAACAGAGTACGGCTATAATCCCGAGAAAGAATGTGAGTATCAGCAAAAGAAAGCTCAGCCCGTCCGCTGCCAGGTGAAAACTGATCCCAAATGAACCGATCCAGGTTTGCCTGAACTCAATAAGCCAGTTGCCGTCGTTATTGATACTGATGGATTGATTAAGATTCAACCAAAAAGATACAAGTATCAGAAATCCGGCTGATACTGAGGCCAGCGCGATCCATCGTGGAAGGTTTTTGTTCCATTTGCCAAGGATGAGCCCTAAAATTCCACCAGTCATGGTGATACAGATAAGAGCGACGAGAATCATAATATAATCTGTAAACCTAGTACCACAATTGCACCAATGACCATACCCATAATGTACCATCTGAGTGATCCGGTCTGGGTATCAGACAGTAGCCTGTATATACCATTGGTTCCCGCAGATATACCCGTATAAATTTTATCAACCACATCGTTTTTATTGATTCCGGAGATAAAAACAAACGGACCTACAAATAGGGAGTTGTACAACCTGTCGAATCCCCAGCCCGAAAACCAGAAATTATACAAACCATTTGCTAATGCCGATTGCCGCAACTTCTCGATCCTGTACGGCTGTTTGTAATAAAAAATATAGGAAAGGTAAACACCTCCAAAAGTTGCCAGTACAGCCAAAAGCTGGAACAGCCATTCGGTATTTTCCTCTACTCTTAATTCCGTTGCAGGAAAAACAGGGCTTAGCAAATCTGAAAAAAGTGTAAAATGCCCGAAATTATGAGGCAGCTCAATGAAGCCTGCTATCAATGAAAAAATCGCAAGGACCACCAGCGGTACTGTCATGAGCTTACCGGGAAGATGGCCAATTTCGGTTTTTGGCTCTCCGTAAAAAGTGACGATCATCATTCTGGTGGTGTAGGCAGCTGTAATAAACGCGCCGAAAAAAGCTACGAACCACAGCATAGGATTCCCCTTTTCTGCCGCCCATGCGTACCACAGTATCTGGTCTTTACTATAAAATCCAGAACTTATCAGAGGTATTGCAGCTAATGAAACTGCTCCGGCAAGGAATGTCCAGAAAATGAGCGGCATTTTGTTTTTAAGCCCTCCCATTTTGAACATATTGTGCTCATGATGAAGCGATTCTATAATTGCTCCCGCGGCCAGGAACAAAAGGGCTTTAAAAAAAGCATGAACCATAAAATGAAAAACGGCAGCCGTCCACGCGCCAACTCCCAATGCCAGAAACATGTATCCGATCTGGCTGATGGTGGAATAGGCAAGCACACGCTTGATATCAAATTGTGTCAGTGCACTCATCCCGGCTACAAATAATGTAGCGGCCCCAATAATGGCAACAGTCATTTGTGCAACCGGCGAAAGTTCAAAAATAACATGCAATCTGGCAATAAGATAAACTCCTGCCGTAACCATGGTGGCTGCATGAATAAGCGCACTTACTGGTGAAGGACCCGCCATGGCATCAGGCAGCCACGTTTGTAATGGAAGCTGAGCCGATTTCCCTATTCCTCCTGCTAAAAGTAACAAAGCGATCACAGTTGCACCCGATGTGTTCTGACGTAAAACAACCGTAGCAGTGGAAGAAATTTCAGAAATAACGAGCGTACCAAACTGATAGAAGATCATAAAAAGTCCAATCGCCATAGCCGTATCCCCTATTCTTGTGATGGTAAAAGCTTTACGCGCCGCATATCCGTTGACCGGATTTTCATACCAAAAACCAATGAGCAGATAACTGCATAACCCCACTCCTTCCCAGCCCAGATATAATAAAAGCAGGTTATCCGCCAAAACCAGCAATAGCATGGAAACCACAAACAGGTTCATGCTGGCAAAAAACCGGGCGTAATCGGTATCATGTGCCATGAAACCGGCTGAATAAATGTGGATCAGAGCCCCTATGAAAGTAATGACGAAAACGAAAACGAGCGATAATGCATCCAGTTTTAATGTGATTTCCGGATTAAAATCAGCCACATCCAGCCACGTCCATAATGTTTGGGAATAGAAACCTGTTGGAGGCGTTGAAGAAAGAAAAGCTAATCCGACCATTATCGTTATAATGGCTGAAAGGCAAACACTTCCTGCACCGACCAGGGCAATGAACCTCCTGGATAAACGGTTCCTTCCGGTTACCAGTATCAGAAAACCAGCCAGAGGGAAAGCAGGTATGAGCAAAAAAAGGTTGTCCATATCCGTGTACATTAAAAGGTGGAATTACCCGTTCATTTCCTTGAGCTTGTCAATGTCCAGGGATTTATGCTGATGGTATATCTGTAAGATCAATGCCAGTCCGATCGAAACTTCTGCTGCTGCCATGGCCAGGATAAATACAAACATGACCTGCCCATCCGGTTGCGACCAGCGTGAGCCCGCAGCTATAAAAGCCAAACCTGCCGCGTTAAGCATGATCTCAACTGACAACAACATAAAAACAATGTTTTTCCGGATTACAACACCGGCAATTCCCAGGGCAAAGAGCAACCCGGCCAGCAGCATGACCATTTCTATTGGTATCGTTGATTTCATATTACTTCCTCTTTTAAAAAACGGTGTAACACGACCTTTTTATGCCTGCCAATGTGAGCAGCCCCAACTACTGCTGCCATCAGCAACATGGCGGCCAGCTCTACACCAATCAGATAAACCCGGAACAATGACAATGCTACCGGCTCGGGACCGACAATCTGCTGATCATAAATAGCTTGTTCGGGTGATGAAATGAGGTAACATAACTGAACAAAAAGAATGGCAGAAAGTATAGCCGGCCCAATCCACACTTTCAGTTTCAGCCATTTCTTTTCCTGTTCCGCGGTTTCCTGGCCAAGGTTTAAGAGCATGATCACAAAAATGAATAATACCATAATTGCGCCTGCATAAATGATAATTTCAAGCAATGCCGCAAAAGGTGCACCCAATAAAAAAAAGATCATGGCAAGTGACAGTAGTGAAATGACCAGATAAAGCAACGCATGTACAGGATTATGCCTCGTAATAACCATAATGGTGGAGATCACTGTAACACCAGCCGTGATGTAAAAGACCGTTTCCATGTTTCAGGATTAAGTTGTAACCTATTTTACCAGCTTTGAGCCTGTTTACTTTTTACTAATTTTTTAATTACTAGGGCAACAAGCTGCGCACATCCACGGGTGGTTCTTCATTTTCACCTTCCCCTTTATCTTTTATACCCGCTGCCAATCCGGCAACTTTATAATAATTATAGCCGGGATATTTCCCCTCACTATCAATGAGTAAATCCTCTTTTTCATAAACCAGATTCTGCCGGTTGTATTCCGCCATTTCAAAATCGGGAAGCAGCTGAATAGCGTAGGTCGGGCAAGCCTCTTCACAATAGCCACAGAAAATGCATCTTGAAAAATTGATACGGAAAAACTCCGGATATCGTCGGCCATTTTCATCTTCCGTTGCCTGCAGTGAAATGCAGTCTACCGGGCAAGCGGCAGCACACAAGTAACATCCCACACAGCGTTCACCCATATCCGGGTCGCGTGTTAGAACGATCCGGCCTCGCCAACGCGGATGGAGCTGTACCTTCTCTTCGGGATATTGTATGGTTTCACGTTTTCTGAACATGTGCAGAAAAGTAAGTGCCATCGATCTCAATAGACTGATCATCGTTTCGTCTGTTTAATTTTTCAAAGTTCTGTTTGCAGCGCAATTGCCCCGGTAACCAGCAGATTCAGCAGAGCAACAGGCAATATAATTTTCCAGCCATATTCCATCAGCTGATCGTACCTTGGCCGTGGCAGTGATGCCCTCAGTAATATAAAAAATGAAATGAAAGCAAACGTTTTCAGGCAAAACCAAAACAGTGGTGGAAGAAATGACGGACCCAGCCAGCCTCCGAAAAATATCGTAACTACCATTGCCGAAACAAGTGTTATGCCCAGATATTCACCTATAAAAAACATCCCGAATTTCATACCTGAATATTCCGAGTGAAATCCAGCCACCAGCTCACTTTCGGCCTCCGGTATATCAAATGGCAGCCGGTGCGTTTCTGCAATACCTGCGATCAGAAAAATAACAAAACCTACGGGCTGTGTAAAAACAAACCAGTAATTCTGCTGCGCCAAAACTATATCTGTGAGCCGGAATGAGCCTGAAAGCATCACCACACCCATTAACGAAAGTCCCATAAAAACCTCATAACTAATCATTTGCGAAGAGCCTCTTAATGCGCCCAGCAATGAATATTTATTATTGGATGCCCAGCCACCCAGTACAATACTGTAAACACCCAGCGACGACATGGCCAGAAAAAACAGCAAACCAACATTCAGGTCGGAGATAAGAATGCCAGGTGCAAAAGGAATGATCACAAAACCCATAAGTACAGCGGCCGCAACTATGGCTGGGGCAATTACAAAAATCACTTTATCCGCAAAAGGCGGAATCCAGTCTTCCTTAAAAAACAGTTTGATGGTATCCGCTGCCACGATAAGTAACCCAAATGGCCCTGCACGATTTGGCCCATACCTGTCCTGCCAGAGCGCCAGCAAACGCCTTTCCAGCCAGATCAGCCATGCCGCAACCGTGGTAAGTGTAAACAGCGCAATTACAATCATCAGTACATAACGGAGGGTTTCGTTCATAGCTTTGTTTTGGTTAAAATTCCTTTCGCCGGTAAACTCATGCCGGGCATAGCTGAAAAATTAAACGGAATTCCTGCAAGTCCCTCCGGCATTTTTTTATCAATCTTTACAGCCAGATCATAACTTTGTCCCTTAATCCTGACACTTAATGCTGTGTTTTCGTCAACGTCAAAATGGGCAGCATCCTTTGTTCCTATTAGTATGTATGGTTCCGGCGTACGTGCGTCAATTGGAGCAGAATAAGCACTGAGCTCATCAGAGCCAAAAATATGAGGCAACGGTACGATCAGCATTTCATCGTTTTTCACCTTAAAAGCAAGAGGTATATTATCCTGAAAATCATGGACAGATATTTTTCCGGTCCCTAAAATTCTTTTGCCCGGATCCCCGCCATGCAGCGGCCCTCCGACTTCAATCTGGTACTTATTAATGGATTGCACTGAGTTCCAGCCCGGCGACCAGAAAAATGGAATTAAAGGCGCCGGAGGGATCCCCCTATATCCTTCCATCGTGAAAGAAAGTGGCGAATCGGTATCCTCCGGAGGTTTTGGCTCACTTACAGCCACATTAGCAAGAATAGCAGTACGACCACTGTACCGATGTGGCTCCCTGGGAATTTTCTGTCCGTTAATGCGAAAATCAGGTGGCGGAACCACAGTATCCGCTCCTTTAAACTGAGGCATTTCCTTCACCATTTCCTGCATCAGGTTGCCGGATTCCTGCAAATTATCAGGTTCTACATTATTTTTGAATTGCCTGAATTCGTCCAGCCACCGCCAGCTTTCTCTTATATTTTCATTTGACGGTGCAAATACCTGGAAAAAGCATTGTGCACGGCCTTCATTATTGACCAGCGTTCCGTCGCCTTCGGCAAATGTAGCAGCCGGAATAAGCACCGTTGCCCGGTCGGTAGTGGCGTTATGCAGGTGATCCAGGACAACGATTTGTTTACACGAATTAAAAAAATCGTCAGCCTCTTTTTTAGAAATCCTGCGGTACAAATCGTTTTCAAGAATAATAACTGTATCCGCTTCTTTATCTTTAACAATTTCCATTGCTTCATTCAAAGAAGGCGCATTCATCATTGTTAATCCCATTGAGTTGCACTCTGGAATGACAAAAGAAAGGCCGGTTTTATTATTTTTCAGACAAAGTGCAAGCGCAATATTGGTAGCAGCTTTGATAATATCTTCATCGCCCAGGCTGGTTCCGGCAATGATCAGCGGCCTTTCTGCTTTTTGGAGGATCTGTCCGATTTGTCCGGCTTGTTTCAATATTTCTTCATCCAGTCTGCCTGGTACAGGGGCCTTCTCATTTAAAAAGTTGGCAATCGCAAAACCGAATCGGGCAATATCGTCCGGTGCTGCGTAATGTGTGTCACAGGCAATTTCGTCCAGTTTGGTTTGAGTTGGATAGGCAATGAACAACTCCCCTTTTTCGTCCTGGATAAATTCACGCAATGCGGCATCGTGCCAGGAAGGCAAATGGATCTGCCCCGCATTTTCCAAAGGTTTTTTTCGGACAGCCTGCCGCAAAGCCAGTGCCATTCGCGGTGCCGAATTGGTAACATCTTCTCCCAAAATCAATACAACATCGGCCTCCTCCATTTCTTTTAGAGAGGGCGTGTGAACCTGTCCGGAATTCAGTGTAGTATGAACATTATGCAGCAGCCTGGCTTCTTTTTCAGGAATTCCCTGATAAAAATGCTCCTTCCCGACCAATTGCCGTAATGCAAAGTTAGCCTCAAGAGAAGCCCTGGGAGAACCGATCCCTATCACTTTCTGACTGGATAAAACGGCTTTCAGATTTTCATACAAGGTTTGTTTACCCGCAGTTTCTCCACGAAAAACTGGATATAAAACCCGCTCTTTACTATTCACAAATTCATACCCGAACCTTCCCCTGTCACAAATGAAATAACCATTAACCTCACTGTTAAAACGACTCGTAATTTGCCGGATCTTCCCATATCTTTCACTGGCAATGATATTACATCCAAGACTGCAATGCTGGCAAATGGAAGGCGCCATGGTCATATCCCATTTCCGGGTGTAATGTTCTTTCAGTGTTTTGTCTGTAAAAACACCTGTCGGACAAATTTCAGCCAGATTTCCACTGAACTCGTTTTCAAGAACTCCGTCTTTTTCCCTGCCGAAATAAACATGATCATGTGCAGCAAAAACATCCAGGTCTTTCCCGCCCGCATAATCTTTATAAAACCTCACACAGCGGTAACACTGTATACACCGGTTCATTTCATGATTGATAAATGGCCCCAGGTACTGGTTTTTGTACGTACGCTTTTTGAATCCGAAACGCCGGTAAGCATGGCCGGTCATGACAGTCATATCCTGCAAATGACAAGAACCTCCTTCATCACAAACTGCACAGTCATGCGGGTGGTTGGTCATCAGCCATTCAATATTTTGCGAGCGAAAATCCCTGGCTACCTGATCATCCAGCGACACAAACATATTGTCGCGGACCCCTTCCATACAGGCCATTACCAGCCTGCCGTTTGTATCATTTTCATCTTTAAAAAGCCTGACTGCACACTGACGGCACGCTCCAACAGATCCCATTGCGGGATGCCAGCAAAAATAAGGTAGATTAAAACCCAGTGTCAGACAGGTTTCGAGCAGGTTTTTACCCTCTTTTGCTTCGTAAGGCTTTTTATCAATATGAATGACTGCCATAACATTTCACCGCCAGGGGCATTTTTTTTCGTTGATATGTTTGTCAAAATCTTCTTTAAAATATTTTAGCGCACTTTGAAGAGGTTCCATCGCTCCTGGTGCCAGGGCGCAAAAAGTATTGCCGGGCCCCAGATATTTTGTATGCATGTCAAGCAGCTGCAAATCTTCCGCCCGCCCTTTTCCGTTCTCCATAGCAAGTAATATTTTTTCAGTCCAGGGCAGTCCTTCCCTGCAAGGGGTACACCAGCCACATGATTCCTGTGCAAAAAAATGTTCGAGATTATGGACGAACCCGACAGGACAGGTCTGGTCGTCGAGAACGATCATGGTACCGGTACCTAACCTGCTCCCGGCCGCAGCAACCGACTTGAAATCCAGCTTTACATCCATATGTTTATTGACAAGAAAATCGGTAGAAGCACCTCCGGGCAACGCCCCTTTAAACTGGTAACCGTTTTTCATTCCTCCTGCATGCACTTCAATCAATTCCCGCATGGTAATTCCCATTGGCAGCTCCCATAAACCGGGATTGTTCACACGCCCGCTTACACCATACAGCTTGGTTCCGGCATCACTGCCAGGGCTCAGGCCTTTAAACCAATCGGCACCATTGTTGATTATATGCGGAATGTTACAAAGCGTTTCCACATTATTTACAATGGTCGGCTTGCCGAACAAACCGCTAATTTGTGGAAACGGAGGTTTGGTTCTGGGCGTAGCGCGTTTTCCTTCAAGGGCATTGAGCAACGCAGTTTCCTCGCCGCATATATATCGTCCAACGCCTGTATGCAGGTACATTTCAAGATTATAACCGCTCCCAAGAATATCGCGACCCAGGTATCCGGCAGCATAGGCTTCGTCAATGGCATGGCGTAGCAACCGGGCAGCTTTTTTGTAGGCCCATCTTAAAAAGATATAGGAAATATTGGCCTGAATAGCAAATGCAGATACGATCATTCCTTCGATCATCTGGTGCGGATTGCCTTCTAAAAGCAAACGGTCTTTAAATGTACCTGGCTCCATTTCATCTGCATTCGCTATCAGGTATTTGGTGGGCGAAGTGTTGTTCATCGGAACAAAACTCCATTTCATGCCCGTATTAAAACCTGCACCTCCCCTGCCCTTCAAATCAGAATCCTGCACCAGTTTGGTAACCTCAGCCGGAGTCATTGATTTTATTGCTTTGTGCACAGACTGATATCCTCCTTCCCGTTCATAATCTTTCAGATTTAGAGCGGGCCGGTTGGAATTAATAAGCCGGGTAAGAGGCGTTTCCATTCGCTTATTTGTATGCGTCTAAAATTTCGTCGAGCTGGTCTGCCGTCAGGTCTCTGTATAATTCGTGATGGATCATACAGGCAGGTGCGTGGTCACAGGTACCAAGGCAGGCATTGGGCAAAAGTGTAAACCGCCCGTCCGTTGTTGTTTCCCCAAAACTGATATGTAATCTGGCTTTCAGCTGTTCATAGATTTTTTCATAACCCATAACATAACAGCTGATACTGTCGCAAAGCAGAATAACGTTCCTGCCAACAGGTTTGCGAAAAACCAGGTTATAAAAAGTAGCAACGCTGTCCAGTTCTTCCGGCGACATTTCCAGGTAACCCGCAATGGTATGCAGGCTTTCGTCCGAAATCCAGCCACGGTGATGCTGCACAATTTTCAGCGCTTCGATGCACGCCGCTTTACGATACGGAACAAGTCCGATTTCCACGTCAATTTCTTCTTTTTCTTCGGCCGTCAGCAAAATCGGGCTCATAACGTTGATTTTCATTCCTCTATCGGTCTATATCTGCCAAAACATAATCGATACTTCCAAGAATTGATAATAAATCTGCTACTGTATATCCCTTGCTTATATAAGGCAGCATTTGCATGTGCGGAAACGACGGAGTCCTGATCCTGACCCTGTAAGCCGACGTATTTCCATCGCTTGTCAGGTAATAACTATTAGCGCCCTTCGTTGCTTCAATGCAGCTCATGGCTTCTCCCGCAGGAATTACAGGTCCCCAGCTCACATTGAGAAAGTGTGTAATGAGTGTCTCGATATCTTTCATTGTGTTTTTCTTGAGCGGAGGTGTTGCCAGCGGATGATCCGATTTGTAAGGGCCTTCGGGCATATTTTCCAGGCATTGTTCTATAATCCGCAGGCTTTGCGTCATCTCTTCAACACGTACAACGGCGCGATCATAACAATCACCGTTTTGTGCTGTTGGAACATCAAATTCAAAATTCTCATAACCGGAATAAGGTTGTTTTTTCCTGAAATCCCATTCAAAACCACAGGCACGCAAACCCGGACCGGTTACTCCCCATTCAATAGCTTCTTCCAGTGTGTAAATTCCTATCCCGACAGTACGGGCTTTAAAAATACTGTTCTGCATCACCATTCTATGATATTCCCTGAGCTGTTTAGGAAAATGATCAATGAAATTACGAACCAGTTTATCCCAGCCTGCCGGCAAATCCTGGGCAACCCCACCAATCCGGAACCAGTTCGGATGCATGCGTGCGCCGCAGATGGCTTCAATAATGTCAAAGATCTTTTCCCGGTCGGTGAACATGTAAAATACTGGTGAAAGTTGTCCCAGATCCTGCGCAAATGTGCCATACCAAACAAGATGGCTCGCAATACGGAATAATTCACAAAGCATCACACGAATCACTTCCACACGCTTTGGAACCGTAATTCCTGCCAGTTTCTCAACCGCCAGCAAATAAGCCAGATTATTCATCACGCCACCGAGATAATCCACACGGTCTGTGTAGGGAATGTATGTGTGCCACGATTGCCTTTCACCCATTTTTTCAGCACCACGATGGTGGAAACCAATATCCGGAACAGCGTCCACAATATCTTCACCATCAAGCTGAAGTATGATACGAAGCACGCCATGTGTACCGGGATGCTGTGGCCCCAGGTTAAGAAACATGAAATCCGCATCATCGCTTTGCCTTTTCAAACCCCAGTCTTCGGGATTAAATTGCAAGGCCTGCTGTTCCTTATCCTGCTTTTCGTCCCAAAGCCGGAAAGGCCCCATTTCAGTCGCTCTTGCCGGGTGTTCTTTTCGAAGCGGATGCCCGTTCCAGGTTAACGGCATCAATATACGTCGCAGATGCGGATGGCCTTTAAAGTCAATCCCAAACATATCATAGACCTCTCTCTCATACCAGTTGGCATTTTCCCACAAAGAGCAAATGGATACAATCGAAGGAAATTCACCTTTCAAAGCAACCTTGAGACGGATAAAACTATTCCGTTCAAAAGAAAGCAGATGATATACAATTGTAAAGTCGGGAGGCACCGAACCGTTGGATCTGGCTTTGGCCTTGTTTCTTTCATCAATTGCACAGAGATCAAACAAAAATGTAAATGGCCTGGTAATTTTACTTTTGAGATGAGTCAGTATCTCAATTAATTTCTCACTTTTTACCCATAATGTAGTAATCCCATCAACTGTTTGTTGCTGTGTTAAACCTGATTCGCCGAAAACCGAAATCAGTTCCTCCGCCAAGCCTGAACGATCATTCATGCTTTTCCTGATTATAATTTCAATAATGCACCCGACCTGCTTTAAATGGTATCAGGCGTGCGTATCCCGATCAAATTTTTTCTTTGTTCCTTTTTCTCTTCCTTCATTACCGGTTTCTCAGGCCTGATAATTCCCTGGTCACCAATTGCCCAGCTTAATGGCCGCTGTTCTTTTCCAACCGAATCTGCCAGGAGCATCAGCCCCTGCATAAATGCATCCGGGCGGGGCGGACAACCAGGCACATAAACGTCCACCGGTAAAAATTTGTCGACTCCCTGAACCACGCTATAAATGTCATACATCCCGCCCGAGTTGGCACAGGACCCCATGGAGATCACCCATTTGGGTTCCATCATCTGCTCGTGAAGCCGTTTGATAATCGGTGCCATTTTAACAAAAACAGTTCCTGCAATGACCATCACATCGGCTTCTCGCGGCGTTCCTCTAATTACTTCTGCACCAAAACGGGCAACATCGTATTTACTGGTCAGGCTGGTCGCCATTTCAACGAAACAGCACGAAAGGCCAAAATGAAACGGCCACATGGAATTCTTTCGTCCCCAGGCCAGCAAATCCTGTACTGTTGTGAGCATTATGCTTTGCTTTACCGATTCCTCAAAAGAACCGGTTCCCTGAACTGCATTTGCGGGTTCGGAAGGTTTACTTAGCCACCATTTCATATTGCAGGTTTCTTTATATTCAGTTTTCGGTAAGCTTTCAGGATTTTCTTTCCATCCGGACCAAAATCCAGTGCACCAATACTCCATTCATAGATCAGAACGGCAAATAACAGCCCGATAAAAACACAGATACTTAGGTAACCCTGCCATCCCAGTTCTTTAAATGCGAGAGCCCATAGCACAATAAAAACAACCTCAATATCAAAAATGACGAACATCATGGCCACCAGATAAAATTGGGCAGAGAACCGCAGTCTTGCGGATCCGGTTTCTATAACGCCGGATTCGTAAGGCTGGCCGGTTGCCCTGCCCTCATGATGTTGTCCCAAAAAATAAGAAAGCGAAATAATAAAAGTTAATAAAATCAAAACCAATGCCGCATACAGCCAAAAAGGCCAACCTGGTGTACCAGACGAATCTAATTCATTCATATTCTATATATTAGAAAACGATATGAGCTAAAAAGTTTTTTTTAATTGATATTATCCAGCGTATAAATTGACGGGATTATCAGATTCCGGTAATAAAATGTTCCAGGTTTCCGATAATGTATTTCTGATCTTCGATGATATACTTCACGACATCACCAATAGAAATGATGCCGATAAGCAATTCGTTGTCGATAACGGGCAGATGCCTGATAAATTTGTCAGTCATCATTGACATACAATCCTCTATACTTGTGTCCGAAGATACCGTAATGGGATTTTGAGTCATGATTTCACTTACCATGATCTCTTTGGAGGCTTTTCCTTTCAGGATAACTTTACGTGCGTAATCTCTTTCCGTGAAGATCCCGACAAACTTCTCCTGTTCCATGACCAGGAGTGCACCGATATTTTTTTCAAACATCAGTTCCAGCGCTTCGAAAACAGTATTGTCCGGATGGATCACAACCGGGGCCGTTTTTTTTGTTTCGAGGATATTTCTGACTTTCCCCATAATCACCTCCTTTCTTATATAGGTTTAGTAATCACTTGGTTAATATAAAATTATAAAAAAATTATTATATGAATATTTTTTATAATTTATTTTTCGATTAAAAAAATCACGGGTGTCTTTTCGGAACTGGTTTTGTAGTTAAGTTTATTGTAATTCCATAATTGCTAATAATCAGGTATCGAACGCCGGCGCCTTGCGTCCTTCCCTTTTTTCTATTCACTTTTCCCTCTGAGTGTTTTTTATTAGAAGGCCGGGCGTTCTATGTTTCGGACTATGCCTGGGAACGGTGAATATACGAACTTAGCTCCTGGCCAATAATTGAATTAAAATCAATTATCATCATTCGATATCTTGTTTTATCTGCTCTTTGCAACATGTTTTGTAGAATTTGAAACAAAATTGATAGCCCTTGTAACCAGGTTTAACAGACTTTTGTGCTTCTACAAATCGGACACATTAAAACATCCAGCTATGATTGCTCCGGACTCCCGACGTATTCATTCTATCGACGTTATAAGGGGCTTAGCCCTGTTCGGCATACTTGTCATGAACATCCAGACTTACACATTATTCGCATTTCTCCGTCCTGAACAGGTATATGCATTACATCTTGATGTGCCGGAAATATACGCACCGGTCCAGTTTTTCATTCATCTGTTCTTTAAAGGCCAGTTTTATACCATATATAGTTTTCTGTTTGGCATTGGCTTTTATCTGATGATGCACAAGAACCGGAATAAAGGCGTAGGCAATCCGGCCTGGAACAGCAATAAAATTTTCAGACGCAGGTTATGGGTCCTGCTTGGGTTTGGAATTGTACATGCATTCTTTTTCTGGTTTGGGGACATTTTGCATAAATATGCCTTGATGGGTTTTACACTTTTATATTTTAATAAAAAACCAATTTCCACAATTATCAAATGGATTCCCGGCCTGATAACATTTGTTATTTTATTCCAGATTACCAGCACCATTTTCTCTCCGGCCACTACTGAGTCCGTTGCAGCAGGTCAGCAGGAAATGGATAAAATAATTATGGAGGTTGTCAATACATGGCAAAATGGCTCATTACCGGAGGTAATGTCCTTACAAAAACTTGGTGTTGCGATGTTATATTTTGTGGGAGCAGAAAAGGGAATGCCAGGATTTGTGCATTATGAGATCATGTTTTTACTGGGGCTGATCGCAGGCAGAATACACTTTTTTCAACATCTCAAAACGTTTAAGACTGCATTTACCCGAGTTGCCTGGCAAATACTTCCTTTTGCATTAATACTAAAAGGTATTTCCTGCATCCCGGTATTAAGCCAGCATTTATTGCCAGGGGATCTTCAAAAATTTGAAAGCCTGATCTATTCACTTTCAGAATTTATGGCGATTCCGTTACTAACCATCGTTTATCTGATTTTTCTAACCATCCGGTTTTCCGGTACACCTTCCAATTTCTCCGTCTGGATAGCCAATACCGGCCGTATGGGACTTACCAATTACCTGGCTCAGACGCTTTTCTGTATGCTTGTTTTTTATGGCTATGCAGGCGGACTGGCTGGAAAGCTTACCCTTTTGGAATCGTTTATTCCGGTATTTTTAATTTATTCATTTCAGGTATTTTACAGTAATATGTGGTTGAAGTATTACTCGACTGGCCCGATGGAAGGATTATGGAGAAGAATGGCTTATCCCAAAAACAAAAAGCTGGAAGAATTCAATAAGCACATTGCCAATATGCAACAAAGCAAAATGATAAAATGATGACGTTTCCGGAGGGAAATCGTCAGACTGAATATCAATATAATGACTGGATTCGATTTTTTCTGACCCAACTAATCGGATTGGTTTCAAAAAATAAATAAAGTGAAAAAGAGTATCATTTATATCGTTTTAATATTATCCATTTGGAATTGCAGGCCGGATAAATCATTTCATAATTATATCCTCGACGAAAGCCGGTCGGTAGTTGAATGGACGGGCTATCTCAGGAATGGTGATTCCAACAGTGGAACCATTGCTGTGAAAAGTGATAGTTTTCTTATCAAAAATGGCAAAGTGCAGGCCGGTTCGTTTTCTTTTCCTTTGTCTTCCCTGAACAATACTAATTTAACGACGGACGAATTAAAAGATGAATTGATACAACGTCTGCAAAGTCCGGATTTCTTTGATATGGCCCTGGACCCGAAGATCAATTTTGTGATTACAAAAGCGGTAACGTATCCGGGTTCAGGACAAAAAATGAAAGACGGAATTCCCGGTACCCAAT